>CAMWSS010000005.1 GCA_947177035.1 uncultured Porphyromonadaceae bacterium | reverse complement strand
CACTCAGAGATATGCGACCCCAGCGTTAACAAATATTGGGGAACGGGGTCTTAATAAAGACAACAATATGGATTACGCGAATTTCCCACTTTCAAAAGGTAAAAACGGACAGGCTCCGACAATACGACTGAGTAGCGGTTACGATATGCCGATTGTAGGTCTTGGCACTTATAGCCTGACAGGTGACGTATGTGTCAATTCCGTAAAATCAGCCATTGCCCTCGGTTTCAGAAAAATCGACACGGCTCACATGTACGGGAACGAAGTTGAGGTCGGCAAAGGAGTAAGGGAATCAGGCGTGCCGCGCGAAGAAATCTTTGTAGCCACCAAGATTTACCCCAACCAATATTCCAACCCGGAAGCCGCGATAGAGGAATGTCTGCGCAAACTCGACATCGGATATGTGGATCTGATGCTCCTGCATCATCCCGGCACGGATGACGTGAAGGCATACAAGGCTATGGAGAAGTATGTCGCGCAAGGCAAAATCCGTTCTATCGGCGTGTCGTGTTACTATATCAACGAGATCGATGAATTTATAAAACAGGTCAATATAAAGCCTGTGCTGGTACAGAACGAGTTGCACCCATATTATCAGGATACTGATGTTGTACCTCATATCCAAGACCTTGGGATAGCTGTCGAGGCATGGTATCCTCTCGGTGGCAGAGGTCACCAGAAAGAGTTGCTCAACGACCCGGTTTTGAAAGAAATCGCCGACTCCCACAATAAATCTGTCGCCCAGGTTATATTAAGATGGGACTTGCAGCGTGGAGTCGTGGTCATACCAGGCTCAAGCAACCCCGCGCACATGAAAGAAAACATCTCTATATTCGACTTTGAGCTGAGTGATGAGGAAATGAGTCGCATCGCAGCCCTGAACCGAAACGAAAAACATGACTGGTACTGATAACGGACAACTGATTTATGAAATAAACAATATAAACAATATAAACAATGAACACAAAACTTCAATACAACCAGTACATTCCTACCCGCATCCTTTTCGGTGCCGGGCAGCTTAACAATCTTCATAAACAAACCTTCCCCGGAAAAAGGGCATTAATCATAATTTCAAACGGCAAATCGACACGCGCCAACGGTTACCTTGCCCGAACCGAAGAACAATTGCACAAGGCCGGCATTACAACTTCCGTTTTTGATGGAGTAGTACCTAATCCGACAGTCGACAACACCTCGGCAGGTGCCGATGCCGCCAAAAACTTCAATGCCGATTTTCTGGTGGCCCTCGGTGGAGGCAGTGTCATGGACTGTGCGAAAGCCATAGCTTTGCTTGCCACCAACGACGGCACCCTTTGGGACTATGTGGCGGTCGGTTCAGGCAAAGGAAAAGCTGTTACACAAAAACCGTTGCCAATAATTGCAATTACAACAACCGCCGGCACGGGTTCTGAAACGGACAACAGCGGTGTAATTACCAAAGAGGACACAAACGAAAAGGCATTTATAATGCACCCCGGACTTTTTCCCGTTCTCGCCATTGTTGACCCGGAGCTAATGCTTTCGGTTCCTCCCGAATTCACAGCTTTTCAAGGATTCGATGCGTTATTTCACAGCGTTGAAGGCTTTATAGCCAACACCGCGAATCTCGCAAGTGACATGAACGCACGGGAGGCAATACGCAATATCGCGGAATATTTGCCACGTGCTGTGGCGGACGGCAACGACCTCGAAGCCCGCACGAGGGTGGCATTTGCCAATACCTTGTCAGGAGCAGTTATGTGCCTTACACTTTTGACGAGTGAACATGGTCTTGAACACGCACTGTCGGCATATCACCCCAATCTGCCTCACGGAGCCGGTCTGATAATGATAAGCAAGGCATATTTCAGTTATTTCATACAAAATCATGGATGCGACGACCGTTTTATAGAGCTTGCCCGTCTGCTTGGTAAATCCGAAGCCGACAAGCCAGAGGATTTCATAACAGCCCTCGTGGAATTGCAGGAGGCGTGCGGAGTTGCCGACCTAAAAATGTCGGACTACGGCATTAAGCCTTCTGAATTTGAAACGCTTATGCGTAACACGCGCGAAGTGATGGGCATAATGTTTACCAGTGACCGCGTGCAGATGTCTGACCAAGACATCATAAATATATTCGCCGAGTCATATAAATGAGTGTAATGAACCGACGCGATGCAATAAAGAGAATCGGTCTGATTGCAGCAGGTACAGCGCTTTCGGCCACCGGAATTGCAGAGGCCGCAAACGTTATAGACCGGAATACAAAACGACGTATGAAGATACTTGCAATAAACGGGAGCGCGCGTAAGGAAAGCAACACCGGAGACATGATAGACCTTGTCGTTGCGGAACTTGCGCAGTCAGGACATGATATCGAAAAAATCAATCTTGCAGGGGTAACAATAAACCCCTGCAAAGCTTGCTTCGCCTGTGCCGGTAAGAGAAACTGCGTGTGGCGCAATGATATATTTTGCGACCTATATGACAAAATGACGGCGGCTGATGTGCTTATCATAGGCTCTCCTACTTATTCTGCCGATATATCAACACCCCTGAAAGCCATCTTTGAAAGGGCGAGCGTCGTGAGCGACACCAATCCGGGGATGTTCTCCCATAAAATCGGTGCCGGGCTGGTTAGCTGACAATATTCCGTCTGAATCTGATAAAACCCGACTAATCCAGGAGGATCACAAGAAAGTTCAACCTCCACCGCAATCGTGAGGCAAAAGACTCATGATTGAGCCTGGCTTCAGACTGTCGCGTCAGGTATTTTCACAATGGTCTGCGCGGATTGCATATCGCAACCTTTATTAAAAATCTTCTACCTGATTTTCCCTGAAAACTTGAGACACATCAATTTCGACAGATTTTCTTTTCTTAATTTGGCAGATCAGTTAACATTCCGTAACTTTGCGCATTGAATAATGCCATAGTTATGGACAGGCCACACACACATAAATCACACACAAATCTCTCCGCCATTTTCAGTAGACTCAATGGCGAAGGGTGGAGACGTGCGCTGAAAGCTGCCGGCATTGCAACTCTCGCGTTCCTATTGTCTTTCGTGCTGGCCCAGCCGTTCAGCTTTTCGGCGGGAACCCTCATGTCTAATTCCGACACAAAGGACTTCAACTTGACGGATTTCTACAATATAATAGCCGACTCTCGCCCGGTGCGCGCGCTCGACGACAAGATTGTGATCGTCGACATTGACAATACGAGCCGCGACGACGTGACCGACATAATCGAGATGCTCTCCGTCATGAATCCGGCGGCAGTCGGAATCGACGTGACGTTCAACGAGCCTCATGCCGACGACAGCCGCCTGCTCCATGCCATTGAAAATTGCCCAGACCTTGTGCTGGCCGTCGGTCTCTGCGCCATGCCGGGACAGAAAGACACTTTTATGGTCGACGACTACTCGTTTTTCTACAACACGCACCATGACATAATCACACATGGCGCAGTCAATCTGCCGTCAAAATCCGACGGAAGCACGATCCGCGACTTCCCGGTCATATTTCAAGGCCAGTTCGGCAAAACAATCAGCCCATTTGCAGTGGCTCTGGCTCGAAAAGCCGATGCAGGCGCCGTCAGACTCCTCGAATCCCGCGGAAACAAAACCGAGACCATCGACTTTCCCAGCCGCACCTTCAATGTGATTCCATGGCAGGAACTGCCCGACAGGCCGGCCGAAGTGGAAGGAAAAGTAGTGGTGGTCGGAGCTATGAACGAGATTGGCGACATGCACCGCACTCCGGTGTCCGACAAAATGTCGGGAGTGATGATACATGCCTATGCCATCAGCACCATTCTAAACGGCAACTATTACACCGTGGCCGCCTCATGGCTGAATCTCGGGCTGGCCTTCCTGCTGTGCTTCCTGCTGGCCATGGCCAGCCTATCGTTGCGGGTGCAGATCAAAGGTCTGGTGCTCCGCATGGTTCAGGTGCTGGTGCTATACCTTATAATACGCATCGGCTACTCTATGTTTGTTGACCACCGTGTCATAATCGACTTCTCGTTCTCTCTGCTCATGCTCACATTCGCTCTCTTTGCCTGCGACGTATGGATCGGGAGCAGCTATATTTTTCAAAATCTGTTCACACACTTCAAAAACCGCGGCCGGAGCAATGCCGCACACAACCGACACACAACATGAATAGCCACATTAAACACCTCTGCGCTATGCTTGCGGCCATTATTCTCGGACTGGCTCAGGCGTCGGCACACTATTCCGTCAAGTCTGTAAGCGGAAATGTCAAACTCAGACAAGGGTCAAAAACCGTCACCGCCACAGCTGGCATGGAGATCAAACCGGCCGACCTGATAATCATCGGCGACGATTCGTCGATCGATGTGCTCGATTCAATCGACAGCCAGATATACAGCGCACGTACCCCCGGACAGATGACGGTGACACGAATCATGTTTGACGCAAAGAAGAAAGCCAGGTCAAACTCGGGCACCGTCCATGACAAAATCCGAATGGGAAAAACCGCCGACTCGGGTAGCGGAGTGATTTTCATCGAAAAAGGGAAAGTGACACGCGCCCTGTCAACATATGACCCTGACGCCGAGCGGGTGCAGGTCGATGTCGACCTTCTCAGCCAAAGGCTTTATGCCATGCTGTCAAATTCACTCCAGGATCTCGACGCCATGAAATCTCCGGTAACCATACGCAACAGCCGCAACGACGGAAACGGAATACTTTTTTCGGTGGAAAACACACTGGCGTTTCCGATCTATTTCAACGTGATCAAGTTTGGTGACGACGGGGTTATCTGCATTTCAGAACTGGGGCAGCCGGTCGGAAGCTATGCGTTGCAACCCGACCAGTCAATCGCCAGAAGCCAGAACTCCGGACTGACTCGCGCGGAAAACCACATTCTGGTGATGACAAACTACTATTTTGAAGTAGACGAACTGCTCACGAAACTCAACAGCCTGATCGACGGAAATGCGGTGCCGGGAGACCCGGGCGGCGACTTCCCGCTATACTTGAGAATACTCTGACCGACAACCAACATACACCACACATATATTTTACACCACACACTTATTTCAACTCACACAATGACACCGAAACTAACGCTGAACATGATCCGGCACACACTTCCCTTGGGACTGGCTCTGGCCTCTATGCTTCCGACCTACGCCGCAACATTCGACAAAGAAGAAAGAGCAGTTGCCACCCACTCGGAATACCGATTCAAACTGCCTGACTCGCCCGACGGACTTGCCCGATTCAGCACTGTGGCCTACCCCTATGCCGGAGCCAACGTCTACACAATCCGCGGTAAAAATATCGCCGTCGCCGGCGACCGCATCATAGATCTGGACATAAATCCTGCCGGCTTCAACTACATAGTGGTGACAGTCAACAAAAAAGGACGTACAAACGCCAAAGTCTATGGCACTGACCGGCCAAACCACCGGCTATATAAACACAACACCAAGAAACTCGGATCGCCGACAGCGGCTTGCTACACGCCTGATGCGCTCAACATCCTGCTGGCCACTGCCGACTCCGTGCTGCGCACCATCGACTCCAGATCGTTCAAGATGGTTGACGAAATGCCGCTCGAACACAGGGTAACAGACATGACCCTCAGCAGCAACCGCTACCACCTGGCCACAACCGACGGCGCCAACGTCACAGTCTATAATTTTGAAGACAAATCAGTGCGCCACAAATGGGACTTCGAAGGCGGAGTAAAAGAGATCCTGTTCTCCGACGACGACACTGAGTTTGCCGTACTGACCGACGACGGCATGCTCAGCATATACGACACGCGCACATTCATGATCAAGAACACGGTCGAAGACCTTGGCGACGGCATGTCGGCGTCATATAACTTCGACAGCAAATACATTGCCGTGGCAAAATCGCCGACCGACATCGTCATCGTAAACCTTCTTGACCCGGAAGAAGACCGCGAGATTGTCAGCGTGCCCGACGGCAAACTGAAAGACGTGCTCTTCCTCCCCGACAGCCGCAAGAACACCCTGCTGGCCTACACCACCCACAAGGCAATGGACGTGAAGCGCATGTATCACCTGACTCCTTATTATACCAAACTCATCGACGACGAAGTCAACCGCAAGATGAACGAATGGCTCAAGATGATGCCAGGAGAAACACTTGAAGAATACCAGCTCCGTGTCAACGACGAGACGCGCGCGGCACACCGCCGGCTGCTCGAGGACGAAGCGGCCACAAGACTCGCGCCCGACATGGTTGCAATGGCCGAAATCACCCTCGGACAATACGACGAGCGCCACGGACTGCTTGAGGTGGACTTCAACAACATGCCTGCCATATACCTGCCTGTGCCGCAAAGCGACATCACAGCGTTCACCAACCCCGAAGACCTCACATTCACCAATGCGAAATACACCGTGACGAGCGGCGACAAATTCGAGCTGATATATGCCGAAGTGCTGAACGCCGCCGACGGCAAGACCTACATATACGACAACGTTGACCGCGTACCCCTCAACTTCATGCAGAACGATGAAGAGGAAGATATCGTGTCGCTCGAACTCATCCAGCAGCAGCAGATGGAAGAACTGAAACTGCGCGAAATCCAGGAGCAGGTGGTCGAAGAGGCAAAAAGCCAGAACGTCATTTCCGACCACACAAACATAACCGTGGCAACCGAAGTCGAGCCTGACTATGATGCCAACGGCAACAAAATCCTCAACTACAAAGTCAGATTCACCTATGAAGTAGATCCCGGATTCACCGCCCAGGAAGACTTCGGACCCGGAAAATACCGCATCGAACAGTCGGGCGCGGCCAAATCCATGCTCGAACTCGTCAAGAAATCGCTCGACGGCGAACTGGCACGCTACATCGCGGCCGGCAAAAAGCTCAACGTCAGAATTTCAGGCACAGCAGACTCAAGCCCCATCGTCGGACGCATCATCTACGACGGAATCTATGGCGAATTCATCGACGAACCGGTCTACAACAACGGCGACATGACCGGAATCACCGTGACGCCCAAAGGACGCATAACCCAGAACGAACAGCTCGCATTCCTGCGCGCGCAAGGCGTGAAAGGATTCCTGCAGGAGAATATCAAAGAACTGCAGGACATGCGCACCTCATACCGCATCGACATCAACGTGGCCGAAGGAAAAGGAAGCCAGTTCCGGCGCATCACAACCGAGCTTACCTTCGTCGACGCTTTTTAAATTAACCCTACACTCCCACAATGAGATTTAGAAAAAACGCAATCTACATTCTCTTCACTCTGACAGCCATCGGAAGCGCGTCGGCCCTGACATCCAATCAGGAGCCGGCGCCCGAGGCGCTGCTGCTGCCCGGTTCCGGCGCCGCTCAGACCGACATGACCGAAACAGCCGACTCGGCTGAATTCCTTGCGGCCGACTCGGCAGCGATAATCACGCCCGACTCCCTGGCCACTCTGTGTGGCGAGGCGTTCAAGGCCATCCAGCTAATGAAATTCGCCGGCGAAGCCAACGAGACCATATATCCCGAAGCATACCGCTGCTATGAAATGACGGCCGACGCACTCATTCAGCAGGAAGAAGGCTCGCGCGGATACGCACAGTGCAAGGAGATTCTCCGCGACATCGACACCGAACTGTTCAAAGGCGCATTCTTCTACTCCGGACAAAGCCAGCAGGAAGAACTCAACAAGTATGCCCGCGCCTACCTTGACATACAGATGCTTCCGCAGTTCGCGGGCGAGACGTGGAACCGCAACCCGCAGGTATTCCCGTTCATTACCTACATCGCGGCCTCATCGGCCTACAACGGCAAGGAATGGGAAAAAGCCATCGAATATTTCAAGCTGTTCTTCTCATCAGGAGCCACCGAGCGGCGCGAACAGGTCTATCTCTTCATGGGACAAGCCTGCCTAAACGCCAAAAACTACCCGCTGGCCATCTCGACAATGCTGACCGGCACCGAGCTGTATCCGACCAACGACATGCTGCCGATGATCGGCGTGCAGGCGTGTGTCGACGGAGGCCACGCGCAATATCTTCAGGAATTCCTGAACAAGGCTCTCGCGCTCAAGCCGCGCGACGAGCGCCTGCTCACCCTCCAGGGACAGCTCCACGAAGACCGCAACGACTACAAAGCGGCCATCGACGTCTTTTCCACCCTCGGCGAACTGAAGCCCAACTCGCTGAGCGTCGCCAAGCACCTGGGCATGAACTATTACAACATGGCCGTCGGATACTTCAACCGCGCAATCAACGAAAACGACGAAAAAGCTGCCAGGCGCATGCGGCGGCAAGCCAAAAACTACTTCGACGCCGCCGCTGTGCAGTTCCGCCAGGTGCTCGACACCGACCCGATGGCCGTCAAATATATGAAATCGCTCGGAGTATGCTACCTGTGTCTGGAAGACAAGGAAGCCTTCGGACGCATCAACGAACGCCTCACCGCGCTCGGCCACGACCCGCTGGGCGACATGTTCATGCCGCCGATGATGAGCTATTCAGAGAGCGGCGGCAAAAATTTCGCCACCTCCGGACTCACCGACCTCACCTCTGGAACCGGAGCGGAAGCCCCGATATATTCGGAATACGCCCGCGAATACATCACCGAAGCGCTCGGTAAATGGTCGGCAAAAAAAGAGTTTGAACCGCTCGACGATTACCGCAAGCGCGTCAACGACAACACGATGATCGCCGAATACGACCGTCTGAGCCGGAAATGCGCCGAGGAATACCTCGACATGTATGCACAGAAACTCCGCCTCAACAATCTCAGACTCGAGCCTTACGACGCGACCAACGAAGTGTTCATGATCGACACCGACTATGGTCCTGTCTACGTCAAAGTGCCGCTGAAGGACAACGAAGCCGAAACCTTCAAAGCCACCTTCGCAGGCATCAGCTTCAGAAGCCCGCGATACTTCATCGACGAGACCGGAGTGCGCATCGCCTCGATCACATTCGTGACCCCCGGAGGCAAAACCTACACATACGACAACGACAAAGCCCTGGCCTACAACTCATATCCCGAAATCGACATTGACTTCAACTCGATTCTGCGCGGACGCAACAACGGGCAGGCAACCGCCCGCAACACCCGCAAGGTGACGATCCAGAAAAAGAGCGACGTCGACGAAAACATCCCCGTCAGCAGCAAAAAGGCCGAAAACTCCGTTGCCCTGATCATCGCCAACGAAGAATATGCCAACGTGCCCGACGTGGCGTCGGCCAACAACGACGGAACCACCTTCGCCGAATATTGCCGGAGCGTCATGGGCATGCCCGCGCGCAACGTCACACTGCTCGAAAACGCCACTCTGGCCAACACCCTGCGCGCGGTCTCCGACCTCAGAAACCGCGTCGACGCCCTTGGCGGAAACGCCGACGTGATCGTCTACTATGCCGGCCACGGAATGCCCGACGAGCGCACCCGCGACGCCTACATTCTGCCGGTCGACGGCGACGCAACCGTCAGCGAAACCTGCTATCCGCTCTCGAGGCTCTATGCCGAACTGGGCGACCTCAACGCCAAGTCGGTGGCAGTGTTCATCGACGCATGCTTCAGCGGCGCGCAACGCCAGCAGGACGGCGACATGCTCACCCAGGCTCGCGCCGTGGTCATCAAACCCAAAGAAACCGCGCCAAAGGGCAATATGCTCGTGCTCTCGGCCGCCTCAGGCAACGAAACGGCCCTGCCCTATGCCGAGAAAAACCACGGACTCTTCACATACTATCTGCTCAAAAAACTCAAAGACACAAAAGGAAACACAACCCTGAAGGAACTGAGCGACTATGTGATCGAAAACGTGAAACGCCAGAGCAACTTCATCAACTCCAAGCCCCAGACCCCGACAGCCACCACCTCGGGAGCCATGTCGGAACTGTGGCGCACAAAAAAATTCCGTCCATGATTAAAGCCCTGATCATCACCCTGGCCATGATCCTGAGTGGCGTCGGCGCGGCTCAGGCGCAAAACGTGGTCACCATCGACGGCGAAGCCACATACTATGGCGAGAGCGACGACTCTCCCGCCATGGCCCGCCAGAAAGCCCTCGAAGCCGCCCGCATCAACGCCCTGGCGCGCGAGTTCGGCACAGTGATCAGCCAGACCACCGTGCAGCGCGACGTGGCCGACCGCTCGGGCGAGCAGACATTCTTCTCGTCGCTCTCGGCCTCGGAAGTCAACGGCGAATGGATCGCCGACGACGGAGAACCGCAGTTTTCAACCGAGCTCGACTCCGACGGACTCTACATCGTGCGCTGCAAGGTGCGCATCAAGGCACGCGCCCTCTCCAACCTTGCCGCCGACTTCAACGCCACGGTGCTGCGCAACGGCACCACGCCCCGCCATGCCGACACCGACTTCCGCTCGGGCGACGATCTCTTTCTCAGCTTCTCGGCGCCGGACGACGGATTCCTGACCGTATATCTCACCGTGGGCGACGACGTCATGACCCTGCTCCCCTACTCTTCCTCGACCTCGGGCAAAGTGCCGGTCAGACACGGACGCGAATACGTGTTTTTCAGCGCCGACAAAGCCGACAAAAGCCTCGGAGTCCCCGACGAACTGACCATGGTCACCGACAAAGCCATCGAACACAACCGGCTCTATGTACTCTTCTCGCCCAACGAATTCACCAAAGCCATCGACCATGCCTCGGCCGACACGTCGCTGCCACGCTCGCTGACCTACAGCGACTTCGTGCGATGGCTCTCAAAAGTGCGCCGCGCCGACCGGAAAATGGGCATGAAAGTGTTCAACCTCGTCATCCACGGCAACTGACACGCGTCTCCGCCTCCCTCTCCTCCCTCTCCCATCAGACAACAAAATTCACACATAAAAAAAACAACAATTAAAATCTACTGACCTATGAAGAAATTCATGCTCCTTCTCATGGCCCTCTGCCTCACCCTCGGCGCATCGGCCGCAGAACTGACCAAACAGCAACAGAAACAGATCAACAAAGAGACCAAAGCAAAACTCAAGGAATACAAAAAAGAAGGCTGGAAAATCTTCGGCTCGTCAAGCACCCTCGAAGGCGCGCTCAACCGCCACTACACCAGCCTGATCTCAATGGCCGAAGACGGCCACGAAGTCGTTGGCGTGGCCGGCAACTTCAAGTCCAAAAACATCGGCCACCAGCAGGCCGTCAACAACGCCTGCGTCAACTACTCCAACGAAGCCGGCTCCACCCTCAAGGGCCGCGTGGTCTCCGACATGGCCGCCAATGGCTCCGACGAGAGCGCAGCCGAGGAGTTCGACCACTTCTATGCCGCCTATGAGCGCCTGGTCGAAAAAGAGATCAAAAATGAAATGAGCGAAAGCTTCTCGATTATCCGCGACATGGGCAACGGCGTCTTCGAGATGCAGACCTTCTTCATCGTCAACGAAAGCGCCGCATCCAAAGCCCGCGTGCGCGCCATGGAGAACGCCCTGAAAGAGAGCGAGGCCGCCCAGCGCCATGCCTCATCCATCTCCGACTTCGTGCGCAAAGGCTTCTGACCGACCACGCGATGAATCCGCTCCGACCAACAACGGCCGCCATGATGCTGCTGACCGCCGTCGCCGCCGCCAACGGCTCCGACGGCACCGGCAGCCGGCAGTCGTTCAGCGAATTCCGCCAGAGCGTGCTCAGCGACTATGCGTCGTTTCGCGAAAACGTGCTCAAGGACTATGCCCGCTTTCTCGAAAACGCATGGGTGGAATACGACCGCTTCAAAGGCATCGAACGCGACGAAACCCCGAAGCCCGACAAGGCGCCCGTGGCCCCGCGGCAAACCGACGCCCCGACGCGCGGCGGCGACCTTCCGGCCCCCCGGGCCATAGCCGACGATGACCAGCCCGCGCCCGCCCCTCCGGCGGCGGCGCCCGAACCTCAGACCCCCCGGCCTGCCCCGGAGCCTGCGCCCGAAGAAACGTTTGACTTCCATGGCATGACGTTCAGCCTGCCGCAGACCGACCTGAGCGTGCCCCGGCGCCTCGGCTCCGAAAAAGAATTCGCCTCACTGTGGCGCGAGCTCGACTCCGACAGCCAGGCCCGCGCCCTGTGCTCACACCTTCAGACCCTGGCCGCCTCACACCGCTTCAACGACTATCTCACCTTTGACCTGGTGCGCGGCTATGTCAACGCCCGCTACTCCGGCCACCACTCCACGGCCCGGATGGCGCTGAGCCACTTCCTGCTCACCCACATGGGCTTCGGAGCCCGACTGGGCATGACGGCCACCGGCGACGGACTGCTGCTGCTCCCCTTCACCCAGACCGTCTATGGCCGCCCCTACATGCGCATCGACGGCACCCGCTTCTTCATCTTTGCCGACAGCGACAACCTCGACCCGTCAACGTCCATCACCACCTGCCGCCTCCCCGATGGCGCCAGGACCGGACGCGAGCTCGACCTGCGCTTCGCCCAGGCTCCCGCCATCCCCTACAAGCCCCACCCCTTCCATCTGGAATTCGGCGGAATCCAACTCAACGGCAACGTCAACGCCAACCTCTTCCCGATGCTCTACCGCTATCCGCAGATGGAGATGACCGACTATGCCTCGACCGTGCTCGAGCCTGAACTGCGCGCCGACATCGTCGGCCAGATCAAGTCCCAGCTGGCCGGCAGGCCACAGCTCGAGGCGGTCGACGCCCTGCTGCGCTTCACCCAGTCGGCCTTCAGCTATGCCACCGACGACCAGGCCCACGGATTCGAGAAGCCATACTTCTTTGAAGAGATGCTCTTCTATCCGCAGTGCGACTGCGAAGACCGCGCCGTGTTCTACACCTACCTGCTCTGGAACGCCCTCGGAGTCGAGAACCAGATGATCACCTATCCCGGCCACGAAAGCGCGGCAGTGTGCCTGACCGAACCGATCGGCGGCGACTCCTACAGCTTCGACGGACGCACGTTCTACATCTCCGACCCGACCTACATCGGAGCGCGCACAGGCCAGTGCATGCCCGACTATGTCACGACCCGTCCGCAGGTCGACCATCACTACAGATAACTGCACCTCCTCCCACACGCTACCACACAAAAAGAGTCAGCCCCCTGCGAACTCACGTTCGCAGGGGGCTGATGCCGCATAACGGTCTGTCTTGTAGGATGGATTATTTCTTTTCAGTAATGATCACTACGCGGCTAAGAGAAGGATCGTTGAAGAACATATTGTCCACACCGCCGCTCCACGAAGCGTCGAGGCGGTCGGCCGATATGCCGAATTCATTGACCAGATATTCTTTAACGGAGATGGCGCGCTCGCGGCTCAGCACCTCGTTGATTTCAGGACTGCCGGTGGCTTTGTCGGCATAGCCGATCACCGAGAAGCGGGTTTCGGCGCCCGACTTCCTGATCATCTCGGCCACCATCTCAAGCTGAGCGCGGTCGGCGTTGGAGAGCGAGCTGACGTTGATCGGGAAGTAGATGATATAATTGCCGTTGGCGTTCATCACGGTGTTGTGCTGCACGATGGTGCCGGCCTTCTCCTTCTCCAGTTTCTCGTTGGCGGCGATCAGATCGGCCACCTGGCGGCGCAGGTCGTTGACGGCGTCATTGTCAAACTCAACCACCTTGACCATGCGGGTCTTCCAGCCGCGCGGCGCGAAGCGGTAGGTGATGCCGGCCGACACGGAGAACATACCGTCGAAATTGCGGCCGCCCATCTCGCCGTCAAAGTCATCGCTGGCGATCATGGCGCGCAGGTCGATGTTGACGTCGACCGCCTTGCTCACATGAAACATGTTGAACACGCCGACATTGCCAATGACGGCATTCTGCGTCGGATCGCTGTAGACGTGTCCCCAGCCCACACCGATATAAGGAGCGCAGCCATACACGCGCGACGGGTTATATCCGCCGATCATGTTCGTGAGATCAAACATCATGTCGGCGTGGAGCGTCAGGCAGTTGATTTTCTGCTTGGCCAGATAGCCATAGGCGTGGGTGAACTTTCCGGGCACTTCCTTGCCGGTGTTGTAGATGCCGCCGTGCTTCAGGTCGCCCCAGGTCTGGGTGGCGCCGTTGACGTACAGGCCGCTATACATGAGCCGGGCGCCGATTGTCGGCGAGAACCACTTGCCCACGGCCACGTCGAGCGCGGGCGACAGGCGGTCGCCAAACTTCATCTGGCGGTCGTGGTCTCCGAAAAAGATCTGCGGGCCAGCCCCGACACTGACAAACCAGTTGCTCTTGAAGTCGGTCTTAAAGGTGGTCAGCACCTCCGACTCTGTCACAACCGCGTCAGAAGAATACTGCGCGAAAACGCCAACGGACGAAACCGCGGCCAACGCTGTCAATAAAAACTTTTTCATCTGATTGGTTTTTGGTTATAAAAATTATTAGGTTAGTTTTTGGTCAGTCTGACAATGAAGGTTGCGTGTCCGTTGAGATTGCCGGTCAGCGGAGCCGAAGCCGACAATGTGCCGGCGTCGGTGCGGGCGATCAGGTCGCGGACCCGATAGGCCGCATCAGCATCAAGAGCCTCGAAAGCGGCGATGTCCATGACATATGTGCCATCCTTGTCGCCGAGGTTGACCACAGCCAGAGCCACGTCGCCGTCGGCCAGATCCTTCATATAATAATCCATCTCGCCCTCGGTCTTGACCCACTCGGCGCCCTGTCCCATCGGATCCTGGTTGATGGCTATAAGCTCCTCGTTTTTCAGCAGAGCCACGTCGTGGGAATTGATGTCTGATCTGCGCACGTCGAGAGTGAGCAGCAGCGGCGAGCCATACATACACCACATGGCGAATTCCGTCTCATATTCCGCATCGCCCATGGAGCCTTTAGGGCTGTAAAGCATGTCGTTTGACGAAGTGCCGCCGCCACGTATGCCCACCACCAGCATATCGGCGTCGTTGAAGCGATTGATGCCGGTATATGACCAGAGATTACGCATCAGGTCGATAGTGTTTTTGAGTCCGATGCCATTGAGATTGACTGTCGGGTTGTTGGGCGCAGGCTTATTAAATCCGGTGGTTCCGTTCTGGCCCATCCATCCGTCGCGATGGTCATAGCTCATGCGCCATGACGAGCCGCCCACCTCGGCAGCCCATCTCCATGGCTCGTGGGTGCCCCATTCACACATCGACAGCAGAATCCGGTTTCCGGCAGCCTGAATGCCGGCGCCCATCCTGCCATAGAGTTCGTGGGCCGCAGCCGAACTGTTAGGGTCCACACCCAACGGGTTGCCCTGTTTTTCCCAGAACCAGTCTTCCTTCAGTTTGTCGAAGCCCCATTCAGTAAAGGCCAAGGCCATCTGGCTTTCATAGCCATATGCGCCCAGCAGAGTGCCTCCGCCCTGGCTGCCGTTGGCGCAGGTATGTGTGCCGGCGTCGGAATATATGCCGGCTTTCAGATTTCTGGAGTGTATGTAGCTGGCTACGTATGCCAGACCGTTGGGGAATTTGGTCCTGTTCACCACGGGCACTCCGTTTTCGTCACGAAAACCGTCGGTGCTCTGCCAGCAGTCGTCAATGCCCAGCCAATTGTAGCCGGCATCGGCCCATCCGTTGCCGGCCAGCGCGTCGGCCACTCCCATAATCGAGGCTTCGTCCACCTTGGTTTCCAGCACGTTCCAGCTCTGCCAGCCCATGTGGGGAGTCGGCTGGTGCAGGTTGTTGCTGACGGAGAGGCGGATGCCCTCGCTGTAGGTCTGGCCTCCGATCTCAAATTCCACCGAATAGACATATTCGCCGGGAGCGGCGGGCGCGGTGCCCTCCACCAGACAGCGGTCGGCGTTCCACCTCAGGCCCTCCGGAAGATTATATGCGCGGATCACACCGTCCTTCACCGGCACCACGGCGTGGGCCGTCTGCGACTGGCTCTGGGGCACGCGGATCTTGTGCATGAACGGCCGGCCGGGAATGGCAAACACCGTGTTGGCGCAGGCCAGACGGCTCTGCAGGCCGGGCACCCACGCGGCATTCTCCTCAACCGGCGAATCGGGGTTGTCGACAAGAGTCCATCCGTCGGCAAAGCGGCTCAGAGTGAGCGGCACGGTGTAATAATAGTTTGCGTCGAGTCTGTCAACCTTGAGCGGCACTTCAAAAGTGGCTATGTGGCGGTCGGTGGTGATTTCCACGCTGATGCTCTTGCCGGCGAGTCCGTCGACCGGAGCGCAGTTCACATAGCCGGTCACAGTCTCACGGCCGAGAGCTGGAGTGTCGGTCCACTCCACTGCCGCTGACGAATCATCGGCGCTGCGGGTTGAGGTTGTGGGAGAGAAGAGACAAAGTCCGTTGGAGAGATCGCACGTAAAGTCGCCGCTGAGCTGCTTGCCGTCAATGCTGAGCTTCACCGACTTCAGACGCTCGCCATCAATGGCGGTGCCTGCGGCGCTGACTTCGAGCTTAAGGAATACAAAGATGTTTTGAAACCTGAACCGGCCGACCGAACCGTCAACCGGCGTGCCGACTTTCCAGTCGCATTTCACCTCGCGAGTGGCTGCCGAATAATACTGGGTTGACGGCAGATTTCCCATGACGGCACGATAATCGCTGCCGGCCATGGTGCTGTAAGGGAAATAGGCATAGCGAGGCTTTTCGCCGTCGGCAAGCGAACCAGAGAATGAAGTTGACGAAGTTTCTATGGTATTCAGATTCAAGAACGGAGCATTGGCCGTGCCCTTGTCGCCATAGACTCCGACCATGTCCTGCGGAAGCCAGTTGATGCCGATCTGACCCGAAGTGTATTCGATGGGATCCACGGCGGCACGGGAATCAGTGTCGCCGTTCCCGGCAGCCTCGGCGGTGGCTTCGATTACGGTGTTTCCAATCCGGCGGCCAACAGATTCGTCTGCCGAGCAAGCTCCGAGAGCAAGCATTGCGCCAACTCCTATGAAGCCGGAAACAACCGTTGAAAAAAGTTTGTCCATAAAGTGAGGTTTGGTTGTGAAAAAAAGTAAATGACCGGATGGGTGACTGAGCGCCCATCGTGTGATCCGCCTCCGTTCATGATGAAGGCGGGTAGAGTGACGAAAGAGAAAAGCAACGCGCCCCGGCGCATCCGGGGACATATTAAGTAGTAGTATGTAGTATGTAGTATGTCATAGTTCTGGATAACCTGGACACACCTGGGCGCGTTGCCACTTAACCCCTACGCAATGTAGGGTCGCTGATCATATCGGGTCTTATAGACCCCCTGTTGCTTCAATCAGAAAATCGGGCCGGCAGGCTTAGTGCCCTTCACGTCGCCGGTAGGCGCTACCGCGGGAGTGATTGTCTGGGTGCGGTCGCGCTCAAGAATAAATCCTTCCTTGGTGTTCTGGTTGATCACACGCTCGATGCATTTTTGTGTCAATTTATCACCTGCAATTGTATCGTTGAAATGGTCGGTGACATCATTGAACAGAACCCATCCGAGAGGATAATTCTCACCCACTTTGCTTGCCGTTTCTGTCTTGCTCAACCAATCTGCGTTCAGCTGATTCTTCACAGATCTGCCATGGTTGGAACCTGCTCCTCCGACCCAAGTCATATAGAATTTGTTATATAACTTACCGGTATAGGTGGCGGGGATCGCGTTTACCATGTTTGTTATATTCGTCTTACATTGGCTGATGTTGTTTCCTGCATTAGCCTGCTCATTATATATATACCACATCTTGTTAGCGTTGCTCATATCAATATTATTAGTGCTTGTGATGTTTAGATTACCTATCTCCCTTGCACCTGCGACTGAAGCCCAGTATTTTGCAGACTCCACAGCGATACCTGGCGTTATCGGAGTGATAACAGCCCGTGTATAATTATATAACAAATCTCGACTTGCGGGAGTGAATGTATATGTACCGATAGTGCCAAATGTCATAGGTGAATAGAACACATTAGAGCCAGCAGCTGGTGTCCAGATATTGAATAATGCTTTGGTCTGCTCGGATCCACTGATCGCAAGGTTTTGCCATATAGTTTGCAGGTCTTCCAAGGCAGTATTGGTTCGCTTAGGATGAGTTTGCAAACCGTTGCCAGTGTCTATCACACTAGCATTCAGCTGCAGTTTGAGGATAATCTTGCCTCGGACATCTGCAATGGTCGTTTGAGGCGTGATGTCCGGAGCAAGGATGTTTTGTTGCTGAAGCTCAGCGGTCACGTCCTGTAAGCGATCATAAACATCATTTAACGTATAACCTGAACCAGCTATTTCATAGTCCGAGAGCAGAAGCACACAGAAGCCATGAGAATGGGATTTTTCCATTTCTTCCTGCAGACGCGAGCAAACGCGCCTCAATGTAATGTTTGTGTTGTTACCGTTTGAGGTTGTGAACACCAACTGACCGTCTCCGCCCATCCAGATATGTCCCTGGAAGGCACGTATGCCAGCTGCAAACTGCTGGTCAATCGATCCGAACTGTGTGCACTGATTCTCATTACCCGGGGCCATATAGCCGTTGATGTTGAAGGCAAGTGCGGAGCCGGGGAGCGATACCTCGCTGATGTAGATACGAGGGTCAAGCTGGGAGATCCAGCGCGAGTAATCCAGCTTGGCTGCACTTGCAACAAGTTGCGGAAGAGTTACAGGGTTTATCTGACCGGCGGCAAGATTAGCGGTTTCAAGGGTCTTTGTCCAGATTTTGGAGTCGGCGGTGGTCACCTGGACCTTAAGGTTGATCTTTTCGACATCGGTATATGGGAGCATGCTGATTTTCACGTTCAACGTCTGACCGGTGCGCAGTGGAACACCCACATAGTTGCCCTGAGAATCCAGACCCATGGTGCGGACTGTAATCATCGAGTCACCGGGAGCAGGATCGGGAGTGACTGTCTTTGTGTCGTAATCATAGGTGAATTTACCGCAGATGGCAGCATTGTCAGAAATTACCGACACCGATGTGACGTGATATGGATTGGTCACATTGTCTCTTGTAGGACCAGATACCGTCACGTCGATCACGGTGGAGAGCGGCTCAAACTGCAGACCGATCGCTCGATCGGTCGGCTCGATATCGCCAGTCTGGGCCACCATCATTACGCACGACATATCGGGATTGGTCTTATACACATGTCCCGACGTTTCATTGGGGTCGAGCTTATAGTCAAAGGTGATGGTCTGGTTACCGGGAAGGGTGGCGGTCACGGTATTGTCGGCAGCCGAGAGGTTGAAGTTTTCGTTGCCGGGATAGAAACCGTAGAATTTGGTAGCCTGGTCGCCCCACTGGATACCGCTTTCGCCGATCTTCACGACAGCAGCCGGAGCGGTCTTGTCCTCGACGGGACGCACTGAGAAGAAAGCCTGGTTGCGGCCTTTCAGAGCATTGGGTGCGGAGATAAAGATTTTGTCGAAACCCTGGTCCTCGGTGTTCCAGTAGATGGGGAAAGCGCCGTTTGTTTCTTCGCCATATGTTGTTCTTGACTTGGATCTGTCAAGCTGGGCGCCGAAGTTGACCTCCTGTCCGGTGCCGGCATGAGACCCTTTGATGATATCATCGTCGGAGCAGGCGCCGAGAGTCAGAACGCAAGCGACTCCGAAAAGGGCATAAAGTTTATTATTTTTCATATTTGTTGGGGTTATTAGTTACCGATAGTTACATTATCCCAGCCTGTTCCATCACCGAAACTGTTGTCGGAACTGAAAGAATCATTGATTTTCTGAGACGTGGTTGTTGCTCCGGGCGACGTTGCCTCGATTTCGGTCGAGCCGCTGCAGATGGGGCTTTCAAGCTCCACGCGGGTCACAACGGTTTCTGGCTGCTGATAGATTTTTTTACCTTTCATAGCTCTGTGTTGTTTAGTTAGTTAGATTTTATGTGTTTATTTTAGAATTTCAGACGAAAGCGGCGGCGCTTGTGTTTGTGGCCGTAACCATAGCCATAACCATATCCGTAGCCATAGCCATAGCCGTAACCATAGCCATAGCCTTGGCCGCTGTTGAGCGAAACGCCGTTGAGGATTATGCCGAAGCGTCCGAGCGAGCCTTCGTCATAGAGGGCCTGGATTTCGGGGAGCTGGCGACGGTCGAGACTGCCGACCCTGACAATGAAGAGGGTGAGATCGGAAATGCGGCAGCTGACAGTGGCGTCGGCCACCATGCCGACCGGCACCGAGTCGACGACAATGAAGTCATATCGCCGGCGCAGTTCGGCAAAGAGTGCGTCGAGCCTTGGGCTGTTGAGCAGTTCGACGGGGTTTGGCGGCACGATTCCCGACGGGATTATGTCGGGGCGTCCGTCGCGACGCTCGATTATGTCGTCGACGGTCACGGTGTCGTCATAGAGATAGTTTGTGATTCCGATTTTGTTTGCGGCCATGTTTTCGCGCCTTGAGAGCGTGCCTTTGCGTATGTCGAGGTCAACGAGGACCACCCGCTTGCTTCCGGCGGCGATGGCTTCGGCAATGTTGATGGTGGAGTATGTTTTGCCGGCGCCTTCGCGGAATGAGGTTGTCATCAGCACTTTGGCGTCGCGTCCGTTGCTTTTTGTCATCATGGCGATGTTGGCCATGACGATGCGGAAAGCGTCGCCGGTCAGCGATTGCATCAGTTGCTGGCGGTCGGCATGGGCTTTCGGTCCGGTCAGCAGCGAACGGCGTTTGCGGTTCATCATTGCGTTGAAGGGCACTTCGCCGAGAAACGGCACCGAGACGGCCTCTTTGATGTCGCGGCGTCCGCGGACTTTGGTGTTCATGAATGCAGCGAGCAGCAGGATTACTGTCGGGATGAAGGCACCGGCCAGTCCGCCGAGCATCATGATGCGGTCGCGGCGCGGGGAGATCATGACCACGCTGCCTTCGGGTCCGTCGATGATGCGGGCGTTGTTGTCGGCCATAGCCTGCGAGAGGGCGTTTTCTTCGCGGCGGTTGAGCAGGAAGAGATAGAGCGACTCCTTGATTTTCTGCTGGCGCTCGATGGAGAGGATTTCGCGCTCCTTGCGGGGAATGGAGGCAATGCGCGATTCGGCGGCTCCTTCATATTCGCGGGCGTCGCTGCGCTTGACCTTTACGGAGGTGATGATGTTGTCGACTCCGCTGAGAATGTTTTTGCGCAGTTCCTGCATGGTGTTTGTCAGCTCCTCGATGACGGGGTTGGCTTCGGAGCTTTCGCCGATGAGCCTGTCGCGCTGGAGTTTGACGGAGTTATAGTGTGAGATCTGGCTCTCGATGGCCTGGTCGTTGACACCGAGGTTGGTCGGGATCAGGTCGTTGGCGCGGGCTGGATCGGTCAGGTATTCCTTGATGAAGGTGGCGATGCGGAGCTGTGTGTCATAGAGAAGGGCGTCGGCGTTGTAGCGGGCAGACTCGTTCATGTAGCGCGCGGTCATCGAACCGATGTTGACCACCTGATTGTCGCGCCTGTAGGATTCGAGTTCGTTTTCCACTCCGCCGAGCTCGCTTCCGATGATGCGGAGTCGCTCGTCGATGAATTTGGCGGTGTTGACTGCCACCTGGTTCTTGTCGTTGATGGACTCTTCGTTGTAGACCTCGATTATTGTGTCGAGAATCCTGATGTCGAGTTCGCGCGAGCCTGAGGTGACGGCGATGTTGATGATGGTTCCGTCTTTTTCCTCCTGGCGTATGCCCAGGTGGGATGAAAGTTCGTTGACGGCCTGGAATTCGGGCACTTTGACAATCCGGATCTCGCGGCCATACCATTGAGGCGACATGTCGCGGGTTTTGTTGACGATGATGTCTGTGTCTTCGATTTTGCAGACGGAGCCATATGGCACTGACGTGTGGCTCTCCTGGTCGTCGCGGACCACCGTGATGCGGGCCGAGACGGAGTCGACCGGAGTGAGGGAGAAGGCGATTCCGGCTCGGGGACTGATCGTCGGGAATATGATCTCGACGGGGGTCTCGCCATAGATGTTGACGGTGCGGAGTCCGCGGCGCGTTGTGTAGCGCACGTCGGCCCGCGTTCGTCCCACCACTTCCTGCAGCAGGCGTTTTGACCGGAACTGGAGGATCTCATTGGTGACGTTGACGCGGTTGATGGAATTGTCGTAGCGGTCAAAACCGCCGGTCGACGTCTTGTTCGACGGGTCTTTGATGATCACTTTGGTCTGAGCATAGAAGACCTGCGGGGCGGTTGCCGAGCGATACCACGCGAAGGAGAGGCAGATCAGCAGTGAAAGCAGATACCACGGCCACTTCGAGAGCAGGTAGAGGAGAATGTCGGCAAGGTTGGGCCCTTTTGAGAATCGGGGTTGATTGTCGGGTGACATTGACACTGGTTTAAGAATGGAATATATATGTGGAAAAGGTTATCGTTTCGTGACCCAGATCACGGATGTTGTGGCGGTGACTACAGAGAGGGCCACGGTGAGCCACTGCAGGAAGTTGGCTTTGTTTTCGCTTTTTGGGCGTTTGGGACGGACGTAGACAATGTCGTTTTGGGCAAGGTAGAATGCAGGCGAGTTGAAGATGTCGGAGCTGCGGATGTCGACGGTGTGGACCGTGCGGGTGTTTCCCTCCTCGCGGATCACGGCGATTTTGCCGAGGTCGGCGTTTGAGGCGAGGTCGCCGGCCTGGGCAATGGCCTCGAGAATGGTGACCTGGTCGCCGTCGGAGGTGTATGTGCCGTTTCCGGCCGCGGCGCCGAGCACCGTGTAGTGGAAGTTTTTGAACTCGATGGAGACGATCGGGTCTTTGATGTAGTTTCCGTCGATGATGCGCGAGCGGATCATCTCTTCGGCGTCGGTCAGTGTGAGTCCGGCAATGTAGAGTTTGCCGAGGACGGGGAAGTTGATGTCGCCGTCGTTGTCGACGCGATATGACTGGATCTCGGCGCTGCTGCCCACTTTACCGGTTTCGGTGACCTTGAGGGCGCCTGGGGTGACGTTGAATGGCACGGCCAGTTCGGGGTTTTTGCAGCTGACGGTGATCTTGAGCCGGTCGTTGCGCTGGATGCGCGGCTGGTAACGGTGGGTGACGGCATAGCCCTGCTCATCGGTCATATCGGCCAGATAGAGGTAGTCTTTCTGCGAACGGCAGCCTCCGAGCATGGCGGCGCAAAGCAGAATGAGCAGTGCGTAACAAGTGTTTTTAAATGATTTCATTTGTTTGAAATGGTGATTGATGAGTGAGTTCTGTCGAGTGACTGGCGGCACAGCAGGGCGGCCTGCCGGTCGGGGAGGCATTCGAGGATGCCGGCCGCGACGGAGTCAAGCAGGTTCAGGGCTGTTGACGAAGCCGCGGCATAGAGAGCGCGGTCGGAGGTGATGACCGACATGCCTGGAATGAAGGCGACGAAGGAGTCGACGCCCGATGTTGGGATGAAGCGGTTGGCGGGCGCCTGACGGAGCCGGGCCACCCCGGCCAGGGCGACCGAGACGCGGCGCCAGCATGGCGTTTTGCCGCTCCAGGGGGTGCCGCAGACGTTGAAGCCGCAGCCCGAGGCGGCAGGCGCCACGAGCGGGCAGTCGTCGTTGATCAGTTGCGAGCCGGGGAATTCGCTGAGCCACAGGCGCGAGTGGGTGCTCTTGCCGGTTCCGCTCCGGCCCATGAAGAGGAAGGCGCGGTCCGAGCAGGCAACGGCCGAGGCGTGGAGCATCAGGGCGCCGCGCGAGGCGGCAAACTGAGAGAAGAAGATGCGCGACATGGAGTCGATGACAAAGTCGGCCCAGGGGTCGGAGGGGGAGAGGAGCCACAGGCGCGCCGAGGCAAGCGAGGGGTCGATGATCATGACCCGGGCGGGATGGCCCGGAGCGGGAGTGAGCGCCACAAGCCAAGAGCGGCCGTCGGCGGCACGAAACAGTTCGGCACGGCCCAGGTCGTTGCACGACGACGAGAGCGGAGCGTCGGCCGGAATGGCCGGGAGGCATCCGGAGCAGTCGACGGCAAGCTGTGTCGCGGCGGGGTCGTCGGCCGCGTCGAGAAACGGACGGAAGTTGGCGGGAATCGTGGCGGGAGTCCAGGGCATGCCGGCGAGGCGGAGGCCCAGAGGCCCGATGCGGAGTCGGAGGTCGGGAGTCATTTTTCAGCAATATATCTGGCCGAAGGCGAGGCGGATGAATGCCCACATGGCTTCGGCGGGAGCAACGGATGCGGCGAAACGCGCACGCCTGACAAACATTGCGGCGGTGTGGAGCTTGCTGTGGCGCAAGCCTTTTTTGTCTGAGCGGCCGGGCAGATGGTGTCCGAAGTTACCGCCTTGGCGGATAATCTCCATCAGAGGCACAGGGGAGATGGCGCCGGCGTCGGCACCGTCGAGTCCCGAGGGAGGAAGGATTTCGGCAGGAACGCCGAAGTAGAGGGCCGACAGCCTGTTGAGCATGGCGATCCAGCGCGAGATGCCGAGCTCGCGGCAGGTTGCGGCGAATTCGTCGGGCGAGTAGGCTCCCGCCAGTGCACGGCATGCGCAGATATAGTCGCAGATCTGCCGCAGTCCGACACCGGTGCCGAAGGCGTGGCGCATGATGTGGACGGCGATGAGCAGCAGCTCGAGCATCGGAGGAGGCGACGGAACGGGAGAATGGCCGGTTCCGGCGGCACACATGCGCCCGATGATGGCGTCAAGGCGTCGCGCCGCACGCGGTCTGGAAATGTTGACCAGGCTCTTGTGTAGCTCGACGATGAAGCCTCCGCAGACGAACGAGACGCTGCTGTCGGGGTTGCGTCTGAGGTTGGGATCGAAGCCGGCGGCGACGGCGACCCCGCGGGCAAATTGCGCGGCAGGGAGCCACAGGTCAATGTCGCCGCACTCACGCAGTTCGGGCGCAGGGTAGAAACGCGACACCGACAGTCCCTTCTGGACAATGGGGCTAAGGCCTGAGGCGCGCATGACCTCGACCAGCCTGACAAGGGCCGCCGACATTCTGCGGTTGGCCGTTTCGATGGCGTTGACGCGTGCCACCCACCGCGTGAGCAGCTCGTGGGGGGGCAGAAGGCCGCCCGGCAGGCGGCAGAAGGCCGAGTAGCAGATGCCGCTGACGGTCTGGCGCCGGGCCATGTCGGAGACGGCACTCCACCCTTCGGCTCCGAGCGCGGCAAAGAGTGCCGCGTCAGGCTCCGAGTCGAGCATGCCGCAGCGCACCAGTTCGAAGAATGCCTGTTCGGCCGGCGAATCATATGGCTTCATTTGCCTTTGCATCCGAGTGGAAATCGAAGAGACAGGAGAAGGTCGCAATAGTGGTGGTGGAGGTGACTGAGGTCAGTCGGGAACAATGAGTCCTGATTCCCGCCACACCGACAGCAGGCGCGACACGTCGGCCAGAGCCACCTCCGGGTCAACGTCATAGTCGGCGCAGAGCATATCGGCCAGTTGCTGCGGCGACGGCACGCAGGGGGCGGATGCCGCGGCGCGCCAGACGAAGGCCGCGGTGGAGTTGAGGGTGTAGACGTCGGTTATGTTGGCGTCGGAGTCGGAAACGTCGACCAGCATGTAGCGGTCGGCGACCTCACGGAGTTTCAGATTGGTTTTGAGTTTCATTTGCGTGTCAGAATTTTTTGCCGCTGATGATCGAGACAGAAGTCTGCCAGATTATCTTGATGTCGCGGAAAAAACTGTAATTGCGGAGATATTCCAGATCCATCTCGGCGCGCCGCACCATCTGGCCGATGGTTTCGGTGTAGCCATTGCGGAGCGTGGCGTCGGAAAACAGCCCCGGACGGATGTGGAACAGGAGGCAATAGTCAGGGAAGCTGGCTATTATCTTGTCGGTGAAAAACGGTCGCTCCGGCCGGGGGCCCACCACGCTCATGTCGCCCCGGAGCACATTCCAGAGCTGAGGGAATTCGTCGAGGTGATGGTCGCGCAGGAAGGCGCCGATGCGGGTGAGGCGCGAGTCGTTGTCGCAGCAAAGCCGCGGCACACCGTCGCACTCGGAGTCGATGCGCATGGAGCGGAATTTATAGATCGTGAACTCTTTGCCGGCGAGTCCTACCCTTGTTTGCGAGAAAATTGGGCTGTGGAAGTCGTTGAGCCAGATTATCAGAGCGATGATCAGGATTATCGGCGAGAAGAGAATGAGGGCCATGATGGCGATGATGACGTCGAACGTGCGTTTGACGATTTTCTGCGAAGCTGAGAGCCTGAAGGGATTAAGACGCTCCCGGCGACGCGATGACACGTCGACCGGATTGATTCGGCACATGTCGTTGCAACCGGAGGGGTCACACACGTTGACCTGACTTGCCGTGGTGGAATTGTTGACGTCAAAATTCATTGTGGGATGTGTTTGGTTTAAATAGCGAGATTAAGATACAGAGCTGTGATATTGTCGATGAACGCATCGATGGTGAACATGCGTTCCCAGCGCCGGCGCGCGTTGACGCGGAATTCGGCGGAGTGCACGCCGTCGGCCACCTTGATCAGGGCCTCGGCCAGTTTGTCGGGCGCGGAGCATGGCACGTTCAGCCCCGAGACGCCGTGGGCGTTGACCCACGAAGTGCCCGAACCGGGAATCTCGGTGGCCACGACAGGAAGCCCCGCCGACATGGACTCGACGAGCACCACGCCATAGGCTTCGGTCTTCTCGACCGACGGAAGGCAGAACACTGAAGCCGCCCCGATCCATGCGTCGCGCTCGCGGTCGGAGATGCGCCCCGGCATGATCACTTTTCCGGCCAGTCCGTGTTGGTCGACGAGCCGGCTCAGGCTCTGGTGCAGCGGTCCGGAGCCGGCGATCACGACAAGATAGTCGTCGGGGAGGCGGCTGGCGGCAGCGATCAGACTGTCGAAGCCTTTGTAAGGGACCATGCGTCCGAGCGAGAAGATGATCCGCTTGCCGCGGGTCTGCCGGCGCACTTGATCGACCGCATCGGGGTCAGGAATGACCGGAGCCACGCCGATCGGCACGCACTCGAGTTTGTCGGCCACACTGCGGAGCGCCCCGGAGCCTTCGGCATAGCGTGGCGAAGTGCATATCACCCTGTCGGCCCGGCGCAGCAGCCATCGCTGAAGCGGCCGGTAGGCCTTGAGCAGCAGGCGCTGGCGCAGAATATCGGAATGCCAGTGAAGCACGACCTTCCCTTTGTATCCGCTCAGAAACAGAGCCAGAGCGGCCATCGGGTCGGGATGGTGGACGTGGATTATATCATAGCGCGGGGCTATGCGTCGCAACACCGACACCATCTGCGGCGCGATCATCGTTCCGCTGGCCTTCAGCAGAGTGCGGACGGCGATCACATTGCCGCAGGAATTCAGCGCGAATACACGCGGAGCGCCATCGGCGGCCGCACACAGCATGTCGCACTCGATATTCCTTGCAGACAGACCGCGCGTGAGGTCAAGCATGACCTTCTCCACGCCACCCAGCACGGGCCAGAATTTTCCTATCTGTAATATCCTCATATCTACTATATTTACTAATGTGTGAGCAGTTTTTCATAGAGTCGCAAGTATTCCTCATAGCGGTCTTCCTTGCGAAAGTTGGCAAGCGCGTATTGGCGGCACGGATGTGTGAACCGTTCCTTGCCGAGCGCCTCTATTTTCCTGACGGCATCAAGCAATCCGCCGACATCTCCTTGGTCGACCACAAGGCCGGTGTCAGGGGTGATCGCCTCGATGCTTCCGCCAGTGCGATATGTCACCACCGGAGTCCCGCATGATATCGCTTCGAGATTGACGGTGGGATAGTTGTCCTGCCACGTGGGGTTGACAAACGCCGTGGCCTCGGAGTAGAGCTGCGCCAGCATATCGATGTTTTCGGTGCGGCGTATGCAATGAATCGCCGGCGGCAGTTTCCGGGCGGTTTTCGGGTCGACTCCCACCATCACGATCGTTTCGTCGGGGGCGAGCAGGCGCGAGAGGCTGATGAAGTCGCCGAGGCCTTTTTCAGCGCTCCACACGCTGGCCAGGCCAAGAATTATCTTTTTGTCAGGGGCGATGCCGAGGCGGGCGCGCACGTCGCCGCCGCCACAGGGGCGGAACACCGAAGTGTCGATGCCGTTGTGGATCACCCTGAAGGGATAGTCGCGGAGGAAGGAGCGCGACATCTCGCCGCGCATCCACTCCGACACGGTGACGATGACCATGCGGTCGGCGGGCACCGATGTGAAGTATTTTTTCTTGTCGATGAAATTGCGGCGCGAACGGTCGGCGATGACGCTGCGCGGGAACTCACCGCGCTGCGGGCAGTCGCCGCAGCCGCTCTGCCACCTGTCGCATCCGGCAAATGAGTAATGATAGCAGTGGCCGGTGTAGAGCCAGCAGTCGTGTACGGTCCAGACCACCTTCACGTCGCTATTGGCGAGATAGTCGAAAAGGATCGGGTAATTGAGGAAATATCCGTGGATGTTGTGGATGTGGACTATGTCGGGGGAGATTTCCTGAAGCGTCCTGACAAAGCGGCGAGTTGCGGCGGCCGAACCCAGTCCGTGGCGGTCAAACGCACGCGTGAGCAGGCCGTGGGCCGCAGTGCTCCACCGGCCGCCGACAGGAATCGTCTCGGTGGCACATGCGCGCAGGCCATCACGGCCTTTGCCATAGGCACACCAGTTGCGCCAGCCCTCACTCACGGCAAGCGCCCCTATTTCCTGCATTATGCGGCCGGTGGATGTGCTGATGCGCAACACCGGATTTATCTGAACTATCCTACCCTTTTCCTTCATTACTTTACGAGATCTTCAAACAACGATGTCCAGCGCGCCATCACGGCGTCTTCAGAATATCGGCCGACCACCCCGCGGGCCTTCTGTCCCATTGCCCTGCGGCGGCAGTCGTCGGCCATAAGCGACAGCATGGCGGCGGCCAGCGCCTCGATGTCGCCGTCGGGCACGATGATTCCGTCTTCTCCGTCGGCGATGATGTCGGCAGGGCCGCATTTATAACCGAACGTCACCACCGGCAGTCCGGCCGACATCGCCTCGATCATGACCATCGGGAAACCCTCGAAGTGTGAAGTCATGACCAGCATGGAGCTTCCGGCATATTCCCGGGCTATGCCGGAAGTGGGCCGTCTGAGCGCCACGGAGTCCGACAAACCTCTGGAAGCGATCATTCCGGCGAGCATATCGCGCCACTCGCCCTGGCCGAATATGTCAAGGCGCCATCCGTCGGAGATGGAACTGCGCTTCACGACATCCCATGCCTTGATGAGCCGGTCAAACCCTTTCTGATAGTCAAGACGGCCCACCGCGATCACTCTTCTGGCCGAACAGTCGCTCACCTCTGGCATGGGCAGCGCGGCATTGGGGATGACGGATATCGCCGGCATATCGCCCCAGTATTTCCTGTCTTCTTCCGTAAGCACGACAAAACGGTCGAAACGCGACGCCAGAGCCACGTCTCTCCGGCTGCGGAAGCGGTCGATCAGACCGGTCAGCCCGCCGCGGCCATATTGAAGCCGGAAGTAGCGGTTGAAATGAAGTTCAAGCACCTTCTTGCTGCCGTCTTTTATATCGGGAATAAACGATGACTCCGACGGATAGAGCGACACCGTGATGTCGGGGCGCTCGGCCATCAGCAGCTGCGTGAGGCGGCTGCGATGCAGGCGGCGTTTGCGCAGATACGACAGAATGCGCTGACTTAGCGGCTTGTTGTTGTCGACCGAATAGTTGATGTCGAGATCCTCCATCCTGACCTCGGGAGGGAACGCATAGAACGGCGCCCTACCCTGCTGGTCGGTAGTAACGACGATCACTTCGTGGCCCGCTCCGGCCAGCCATCTGACCTTGTTGAGCAACACCCGCTCCATTCCGCCCGGATTATACACCGAGCAATGACAGTAGACGATTTTCACTGACAGTTCATTTTTCGCGCCCCGCCCGCCAGCAGGCCACGCGTCATATAATCATCGTTTTCCCTGGCCGAGATACACAGAAACAGGGCAAACACCACAAACAGGTCTGACGACACTTTGAACCACTGAATGAAATTCATGGCAAGGATCATGACAAACATCCATCTGAATGCACCGAACCGGCGGACGCACACTCCGCACGCGTTGATGAAAAACAGCGAGAATGCCGCGAGGCCCAACACGCCAAAATAGAAGATATAGCGCAGATAGCCGATATCGGTGCCCTTGTAATAACCGCCATAGGCCGGTCCTGTATAATATGGGTCAAACGAATCCAGCGTCTTGTCGAGGGGATTGTTGATATATCCATCGCCGATCACCCACGTTTTCAGGTTGTCGGGCCATACGACCATGTTCTTCAGAATTTCGTTGGAACTTGTATGCCACTGGCCCGTCTCGGCAAGAGAGAAAAAGCCTTCGAATCCGAACCGGAAATTATCTCTGAAAGAGTCGCTGACACTGTAGAGCGACACGCAGGCCGCCGCCACCACAACCACGAACGCCACAAGCATAGCCGACAGCCTTACGTCCCTTTTCATGAACACTCCGTAGCAAATGATAAACGCCATGCCGATACACGAACCCGTCACAGTGGAACGCGAAATCATATTGCCGACAACGCTTATGAAACATATCGCGGCAATATATACATAGTCCGGAAACAAGGATCTGGCTGATCTGAAATACGTTGCCATGAATGCCGCCATGCAGATCACCGATGCGAAACGGAAGCCGGCCACGTCTAACGAACAGCCTATTCCATGCATGCGGCTGTCGGTGTTGCCCATATATCCTTCGCCGGAAAAAGTCCTGTCGGCCCAATCAGATGCCGCCTGGCTGTTGTCGAAAACAACAGCCAATACACACTGTATGACACAGACCGCCAACAGATAGTTGACAACCAGTGGGACAGACACCCCGCCATGCACCCATTTGATAAAAGAAACCGCAGCATATGCCCCGCCAAGCCACACCCACATCGACATGAAATACGTCGTGAACTCATCATCCGGAGTATTGTTGAACATCATGCTGAAATATGCCATCAGCGAGATACAGAATGCCCAGAGCGACAGCTTCAGAAAATCGTGATCCACAACCGCATTGCTTTTATACACCAGCTCCACCCCAAGCATGACCAGCCCGACCGCGGCAAGAATCATCTTGGAATTGGCTACCGGAAATGCGGCCAAAACAAACGGGAAAAAGTAGCAGCTCGTGATCACCACAGCCACCAGAATTAAAAGCGGATTCAGTGCCTTCATCTGTATATCACACCATAAATAATCCTGAAAACAAGAATATTGTATAGATCATTCACAACTCCGAGCCGATGCGCCGCCGTCCATTGCAGAACGCGTGTGCGCAACGCCTGGCGCCTGTTGCTCATGATGCTCCCGTTGGACTCGGGAAACCACTGCCGCCACAACTTCATGTCAGCCTTGCGTCCGCTGAACAGAAACGGCAACTTGACGTTCAATTTGAACCAGTTGATTTCACGATCTATGGCAGCACCAGATATTTCAGTCTGGAGATAATCACACACATCGGCAGTATTCCGGCGCAATTCCTCCAAATGACGCGGCGAATAAATCTGGGTCATGGCTCCGCTGTTTGTCCGTATATAATGATAGAGCGGACAGTCGACGTGACCCACGCTGCGGGCCTTGGCCAGCAGTTTTATCATCGTCATATCCTCGCCCATGGCTCGTGATTCGGGAAAACGGATACCGGTTTCATCATACAGCTTGCGGGCAACCAGCTTGTTCCACACATTATATTTCATGCCGCCGGCCAGAACTATGGAGAGCGCCTCGCGCGGAGTCGCGGCCGACGGCTGACGCATCACCCGCGAATTGGTGCTGAACGTAAGAAACCAGTCGCACCACACATAGTCACGCCCCATGGCCGCGGCTTCAGCATAGAGCCGCTCAAGCATATCCGGCTCGGCAAAGTCATCGCTGTCCCAATGAAATATGTATTCGCCACGCGCAACGTCCAGACCGGTGTTGCGTGCGGCAGGCAGTCCACGGTTGACGTCATGACGCAGAATCCTCACCTGCCGCTCTGGATAGCGGACCACGACGTCGCGCAGCACACTGACGCTGCCATCGGGCGTGCAATCGTCTACAAAGATAAACTCCACGTCATCCAGCGTCTGAGCCATCATCGACTCCACAGCCCGGCCAATAAAGCGCTCCACTCCATAGACAGGCGCGATGACCGACACCTTAGGGATTCTTTCTGCGGCCATACACAAAATAGCGGACAAGAATTTTTATGCGCTTAAGCAGCGGCAACTGATCCAGCTCGTTGAGCCGGCTATAATAGAAATCGAAGTAAAACTTCTGGTCAAACACCGGCGACTTGCGGTAATATTCCCACCAGATGTCGAAATTCACACACCATTTTTTCCACGGTTTGTGGCCGTTGTAATGGATATTGCCATTTACTGTTCCGGCGATAAAATCAGCTGGTGAATATAGTTGAGTCCATTCAGACTGATTGTTCAAACCATATAGAAACACATAGTCTGACATATTATACGCCGGCGGTATGAACTTGATCCGATCAGCACACACCATATTTATAGTATCTTGATCCTGATATTTCCATTGCCCTTTAGCTGTAGCAACCAGTTTGTCAACAACGCCATCCTGATTGATCTGTCTGGAATTAATGATCAAGAAACCGGAGTTGATATATTTCCCAAATGTAACGCCAGGCAATGTATCCAGATATTTTATACCATCAGCAGTAAGATTCAGCCCCGGATCCTTGACTCCTGCAACATAATCAACCCCAAGATCGATTGAATAGACTTCCGTCAGATCCCGACGAAAGATTATATCGGCATCGGAATAGATAACCTTGTCATATTCGGGAATCAGTCGAGGAATCAGCAACCGGTAATATGCCGGCGTGGTTATTCCTCTGATTTCAAACGCATCATCAAAAACGTTACCAACCGTTCGATAAGAGATCCGACAATTGGAATATCGATCAGTTACTTTTGACAGCATATCTTTGTCGATACGCTCTTTCTCAGAATGAAGGATGAAGATATCATAAAATGTATCTTCACGGGCATTCATCATCAACGAAGTCAACGTGACGGCAGCAGGCATAGTGAGCCTGTTGTCAAACGCAAAAACTATAGGGACAACAGTCATATCTTCTCGACTTTGGGCAGTGATGCATATTGATCACTCTTTAAAAAAGATCTGGCAGAAGCGAGTCCAGCACGTTTAACCCTGAGGACATCACGCTCACCCTTTAGCCATGAAACAACGAAACCGAACAGATAGAAGTAATTGATGCACACGGCGTTCCACATACGCTTACGCCAATTGCGCTCAGGCAACTGCAGAAACCGGTGCCAAAACACCTTCCTGAAAAAATAATCGCCCTCAATCAGCATAAGCTCCTTCTCTTTATTGCCAAGATTCCCTCCGGCATCAAGATGCTCTATTCCGGTCCCGAAAACCGTCAGCGATTTCAACCCGGCAAGATACATTTTATAAAACATTATCTGATCATCGCCAATCGCATAGCCGATCCTGTCCAGCCATACCTCATCTTCAAATCTGATTTTCAAAAAATCCGATTTCCGACACAAGAAACAAGGCCCCGCATTTGTCTGCGACAGATAAGCTCCGTTTTCCGGTGATTTATTATATGAATATCCGGCTGTGGCCATCACCTTATACGCCCACTTCCTGTCACCGCGCCGTGCGCGCATCCTGCCGGAAAGCATCATCATGATTTCCGACATCAATCCCCGCGAAGCATTGTCAAACACATCTGGAGCAACCACATCGGCATCATGGCGCCTCAGCTCACCAAACAATTTTTCAACACCATCCACAGGCAAACAAACATCATCATCGACAAACAGAATATACTCCGTCTCCACTTCATCATAACGCAACGCACGCTGAGCGACCATGCCTTTCCTGACATAAATATACTCCTCCCTGCCACAAGTTTCAGCCGGCAGAGGATACCCGTCGGCAATATACACCAGAATCCTTGCCGGCCGTATTGTCTGCCCACACAAAGAATCAAGCAACCGCTGATACTTCTCTCCTGCCCTGCCAAGGGTGCGTATAACTGCAGTATAATTCATGATTTGATCTTCTTTATTAAGTATCTTACCAAATCATACATTTTATAATTACCTGATTTTAAAAGCCATTGATACAATCGGCCTTGCACAGAATCTTCCACACAATGCGCAAAATAGTCCGTAAAATCAGTTGCTACAAGATAGGCAATTCGATCGTCCTTACGCATCTTTTCATGATACAGAGCCAACAATGTACGTCTTTTGTAACAACCAGTGAGCCATCCAAATTTGGACTCCAAGACAGTAGATTGCGGACATATTGCCTTTATACGTTCCACTGCTTCGGTTATTGCCTCAAGTCCCTTTAGTTCTGACGCGAAAGAATTAATACGTTGGGTAAGCGATCCGGAAGCGCTATTGATCATATAATTATAGTCACATGTACAAACCGTTCGAATTTTCCGGCAATGGAGCATATAGGTATACAGAAAAACTGCATCCTCTCCAATATTGACCCCCTCGGCAAATCTCAAGCGTTCACATTCTATAATATTACGTCTAAAAAGCTTACTCCATGGAGATGTGTGCCAGATCAAATCATTCTCAAAGAAAAGAGATCCTACATCCGATAAATCCACCACTCTTGACGGATATAATTCTTCTTTTATCTCTCCGCCATTATGAACAATAGCATAATTTAAAACAAGATCTATGTCCGAATTATCTGTCGCCCGATAAAGATTCTCCAAATACAAGGGCGACACATAATCATCTGCATCACAAAATGCAACCCATTCACCGCTGGCATTATCAAGGCCAAGATTACGAGCAGAACTGACTCCTCCGTTACGCTTATGCAGGACCCTTACCCTATGATCCTGTTTCGCATACTCGTCACAAATTGCATGCGATGAATCATCTGAACCGTCATCAACAACCAGCAGTTCAAAATCGCAATACGTCTGGCAAAGTATCGATTCAATACAGCGCCTGATATATTTCTCGGCATTATATATAGGAACTATTATCGAAATCATTTTCCTTTTGATATAATCGTTCTCATCACCGAACAACCTTTCTAATATTCACCAGAACCCTTGCAAAAAAAGTCAACCTATGTGTCATTAGCCACATTAACAATTTTAATTTCAGTCCGATAAACGGGCACGACCATATATAAGGACCTTTATCCGGATTATAATCTCTAAAATCATCAAAAAAAGCAGTATCCAAAACCATTTCCTGTGCCGCCTTCAAAGACCTCCACGCCATCTGACGCTTAAAGCGCTCATAAACGCCACGCTCCTTGAAAAACCGAATAATGTCACTATATACCCACTGCTCGTCATGCTCACTCTTCTTATCCAGATTATGCATGACACTGGATTCCTGTTGCCTATAATAATATAGAGCCTCTTTGACTTTAGCTATCTGTTTCGCCTCAAAACACAGCCTTACCATCAAATGGAAATCTTCACAATAAGTTATTTTTTCCGGACATCTGAACCCTGTGGACTCATATAGCCTCCGTCGATGAATACTGCCCCACAGCACTGTCCATACTGTCGATATATATTCGGCAAGGCCGTCCATTCCTTGCTTGTTCCATGAATAAGAACCATATCTTTCATTTATCTGGCATGGAAAAGCAAAATAAAAATCAGCAACAACAATGTCTGCATTTTCAGCGTAAGCCTTAGCAACAAGCTTGCCAACCAGTTCATGATTCACATAATCATCGCCGTCAACATACATTATCCATTCACCCGTTGCCACTGCAAGGCCAGCATTTCGAGCAGAACAGACTCCTCCATTAGGCTTATGAATAACTACTATACGCTTATCTTTTTCAGCATATTCATCACAGATTTTTCCACAGCAATCAAGACTTCCATCATCAACCAGAATAATCTCGATATTACAATATGTCTGATCTATCAGACTATCCACACATTCCGACAAATAACGCTCGACACCATACACTGGGACAATAATACTCACTTTATCCATTCCTGTCAAACTATCAGTCATTGAGTGCATTGCTTAAAAATTTTCGACTGATCTCTATCTGATGCGTAAGAATAATCTCAACTTTGGAATAATCTATAGGGCTAAACAGTTCTGATTTTCTTTTTGTATACTCCTCACTGGAGCAAACCATTCGACCTTCAAGACCAAGCGTTCCCAACAATGACACAAATCTGCTTCGGCCTCGCTCATTATTGACGATTGTGATAAATGGCTTTCTGAAAATTATAGAGAAAATACACCCATGGAATGAATCTGTCACCACAAATTCAGAATCTGCAATCATTGCAAGCCATTGACTGATCGTCAGAGGTTTTCTGCCTTGAAAAATAACAGACTCCCATTTTATTCCACAACCTAATCTTTCTGCGGACTCTCCACAGATTTCCGTTTTCCAGGACTCTACATCAAGTATATAAGCTGCAATATATCGTTCAGCAACAGCTCTGTCCGACTGCTTTATCAGCCCGTCATAAACCGATGGCGATATCAAAAGTGTCGGGTCAAGAGTCTTGATTGCCTTATCGTATCCAAAATCATTTTTCAATATATCCAATCCTTCGTCCTCACGAACAGAAACTGCATCAAAACGCTTTATCAATTCACGACACAACGGCATTTTATCCGATGCGATATAATTGCATTTCTTTCCAAATGACACTGAATAGGCAATTTTTTTAGCCAAATCATCATCTGCAAGAAAATCAAGAAAAAAAGTCTCGATACGTGGAGAATATTCCTGCCGCCACACCTGATCGCTGCCAACAACAAAAGCCTGATATTCACTTGCAGCAATCAATCCTTGCAGCTTCGACATCGAATCAATTTTCGGACTTTGCGACAAGCTTGCGACAAAACGCTCGTCCATATATTCCGGATTATAATCACTTCTGAAAGGATTACGTATCATGATTCGGTCATCACGAAGCAGAATCCGTGTCACAATACGTTTCAAAAAAGAAGCACAACGACGTAACTTGACCAGCAGCGACGCTTTAGCAATGCTTCTGACCAAAAATATTGTTTCAGGAGTATGCCCCATTTCCAGTAATAACTGATGCATAGCCCAGTTCTGGATAACTCCACCATAATTGAAATGAGGCGGCAGTGTGAGTATTCCGACTTTCACTTTAACAATAATTTCAAACGCCGCCTTATCTGAGTAATGAGCGACGGAGGATAAATCATATCATAAGCTTTCATGAAGCCTTTTGCTACACATTCCTTCATAAAAATATCCCTATGTACAGGACGCTTTGCCGATTGGCTGAAAGAAGGATTATATTTTAACACTGATGCTGGATATTCAGCCAATAATGAGATCTGCGACTCATGCAACACGTCTGCTCCACGCGAAGTTCTGACAACCACCAACGATATCCCACGGTCATCATCAATTACTGAATTTAATCGTTCTATTCCCCAGAAATCACCAAGTGTAATATCAGCCCCCGAAATTCCAGATTTAGACGGACAAGAATAACAAGACGGACGCAATGACAAGTCATCCAAAAAAACACGCATAAAATAGTTATCTTTATAACATTGTCTATAATTGCCGAACCTGACACTATAATTTTTCCAACCAGTCGCTTTGTCCCGGAAACATACATCATCGACTGATCCATAAATGCTATCTATGTAATGTCCAAGCACTACAGGAGATGGGACTCCATGACACACAACTTCCACAGTCAACAAATTGTCGTATTCTCGTCTCAAATATCTCTTCAGGCCCGAAATCTGACATGGTGTACCACTAAACAACACCCTTCGGCCTCCTTCTAAAAAAGACCTTACTTGACCGAACGACTCTCCGACGCTGCTCTGGACATATTTTGAACCTCTGAACGCATCCAGCCCAGCTTCATCTTCTGTAAAATCATGCACCGCCTTCATCGTACAGTCAAAACGCACACCAAAAACCACTCCGCCATGAGCCAGCACCACACGCGACAATTCCGTGAAAACACCACCAGAAGAGCTATGTGCTCTCACAGATTCGCCTGACGACGACACAGCCGCATACACTGTACCCACAACATTGCCACTCTCCATCACATTTAACACTGGACAAACCTTCCGACACAGCCCACAGTCAATACATAAATCCTCTGAAATTTCAGGATGCATAAACCCCTCTGAATCCGGCACCATATTTATGCAGCCGACCACACACACCGAGTAACAGGCCGAACATCCGCAACATCTATCCTTTTTCACAATTTCATTCATGCCGAAATGCGTGAAAACTTCGCTCTAACAGTTCTGATTTTATCAAAAATAAAACGTCTTTCACTTTTATTGCAACCGACAAACAAGATCGACAAAACCGATGAAACACAACTGACAACTGCAATCAGACTCAGTTTAAAAAAGGTATCTGGTGTCCAAACAATACTTGCCAATGCAACTGGCATCGAAGCAACAATGACAGTAACAAATACATTTACCAGTACTTTGCGAAAATATGTCACCACAGAAAACCCAACCATACTGCGTAAAAACATCAAACGCGCCACAAGACAACAGACACCAACCATAACAGCAACCACATATACTGAGAACGGCGAAAAACCTGACTTCAACACAATATACGATAGCGGAAAATTAAGCAATAACAGACCTCCTACAACAATCTGATAATTACGAATTCGACCTGTTGCCACCTGCAATGTTATCAGTGTACTGGACAATACATCAATTAAACAACTGATCAAAGTTAACCTCAAAAAAACAATCGTATTATCTGGATATTTGCCAAGCCACAAATCAAGAATAAAAGGCGTTACAATATAAATCGGGATGACAAGAACCATCATTATATAAAACCCGAATCGTGCACCTTGACTAACCAGATAAAACGCATAACCAATATCGCCCGAAGCATATCCTTTGATTATTTGAGGATTCAATGCTGTCATGAAATTTCCCGAAAAAACACCGATTGCACCAGACACCTGAGTAGAGATTGCTCGAGCTGTATTCACAACCGGACCAAAAAATAGATTGAGCAATACATTCACTCCTTGATCTTTAAGCACTCCTGCCGCACACCCAATAGTGTTCCATCCTGCAAAACCAGCCATCTCCTTCCAACACTGTCGGTCAAAACGAAGTGAAGTACGTGTTTCTTGAAAATGAACAAAACAATAAAACCAATAACAACACTGTATGCCTACACTGACAAACATCAAAAGCACAGAATAAACTATCAAACGGTCAAATACCAACGGACTATACGCAATAAATATGGCTATGGCCAACCGGACAAACACATCTGCAATCCCCAGATAAGCATATACATCCATCTTTTCATGAGCCACAATGACTGCATTGAACGGACATCCGATTAAACCAACAATAAAAGTGACTATCGAAGCCTGATATATCCAATTGGCCGCAACAATACGCTCTGATGGAATAACCATCTTCACGTTCATAAACCACAACCCCACTGACTCACCGATCAATAGCACAACACAGCATATCGCTATCTGTATCAACACTGAGGTTGCAAACACCATTTTCAACTTCGAAAAATCACCACGCCCCAACTCATAGGTCATAAACCGCGAAATTGATGCTGAAAGCGACGACGAAAAGAGTGACATCATTGATACAAGACCGCCAACTACTCCATAAATGCCAAAATCCTCAACGCCCAACGCATTAAGCACCAATCTTGATGTATATAATGAAACAAACATACCCAGCAACATCCGTCCATATAAGAACAACGTATTGCGGGCTATTCTTGCAGTGGCACTCTTTTGAAAAGCATCCATAATTGCAGATCAGACAAACTCTATGAAATCGGGGTTGACCTCGACCGACGCCGACACCAGACCCGAAATCTCGACAATCAGACGACGAGTCCTCATGCCGCGAACAGACAGAAGACAGCCCTCATAATTATCGAGCGGACCGCCAACTATCCTGACCCGACGGCCATACATCGACGGAGTGATCTCGCCTGGCATATAATACCTCGGAGCATCGGAACTGCTGACTGCTTTGATAAACCGCTCCATCTCATCATGACGGACAATGGTCGGCTCATTGACACTCCGTCCGTGGCTGTAACGATACTGCAAATTAGGCTTCACCTCCACAAAACGGTCAAGATCCTCCTTGACCGAATGCACAAACAGAAGGTCCTGAATCACCGGCAACAAACGGCGAATCTTCCTGCCATTGACATTCAACAGCATTTCTGCCATCGGCGTAAACACCTCAAAACCGGCATCAGCAAGCTCATGTATAGCCAGAACCTTGGCCGATCTGCGACGAAGATCACGCATCACAAACCAGTGTTTACCTGTTGTGTTTTCAGACATATTTCAATCGTATTTCGATTAAGCGCCAATCTGTCTTGGACAATCCTCCAACTCCTGCTTAACTACCCATGCAACTAATACACAGGCTGTTACGCAGACCGAAGCCAAAAGAAACAGCCAACGGCCTGAGGCAGGCAACGTGCTTTTTCCAAATTTTGTGATCAGGATTACAATATCCCTATCCTCAATTTCTCTTTATAAGAGAGTGTCAGTGTGGTTGACCGGAGTATTAGATGCTCTGATAATCAATTTATAAAAACATCGCATGATTAGTCAGTATGCCGCCGATGTTTAAAATTTGTCTGTTTTGGGGTTGTTTGTGGTAATGTCGTATAAAATAATATACAGTATTTAATTTTACTGTTTCCAATAATTTGAGTATATTTGCAGTATTGAAAACGCCACTCTCTTATAAAGAGAAATTGAAAAATAAATCTCTTATAAAGAGAGCGGCGTTTTAACATTTTTTATCACTTTTTCATCAAACGCACAGCCCCACGGCCTGACACCACATGCACCCGGCCTCCACACAATCGGACACAGCCATAGACATAAAAAGAAGAGTCGAGATCAATGATCTCGACTCTGTCAACTTGCGTTGTCTTACCTGGATTCGAACCAAGACAGGCAGAACCAAAAACTGCAGTGCTACCATTACACCATAAGACAATCATATCGCCCAGGCGCATCCGTGTCGCCTAAAGCGGCAGCAAAGTTACGCCGTTTTTTTTTAATTTGCAAATTTTTCGCTAATTTTGCGCCTATGATTGTGATCTATCGTATTTACCAACTATGCGTTATGCTGCCATTGGCTCTGGCAGCCACAGCATTGACCGCACTGACAACCGCCGCCGGATGCACCATATTCGGCGGCAAATGGTGGGGCTACCACCCCCCTCGCATCTGGGCCAGAATCATGTGTGCGCTCACACTGGTCAAAGTAGAAGTGCGCGGACAAGAAAACATCAACCAGACCAAAGACTACGTATTCGTGGCCAACCACCAGGGTGCATACGACATCTTCGCGATCTACGGATACCTCGGCCACAACTTCAGATGGATGATGAAACGCAGCCTCGAGAAAATCCCCCTCGTCGGATGGGCCTGCAAACGCGCCGGCCACATCTTTGTCGACACAACCGCACACGGAATAGCCGCGACAATGGCTGCCGCCGAAAATCAACTTGCAAAAAAAATGAGCCTCGTCATATTCCCCGAAGGCGCACGCACCCTCACCGGCCGAATGGGCCGATTCAAACGTGGAGCCTACAACCTGGCCCGTGAATTCAACCTTCCGGTTGTCCCGGTCACAATCGACGGAGCCTTCGACATAATGCCGCGCACCGCAAAAGTGCCGCGCTGGGGACGGATTACACTCACAATCCACAAACCCATCGACCCCGACAACCCCCAGATCATCGAACTCAGCCGGGAAGCGATTGCCTCATCTCTGCCGCCCCACAACAGATAAACGACCTCAACAACCAACACTCTTCTTTTTTTTAACTTTATACTATACTTTCTTTCACTCTCTGACCTACAAGAAATGAGAAAATGGCGTATTGAAGACAGCACCGAGCTATACAACATTGCCGGCTGGGGGCTGAAATACTTTTCAATCAACGAACGCGGACACGTGGCCGTGACTCCCCGCGAGGGATATGCATCGGTCGACCTCAAAGACGTAATGGACGAACTCCAGGTGCGCGACATCGGCGCCCCTGTCCTGCTCCGCTTCCCCGACATACTCGACAACCGTGTCGAAAAAATCTCGCGCTGCTTCAAACAAGCTGCCGCCGACTATGACTACAAAGCCCAGAACTACATAATCTACCCCATCAAAGTAAACCAGATCCGCGAAGTAGTCGAAGAAATCGTCAGCCACGGCAAAAAATTCAACATCGGACTCGAAGCCGGATCAAAACCCGAACTCCACGCCGTCCTCGCCACAAACATCGACGAAAACGCCCTCATTATCTGCAACGGATACAAAGACGAAAACTACGTCGAACTCGCCCTGCTCGCCCAAAAAATGGGACGACGCATATTCCTCGTCGTTGAAAAACTCAACGAACTCAGAATCATAGCCCGCATCGCAAAAAGGCTCCAGATCACCCCAAACATCGGCATTCGCATAAAACTCTCAAGCTCCGGATCCGGAAAATGGGAAGAAAGCGGCGGCGACCAAAGCAAATTCGGACTCAACTCCAGCGAACTGCTCGAAGCGGTCGACTTCCTCGAACGCAACCGAATGACCGGATCGCTCAAACTCATCCACTTCCACATCGGAAGCCAGATCACCAAAATACGCCGCATCAAAAACGCCCTCCGCGAAGCAGTCCAGTTCTACATCCAGCTCACAAAAATGGGCTTCAACATCGACTTCGTCGACATCGGCGGCGGACTCGGCGTCGACTACGACGGCACCCGCTCCTCATCCAGCGAAAGCTCAATGAACTATTCCATCCAGGAATACGCTAACGACGCAATCAGCGCTCTGGTCGACGCCTGCGTCAAAAACGACCTTCCCCAGCCTAACATCATCACCGAAAGCGGACGCTCTCTCTCCGCCCACCACTCCGTGCTCATCTTCGAAGTCCTCGAATCGGCATCACTGCCACAATGGAACGACAACGAACAGATCCCACCCGAAGACCACGAACTGGCACGCGAACTATACTCAATCTGGGACAAACTCGACCAGCAGAACCTCTTTGAAAGCTGGCACGACGCACTCCAGATCCGCGAAGAAGCACTCGACCTCTTCAGCCTCGGACTCGCCGACCTGCGCACCAGAGCAAAAATCGAAAAACTCTTCTGGAGCATCGCACGCGAAGTCAGCGAAATGGCCTCATCAATGAAGCACCCACCGGAAGAACTGCGAAAAGTCGCAAAAATGATCCCCGACAAATACTTCTGCAACTTCTCCCTCTTCCAGTCACTCCCCGACTCCTGGGCAATCGACCAGGTATTCCCCATCATGCCGATCAGCCGGCTCGACGAAAAACCGACCCGACAGGCAACCATACAGGACATGACCTGCGACAGCGACGGCAAGATCACCCACTTCATCACCTCATCAGGCATGAGCGCATCACTGCCCGTCCACACCCTCAAACCCAACGAACCATACTACATAGGAGTATTCCTCGTCGGAGCATACCAGGAAATACTCGGCGACATGCACAACCTCTTCGGCGACACCAACGCCGTCCACATCGACGTCTACAAAGACCGATACGAAATCGACCAGATAATCGACGGCGAAACAGTCGCCGAAGTCCTCGACTACGTCCAGTTCAACCCCAAAAAACTGGTCCGCAACGTCGAAACATGGGTCACCGCATCAATGAAAGCCGGCAAAATCTCCCCCGAAGAAGGCCGCGAATTCCTCAGCAACTACCGCTCCGGACTCTACGGCTACACCTACCTCGAAAAAGACTGATGCCCCGCTACTTCCTCCACCTCGCCTACCGTGGCGCCCCATTCCACGGATGGCAGATACAACCAGGCCAGACAACCGTCCAGTCCGTCATCGAAGACGCCCTGACCAAACTGACCCGACGCCCCACCCCGATCGTCGGCGCCGGACGCACCGACGCCGGCGTCAACGCATCGATGATGGTGGCACACTTCGACGCGCCGGCCCCCCCGTCAGTGCGCGCCCTCAACTCAATCTGCGGCAACGACATAGCCATATACTCAGTCACCGAAGTCCACCCCCAGGCCCACGCCCGGTTCGACGCCACATCGCGCACCTACCACTACCGCGCCCTCACCGCCAGATCTCCATTCCTCAACGACCTGGCCTGGCGCCCCGTCCGACCGCTCGACTACGAAGCGATGAACCGCGCCGCCGCCATCCTACCCCAGATCACCGACTTCACATCATTCGCCAAACTCCACTCCGACGCCCGCACAAACATCTGCCACGTAACCCACGCCAGATGGGCTCCCGACCCCCTGACCGGAGGAATGACATTCACAATCACCGCCGACCGCTTCCTCCGCAACATGGTCCGCGCCATCGTCGGAACCCTCGTCGACGTCGGCCGCGGAAAACTCTCAACCGACGGATTCCGCGCCATCATCGACGCCCGCGACCGATGCGCCGCCGGCACCTCCATGCCGCCCCACGCCCTCTACCTCGCCCGCATCACCTATCCCTACTGGCACGAATAACCCGCATCGCCAGACAACAAGACGGCACAACACCACACAAAGGCGACCCCTGCCACGGCAGGGATCGCCTTCATCACAAGAGAGGAGAATGCACAACAAAGTCAATTACTGAGCGCCGATCTCCGAATGGGCAGGCGTGGCCACATAACTTCCGGAAGGAGGAACATCCGAACCGTCGCCGTCGGCAGGCTCAATCACCAGCTCATACGAAATGAGCACAAACGCGGCCGACTTGTCGATCTGATAAAGCTCCGACTTGATCTGCACCACATACTCGCCGGGATTCATGCCCTCAGTGTCAAGCGTGGCCCCGAAAGGCACCGTATAAGTCTGGGCAAAAGGAATCCCCTGGATATAATACGTGGTGAAACCGAGAGTAGTCTTCTTGCCATTGGTCGGAATGGCGGTCAGACTCTCAAACACCAGCTGCTCGCCTTCGGTCACATAAATCCTGTTGTCGTCAGGATTATGCACGCCGCCCGAAATCCTAACCTCGATCTTGGCTTCAGGCAGATCGTCCTCATCGCTACAAGACGTGAAACCGAAAGCCATCATCGGCAAAGCGATAAGCGAGAGTAACAATTTTTTCATAACGCAGGATAATATAAATATAAGTTGAAAGTTAGTTGATTTCACTGTTCTGACATAACAACGCCCACACCACGCCGACGGTTCACGCCGATTTGCATAAATCGGGATTATTTCATATTTTTGTAGCCACTAAAAAACAACCCCGACAAAGAGCTTGTTTAATAAATTATGACAGAGCAATACAACCACTCGGACAATCCATCCGCAACCGGCGGACGCGACAAAAAACGCGCCTATCTGGCAGTTGCCGCAGCAGTGATCGCGGCATTTATCATGGGACTCGGTGTCTTCATATTCCAGCAGAACAAAAAACTCGACGAAGCCATGTTGCGCACCGAAGAGCTCATGCTTGAAAACCAGCAACTCGAACTGGCCAACCAATACGAAGAACTGAACTCATCGTTCCAGCAACACGAAGGCCAGGTACAACTCTTCCACAACGACTCGATCCGCGCCGAATACGAAGCCGCAAAAAACAAAGTCGAAGAACTCACCGCCGAACTCAAACGCCGCGACCGCCTCTCGAGCGAACGCATCGCCCAGCTCCAGAAAGAAATCGCCACACTGCGCGGAATCATGAAGCACTATGTCGAACAGATCGCTGACCTGAACCAGGAAAACCAGCAACTGCGCACCGAAAACCAGACCCTCGCGTCAAAAGCCAACCGGCTCGAAAGCCAGGTCCAGTCACAGACCAAAGTCAACAAAGAACTGACACAACGCATGGAACTGGCCGAAAAACTCAACGTCACCGCAGTCAGCATCCAGGCCCTCAAAAGCAACGGAAAACGCGAAAAAAACATCACCAAAGCAAAACAACTGGCCGTCTCCTTCACCATCCCGCAAAACAACTCCACCCCTGTCGGACGCAAAAGCATCTTCCTGCGCATAACCTCGCCCGAAGGCAACCTCCTGCAAGGCAACGGCATAACATTCCCCTACGACAACGGACGAGTCGAAGCCACTGCCCAGAAAGACATCGAATACGAAGGAGCCGAAATCAGCGGAATCACAATCTACTGGGACAACAACACAGCCCTCAACCCCGGCACATACAAAGTAGAACTCTTCGCCGACAACTACCGGCTCTGCTCACTCGACTTCCAACTTAAAAAATGAACTGGGCCACGCAGCTATGGCTCGACATGACAGCGGTAGAAATATCCACCGCCCAAGCCATCTTCAAACTCTTCGTCAGCCTGACCCTCGGATCAATCGTCGGCTATGAGCGGAAACGCAAAGGACAACCCGCCGGACTGCGCACATTCGCCCTCATCTCCATGGGGGCGACACTCGCAATGATCGTCAGCATCTACATCTGCCAGGCCTACATGGGCCTCAAAAACGGCGACCCCGGACGAATAGCCGCACAAGTCATAACCGGCGTCGGCTTCCTCGGAGCCGGAGCAATCATACAGATGAAAGGATCTGTCCGCGGACTGACCACTGCCGCCGGAATCTGGATGGTATCGACAATCGGACTCGCTGTCGGAGTCGGACTCTACCTTCTCTCAATCACCGCCACACTGCTGATTCTCATAATCCTGGTCACACTCGAAGGAGTCGAACGCCGCCACGCCATGGGCTCCGAAAGCCGCATCATCCGGATGAAAGTCCGGGCCATAGTAACCGACATCGAACCCTATCGCACAGTCCTGTCGCGCCACGACGTCCGACTGGTCAACGAATACGTCGACTATGACTACGTCGAACACACAACGCGCCTCAACCTCATCGTGCTCAGCCGCGAATCGCTCAACTACATCAAACTGTTCGGCGAACTGTCAGCCCTGCTGCCAACCGATTCGATAACGCTTTCCAACCAACTGCAATGATCGAAGACCTGATAACAGACCTCGCGTTCATCCTCATCCTCGGAGCCATCGTCACCGTCCTGTTCAAATGGATCCGGCAACCGGTTGTCCTCGGCTACATAGTCGCCGGATTTCTGGCAAGCCCCAACTTCACATACCTGCCGACAGTCGCCCATGCCGACAACATCGACTTCTGGGCCGAAATCGGCATCGTCGTGCTCCTGTTCTCGCTCGGCCTCGAATTCAGCTTCAAAAAACTGCTCAGCGCCGGAGGATCGGCCATCGTAACCGCGCTGATCATAATCATAGGCATGATGGCCACCGGATGCGCCATAGGCCGCCTGCTCGGATTCTCCCAGATCAACAGCCTCTTCCTCGGAGGCATGATCTCCATGTCATCCACAACCATCATACTCAAGGCACTCACCGACCTCGGGCTGCGCCACCGCCGGTTTGCATCGCAAGTACTCGCCGTGCTCATCGTCGAAGACCTCTTCGCCGTCGTCATGATGGTGATCCTCTCCTCGATCGCCATCAACCAGACAGTCGAAGGAGGCGAAATGCTCTACAGCATCGCCAAACTCGCATTCTTCCTCATAATATGGTTCCTGGTCGGCACATACATGCTCCCCTCTGCCCTCAACATGATCCGCCGCCACCTGACCGACGAAACCCTGCTCGTGATCTCCATGGCCCTCTGCCTCGGCATGGCAGTCTTCTCGGTGCTCTGCGGCTTCTCGCTCGCGCTCGGAGCATTCGTCATGGGCTCAATAATCGCCGGCACAAGCATGGCCGAACGGATCGAACACGTAATCTCCCCGATCAAAGACCTGTTCGGCGCCGTATTCTTCATATCCGTCGGCATGATGGTCAACCCCTCGGTGATCGCAAACTACTGGCAACCGATACTCGTCATCTCGCTCGCCGTCATAACCGGAATGATCACATTCGGCACATTCGGCATGCTCGTCACCGGCCAGACACTCAGAGTGGCCATCCGCTCAGGCTTCGCGCTCACTCAGATCGGAGAATTCTCCTTCATCATCGCCACCCTCGGCATGAGCCTCGGAGTGCTCGACTCCAACATCTACCCCATCGTCGTGGCTGTCTCCGTGCTCACCACCTTCACCACCCCCTACTTCATCCGCCTCTCCGAACCCGTCTGCGAATTCTCCGAAAAACACCTCCCGCGACGACTCCGCTTCCTCATCGACCGCTACTCGGCCACCGCACGCGCCGAAAGCGAAACAAAAACACTCTGGAAAAGCGTCCTGCGACGCTACATCTGGCGCATACTCCTCTACGGAATCGTGCTAACCGCAATAACCATACTCTGCAAATCATATCTCGCCACATTCATCGCGGCCTACATCCAGGGCTGGACAGGCCGGCTCCTCACCTGCGTCATAACCCTCGCGGCCATGTCGCCCTTCCTCCTGGCCCTCACCTACCCGGCATCAAAAGCAACCGAACGAAAACGCCTCCGCGAAGCCAACGCACGCTTCGACCTGCCCCTCATCGTCATGAGCCTCTTCCGCCTGATGATCGCCATGGGCTTCGTGGTCTACGTAATCGGCAACTCCTTCGGCTGGGCAATCGGCATCACCCTCGGCGGCGCGACATTCGCACTCGGATCCATCTTCATCTCCCGACGCGTACACCACCGCCTGGCGCGCATCGAATCAAAATTCCTCAACAACCTCAACGAACGCGAACTGCGACGCTCCGGAGCCAACAACAACCTGGTCAGCGACATACACATGGCCTTCGTGCAAGTCGGCTATGACTGCCCCTTCGTCGGCGAACGCCTAAGTTTCAGCAACGTGCGCCGCCGCTACGGAATCAACATCGCGTCCATACAGCGCGGCGGATGCATGATCCCCGTGCCCGGCGGAAACGAAAGACTCTACCCGGGCGACAACGTCGGCATAATCGGCACCGAAGAACAGATACAGCGCATCACCCCGCTGATGGAAGCCGGCGAAAACGAAAGCGCCTACTCTTCACCCGCCGAAGAAGTCAGATTCGACCACGTGCAACTCTCAGGCAAATCGCCGCTTATCGGCCAGACAGTCGCATCGGCCGACCTGCGCAACTCATTCCGCGCCCTGATCGTGGCGATCCAGCGCGGACGAGAATACATCGCCCCCGAAGCCGACACGGAATTCCACGCCGGCGACGTGCTCTGGCTCGTGGCGCAACCCTCGACGATCGACGCCCTACACTAACAACTCTACCGGCCCCTCCCTCACGATCACCGGATCCGACGAATCCGTCAGATCAACAATCGCCGAACTGCTTCGCGCCTCATCAGCATCAACCCCGGCATCGGTCACGATCGCTGACACAGCATGCTCATAGGCATACGGATCGGAATCACCGATCGAACCGCTCAACAACGGCCCCCCGAGATCCTCGGCAAGAGCCATGGCTATCGGAGCGGCAGGAATGCGCACCCCGACCTGACGCCTGCCCTTGAACGCCTTCGGCAAAGTCGGAGCCACAGGCAAAATAAACGTGAACGGACCGGGCAGATTGGCACGCATGATGGCAAACGCCCGATTATCAATCCGGGCATAGACCGACGCCTGGCTCAACGACGCACACACAATCGACAGAGTCTGCTTCTCGGGATTGATCCCCTTGAGCTTACACAACGCCGCGATCGCCGACACATTCAACGCATCGCAACCAAGAGCGTGATGCGTGTCAGTCGGATACACAATCACGCCGCCGCGGCGCAGACACTCCGTCACCTCGCCCAGCTGCCTCTGATTGATATTCTCAGAATGAAACGAATACTCCATATTATTATATATCTGTTAAAAAAATAAGCGGGGACGCCGACACGCGCCCCCGCTTCAATGTTTCGGTCTGTCTTACACTAAAGAAGATCAGTCGCGTATCGGGTGATACTGCACAAACGCCTCCATGGCCTCATAGCTGGCCAGGCCAAGCGACTCATACAGCTTCGCGGTGGCGCGGTTGCGCTCCTCGGCACGCTGCCAGAACAGACGGTCGTCATCGCCAAGGAAAGGAGCATTCTCCATCTGGCTCTGATGCTTCAGAATCGAATTGCGCTTGAAGCGAAGCTCCTCAGGCGAAATAGGCACGGCCATCTCGATATGGTCGATCTCCCACTCTGCCCATGCGCCGCGATACATCCAGATGCGGCAATCCTGCATCCAATCCTCGTCCTTGAACTCGTCGATCACGGCCAGAACGGCGTCCGTGCACACACGGTGAGTGCCATGAGGATCGGCCAGGTCACCGGCAACGAAAATCTGGTGAGGCTTCACGCTCAGAATCAGCTCACGCACAATTGCGATATCCTTCTCAGTCAGATCGCCTTTCTTGATGGCGCCAGTCTCATAGAAGGGCAGACGCAGGAAGTGCACATTCTCCGGCTTCACGCCCATCCACTTGCAGGCGGTGCGGGCCTCGGCCTGGCGGATCATGGTCTTGATCGTGCGGATATCGGCGCTGTCCATGTCGCCGGGCTGCTTGTTGGCCACGTACTCATTGATTTCCTTGCTCTTCTGCTTGAAATTATCATTATCGAAGCCAAAGATCGGAGCGATATAATCATTCAGCATGATATAACGCATCATATCCTCGTCGCCAACGGCGATATTGCCCGAAGTTTCATAAGCCACATGCACGTCATGGCCCTGATCCACAAGGCGCTTGAACGTGCCGCCCATCGAAATCACGTCATCGTCGGGATGAGGCGAGAACACGATCACACGCTTCGGATACGGATTTGCGCGCTCCGGACGATAAGTGTCGTCGGCATTGGGTTTGCCGCCGGGCCAGCCGGTGATAGTGTGCTGTAGCTCGTTGAACACCTTGATGTTGACATTATAGCCCGAGCCATAGATCGTGAGCAGTTCGCCAAGACCGTGATCGCTGTAATCCTGGTTGGTCAGCTTCAGGATAGGCTTGCCGGTCTGCTGGCAGAGCCAGACGATGGCACGGCGTATCAGCTTATCGTTCCACTCGCAGTTGGTCACCATCCACGGATGCGAAATGCGGGTCAGATTCTCGGCGGCAGTCACGTCCACGACCAGAGTCGTGTGCGGATGCGACTGGAGCAGCGACGCGGGCACATTGGGCGTCATCGGGCCTTCAACAGCCTGAGCCACAACTTCCGCACGATTTTCGCCCCATGCCATGGTGATGATGCGCTTGGCCTTGAGGATCGTGTTCATACCCATGGTCAGAGCGGTGGTCGGAGGGGTGTCTACCTTATAGCTCGAAGCCACGCTCTGACGCTGCTCTGCGGTCAGAAGCACCAGGCGGCAGATGCTTGAAATCGAAGCGCCGGGTTCATTGAAACCGACTGCGCCATGAGAACCTACCTGCGGAAGGGCCAGATCAAGACCGCCCTCGTTCTCGATCTGCATCTCATATTCGCGGCAACCTTCGGCCACCTTGGTGCGGTCAAGACCCACATTGAAACTATGGATATTTTCTGCCGGCACGTCAACGTGATCCAAAAAGTTCTCACGCAGGCTGGCCATGGTCGACGGACCGTCTGTCAAGCCTTCATTATAGAACTCTGTCAGGTTGTAGACCACCGTATTCTTGAAGCTCACCTTTCCGGCCTTATAAAGGTCGATCAGCGCTGAATAGACCGGCGCGGTGCTGCCGCCGGCTCCGATGCCGAGCACGAATTTGCCCTTCTTGGCCTCGGCGCGTTTCATCGCGTTGATCAGGTGCTGGGCGATGCCCTCGCTGCCCTCGGCTACTGTTTCATAAATTCGGGTATCGATTTTCTCCTCCCGAGTAAGAGCTGCGGCTTCGATCTCGTCATCCGGCGCATAATAGCGCTTGGGAATGCTGTCGAGCTTGATTTTAGAGCTGAGATTAGTTCTCATGGAAAATAATTGATTATGATATGTGAGGGGTTATTAATATGATGCAAAGTTAAAAAGTTTTCGCCAACCGGCCAAAAAAAAATCACCGGATCCGACGATACGGCGCATCCGGTGCGAAGATGAGTGATAAAATGCACGTCAATCCTTTTTGCGACGCATGTTATACTCCAGGACAAAGGCCGTGATCAGGCCGACAGCGCCCGAAAGCAATATGCTGCCGCCAACGATCATGTCGCGGGTGCGCCAGGACGCGATGTCAGGATTGCAGGCCATGTAGATACCGCCTATAAGCATGCCCAGACCGATGCCGCAGATGAGGCATCCCCAGCGCAGGGTGACGAATTTAGAACTGCCGAAATCGGTGTCGGCGTCGCTGTTGAGCAGACTCTGCATACTCTTTAGGCCGGGCAGCTTGTCGACCAGCAGTTCAGGAGGAAGCTCAGTGATTTTTTCGATCAGCCGGAGACGTTCCTTGCGGCGCACGAGCAGTTCAATGACTTTGTAGAGCACGCCGAAAATAGTGGCGGTAACAAAAACAGGGGTGAGGTCCATAATGAGATTTGGTTAATTAATGGTTTTTAAGTTTCTTTGCACCCGTTTTGACGCCCATCTCAAAAAAAGGTTACACCATGTAACCGATTTTCCTGCCATGCGTCTAAACGGTCAGAATGGATCAACTCGAACGCCAGATAATAAAAGATGTCGTGGCCGGCCGCACCGAACGGTTCGACTGGATCGTGCGCAACTACTCGCAAAGAGTTTTCGCTCTGATCGCACGCATCGTGCCATGCAGGGAAGACGTCGAGGAACTGGCTCAGGACACATTTATAAAAGCATTTGACCGTCTGGCCGACTTCCGCGGCGACAGCTCGGTGGCCACATGGATCTATCGCATAGCCTACACCACCGCGATATCCCACACGCGCCGCCGCCACATGCCCGCAGTGACAATCGACGAGACCCTGGCTGCCGACGTGGCCGACGCCGACGTCGACTCCCTGCTTGACTCTCCGGCCGACGCCGACCGCGAAGCCGCACTCTCCAGAGCGATCGAACGCCTCGCCCCCGACGAACGGGCGCTCATCACCCTGCACTATTTCAGCAATCTCCCCCTGGCCGAAGTGGCCCAGGTGACCGGACTGACCCTCAGCAACGTAAAAGTCAAACTGATGCGAACCCGGCGCAAACTCTACACGTTAATAACTCATGAAGACTAATCTCCAGAACGCCATCCACAACCTGAGCTCCGGCCCCCGATTCCAGCCGGCACCAGGCTTCTCCGCCGCCGTCATGAAGCGAATCGCCCGACGCGCCCGACGGCGCCGCATAGCCAACAGAGTGGCCATCGGTCTGGTCGCCGCCGCCATACTCGGCCTTGCGGGCTACATCATCGCCCGCGCCTTGGCCAGCATCACCATGCCGGCCTTCTCAATGTCAGTCACCGTGCCTGTTGCGGTGATCGCCGCCGCCTGCACCGCGATGATGCTCGGCTACGACAGCATAATCAACCGCACCCTCTCTCGCCACAACGACAAATCCCGCAAACAAAAATTTGGAAATATCGGCAACTTTGACTAACTTTGCATCCGAATTAACGACGCCCCTGTAGTTCAACGAATAGAATAGATGATTCCGGTTCATCAGATTAGGGTTTGATTCCCTACGGGGGTACTCCGGCAGGAGAGTGTGACGCATCAGCGCAACACTCTCCTGCCTCTTTTTGCCATGAGATGAACTTTCAAGAAGCGGAGTATGTTATTAAAGCATAAAAACAACAAAAACAACTTTCAACTTCTTACTCAACTAACTTCTCTAACTCACCTCAGACAGCAACTATGAAACATCGCGTTCTTATCTCCGCCGCCGCAATCTGCGGCTCTGTCATCGCCTCCGAGGGAATCACGGCGCAGGAAACCGTGATGGTGACCGAACAGGAATCAGTCACCGTGGTGGAATCGCCATGCAAACCCCGATACTTCAGCTCATGGCGCGATGGCTGGTTCATTCAGGCCGGCGCCGGAATCAACATCCCCGTGATGGAAGGATACCAGACAAACGACGTGAAAGTCGGCGCAGCCTATAACCTCGCGGTCGGCCGCTGGTTCTCACCCCACTTCGCATTCCGCTTCAGCGCATTCTACACAAACCCCCACGAACACCTTGAAGACCAGAGCGCCTACTCCTGGTACAGCACAAACCTCAACCTCGACCTGATGTGGGACATGTGTAACTCCATCGCCGGTGTCAACCTCTCAAGGCCGGTAAGCGTCATCCCGTTCATCGGTCTCGGCGGAGCATACAACTGGAACTTCCGCCCTTCGGGCGAAGTCAACGTGCGTGACCGCACCGGCCACCACAAGACCAACGTCTGGTCACTGCCCGTCAGCGCCGGCCTGCAACTCAAATTCCGGCTCTGCAAATATGTCGACCTATTCCTCGAAGGACGCGCCGTGTTTGCCGGCGACAACTACAATGACATAGTCGAAGGACGCCCCATCGACATCGACTTCAGAGCCACCGGCGGACTGACTGTCAACATCGGCGGACGCTCATTCCAGGAATACGACCCATGCGCATACGACGCCTACATAGCCAACCTCAACGGACAGGTCAACGACCTGCGCGGCGAACTGGCGGCCACCGGAGCGGCTCTCGCCGAAGCCCAGGCCCAGCTCCCCTGCCCCGAAGTGACACAGGTCACTGAGACAGTCGTGGTCAACGCTCCGCTCATGAGCACTGTTCGCTTCTCGCTTAACTCGGCCAAAGTGTCCGCAATGGAAATGGTCAACGTCTACAACGTGGCCGAATACATGAAAGCAAACCCCGACGCCAACATCGTGATCACCGGCTATGCCGACAAAAACACCGGATCGTCGGCCTACAACCAGAAACTTTCCGAGCGTCGTGCACAGGCTGTCTTCGACATCCTTGTCAACGACTATGGCATCGCTCCGTCACGTCTGACAAAATCAGCCGAAGGCTCGTCTGTACAGCCCTATGGAACAAACAACTGGAATCGCATAGTGATATTCTCGACTCCCGAATAAAATAAATACAGAAAAAAGCCTGGCCAAGACTTTATCGATTCAACAGAGATGACCCCATTGACATCGGGCCGTCTCTGTTGCCTATTTTCTATTATTAACATATTTTAACATAGAGATAACGAAATAATATAACCTTTTTTACTATTTTTGCAAAATTTAAAAATTGAAATAAACCATTGGATCAAAGCATTAATAATCTCATATTAAACCAATCATCATGAAAAAAGGACTAGGAGCATTTATTGCATTCGCAATGCTTGGAGGAGGCATTGTGTCCCAGGCGTCAGCCCAGTCGCTGACTCTGTCATTCAACAGAACTGGCACTGACGCAAGTTCAGTCACCGTATCGGCCAGCGGCATCGACGGTGTCACAGCACAACTCAACTCATGCTCGCCGGCCTTCAGACCGACTGCCGGATCAATAACATCGTCAATTCTCTGCCCGAATGCCAATGCCAACACGTCGCCGACTATCACTTTTGATCTGACAGTCAGCGGCCTTCCCGATGGCTATTCGTTTACAAACATAGGATATGACATCCACGCGCTAAATGGAGCCAACGGTTATCAGGAACATAACGACAATCAGGTGCGCCAATGGAATGTCAACACAAAAATCGACAATCAGGATTTCCACACATTCTCAAATATCGACATTGCAGCCGGAGTAAATCCTGGCGGAGACCGCCACAAAGTCTGGAACGCGACTGTTGAATCAGCAGTCAGTGTTTCATCAACAATGAACCTGACCATCACCGTCACCAAAGGCACCACCAACGGAGGATGCTTCTTCGGCCTGAGCAGCATCACATTCAGCGATCCGAGAGGCATAGCCATGGCTGAATTTGAAACCTATACCGCCACACGCGCCAAGCGTCTGTCAATGCTTGATCTCTGGAACGGCGCCGAAACGTCGGCTACCGAAATCACCCTTGCCAATCAGTCCGATGACTGGGATGCCGAACTTGAAGAGAAAAAAGCTCAGTTTGACGCAGCCGAAGACGCTCTCTATGCCGCGCTTGACAACCGGAACTTCGTATTCCGCAAAAACAGTCTTTCAGCCAATGAAAACCACGTAATAAGTTTCATATCCTCAAATTCCTCCGGCCTCTATGCGACTCATGCACCTGACGCATCAAGCATCTGGCGCGCACACCGCACCGAAGGCCGCACTTTCAAGTTTGAAAACGAAGCTACCGGCCGCTGGTTCGGATCAACAGCCTCATGGGAACAGGAACAACAGATCCCGACAGCGTCAGATGAAAGCGGGGCTGCCGAATACAGCCTTGACTATATTCCCGCAGGCTCTCAGGCCTCAGAAGCGCAACTGAAAGGCGCCGTGGTACTGGTCAACAGCATCTATGCAGCGGCAGAAAACAACGCCGACAAACATGCGCTGCACCACGGCAATTCCGATGCCGGCAAAATCGTCTGCTGGTTTGCGAACGCCAACTCAGCTTCCTATCGCAAATCATCCTGGCACGCATCCATCCTGTCCGACAAAGCCGCACGTGCAATGGCTGCCGGATATCTGACCGGTACCGGATACGGACAATACACTGTTATCAGTGGCGAACCTGTTCAGTTGGCAACGCTTAGCCACAATAATGCAGCTTCAGAAATCGCACGTTTTGAAGAAAACACAGCGACATTCTCGCTCAATACTCCCGCCTCCGGCAGCTACGTTTCCGTCAACGGAACCAAATATTACTATACCGAAGACAACGCTCTCTGCAACTATGAAACCGGCCGATATATGGCTGCTTCTCAAGATGGGACTGAAAGCGAAAACGCACTTGCATTCACCTTTGGAGAAAGCAAAATCGCCCACTACAACCTGACGGCAAACGTAGGCATCGTTATGGATAACGTCACTGTCGGCGCCATCGACGCCCTGCCGGTATCCACTTCTGCCGAATTTATCACCTTCATAGCTCCGGTAGCCGTAAGCTTCTCAGAAACAACTGCTGAAGTATACGTAGCGCAGATCACCGATGAAGCATTGACCGTCTCTTCCGCCGATGCTGGCGTTGTGTATGCCGCCGGCACTGGCTTCATAATCAAGGTTGACGGACAGACCGTGGAATTCGTGATCGCCGATTCTGACGCAGATGCTGTCAGCGACTATGCCGGAACATTCAAAGGCACATACGAAGCCTACACGTTCGTGCCCGCCGATCCAGAAAAAGCATACTACACGATAATGCCCTCCGCCGCTGAAGCACAGCTCTACAGCGACACCGAGACCGGCAACACCGTAAGCCTGACACTGCTGAAAGAGGGCGACAGCATAGCCCCCAACACCGCGATAATAGAACTCGCCAACAGCGCTACAGGCCAATATCCCGAACAATGGCTGCTTAACCTCAACGGCGAAACTTCCACAACCGGAATATCATCCGTGTCCGCCGACGTCAACAGAACTGCAGACGCCATATTTGACCTGACCGGACGTCATGTCCTGAACATACGCCAGGCCGGGGTATATATTACAGGAGGCAAGAAAATATATGTAAAATAACAAAATATCGGGACAGTGTCGCAATATCATCACAAATGCAGAATGTGACACTGTCCCACATTTTTTTCTCATTTATGAAATCATCAAATAAATTAAACAAATGAACCAATTCATCTTATCATTAGGACTTGGAGCCGCAATGATGGGCGCCACAGTGACAGCAAACAGCGCTGAACCTGTGACTCTGACATTCAACCGCACCGGAGCGACGGCATCAAACGTGACAGTCACTGTCAACGGTGCTCCAGGCGCAAGCGCCGAACTGACCTCCATGTCACACAGCATGAAGACATCGGGATCCGCCATCTCGTCTGCTATATTGTGTCCCGACATTAACGGAAACACCTCTCCCACAATCACATTCCAGCTCACCGTCAGCGGACTGCCCGCCGACTTCAGCTTCAACAACGTCGGCCTTGACATCCATGCCCTCAACGGCGGAGGCAGCTATCAGGAAGCGGCCGACGGCGTCAACCGCCTCTGGAACGTAAACGTGGCTGTCGGCAACAACAACTTCGCGACCCTCAGCGACATCGACATTGCCGCTGGAGTCAACCCCGGAGGAGACCGCCACAAACAGTGGAACGCCACCGGCGCCACAACCTCGGCCACATCGCCGATGAACATAACCCTGACCGTGACAAAAGGCTCCGACAACCAGGGCTGCTTCTTCGGACTCAGCGAAATCTCACTCTTCTCCGACGGCGAAGAGCCGACTCCGCCAACACCCCCCACTCCCCCTTCAGGCGACGGAAACACCTACACCATCAAATGGAAGAACAACACTTCCAGCTACATGTGTGAAGCAGCCGACGGCGGAATCGTCATCAACAGCTATGCAACCGACAAAAAAATCTTCTGGGAACTGATCCCGACCGACAACGAAGACTGCTACTACATCCGCAACTGCGTCTCAGGACTCTATATCGGATCATGCAACATGACTCCGTCATCGGCATCGAAAGTAAAAATGTCAGCCACCCCGGTCGAATACTACATCCACAAATCGGCATCGACATCGGGCGACAACAAAGACTGCTGGTGGATGTCGTCGACCGACTGCGCCAACTACAACAAGGAGACATCTGGCGCTCGGTGCCTCAACAAAGACGGAGCCTCGTCAAGCATCATCACATGGACAACCGGCATCAACAACGTCGGATCATACTGGACACTCACCGAAAGCGCAAACCTCTATGAAGTGTGCCCGTTCAAAGCCGAAAGCGCCATCGGATCGCCCACAAGCCTCTACCAGATCCTGCGCGACTCCGACGGAATGGCACTGACCCACGCCATGGCATGGGCGGCCCCCTCGCAGACCGACGCTGACCAGAAATGGTACTTTGTCGGCACCTCCAACGCCCAGGGCGGATATCAGATCGTCAACGCGTCGACCAACGCCCCCCTCAACGCCACAACATACACTGTCCACGAAAACCGAAACGGCGGATTCTGCTTCATCGACACCGCCAAGGGTGACACCCTCGTCATCGGCGGAACAAACGCACTGCGTTTCTGCGCTCTGCGCTCTGAACTGACCCGTGCCCTCGGCATCTACAACCTTCCCTGCGGCTCCACAGGCGACTACTGGGTCAGCAGCTTCACCGCCGACAGCCAAGGCTTCCGCTACCCCATGCCGGTGCTCAGCGGAACCTCAATCAGCAACCCGTCAGTGACAGCCCGCCCCTCCAACAAATACGCCATCGTCACCCGCGACCGGCTGGCCATCGGCAACACCACCATCTGCATCACCCTCAACAAAGAGCCTGGCAATGACCTGAAAATGGCCCTCTACTTCGACGCCGACGGCGACGGAATATTTGAAGAAACCCGCCAGCTCACTCCTGCCAAAGAGATCCGCGAATCGATCGATATCAAAGGATGCCCGGGCAAACGCATGCGCCTGCGTCTGACCACCAACGGACTGATGGGTGCCGAAGACGACGTTGTCGGCCAGGTCATCGACTTCGTCCTCAAACAAACAGATCCGGCCGACGACCTCCGCATGCCCACCGTAAGCGTCAATAACCCCGGACGAGGCACCGCTACCGTCAACGACGACGACGAAACCATCAACGCCACCCCCAACGGCACTGCGGCATTCGTCTGCTGGATGATCGGCCACCGTTACGTCTCGACCGAAGCCACACTCCACGTCGAACCGTCAAACACCCCCGACCACTACACTGCCATCTTCTCGCCCAACCTCGACACCACGGTCGGAATCAACCCTGCCGCGCTCGCCAACAAAGCCATGGGCGTTGAAATGACCCTCGAAGCCGACAAAACCGTTACCGTCAAATCAAAAGAACCCGTTCTCCACCTGCTCGTCTTCACCACCGACGGATCTCTGGCCGGCATGGCAAGCGGCGCCGACAGCATCTCGCTCTCACATCTGTCAGCAGGCATATACGTGGTCAAGGCTGTGACCGAATCCGGAACTGCCACCCTCAAAATCGCCATCTAACCCTCAAACGAATCATGAACAATAATATAATTTTCAGCGCAATAGGCGCGCTCGCAGCTGCCGCATCAACCAACGCGCAGGCTGCACAGGAATCATCCACCCGTCCAAACATCATCTACATCATGTGTGATGACATGGGCTATGGAGACCTCGGATGCTATGGACAGCAATTCATCTCCACACCGCGCATCGACCGCATGGCCTCCGAAGGAATACGCTTCACCCAGGCCTATGCCGGCAGCCCGGTGTCGGCTCCCTCGCGCGCATGCTTCATGACGGGCCAGCACTCCGGCCACACCCTCGTGCGCGGCAACAAGGAATACTGGAACAACAGCAACCTCAACATGAAATATGGCAACAACACCGACTACTCCCTCGTCGGCCAGCACCCATATGACCCCGACCACGTGATCATCCCCGAAATCTTCAAAGACAACGGATACACAACCGGCATGTTCGGAAAATGGGCCGGAGGATACGAAGGATCGGTCTCCACGCCCGACAAACGTGGTATCGACGAATTCTACGGATACATCTGCCAGTTCCAGGCCCACCTCTATTACCCCAACTTCCTTAACGAATACAGCCGCTCGCGCGGAGACGACGGAGTCAAACGCGTCACCCTCGAACAGAACATACAGCACGACATGTATGGCGACGACTACAACAACCGCGCCCAATACTCCGCTGACCTGATTCATGAAAAAGCCATGGAATGGCTCGACAAGCAATCGGCCGACAAACCGTTCCTGGGAATATTCACCTACACTCTCCCCCACGCGGAACTGCGCCAGCCAGAAGACTCTATCTACACGGCCTATGTCGACAAATTCTGCGAATGCGAAGAAAAAATATTCGGCGGAGACCAGGGCAGCCGCTACAATCCGACCGACCACGCCCACGCACAGTTCGCCGGCATGATCACCCGCCTCGACCAGCAGGTCGGACAGATACTTGACCTGCTCGAGCAAAAAGGTCTTGACAAGAACACCGTCGTGATCTTCACCTCCGACAACGGGCCTCACGAAGAAGGCGGTGCCGACCCCACTTTCTTCAACCGCGACGGACTGCTCAAAGGCACCAAACGCTCCACCCACGAAGGTGGCATACGCATCCCATTCATCGTCCGCTGGCCCGGCACAGTTCAGCCCTCCACAAGCGACCTCCAGTTCGCCTTCTATGACCTGATGCCCACATTCTGCGACATCGCAGGAATCGAAAACTACGTCGAACGCTACTCAAACCCCGCCATCGAAAACGACTGGTTTGACGGAATCTCGATCTACCCCACAATCCTCGGTCGCGACAGCGAACAACAGAAACACGAATATCTCTACTGGGAATTCCACGAAACAAACATGATGGGACTGCGCTGGGGCGACTGGAAAATGATCGTCCGCCAGGGCAACTGCGAACTCTATGATCTCGCAACAGACATCCACGAAGACAACAACGTGGCTGCAAAATATCCCGAAATCGTAAAACAGATGAAGGAATTCATCCTCAAGGAACATACTCCCAGCCAATACTTCCAGGTTACTCTTCCCAGATAAATGGACAGCATTCTCCGATACTTCCCTGAACTCTCAGAAACCCAGCGCGACCAATTGGCCGCGCTGGGCAACCTTTACGCCCTGTGGAACGAAAAGATCAACGTGATTTCACGGCGAGACATTGACAATCTCTATGTCAACCACGTGCTCCACTCGATGGCCATCGGCAAATTCATCACCCCGCGGTCAGGCACACGCTTTGTCGACCTCGGATGCGGAGGCGGATTTCCCGGAATACCACTGGCAATCCTTTGGCCGGAATGCTCGTTCCACCTGATTGACCGCATCGGAAAGAAAATAAAGGTCGCCACCGAAATCGCGTCGGAAATAGGCCTTAAAAACTGCACGTTCCAGCACGGCGACTCAGGCGAATGCCGCCAGAAGTTCGACTATGTGGTCAGCCGCGCCGTCATGACCCTGCCGGAACTCGTCAAAGCCTCGCGCCACATGGTCGCCCCGACAACCGAACGCAACCGCCTCCACAACGGACTGATATGCCTCAAAGGCGGCGACCTGACCGACGAGATAGCCGCGACAAAAGGATTCGACACACTTCAGATTCCGCTTTCCGACTTCTTCACCCAAGAATACTTCTCGACAAAAAGCCTGATCTACCTCCCACTATGAAACCGGCTCTGATCACCATAGCGCTGCTCATCATCTCAAACGTATTCATGACATTCGCCTGGTACGGCCACCTGCGAATGCAGTCATCAGGCATTTCGTCCGACTGGCCGCTGTTCGCCATAATATTGATTTCATGGGGCATAGCTCTGTTTGAATACTGTTTCCAGGTGCCGGCAAACCGCATCGGCTTCGACGGCAACGGCGGCCCCTTCTCGCTGATCCAGCTCAAAGTCCTCCAGGAAGTGATAACGCTCACCGTGTTCATCATTTTCAGCGTGCTCGCATTCAAAAGCACTCACTTCAAGTGGAACCACTTCGTCTCCTTTCTGCTACTGATCGGAGCGGTCTACTTCGCTTTCCGTAAATAACAATGCTCACAGTCCATAGATTCCAGGTAAACATGTTCGGCGTCAACACTTATGTAGTGTCCGACCCCGAGACCCGTGAGGCCATGATCATCGATCCCGGCATGGTGACCGATGCCGAAGAAGAATCAATCGCCTCATATATCGACAGCAACAACCTCTCGGTGCGCCACATAGTCAACACGCACCTCCACCTCGACCACTCATTCGGCAACGGACGTGCCTCACGCCGCTGGCAACTGACTCCGGCGGCCAATCCGGCCGACCTGCCCCTCGGGCGCCAGCTGCCGCAACAAGCTCGCATGTTCGGCATTCCCGGCAACTTTGAAGCAGTCGAACAGATCATCCCGCTCGACTCCGCAACCCGCCTGAGCCTCGGCCACGAAGTGATAACCGTGATCGAAACCCCAGGCCACACTCCAGGCGGCATCTCGCTCTATGCGCCTGAATCGGGCATACTCTTCAGCGGCGACACCCTGTTCAACGGAGGAATCGGACGCACCGACCTGCCAGGAGGAAACCACAGCCAGCTCATCGACTCGATACGCAACCGCATCATCAAGCTTCCTCCGGCCACAATAGTCTACCCCGGCCATGGCCCGGCCACCACAATCGGAGCCGAAGAAAGCACCAATCCCTACTTCTGACCGTCATCGTCACCGCCCGGGAAACGACTCGGACGGAACTTCGGATGCAGATACTGGCCCTTGCCCGAAGTCTGACGCCCATAGGCCACCGCGTGCTGCGGACATATATGATAGCAACGCAGACAGAAAGCGCAGTCGCTTCCCCACTGCGGCGCTCCGTCGACATCACGCGTAATGTTACCTGACGGACACGCCGACGCACACACTCCGCATCCCGTACACCCCGCCGTGTGGTGAAAGCGGCCCATCTTCATTTGATTACGGAAAAACCACGGATAAATCAGACGCGATTTCAACCCGGGCAACGGACCGGCATAATAAAGATCTGTCGCGCGGCTTCCCGAGGCGATGGCCCGCGCAATGGCTTCGATGCGCTCTCCGGCTGCATCAAGCTTGGCCTGGCGCACCCTCGGAGAATCCACATCAAAAAACGGCAGACACACATACGTATTTGGCATCCTCACGCCATACACACCGCCGGGAATACCGCCCCGGCCGGCGATCAGACTGCGCCACTGACGGTCTGTGCGCCCGGCCTCGTCGCCAAACGTGCACACCATGTGACACACCCTGCCCGTGAGATCAAGTCCCTCTATATAGCGCACAAGCACCGGCGGCACACCCCACGCATAGACCGGAAACACCCACAGCATGTCAGCCTCAGTGCCGGCGTCGGCAAGCAGCCCCTTCAGGGCCTCGCCGACAGCCTGCGAATTGCCCATGCCGGAAAAGATGACGGTCTCCATCAGTGTATGGTGATCTGGGTAGCACCGAACCCATACTCACGAAACGACGCGTCCTGGGCCTCGCATTTGGGATAATAGCGGTGAAGCTGATCCAGAATAGTGTGACGGAGCACTCCCTCACCCTTTCCGTGAATAAAAATGATTCTTGCGCCCGGCTTCTTCTTCAGCGCCTTCATGTGGCGGTGAAACTCCTCGACCTGACGCGCCAGCATATCCGTCGGAGTCAGCCCCGAAGTCGAATCGACCAGCTCCGAAATATGCAGATCGACCACCTGCGGCCCCTGCCCGTTGCGTGAACCGGCATTAACCGCAGCCGCCGGCGACGCCTGCCGACGGTCGGCCGGCTTCGGAGCGGCATCGGCCACAATAGCCGCCAGATTAACCGGACGCGACACCGCGTCGGCCTCAACCACCGGAACCGTCAGCACCGGCACTGTCGAATAATCGCTGCGTGAGAAGCAATGCAGCTTGGCAAAACGTGTATTATCGATCTTCGTCTCTATAGCCACCGCCGGCTTCATCTCATAAGCCTTTCCGGGCTTATAGGCTATGAGCTGCACGCTCAGCCGCTCCAGCAGCGGAAGATCATCGTGAGCGATCTCGTCAAGCAAAATCTGCGTTCCAGGCTCAACTGTGCCGGCACTTATCAGTGTCCACTCAGCCGCATCAGACTCGCGCATCGCAACGGAGTAAAGCAGATGATAATTAGAATCATTGACCAGCAATGCATCGAAATCAGTCGTCGACAGACGCTTTATGTCATGCGGCTCAAAAATAACTGCGGCCGTCAGCTTCTCGCCCTCGGGTGTCTCGGCCACAGGCTCGGCCGGAGTCTCTATTATCGTTTTTTCAGGCTTTCCGACCGATGCCGCCGGAGCAGGATTGTCGGCCGGCACGACCACACACTCGCGCAAAGGCATCGGCGTGTCAAATCCGTCCTCGTCGGTCACATAGGCTATCTGACCGTTGATCCGGGTGATCCGGCCGCCGCCGACGTCATTGAGAAAGCGCACATAGTCTCCAATATTTGCCATAATCAGTATGTTTTACTAAGCGAACAGGGCGCGGAAGGCCTCTTCTACTTTAGCCACTTCCACAACGTTGATTTTCAGTTTGGAAGTATCGACGCCCCTGAGATTGTTTTTGGGTATTATGATAGTGTCGAGGCCGAGTTTCTCGGCTTCGGTTATACGTTGTTCGATGCGGGTCACCGGACGGATCTCGCCCGACAGACCGACCTCGCCGGTCATGCACGTCGTGCGCGGCACCACCATGTCGACGTTGCTCGACAGAATCGCACAGATCACCGACAGATCAAGCGCCGGATCATTAACGCGGAGACCGCCGGCTATGTTCAGAAACACGTCCTTCTGCGCCAGTTTGAACCCCACCCGCTTCTCAAGCACGGCAAGCAGCATGTTCATCCGCTTGGAATCAAAACCCGTCACCGAACGCTGCGGAGTGCCATAGGCCGCGGTGCTCACAAGCGCCTGCGTCTCGATCAGAAACGGACGCAGACCCTCGACCGTCACCCCGACAGCCACCCCCGACAGCTCGTCGGATCCCTGATTCATCAGCATCTCGCTCGGATTGGTCACCTCCCTGAGTCCGCGCTGACACATCTCATAGATTCCAAGCTCCGACGTGGATCCGAAACGGTTCTTGACAGCACGCAAAATCCTGTACATATAATGAGTGTCGCCCTCGAAGCGGAGAACCGCGTCGACAATATGCTCCAGCACTTTCGGTCCGGCGATCGACCCCTCCTTGGTTATATGGCCGATCAGAATCACCGGCACCCCGCTGCGCTTGGCATAGGCCAGCAGACGCGAAGCACACTCGCGCACCTGACTCACCGACCCCGCCGACGACTCCAGATCGTCGGCCGCGATGGTCTGTATCGAATCGACAATCACCAGACCTGGTTTCAGGCTCTCGATATGGGCCATGATATTGTCAAGCGACGTTTCTGTGACAATATAGCAGTTTTCGCTCGGACGCCCGATTCTGTCAGCCCTCATCTTTATCTGGGCTGCACTCTCCTCGCCGCTCACATAAAGCACCTGGCAGCGCCTGATCGACAACACGTTCTGCAACACCAGAGTCGACTTGCCGATGCCCGGCTCGCCGCCAACCAGCACCATCGACCCGGCCACAAGGCCACCGCCGAGCACCCGGTTCAGCTCGCCGCTCGGCATCTTGATGCGCTCCTCGGTCGAGGCGACAATGTCGCTCACTCGCATCGGAGTGCCGATGTCGCCCGACGAAATGCGCAACGTGCCCTTTCCGCCGCCGCTGCTGCCGCCACGCGTCACCACACGCTCCTCGACCAGAGTGTTCCACTCGCCACAGGCCGGACAGCGTCCTTCCCATTTCGACGACTCATTGCCGCAGTTGGAGCAAAACCACGAAGTATGCGCTGCCTTCTTAGCCATTGGAGTGTATGCGTCGGGTCAACTCGCTGACGACTATGCCGGTGGCCATAGCCACGTTGAGCGATTCAGAAGTCTGACGTCCGGGAGGAAACGACGGTATCAGCAGACGGTGCGAGACCACGGCCTCGACCTCGGGCGAAATTCCCGAACCTTCATTGCCCATCACCACAATCGGAGCCGGACTGAGCGGAAGATCATCCGCGGCATATAAATCGCGACCGTCCAGAAAAGTCCCGGCAACAGGCACTTCCGCCGCCTCAAGCCACCCGGCCAGATCGTCGACATAAGTGACTCTGACCCTGACAAGAGCGCCCATCGTGGCCTGCACCACCTTCGGCCCGAAAGCGTCGGCAGTGCCTCGCGAAGCTATGATGTCTGTAATGCCGAACCAGTCTGCCAGACGGATTATGGTGCCTAAATTGCCCGGATTCTGCACCGAATCAAGAGCCAGCACAAGCGAACTTCCGTCAACGACAGGAGCTTGATGATCAGGGATTTCAAAAACTCCGATGACAGGCTGCGGAGTCTGCTGCGACGACATGCGGGCAATATCGGCCGATGTCACCTGCATGAGGGCGGGATGCCCGGCCCATGCAGGATTGTCGGCAATCCACTGCGCAGTCGCCAGCAGATGCCTGCAATTCATGTGCGGAAGCATATCGGTGACACACCGCGTGCCCTCGGCACGAAACAGGCCGCTCTCACGGCGCGCCGAATTGCCGCTCAATGCGGCAATCGCCTTGCGTTGACTGGCAGTGAGTCTATCCACGGTCAAAAAACGGTGATTTGCTTGAAACTGAAACTGCGATGCCCTGCGTCAGAGCGCATCCGGGCAACCAGCCAAGACGCTGAGCCACAATGCCGGCTGAATACATCACCCGGGTGTCAAGACGCAGATCGGCGGCAGTCGCGCACGCCGACCCGACGGCAATGCCGACGTCGATGGAATTAAACGCACACGGCACCTCGGCCGGCTTTGCGCCACACGACGGAAAACCGCAGTGACCGCAATTGAGCCCCATCGGCTGAAGACGCACGCCAACCAGCACTACCGCCTGGCTGCGGCGCACGCATCCGCCGTCACGGATCAGCCCGGGACGAGACTCGGCAGTGCCACTCTCGGTCATCGCGTCGGCCAAAACCTCAAGATCATCGCCGGCCACCAATGCAATCTCCACTATGTCCGCCCCCTTGGCCTTGGGAGCAGTCCTTGCCGCAGTCATCATCTGACGTGCGGCACCGACCACCCTTTCAGGGCGGCCGGTGCGTTCGTTTTCAATCATATATTGATCTATAATATTGTCGTTCAATATTTCTGAAGAGCCTCTTCAAGGAAGTTCTTGAACTTGGGTATATCCTCGTCATAGCCGGCCGAGCCGCTCAGAGCGTTGCCGTCATTGTCGAGCACAATATAATATGGCTGACTGTTGGCGTGGAACTTATGGCGCTGCAGATAGCTCCACTTTTCACCGATGGTCGAAATGGTCACCGGCTTGCCGTTCTCCTGGACAGTAAACGGACGCGGAAGCGGAGTCTTGTCGTCGACCATCAGTTCGATAACCACAAACTTCTCGCCGAGAATTGACGAGATTTCGTCGGTGTCAAACACTGCTCCCTCCATCTTGCGGCAGTTCACACAGCCGAATCCGCTGAAATCCATCAGCACCGGACGGTTATTGTCGGCAGCATAACGCATGCCCTCCTCATAATCGTCAAACACGCGATACTCGCCCTGTTCATAAAGATTGAAATCCTGAGTGAACAACGGAGGCACAAACGCGCTCACGCTCTTCAGCGGAGCACCCCACAGACCGGGAAGCAGATAAACCGCGAAACTCAGCGAAATGAGCGAAAGGAAGAAGCGGCCCACTCCGGTAGACTCCACGGGCGAATCATGCGGAAAGCGGATCTTGCCGAGAAGATAAAGGCCGAGAAGAGTGAAGATGACCACCCACAACGACACGAACACTTCGCGGTCGAGAATGTGCCAGCCATAAGCCAGATCGGCAACCGAAAGGAACTTCAGCGACAGGGCGAGCTCCAGGAAACCGAGCACCACCTTAACCGAATTGAGCCAGCCGCCGCTGCGGGGCATCTCCTTGAGCCACGAAGGGAAAATGGCAAACAGAGCGAAAGGAATGGCAAGAGCCAGGGCGAAAGCGCCCATACCGACAGCCGGACCGATCAGGTTGCCCTGAGTGGCTGCCTCGACAAGCAGAGTGCCGATGATCGGACCCGTGCAGCTGAACGACACGAGCACCAGAGTGAACGCCATGAAGAAGATGCTCAGCAGACCGGTCGTGGATTCCGCCTTGGAGTCCATCGAATTAGTCCAGCGCGAAGGTAGCTTGATGTCGAAAGCGCCAAAAAACGAAATCGCAAAAACTACCAGCAGAGCAAAGAATATCAGATTGAACACTGCGTTTGTGCTCAGATCATTGAGCTTGCTCGCGCCAAAAAACACAGTGATCAGAAGCCCCAGCACCAGATAGATCACAACAATGCTGGCTCCATAGATCAGAGCCTCGCGTATTGACTTGCCGCGAGTGCCGTTCTTTTTGAGAAAAAAGCTCACCGTCAGCGGAATCATGGGCCATACACAAGGCGTGATCAGCGCAAGCAGACCGCCGAGAAAGCCCCAGATAAAAATGCTGAGCAGTGACGACTCTCCGACAGGAGTCTCGCCTTCGGCCTCCACTGGAGTCCACCACGCGTGATCCGTCGGATTATATTCCGAACCGTCGCCGGCCGACGCAGCAGCCGCGGCAAGTTCCTTTTCTGCCTCGCCAAAAGCGAAAGTGACAGTGGTCGGCGCCAGACAATTCACGTCGTTGCACGCCATGAAATAAATTTCGCCGGTGAGCGAAACGGCCTCCGGATCGGTCACCGTGAAATTCTGGGTCAGAGTCACGGTGTTTTCCCAGAAACGGACATCGCCGGAAAACATCTCTTCATACATCTGGGTGGCTTCCGGGTCAGCAGTCAGCTCGCCGGTGACTTCCAATCCCTTCACAGAGGTGAAAGTAACTGTTGTCGGCTCCGGGCCGTCTTCAAGAGACAGCTCTGTCGCATAAAGATGCCAGCCGCCTTCAATGGATGCGGTGAGAGTCAGCACAGCCTTGTCGCCATCGATATCAAATTTTGGCGACCACTTGATCGGTTCGTTCATCTGCGCTGAGACGGCAAAAGCGGCCAGAGAGCAGAGGGTGAACATCAACATTCTGATTAGACGTGTCATAATGGAATGATAATGATTGTAATTAAGGTTATATTTCGCGTTCTTGGTTATTGTTGTTGCTGGGGATTGACGGTGGCGAGAATAGCGCGCAGCTCCTCGTCGGTGGCAGTGAGCCGGCTGCGGCACTCTGCAAGCAGCTCGGCGGCACGGCGCGTCATCGCGGCGAGTGAATCGATGTCGCAGTCATCAGACTGCATCTTGCGGAGAATTCCCTCCAGTTCACCGACAGCCTGGCTGTAAGTCAGATCTTTCACGTCTGTCATGATTTTTCTGTTTGTGAGGTTGATGAAATTGAACTAATAATGGTTCCGTTTTTCAGGACTGTTTCTATTTCAGTGCCCGGCGCAAGAGACGATGCGTCTGTCACGCAGCGCCCGCCCACGCGGGTTATCGAATAACCGCGGCGCAATGTAGCTTCAGGCGAAAGCGCCGCCAGCAGCTCGGCCATCGAGTCAAGCCGCGATGTTCGGCGCTGCAACAGCATGCCGACGGCCGACTGCATGCCGTGGAGCAGTGAATTGACGCGCATATGCTGCGGAGTGAGCACACGCGAGCCCATGCCGCCAAGCGACAACAAAGCGCCGGTCAGACGCTGCTGCGCCCGCCTGACAGCCGACTCCGGAGCCAGCGACAGCAGACTGCCGGCCATGGCAAGCTGACGCTCGGCGCCGCCGATGCATTCGGTAGTGATCCGCAACACGCCGTTGGCGATCTCGCGCAGATGCTCCAGATGCCCGGCAGCCATTGCCGTGAGCAGCTCGGCCGCGGCAGTCGGAGTCTTCACCCGCTCGCGGGCCACATAGTCAAGCACCGTCACGTCACGCTCATGCCCGATCCCGACAATCACCGGAAGCGGACAGTTGGCCACTGCCTCGGCCAGACAGAAATCCTCAAAAGCGCTCAGATCACTCGTCGACCCGCCGCCTCGGATAATCACCACACAGTCCCACAAGTCGGACTCAGAGGCTATACGTCCCAGAGAGTCGATGATCGAACGGGGAGCTTTATCTCCCTGCATAACCGATTCAAACAACTTGACAGTGAAACGTATGCGAAGGTCATTGCTCCGATAAAGCTGATTCATGAAATCGCCGAATCCGGCAGCGCCAGCCGCCGAAACCACAGCAATGCGCAAAGTCGGCGAAGGAAAATCAAGGCTCCGGTTCATCTCCAGCACGCCCATCGCCTTGAGACGGGCAAGGATCTCACGGCGGCGCTGAAGCAGATCGCCCATGGTGTAACGCGGATCAACGGCCGAGATCACAAGACTCATGCCATAGAGCGGATGATAGCTGGCACTGACCCTGACCATCACCTTCAGCCCCGTGGCAAAACGCTGGCCGGTCTGATTCTGGAAATCGGCCGATATATACCGCCAGTTGTTGGCCCAGATCATCGCTCTGGCCTTAGCCAAGGCCGTGATTCCGTCCTGATCTTTCTGAATAAGTTCGAGATAACAGTGACCGCCGCGTTCAGCAACATCCGACAGTTCGGCCGTGACCCACACATTCTGAGTCTCAGGCACCGCAACAAGCCGCTGCACCCGCTGCTGCAACTGCAGCAACGTGATCCTGTCATTCCGTGAAGTAATTTCGTTGGATCCAATCATAAGGCCGGCCGGGATTATTTTCTGACAACAAATTTGCGACCGTTCCATCCAAGAACGAGCGACCGGCGGATCATCGAAGCCACACGCGGACGAGTCTCCTCGTCGATCCAGCGTTCAATCGTAGGAGTAAGTGTCAATTCACGCGAAACGGGATCCCATCGCCCTTCGGCCAGCATGAACGGCAACACCTCGGAGGCCTCGGCCTGACGGCCTTTAAGCGCCCAGTCTCTCACCGCAGGCTCTTCATACAGCCCCTGGAGCGGCTTCCAGTCACGGGTATAGATTCTCACATTAGAGTCCGGAGCCGGAGTCGGCAGCGTCTCCACCGTCATCAGCAGAGTGTCCCTGCCGGCGGCAGGCAGCAACGCTATGGTCAAAGTGGCATCGGTCGCATGCGACAGAGTTACCGCATCCTGACTGACCTCAAGCACTTCCACCTTGCCTCCGAAAGCATTCGGAGATGCCTGACCGGCCACTCCGGCCTCAAAAAGCTTCACCATTTCCGCTCGCCTGACCGGACTGATCATGGGCATGACCTCCGAAGGCGCCATGCAAAAGGCGTCGACAGCAGTCAGCCGGGCATCAGCACCCGCGGCAACAGATAGCGCTATCAGCAGCGAAAACAGCGGTTTATTCATACCTATCCGCAAATTTACGTCAATTTCCCCACATACGCAAAAAAACTTTCGCATCCCGCCAACGCCCAGACCGCGTCAACATCGCCTTACCAGTTCAAGCAAACAAATCAGAGCAAAATTTCAGTTGAATCTGAACCGAGTCCAGAAAAGAACATCACATAGTAGACAGGCATATACGTGATCAGCCCATCAGTCGTCACCTCGCGCGTGTTTGCCAGCACACATGCATGACCGATGCGATAGTCCCTATTGCTGACAAGACGCGTCAACGCACTGTGTACGGTATAATCTTTACCTGACTTCACTTCGACAGGCATAGCAGTGAGTGACGCATAATTATCGATCAGATAGTCAACTTCGCCAGATGTTTTGTTGTCGTAATAAAACAGGTTATGATTGTGTGCAGCAAGCTCCTGAGCTACAACAGATTCATATACCGAACCGAGATTAACACTGCATTCATCATCAAGGATCGGCATGATATTGTTACGATAAAGCGCCCCTGTAAGCAATCCGACATCATTGAGATAGAGTTTCAGTAAGTTTTTCTGGCCGGACTCAAGCAATGGAAACGATGGATTTGACACGGCCTTGACCTCAAGCGCTATACCTGACGCTATCAGATAATCGATCTCCTCCACATAGTCAGAGGATCGCTTTCCCCTCTTTCCCTCTATATCTTTATAGACAAGCCGCTTTTTCTTACTTTCCATATAGGATGGTATCATCTGATATATGCGAGCTATATTCAAACGACGACCGCTGTCATATTTTGATGCATCCAGTGCATAAAGATTCATTATATCACGCTGTATTTCACGGATTTTCACCATATTGCGTGAACGCAGATATTCATTGACCGCATCAGGCATGCCACCGGTGAGCAGATATCTTCTGAACAGCCCCATTACCTGGTTGTGCATTGCCTGATCAAGCGGCTGGCGCTCCTCAAACTTTACGCGCATTATGTCTATCGCCGCTTGTCCGAAATTATTGGCAATCAGAAACTCCTCAAAATCGAGAGGATACATTTGCTTGATCTCTATACTTCCAAGCGGAATGGAGGTAGACGATTTCAACGCAATGCCCAGAAGCGATCCGCTGGCCACATAAGTGAATCGGCGTTCCTGACGCAAAAATTTCAACATGGTGAGCAAGTGGGGATATTGCTGGATTTCGTCAATAAACACCACCGTATCATCGCGATCTCCCATCCTATCGCCGGCAATGATACTTAGTCGCAAATAGAAATCCTCTGTACTCGTCACTGACTCAAACAAGCGCGCGTTATCGGCATCCTCCACCATATTGATCTCAATGACGTTTCTAAACATCTGTGACGCCACATGACGAATGATGAACGATTTTCCGACTTGACGCGCTCCGGTAATTACAAGGACCTTGTCACGATCAGAGCTAAAATACTCACGAATAGAGGTTTCGATCTTGCGAAAAAGCATGGCAATACACTTTTCTATAAATTTAGATAGTGCAAAAATACACTTTTCCGACAAAATACGCAACCAGAAACTACACTTTTCCGACAGATGTGCGTTCAGAGGAACTCACCGAAGCGCACAAGGAACCACGACGAGATGGACATATAGATGACCATGCCGATAATATCGTTGGTGATCGAGATGAACGGGCCGGTGGCAAGAGCCGGATCAATCTTGAACCGTTCGAGGGTCAGCGGAACGAAGGTGCCGAACACCGACGCGAAAATAACAACGGCAAAGAGCGACAGCGACACTGCCAGAGTGGTGACCTGAGTGGCCCCCAGGGTCACGCAGTTATAGATAAACACAAGCGACGCTATGATGCTGGCGTTAAGCAGCCCCACCCCGATCTCCTTGAGTATCTGACGACTCGCTTTGGCGATCTCCAGCGAACCGTTGGCCAGACCCTGCACCACGATGGCCGAGGACTGGATGCCGACGTTGCCGCCGGTGCCACCGATCATCGGAATAAAAAGAGCCATGGCGGGATTGGTGGCAAAGCCCTGCTCGAAGTTGCCGAGAATGAGTGAATTGCATATGCCGCCACCGACACCTATCAGCAGCCATGGCAGACGGGCCTTGGTCTGCGCGAACCAGCTGTCGTCGGTCTCCACGTCAGAACTAAGACCTGATGCCAGCTGATAGTCGCGCTCCTGCGACTCGCGCACTTCGTCCATCACGTCATCGACCGTTATCTGGCCGACAAGGCGGCCAATGGAGTCCACTACCGGCATGGCCACAAGGTCGTATTTTTCAAAGTCCTGTGCCACTTCGTCGATCGGAGTGTCGGTCTTCACCGAGGCTGGATCCTCCTCCATCACGTGCTTGATCTTCGACACCGACGGATGGGTCAGCATCTTCTTCAGAGGGAGCACTCCGCGCAGGCGCTCGTCGTTGTCAACGACAAAGACGTAATATATCTCGTCAAGTTCTTCGGCCTGACGCCTCATTTCCTTGATGCACTCGGGCATTGACCAGTTCTCGTTGACCACGATCATCTCCGTGCCCATCAGGCCGCCGGCAGTATCCTCGTCATATTTCAGCAGGTCAATGATGTCGCCGGCCTGCTCCACGTCATCAAGCTGAGAAAGCACCTCTTCCTGGTCTTCCTTGTCAAGCTCCTGGATAATGTCGACGGCATCGTCAGTATCCATATGATCGATCTGCTTGGCAATGACCTCATTGGGCATATTGTCAAGCAACTTTTTCCGATCGTCCTCATCGAGTTCCATGAGCACGTCGGCCGCCGTTTCCTCATCAAGCAGCTTATATAGAAATTCGGCCTGTTCGAGGTCAAGATCCTGATACAGTTCGGCAATGTCGGCCGGATGCAGGCTGTCCAGCTCGCGGCGGGCCGACGCGATATCGCCTTGCTCGATAATCGAGCGGATCTGTTCGAGGTATTCAGGGCTATATTCTTTCATCGGCACAAAAGTACTGAAATTCCACGAATGGCGCAAAAAAAACCGCCGGTCCGGAAGGATCGACGGTTTTCATATCGGTTATCAGTAGGATTATTATCAGGCAAGGAAGCCGAGGAGCACGCCGGCAGCTACTGCCGAGCCGATCACGCCGGCAACGTTCGGGCCCATGGCGTGCATGAGCAGGTAGTTGCTGGGATCGTATTCCAGACCGAGGTTGTTGGAGATGCGTGACGACATCGGCACGGCGCTGACGCCGGCGTTGCCGATAAGCGGATTGATCTTCTTGTTGTGAGGGAGCACAAGATTGAAGAGCTTGACAAAGATCACGCCCGAGGCCGATGCGATGATGAAGGCCATGAAACCGAGGGCGAAGATGCCGATGGTCTGGGCGGTCAGGAACTGCGAAGCCTGTGTGGAGGCGCCCACAGTCATGCCGAGCAGGATGGTGACGATGTCGGTCAGAGCGTTGCTTGCGGTTTTGGCCAGACGTGTGGTCACGCCGCTTTCACGCAGCAGGTTGCCGAAGAAGAGCATGCCCAGCAGCGGCAGGCCGGAGGGAACCACGAAGCATGTGAGCAACAGGCCCACGATCGGGAAGATGATCTTTTCTGTCTGGCTGACGGCACGCGCGGGTTTCATCTTGATCAGGCGCTCTTTCTTCGTTGTGAGCAGGCGCATGATCGGCGGCTGGATCACCGGCACAAGGGCCATATAGGAGTAGGCCGACACGGCGATGGCACCCATGAGGTTTGGCGCGAGCTTGCTTGAAAGGAAGATGGCGGTGGGACCGTCGGCGCCGCCGATGATGGCGATGGCACCGGCCTGGTCAGGGGCAAAGCCAAGCAGCAGTGCGACCATATAGGCGCCGAAGATGCCGAATTGGGCAGCGGCACCGATGAGCATCAGTTTCGGATTGGCGATCAGGGCGGTGAAGTCGGTCATGGCACCGATTCCCAGGAAGATCAGGGGAGGATACCAGCCGGCCGACACGCCGTTGTAAAGGATATTGAGCACCGAGCCTTCTTCATAGATGCCGATTTCGAGTCCGGCCTCAGCGTTGAAAGGCACATTGCCGATGAGCATGCCGAAACCGATGGGCACAAGCAGCATCGGCTCGAAGTCTTTCTTGATTGCAAGCCAGATGAAGAATATGCCCACAGCAAGCATCACGAAGTTCTGCCAAGTGGCATTGTAGAAGCCAGTCAGATGCCAGAACTGCTGCAAGTTGCTGAGAATAAAATCACTGAATTCCATAATAATGAGCTGAATTAAAGTGAAATTATTCGATTGTCAGCAGCAGATGACCTTCGAGCACTGAGTCGCCCTGATTGACGGCGATCGACGCGATTTTGCCGTCGCGGCCGGCATGGATGGCATTTTCCATCTTCATGGCTTCGAGCACCAGCACTGTGTCGGAGGCTTTGACAACATCGCCGACATTCACAGGCACGCTGAGCACCACGCCGGGCAGCGGAGCCTTGACCTGATGGCCGCCGGCAGCCGCGGGCGCCGATGCAATCACCTTGGCACCGGTTTCGGTGCGGGGCGCTGCGGCCGGACGCGGAGCGGTGACCACAGTGACGGGACGTGAAGTGTTTTCAAGTTCGACGTTATACGGCGTGCCGTTAACCTCGACATGGGCCACGTTGTCCTTTATATCTCCGACAGCTACTTTGTAGATATTGCCGTTGATTTTATATTTATATTCTTTCATGGATGATCTTCTTTATTGAAAAATGAGACGAATATGGTTTTGATTGCTTATTTCGGCAGGCGCCGCATGTTGTAGATTTTGGAGTTCCAGGGTGAATATGCGCGCTTAACCTTGTTGATGGTGAGCACAGTGCTTTCGCGGTCGTGCACGTTGATGTGTTCGTTGAGGGCCATGCTGATGGCTGCGATCACTTCACCGGAGTCATGGTCGGGACGCTCGGCACGCGGAGTTTCGAGAGCCACGCCAGTAGCTTCCATCTTGCGGCGGCGAGTCTGACTGGCACCGATCTTGCTGATGATGTAGAAGCAGATGCAGAGAGCCAGCAGGGCGCTGAACACGATGCACATGGCCATCAGGGTCATGCCCAGACCGTTTTCATCCATCTCCCTGAAGTTCTGAATCTTGGGGTTTGTGCCCTTGATGCGGTTGGCCGACGACGGAGTCACATATTTCTCAGCCGACGAACCGTCGCGCACTTCCCATTGGTCAGCGGCGTCCTCTACTCGGGCATAGGATGTGTTGGGGGCCAGCGAAGCCGGCACAACCACTTCGTCGATCAGGGTTTTTCCGTCGGCGTCATAGAGCGCGAGATAGTTTTCGCGGCCAGGCACCAGTCGGAAATTCAGGTGGAAGGTGCCTCGGGTCTCGTTGCCGTCGGCCCAGAAGATCACGTGCTGACGCTTGGGGATGCGAGTGTTGACATCGCCGAGCGGCACGGGATATTTGGTCGGATTCTCCGGATCGTCAGTGATATAGACACTGGAGATTTCCAGAGGTGAGAAGTTGGAGTTGAACAACTCGATCCATGCAGAGTAGCAACCATAGTCGTCGATAAAGTTGCTGTCGTTCTGCACCATCACTTCGTTGATGCGCAGTGCGCTTCTGCTCTGGGCTGAGCAGAAGCCGGCACACGCGATCAGCGCGATGACGAGGGTCATTAATTTATGTTTCATCATGCGTCGGGATGGTTTCGGATTCTTACAAGGGGATGTTGCCATGCTTCTTGGCCGGGTTCTGCACGCGCTTTGTGGCAAGCTGCTGGAGAGCGCGGATGATGCGGAAGCGGGTGTTGCGCGGCTCGATAACGTCGTCGATGTAGCCATACTTGGCGGCGTTGTAGGGGTTGCAGAAGAGTTTGTTGTATTCTGCTTCCTTCTCGGCCAGCACTGCCTTTGGATCTTCGGCTGCCTTGGCTTCCTTGGCATAGAGCACTTCAACGGCACCGGCACCGCCCATCACGGCGATCTCGGCCGAAGGCCATGCATAGTTCATGTCGCCACGCAGCTGCTTACAGCTCATCACGATGTGTGAGCCGCCATAGCTCTTGCGCAGTGTCACAGTCACCTTGGGCACTGTTGCTTCACCGTAAGCATAGAGCAGTTTCGCGCCGTGGAGGATAACGCCGTTATACTCCTGACCGGTTCCAGGCAGGAATCCGGGCACGTCGACGAGCGACACCAGAGGAATGTTGAAGGCGTCGCAGAAGCGCACGAAGCGGGCTGCCTTGCGCGAGGCGTTGCTGTCGAGCACGCCTGCCAGATATTTGGGCTGGTTGGCAACGATGCCGACGCTCTGTCCGTTGAAGCGGGCGAAGCCGATGATGATGTTGCGGGCATAGTTGCGCTGAACTTCAAGGAATTCGCCGTTATCGACAATAGCGCCGATCACTTCATACATATCGTAAGCCTTGTTGGCCGATTCCGGGATGATCTCGTTGAGCGAGTCCTCAAGACGGTCGATGGGGTCGGTGCATTCCACCAGAGGAGCCTCCTCGAGGTTGTTCTGCGGAATGTAGCTGAAGAGCTTGCGCACGATGCGGATAGCATCTTCGCCGTCTTCGGCTGCAAAGTGGGCCACACCGCTCTTGGTCGAGTGCACGTCGGCACCGCCGAGGGCTTCCTGGGTCACATCTTCGCCAGTGACGGTCTTGACCACTTTCGGGCCGGTGAGGAACATATAGCTTATGCCCTTGGCCATGACGGTGAAGTCGGTGAGCGCAGGCGAATATACAGCGCCGCCGGCACAGGGACCGAGGATGGCCGAGATCTGCGGAATGACGCCAGATGCCATGATGTTGCGCTGGAAGATTTCGGCATAGCCGGCCAGGGCGTTGATGCCTTCCTGGATGCGTGCGCCGCCTGAGTCATTGAGGCCGATGACGGGCGCGCCCATCTTCATGGCCATATCCATCACCTTGCATATTTTAAGCGCCATGGTCTCCGACAGCGATCCGCCGAACACGGTGAAGTCCTGTGCGAAGACATAGACCAGGCGACCGTCGATGGTGCCATAACCGGTCACCACGCCGTCGCCGGGATAGCTTTTTTTCTCTTGTCCGAAGTTTGTGCAGCGGTGGCGCACGAACATATCGAGTTCTTCAAACGAGCCTTCGTCAAGCAGTTGGGCGATACGTTCGCGTGCGGTGTACTTTCCGCGTTCATGCTGTTTGTCGATGGCTTTCTGTCCGCCGCCGAGGCGGGCTTCTGTGCGCAGGTCAATCAGTTCCTGCACTTTGGCGAGTTGGGTACTCATATATGTTTTCTATTATGGGAAAATGCAGTTTATTTGTTGGGGTCTTCACAAAGTTCGATCAGAGTGCCGCAGGTGCTCTTGGGGTGCACGAAGGCGATGTTGAGACCTTCGGCGCCTTTGCGCGGAGCCTTGTCGATCAGTCGGCATCCTTTTCCTTCGAGTTCGGCCAGGGCGTTTGCCACTCCGTCGCCCACGGCAAAAGCGATGTGCTGTATGCCGCCGCGGCCGCCGTTGGCAGCGATGAATTTGGAGATGGCGCTGTCTTCCGAAGTTCCTTCAAGCAGTTCTATTTTTGTTTGACCGACGCGGAAGAAGGCTGTGCGCACTTTCTGGTCTGCCACTTCTTCAATGGCAAAACACTTGAGTCCGAGCATGTTCTCGTAGAAAGGAATAGCTTCGTCGAGGCTTGGCACGGCGATGCCCACGTGTTCAATGTGAGTCAGATCCATGATAAATTGTTTATTATTTTGATTTTGGTTTGTTGTGAATATTATATGGCACAAAGATAACTGATTTCCATGACCTGCGCAAATAATTCGGACTCAGAATACGTTGTCGGGTGTGAAGTCAGCCTTTTTCGGAGTGTGGCGGAAACGGTAAATGACCGAGAGCATGGCATAGCTCGGAGTGGTGTTGGTCCATGTCTCATAACGTCCCTGGGCGTTGACATGGACGGAGGTGGTGTTGGTCTGGTTTAGAATGTCGACCGCAGTGAGCTTGAAGGTGAGATCGCCCTTGAGTATGCTCTTTGATGCCGATGCGTCCCAGTACCAGACATCGGTGTTGAGAGCAGATGATTCATATCCTCGGTTTGCCGTAAACGAGAGCGATGTGCGCAGTTCGAAATCGAGAGGCAGGCGAAGGGTGACGCTGGACGACGCGCCATAGTTCCACACGTTGACATCGTTGAAGTCTTCGCGTGGCGAGCGTGCGCCGTTCCATCCGACGTTGCCGCTGAGGTTGATCCGCGACCCTTTGCCAAAGCTCCATGCGAGGCTCATGACCTCACGCAGGTTGGCGCTGTTCACAAGCGACTTGACCGGCTGGCCAGAGGTGGCGGTAACGAAGTCGGCGCTGCGGGTGAAGGTTCCGCCAAAATAGTTGCTCCAGTTCCATTTATTGTCTTTGCCGAAGTCGAACCACACGTTGGAGTGGGCATATGCGTCGCGGTTGCCGCTGACGTTGACGCTGCGCGTATAGCTGATGCCCGTGGCGGGGTCGAAGCGGCGAGCCACGCCGATGGCGTTTTCAGTGAAGTTGATGCCGCCGTTGATCTGCACTCCTGTCATGTGGCCTTTGCGGCCATAGCTGCCGAATTGGGCGCTGATGCTGTGGGTGCTGGCGGTCTTGAGGTCTTCCATGCCGCGTTCAACGACGTTGAACGGGTCGGCGTCGGTCACTGACGGAATGTAGCTGAACACGTCGGGCGTTGAGTTGGACATGCGATAGCGCAACATGGCATAGACATAGCGTTTATTATTGGCGGAACTGAAACTGAGGCTGATTCCCGGCGTAAGATAGTTGACGCGTTGCAGGTGGGATAGACTTTCGGCAGCCGAGGCGCGCCTGCCGCGGTGATGAAGATATTTTTCCTGAAGGCTGACCATCACACCAAACGACGGATTGATACCCGAGTCGGTTTCGGCAATGTGCGATACGTTCCAGCTGCCATGCACATAGGCAGAAAGGTCGTTGGCTTCGTAACGGGTCGAATAGGTATTGGTTTCGTCGATCACAGAGTTTTCAGGACGGGTCAGCGAAGGAAGCACCACCGACTGGCTGAAATATGCGTCAGGATCGGAGCCGGTGGCCACCCAGTAGTCATAGTTGTTGGAGCGGTCATCGTGATCGAAGCCCACAGAAGAGTAGACGCTCCATGTGCGACGGTGTTCTTCGGTGAAGGTGTTTTTGTCATAGGAATAGCTGATTACGCCGCCATAGGCCGTGCGGCGAACCGGCAGCTCGCGATATTGGTCGCGACGCACGGGGACAGCGTTTTCCGTCGATTCCGGTCCGAGAGTCTGGTCATAGACAGTGCGCGAGTCGTTGTCGTTGCGGTCGTGCAAAGCATTGATTCTGACATCAAGTTTTCCGCTCATCCATTCGGGGCGTATGGTCATCCATGCATTGACGAAGGCATTGAGATTGCGCGGGTTTGACACCGTGGCAGTTGAGTTGCGGTTGAGCAGCCAGCGCTCGAAGCGCGACGGCTGCAAGGCACCGGCGAAAAGAGAGTCGAGCGACTCGGTGCGGCTCGCTTCCTCCGGCTGACGCGTGAAGTTGGCACCACGTGACAGCGAAGTCCCTTTCAAAGAGTAATATGACACTCCAGGCGAGAGGTGCAGATAGAACGATTCACCTTTGTATTCGGCATCGGCCTGGGCCTGGGCTGATTTGCTGATATTCTTTTCGCGGCTGTCGGAGCGGGAGTATATGTCGCCGGTATCATAGTAGCTCACGTTGGCAGATTCGGTGGTGCAGCGCGAGTCTTTGCGCGAAGCCGAAGCCGAAGCGGTGACTTCCCACTTGCCGTGGCTGTAAAGCATGTCGAGTCCGCCCATCTGCACGTCGAGTTCGCCGGGATCACTCCATCCGTCGCGCCAGTATCCATCGGTCGACGCGCTCCCGGTGTCCTTGACATTGTTGAAGTTGCCGAAACCGCTGATGCGCAGTCTGTCGGTGAACATTAGCCCGAACAGACGCCCCTGATAACGGCCATTTAGTCCATAACCGGCCTCAACGTTGGCCATCATGCCTGTGTTGAATTCTTTTTTCAGCACGACGTCCATCACCAGGTTTTCTTCATCTTCCTTGCGGCTGAGTTTTACGTCGGATTTGGTGAGGTAGGCATCGTCGGCTGCTTTGTCATAGACTTTGACCTTGTCGACAGTATATGACGGCAGATTCTTGAGCGCCACGTTGGGGTCACCTTTGAAGAAATCCTTGCCGTTGATCAGCAGCTCGTTGAGCACCCGACCGTTGACTTTGATCTGGCCTTCGGGGCTGATTTCGGCACCCGGAAACATGGCCACGAGCGATTCGAGCATGGAGCCTTCGTCGAGCTGGAAGGCCGAAGCGTTGTAGACGATCGTGTCGCCCTTCATCACCATCTTGATGGCCGTCGCCTTGATTTCCACGCCGTCGAGAGCCACAACCTTCTCGCGCTTTAGCTCAAGATTCTCGGCATAGACCATGTCGCGGTCGGCGGCACTGTAGCGCACCTCACGCAAGATCGGTTCATAGCCGGGTTTGTAGAGGCGCAGCTGATAGAGGTCGCGCGGACCATCAACGAGCATGCGCAGGTCTGATTTCGAGAGTCCTGACTTGCCAGCTTCACTCAGCAGCTTGAACGGCACGACGATGGTGTCGGAACGGGTGAGCGACACCTCCACGCTGTCAATCGCCTCCCATCCGGTGGAATCATTGCGTTCGAAACAATAGCCGAACATGATGAATTTATGTTCTCTGGCAGCCAGGAGTGTAGTCTGTCCGGAGGCTACCACAGCCAGAATAAGCGCAATAGCCATGCGCCCGGCGTGGGAGATGCGGGGTGTCGTTGTCATTATTAAACAAACTATATGTGTTTTGGTAAAGTACAAATATAAGCAAATATTCCTGAACCTGCGCTATATCGTCTTTCACAAGACAGTCAAAATGCGGTTACAAAACGGTAACAACAACAACTATTCGCAAACACCCTGCGTTATGCTGTCAAACAAAGGATAAGACCAATCATTATCACATTTATCCAACAACGGAAAATAGAGAAGTTTTTAGAAAATATAGTTGAAAGTGTTATTGTTGATCGGCCCGGTGGAAAACGTGAGTTTTTCACCGGGTCGCCGCATAATAGCCGCCTCCGACTGGTGTTTTTTATCCGCGCGAGGCTCTCAGATATAGAAACATGGCTATGACGGCATAGATGGCATTAGGAATCCACATGGCCACGGCCGGAGAGGTGATGCCGTTGATGGCAAACGACTGGGTCACTGTCATGAACAGTATGTAGCCGAAACTTAGCACCAGACCGATGCCGATGTTCATGCCCATTCCGCCTTTGATCTTGCGTGATGACAGGCTCACTCCGATGATCGTGAGGATGAATGCCGCGGCACACATGGCATAGCGTGTGTGGTACTCAATCTCAAACTGCTTGACGTTTGCCACTCCGCGTGCGCGCTGCTTCTCAATGTAGCGCGAGAGTTCGGGCAGAGTCATTGTTTCCTGATCGTTCTTGGAGATGATGAAGTCGGCAGGCTCGATGGGTATGATGGTGTCGAGCGAGGTGCCCGAACGGATTATCTCCCGGTCGTCGTTGAATTCACGGATCACGTAATTGTTGACCCTCCACCGATAGTCGCCTTTCCACTCGAGGGTCATGGCGGTGAGGCGCGACGAGAGGCGCTGTCCGTCAAACGAGTCAAGACTGAAGCGCGATCCGCGGTTGGAGCGGATGTTGAAGTCGCCGATATAGGCCACCTCGCCCGGAGCAACCTGCATCTGCACGTTTGAAGTGGCCGTGACGCGCTTGTCCTTGACATAGGTGTTCATAAAGTCAATCCGCTTGGCATTGGCCGGCGGAATGATGTATGCGCTCAACATGAACGATGACGACGCGATGACCGCGGCGCTGAACAGATAGGGCCACATCATGCGCCTATAGCTCATTCCCGACGAGAGAATGGCAATGATCTCGCTGTTGTCGGCCATTTTGGAAGTGAAGAAGATCACCGCGATGAAGGTGAACAGCGGACTGAACTGATTGGCGAAATAAGGGAGGAAATTGAGGAAATAGTCAAAGACAGTGGCGCTGAGCGGCGCTTTTGAAAACGCATCGACCTTTTCGTTGATGTCAAACATCACCGTGATGGCAAGGATCAGCACGATAGCGAACACATACGTGCCAAGAAACTTGCGTATTATATATCGGTCGATAATCCTGAACATCAGATCCGGCGTGTGACGTCTTCCAGTTTGCGGCGTTTCCACTCGGAGAAGTCGCCTGCAATGATATGCTCTCTTGCCTGACGCACCAGGCTCAGATAGAAGGCCAGATTGTGGATCGACGCGATCTGGAGCGCCAGAATCTCATTGGCGATGAACAGATGGCGCAGATATGCCTTGGAGTAGAGGCGGTCCACATCGGCGGCGCCGTCTTCCTGGATGGGCGAGAAATCTTTGGCCCACTTGGCATTGCGGATGTTGATGATGCCGTGGTCGGTGAAGAGCATTCCGTTGCGTCCGTTGCGCGTCGGCATCACGCAGTCCATCATGTCGACTCCGCGGTCAATCGCTTCGAGAATATTGGCCGGAGTTCCCACTCCCATCAGGTAACGGGGACGGTCGGCCGGCAGGATCTCATTGACCACCTCGATCATCTCATACATCACGTCGGCAGGCTCGCCGACTGCCAGTCCGCCGATGGCGTTGCCTTCCGCGCCGAGTTCGGCCACTTCCGACGCGGCACGGCGGCGCAGGTCGGCATATGTGCAGCCCTGCACGATCGGGAAAAATGCCTGTCGGTGGCCATAAAGCGGCTCTGTGGCCCGGAAGTGATCCCAACCGCGTCGGAGCCAGCGCATGGTCAGGTCGAGCGACTTGGTTGCATACTGTCTGTCCGAAGTGCCGGGCGGGCATTCGTCGAGCGCCATCATGATGTCTGAACCGATGATGCGCTGAATGTCGACCACCCGCTCGGGCGTGAACATATGGAGCGAACCGTCAATGTGGCTTCTGAATTTGGCACCTTCCTCTGTCAGCTTGCGGTTTTCGGCCAGTGAAAACACCTGAAAACCGCCACTGTCGGTGAGAATCGGCCGATCCCATCCGTTGAACTTGTGCAGACCTCCGGCACTCTGAATCACATCAAGTCCCGGACGAAGATAGAGATGATATGTGTTGCCAAGAATGATCTGCGCTTTCACCTGCTCGCGCATCTCGCTCATGTGCACGGCTTTGATGGCTCCGACTGTGCCTACCGGCATGAATATCGGAGTTTCGATCACACCGTGGTCGGTGGTGATCAGTCCGGCACGCGCTGCGCCGGCTCGGTCGGTTGCTTTCAGATCGAACTGCATAGAGAATTAGCGTATTTCAGTGAAAACGCCGGAAACCAAGCGAGGAATCCGGCGCATTTTCATGATGGAGGTGGGGTGAACAGTGGGGGTCGAACCCACGACCTTCGGAACCACAATCCGACGCTCTAACCAACTGAGCTATGCTCACCATGTTTGCTTTTGCGAGTGCAAAGTTACGGCCTTTTTTTGGAACTTGCAAATTTTTCGCGACTTTTTTTGCGATTTTTCTGAAAAACAATGAAAAACAATGGCGAGCGATAGCGGAAAGAGCGCGTGGCAAACAGAGCCAACGTCCGGATCACACGATATATATAAGCGAACTCCGCGCTTATGACTTTGCCCCGGCCCTCCCCCAAAAAACGCCGTCTATTTTCATAATGCCACAAAGTTACGCCTCTCCCCACCCTACTACTCCGCGGTAGATTTCCGGCAACCTGGCCAAAGAAACGACACCCGCCATTATGTCCAGGTGGACAATCAGGACCAGCCCAGAAGTACTGCCCGCAGCGGTTAATTGCCACAAAACAACCCATTTTCCGGCAATTAACCGCTCAGTCTACCCATCAAATACTGGATCCGGCCACCACGGTTTAGCCCTACTGACAAAGATTAATCATAGACGCCTTTACCCATGCAGCATTTCTTGAATTTTTTGCCACTGCCGCATGGACATGGGTCATTACGTCCTATTTTAACCGTGCTTCTTTGATATGGTACGTCATCATATTCACTAAACATTTCGTCAATGAAATCTATCCCTGAGTCATTGAGCGGATTGAACATCGCGTCATGAATTGCATTCGACATAACGTCATGATTGCGGTAATTATTCTTATTGTCTCTCTCTGTTGAGAATTCCAACAGCTTTTCAAAAGCAGCGCGAACACTCTCTGATTGCACATTGTTCAGCATATGCCTATATCCATCATTCACTTCATCCCGCGAAACTAAATCTTTTCTGATTTTCCTATGTAACTCTATCGTGGTCAACAATTTTGCCTGTGCCACACCAGCACACTTCGGATAATCTTTCAGAATTGTACCGGCATCTGATATAATATCATTAAGTTCATCCTCCGAGTCAATGAAATTCAGTTTTAGAACATGATATGCCCCCCAAACGGTATCATTATAATTGTCAAATTTTTTTTTGGAAAAATCAATTTGTATATCTTTGATCTTATCACCAAGTTGCATCACCGACATTTTCAGAGAATCCATGCTTTCATGCCTGATCATTAACCGGATATTAAGAGAGATTATCTCAAATGCGGCGTTAATGAGCTTAACGGGATAATAATCCGGATGCCGCCTGGATAAGTCCAACACAGACTCGCGTGCTTTGTCTAAATAATTGGGATTATTCAAATGAAAGGCAAGTTGCCCGATACGCGCCGCCGCACTTAATGGCCAATACACTGAATATTCGTCAGTTTCATCGCATATAGCTACCATTTCTTCCAATTTGAGTATCGCTTTTTGAAAATTTCCGGAAGAAATAATATCATTGCTGATTCCAGTGCTCAGGTTTTCCAGTTTATGCAGCCTATTCAAGCCAGACATTGCAGATTCTTTGGTTAAAAGAGAGTCAATCTTACTTCGCAAAATATCCGACTCCTTAAAATGGGCGGATAAAGCACAACTTTGGGATTCTACACTCAGAACATGAACCTTGATTGCTTCTGCTGCCGGCCCGCATGAAACATCGCAAATCTCATTGAGAACAGACATATAGAACGAAAAGTTGGCCGTGGAATATACTCCTGCCATTTGGGCTACAAGCGAAAGACCTGTAATTTTGGCAATAGCAAAGATTTCAGCTACATCGCCATTATTAACCGGCACCTGAACGTGTCTCCAGAATTCAAACTCATTCAGGATAAGATTAACCACCACATTATCATCTGCGTCTTTTCTGAGATGTTCGTTTCGTAACAACTCAATACGCCCCGTGAGAATCTCAATGTCATCAGTATTCGGCCGAAGGCTGTATAAGGCCTTCATGTAAAACTTATTGTCGGGAAAATCAGAAAGGCATCTGGTTATAAACGTCGAAAAACAGCTGGGAATATTCTTCCATATCTCCTTCATCACATAAGGCAGACGGTTTTCATCCATATAATAAAAGAACATATATTCTTTTAGAATATCAGGATACATGGGCATTATTGCCTTGTCGTGACTTCCGACATTCTGGCATACGGCAGCAAACATTTCTGTAGCTGCAGATTCACCCTGTCTGCCCGGGAAACTATTGGCAGCAATGAAATCATTGATTATCTTCCAGTCTTCAACATATATGGCATCAGAATCCTCCTCTTTTAACTCTCCGGAAATATTAGCTCGGACAATAAGCCGAATCAAGGCATTGCAGCAAGCCTGATTGTTGTTCAGAATGTTTAGCCAGCGCGATTGTTCACGATTTAAAGTCCATTTCAACAGGTCTTCAAAAGAGTCATAATGCGGATATGAAAATTTATTCTGTATCCAGGCCTCCACAAACATCTGAACGTATAGTGGCCTGAATTGAAGATGTTCGAATTTTTTACCATAAGCATCGCGCAGCGCCTCATCACGTTCCTGATTTTCGGGGAGCCCGAATTTATCGCAAACTTTGCGTATAAAAGTGCAGACATCATCCGGTCTGAGATCTTGCAAATTCAGGAATTGATCAGAATATTCATGGTCAGGGATACTGCTGTAATTGCCAAACTGGTTCAGTTTGGCATACCATGAGCCACTTTCTCTGCTATTTTCACGCTCTATCAGCAAGATTCTGAGTTTGAAAACAGTTGATGAAAAGATCCTTGACAAATCCTCAATAATATCAGCGATGATTGGCTCACGGCCACAGACATAGTCTATTATGACAAGAGTGTCGGAAAAAGGCCTGAAATCATCACCTACTTTTAGAACACGGTCTTGGAGAAAGAAACCGAACCATGTCGCGGGCAAACGGTTAAGCATTTCCAATGCAAGCCGACTTTTACCTGCGCCGGCCTGCCCAGTCACAGCCCACCATGAGAAGCGTGAGTCATTGGTGAGAAATCCAAATAATTTCTCAATCTCCTCCACTCGACCGCAGAATGGGATTGCTTGCTGCGCATAATGATAACTCTGCAGAGGATCGGTTAAAACGGTTGGATTACTATCAACCGTTCTTCCTACTATTCTGTTCCTACTCATTATTGACCTTAGCCTGAGCAACACTATATCTCTCAAAAAATCCGGAAGATCAGAATATTCATCACCAAATGCCACCGGATGAACATTTTCCGGCAACTCCACCAATTTTTGACCTTCTTTGTAAAGATAAAAATAATCTCGTTCCATACTAAGTTTATCTTTGGCAAAGGCAATGAATCGAGATATGTTTACATCATCTGTAGTTTGACCGCAACCAACGAAAATCACAGTTCTCGTTCCTAAAACATGTTGTACAAACTGAGCGCCCTCATCTGAAAGCACATTATCATATTGCTCCTGCGAAGCAACAATATTGTCTATATTATGCTTTGGATTATAGGCGCCATGAATATGCAGCACATGTGAGCTCCGCTTCTGATCCAGCATTTCATAGACTTTTCCTGCATCTTGATATGTATAGCATTCCAGTCCTGTCGCCTGCTCTATCAAGGAGTCATAATTTGTTGTTGCAACAACATCTTGAGCTATCACGATTTTCTTCAACGTAGAAGCAAGAGAATCATTAACAATCGCAGATGAACCGAAAGCAGCGTTCATCCAATCAGGATAACTACCTTCAATTTTCAATCGGTCAATTACTTTACCGACAATATTTACCATATTACCGGCAGAATCATCTAACGACAGGGCTTTATTAAGATTTGAGGCTATTCCAGTGTCACTAATGAGAGAAATCCCATCACGAATCCACTGCATCCACGAATACACCTTGCCAGTTAACGAAGCAGAAATTCCCGCTCCAAAGAACCAGACAATATCTCCTGCTTCGACAGCGCTCCTAAAAAGCGTCAGATTATCAGAATATAAATCCTTTTTCATTTTGATTACTTATATGTGTTTCAATGAGAGAATTTGAAGCAACCCTCAACTGTTGATGCAAAGATACAAAATCCAATTTAAGAGCAGACCGTAAAACCGTCAATCTATTATAGCAGCATATCCAATAAAATATAAGTTTACTGGTTTTTCAACCTGTTCCCCAATACTCCCCACAGTTTCCTCAACATTCCCCAAGTTTTCTGTAACAAAAGCACCGACTCAAAACACTTGTACGCTTTATGAATCGGTGTTCTATTATTTTGATATAAAATATTGCGTTAAGTCTTCCTCATCACATTTTGATTCTCGCCGTAAATAGCGATTATTTTTACATAAGATTGTGAAGTCTTCCCGTCCTCCTTTTACCGCTCCCACTGGATGGCGATCTCTATATGCAAGGAATACACTTGATGGAATAAGGAATATACCTTTCACATCAGCAGCAAGAACAATATAGGCGATTCTCTCACACTTTATTACTTCCGGATCTATGCTATACCACCACGTCTTGTGCTTATATCCGAAATTTTTAGAACCCCTGAAATAGAGATTCCCCATTGAAGAAGAATAGATTGGTCTCCTTCCGGAACATTTTGTGATATTCTTGAACTCCGGTGGAAGAATACTGATGGATTGCTCGATGGTAAGATAGCTCATGGCTTAGGGTAACTACTCAGGTATCCAAACCAGCCAATTAGTATGCCATCTGTTATTGAATG
>CAMWSS010000004.1 GCA_947177035.1 uncultured Porphyromonadaceae bacterium | reverse complement strand
TATGTGCTCTTCCACGCCCAGTGGCGCTTCAACCGCCAGCCCCGCCGCTGACCGTCAAACAAAAAGCAGAATGGAGGTGAGTAGCATGGCCAGCGATGTGATGGCCAGCAGTTTCGTGCATCGGGCGGGCGAAAAGTCGCGACGGATCAGGCCCAGGAATCCGAACACGGTGAGAACAAGCACCGCGTTGGAGGCAATGGTCTGGCCGTGTCCGAGCAGGGCGTAAGCGGCGGCACCGGACACGAGATAGAGCCACGCCATGCCTCTGTGGCCGATGACAGTGGCAATGGTGTGTTTGCCGGTCTGGCGGTCTTCTGCTATGTCGCGGTAGTTATTGCACATGATCACCATCGCGCCAAGCAACCCGATGGCGATAGAGCAAAACAACACCGGGAGCGTGAACGTGAGCGCCTGCACATAATACGTAAGATTCACCGGCACAATGCCAAAGAACACTATCACCGCCACTTCGCCGAGGCAATGGCGCGACAGCGGATATGGTCCGGCGGAATAGGCCAACGCGCCGAGAGCGATCATAACGCCGGCAGGGAGAAGCCACCATCCGCCAAAATATATCAGCGAGCAGCCGACCATGCAGGCCACCGCCAAAATGCCGGCAGTGGCAAAAAGCATGGAGCGTGGCGATATATCGCCGCAACTCACGCCACGGCGAGGCCCGACACGCGACTGAGTGTCAAAGCCTGCCTTATAGTCAAAATATTCGTTGGCAAAATTAGATGCGATCTGGGCCAGGACGGCAAAAATCAGACAGAGCGCGGCAGGAATAAGACGGAAACGTCCGTCAGCCACAGCATATGCACATCCGGCCACCACTCCGGCCACCGAGACCGGAAGTGTGCGCAGCCGCATCGCCTCAATCCACGGCGGCGTCATCTTCCGGAGAATAGGTCTGATAGAGAAAGTCGTTGTAGGGAAAGCGCGAGAGGTGCACCTGCTTGGCCGCATCATATACCCTCTGCTTCAGTTCGTCAATGTTGATCTGTTTCTTAGCAGAGATAAACACGCAGTTGCTGCCGAGCTTTGCCATGTAGCTCTCCTTAAGTTCGTCGAGCGAAACGTTCTCGCGGGTGCGCGGAGTCAGATCGTCGGAGTCCTTCGGCGTGAAGGAGAAAGCATCGATCTTATTGAACACCACGATCATCGGCTTGTGAGCTGAGTCACACACGTCGGCCAGAGTCTTGTTCACCACCTCCATCTGCTCCTCCCACTGGGGATGCGAGATGTCGACCACATGAAGAAGCACATCGGCATCGCGCACCTCGTCAAGAGTCGATTTGAACGAATCGACCAGATGAGTCGGGAGCTTGCGGATGAAGCCGACAGTATCAGTGAGCAGCAGCGGCAGATTCTCGATCGTGATTTTGCGCACAGTGGTGTCAAGCGTGGCAAAGAGTTTGTTTTCAGCAAAAACGTCACTCTTGCTCAGCAGGTTCATCAGCGTCGATTTGCCGACGTTGGTATATCCCACCAGAGCCACCCGGGTGAGTTTGCCTCGGTTTTTGCGCTGGATCGACTTCTGCTTGTCAATATCTTCAAGTTCCTTTTTCAGACGCGAAATGCGGTCGAGAATAATACGGCGGTCGGTCTCGATCTGGGTTTCACCCGGACCACGCATACCGATGCCGCCACGCTGGCGCTCCAGGTGGGTCCACATACGGGTCAGACGCGGCAACAGATACTGATATTGCGCCAGCTCCACCTGAGTCTTGGCATTTGCCGTCTGCGCCCGCTTGGCAAAAATGTCGAGGATCAGAGTTGTGCGGTCAAGTATCTTGACCTGCAGTTCACGCTCGATGTTGCTCACCTGCTTTGTGGAGAGATCGTCATCGAAAATCACCATTCCGATTTCATTCTCCTGCACATAATTCTTTATCTCTTCCAGTTTACCCTTGCCGACATAAGTGCGCGGATTGGGATAATCCACCTTCTGAGTAAACCGGCACACCGTCTCGGCACCGGCCGTATCGGCCAAAAAAGCTAATTCATCAAGATATTCATTAGTCTTCTGCTCAGACTGTTGCAATGTAATCAGCCCGATCAGGACAGCTTTTTCGGTCATTTCTTTATTTATTATCATATCTTTCATGACCACAAAATTAACAATTTTTCCTAAAAAATAAGAATATCAGCCCACAACCCCGCTCAGCTCTGCCGGCAAGACAGGCATGGCGCCGTGACCGGTGCAAACTTTAGCAAATAATACGGAAGTTATCAAACATCAATAGCAGAGCCGAAAAGGCTTCGATGCCCTTCCGGCTCCACTGAGCAGATTAAGTTATGTCAAACCTTTAATCATTACTGGTAAAAAAGGCCATGTTCAATAGTTCCACTGGCAAGCCACCTGCTGGATGTTGTTGGAGCCGACCGTGCGGAAATCTGTTATCTGGTTATAGCGGCAGTTCACGTATCTGAGAGATTCATCGAACGAAACGTCAAGAGTCTGGATCTGATTGTTGTTGCAGACGACACGCTGCAGGAAACTATAGCCTGAAAGATCAAGTTCAGTCAGATCGTTGTAGGCGCAATCCACATATTGAAGCTGAGGACATCCGTCGACCTGAAGCGATGTAAGATCATTGTAAGAGCAGACAAGATCGACCAGAGTCTTGCAGTCGCGCACAAGCAGCGAAGTCATGTTGTTGTCGGCGCAAAGGAGAGTGCCGAGAGAAGGCAGGCCGGAAATGACCAAGGTGGTCAGATCGTTGTTGTCAAGATTCATGTTTGCCAGATTTTCCACACCCACAAGGCTGATGTTGGTGAGTTTGTTATAACCGGCATAGAGGTTCTTCAGGACTGTGCATCCGTCGACATTGAGCGATTCCAGATGATTACCCTGCACATTCAATGTTTTAAGCTGAGTGGAATTGGCCACATTCATTTCGACGAAATAATTGTTGCTTGCATTGAAGTTTGACAGGAGCGGAGTGTCGCTGATATCGATGTCGGTCAGTCGGTTGCGATAGATATTGAGTTTCTGAAGCTTCTCGCAGCCTTCGAAATCGGCTTCTGTGAGCTTATTGCGCTGTGCGTTGACTTCAGTCACGCTCGATGCGCCGGTGAGATCGAGCGACACCAGGCTGTTGCGGCTCACGTCGACCGATGTCAGTGCGGTGAAACCTTTGGCCGAGAAATCTCCGGCAAGCTTCTTGTCGCTCCATTTGATGGATACAACGTGTTTACCCTCGATCTTCACGCCTTCCCAGGCAGAGGGAGTGTTCAGTTCAGTGATTTTCAGCATCTGGGCGTTGGTTTTGCCTGATTCGGCCGAAGGCTGCTGAAGGAAAGACTTGAGCTGTTTAAGCTCGTTCTTGTCAATGCTCTGTGCGAAAGCAGTAACACTGCCGAGCGCAACTGCGATCATTAAAAAAGCCTTTTTCATAATTAGTTGAATTAGAGGATTGTTGATGACTTAAAAGTTGAGTTTGTTTTTTGATTCGTCGTTTTGTGATGTTGTGTCGCCGCAGTCTGAAAACTCCTTTTCCGCGTCGTTCATTAAGAAAACATCGTTAACTTAAAAAAAGTTTACCGGTAGATCTTTTATTTTTTGCCATGACCCGAATTTTCAGTAATTTTGCGGCTGATTATGGGAAAAAGAAAAAAAGAGCAGCCGGTAATCTCCGGCGTTGAAATATCTGGCGTGGCCGCCGAGGGCAACGCCGTGGCCCGCGTGGACGACATGGTCGTGTTCATTCCGTTCGGCGCACCTGGCGACGTGGCCACAGTCAAGATCACCAAAAAGAAAAAATCATGGGCCGAAGGCCGGATCGTGGAAGTGACCACGCCATCGTCCGTGCGCCAGACGCCTCCATGCGAACACTTCGGAGTGTGCGGAGGATGTCGCTGGCAACACCTGCCCTATCAGCTCCAGCTGGACTGCAAACGCCAGCAGGTGGCCGACGCGCTCGACCGCATCGCCAAGATTCCCCACCCCGAGCCTGCTCCGACCCTCGGTTCAGACCGCATCTGGGACTACCGCAACAAAATGGAATATACCTTTTCGGCCCGATCCTGGCTCACTCCCGAACAACTGGCGTCGGCTCAGGAATTCGACGAGCGCAGAGCCGCGGGGTTCCATATCACCGGCGCATTCGACAAAGTGCTCGACATTAACTATTGCCACCTTCAGGATGCAGGAATAGGCAACGAACTTCGCAACTTCGTCAAAGAGCTGGGACGCAGCCGCAACCTCAGCTTCTATGACCTGCGCGCCAATTCCGGACTGCTCCGCACAATGATGATACGCACCGCCTCGACCGGCCAGGTCATGGCAGTGATGTGCTTCGGCGAAAACGACCCGGAAGGTATACGCACTGTCATGGAAGCGATCAGCGAAAAATTCGGCAACCGCATCACGTCACTGCTCTATCTGGTCAACCTCAAGGTAAACGACACAATAGCCGACCAGGAAATTCTCACCTGGAACGGCACTCCTTATATAGAAGAGGAGATGGAGGGACTGCGCTTCAGAGTCGGACCTAAATCGTTCTATCAGACCAACTCGCTGCAGGCTCTGAAACTCTACACCGTGGCCCGCGACATGGCCGCACTCACAGGGTCGGAACTTGTCTATGACCTCTACACCGGCACCGGCACCATAGCCAACTTTGTGGCCCGGCAGGCACGCCACGTCGTCGGCATCGAATATGTGGAAGAGGCAATCGCCGACGCCAAAGTCAATTCCCAGATCAACGGAATCGGCAACACGGAATTCTATGCCGGCGACATGAAAGACATCCTGACCCCTGAATTCATTGCCGGACACGGACGTCCGGACGTGATGATCGTCGACCCGCCCCGCGCCGGCATGCACCCGTCGGTTGTCGAAGTGATCCTTGGCGCAGAGCCTCGCCGCATAGTCTATGTGAGCTGCAATCCCGCCACCCAGGCTCGTGATCTGGAACTGCTCCATGCAAAATATGATGTCGAGGCCGTACAGCCCGTCGATATGTTCCCCCACACCGCCCACGTCGAAAACGTCGTGCGTCTCTCGCTCCGCCAACAGGCCGATGGCACTGGAAATTGAACGTAAATTTCTGGTCAGCGACCCCGACATCCTGAACCGCGCCACCAGAAAGATCCATATCGTCCAGGGTTACCTGTCGCTTCTGCCGGAAGCGACAGTCAGAGTGCGCATCAAAGACCAAAGCGGTTACCTCACCGTCAAAGGACTGAACTCAGGAGCCACACGCCACGAATGGGAATATGAAATACCGTTGGCAGACGCCCGGCAGATGCTATCCCTGAGCCAGGGCACAATAGTGGACAAAGTGCGCCATATTCTGACCGACAACAACGGCCTGACATGGGAAATCGACGTCTTCGCCTCACCGCACCCCGGACTGATACTGGCGGAAGTGGAACTGCCATCGGCCGACACACCGGTCGAACTGCCGGAATGGATAGGGCGAGAAGTGACCTCAGATCCACAATACTTCAACTCGACAATGGCCGCCAGCACAAAAGAAACGACAAAAACAGCAAAAATATTCTGATTAATTTTGACACATCAGAATAAAATTGTACCTTTGCACCCGCGAAAGCAATTTATCTACATAAAACCATTTCATTAACAACCACAAAATGAACAACTACGAAACCGTTTTCATTCTGACTCCCGTTTTGTCTGACGCTCAGGCAAAGGAAGCGGTAGCAAAGTTCACTAAAGTACTGACCGATTGCGGCGCTACCATCGTGAACGAAGAAAACTGGGGTCTGCGTAAACTCGCCTACCCTATCGAGAAAAAGACCACCGGCTACTACACTCTGGTGGAATTTGACGCCACCCCCGAAACCGTCAAGAAACTTGAGACAGCCTATCGCCGTGACGAAAACGTGATACGCTTCCTCACTTTCCGTCTTGACAAATACGCCAAAGAATATGCCGACAAGCGTCGCGCACGCCGCGCAGCCGCACCCGTCGCAACCGAGGCACCCGCAACTGAAGTTGAACAAGCACCCGCTGCTGAATAATCCATCCTCTCAACATCATGGCACAAGCAAACTCCGAAATCCGCTATCTCACCCCCATGTCGGTGGATAAGTCCAAGAAGAAATACTGCCGTTTCAAACGCAGCGGAATCAAGTACATCGACTACAAGGATCCTGAATTCCTCAAAAAGTTCCTCAACGAACAAGGCAAGATCCTGCCCCGTCGCATCACCGGCACCTCGCTGAAATTCCAGCGTCGTGTGGCTCAGGCCGTTAAGCGTGCACGCCACCTGGCCCTCCTGCCCTACGTAACAGACCTCATGAAATAACCCTTAAAGATTAGGAGACAAAGCATTATGAAACTGATTCTGATAGAAGATGTCCCCAATCTGGGATACAAGGACGATGTTGTTGAGGTAAAATCCGGCTATGGCCGCAACTACCTTATTCCTCAGCAAAAGGCTGTAATCGCCACCCCTTCCGCTCTCAAAGTTCTTGCTGAAAACCAGCGTCAGCGCGCCCACAAGCTCGCTCAGATCAAAGCTGAAGCCGAAGCTGCTGCTGCTGCTCTGGCTGGAGTGGAACTGACAATCGCTGCCAAGACCGCCGCTTCCGGCACCATCTATGGCGCAGTCAACGCCGCTTCCGTTGCTGAAGCTCTTGAGAAACTCGGCCACAATGTTGACCGCAAGCTCATCAGCCTCAAAGACGTCATCAAAGAAGTCGGCAACTACACCGCCACCATCAAATTCCACCGCGACGTTACCGTTGAAATCCCCGTGGAAGTTGTGGCTGAAGTTACTGCTGAAGCATAATCCACACGATCATATATCCAACGATCGAATGGCGGAGAATCGCAAAACGATTCTCCGCTTTTTTCATGCGCACGACGACGCATAAATTTGCATAATCCAAAATAAAAGCGTAACTTTGCACTACCGATAAGCCCGGATGGCGGAATCGGTAGACGCGCCGGTCTCAAACACCGGTGGGGCGACCCATCTCGGTTCGAGCCCGAGTCCGGGTACTGAAAAGAGGATTCTCGTTTCGAGAGTCCTCTTTTCCATTTACGCACCCTCTTAATTCGTTGGTTTCCTCATAGATAACTTCAAGCACTTTGTTTAATGACAACACAGAAGTAATATATTGTATACTGGGGGGGTGAATTAGAGCAGATTTCATACAAGGCGAGTCGGTTGTTTGAGAGACCCTTCACTATCATCGTTTGTTAATTCTGGCGTTGGATTTTTGACTGCCTGTGTTTGGTGAACTTTATAACATGATGCGGTGTTTTATCGGTGGAATTAACTAAAAACATCGTAAAAACTATGGAATCAATAATCAACACCCGCATTCCGGAATTTAAGGTCCAGGCCTATCATAACGGAGAGTTCAAAACTGTCACCGATAAAGACGTGCTTGGAAAATGGGCCGTATTCTTTTTCTATCCGGCCGATTTTACATTCGTATGCCCCACTGAGCTGGAAGACATGGCTGAAAAGTATGATCAGTTCAAGGCGCTTGGCGTTGAGGTGTATTCTGTCAGCACCGATTCCCACTTTGTGCACAAGGCATGGCACGACACGTCGGACAGCATCAGGAAAATACAGTATCCTATGCTGGCCGATCCGACAGGCGTGCTCAGCCGGGCATTCGGCGTAATGATTGAAAACGACGGCATGGCTTATCGCGGCACTTTCGTCAGCAATCCCGAAGGAATGATCAAACTTGTTGAAATTCAGGACAACAGCATCGGCCGAAATGCCGATGAGTTGCTGCGCAGAGTCGAGGCGGCCCAGTTTGTCGCCACACACGACGGCGAGGTATGTCCGGCCAAATGGCGTCAGGGACAGGCCACTCTGAAACCGAGCATTGATCTTGTCGGAAAAATCTGAGTCCAGAGTGCTTCTATTTTGTTATTACCATGCTGGACATCAATATACTCGAACAGCTAAAGGAGATATTCGGGATGCTGAAATCCGACATCTCATTCAGCCTGCTTTCGCAGCACGACACTGCGGAGTCGGCCGAAATGCTCTCTTTTCTTGAGGATGTTGCCTCGACATCAGAGCATCTGTCAGTGGAGAAGAGGTCATTGCCGGCAGATGCGGACGGGCCTTTGTTTGAGATTGTCAAAGATGGCAATCCGACAGGCGTAAGATTCCGCGGAATTCCCAACGGGCATGAATTTTCGACTCTGCTGCTTGCCGTGCTCAATGCCGACGGGCAGGGGAAAAATATGCCTGACGAGACTCTGCGCACACGGATACAGGCACTTAAAGGCCCCGTGAAGCTTGAAACGCTTGTTTCGCTGACTTGCACCAACTGTCCGGATGTTGCCCAGGCGCTCAATCTGATCGCTATTCTGAATCCTGACGTTGAAAACACCGTTACCGACGGCGCCGTGGCTCCCGAAACCGTAAAGGCCCTCAACATTCAGTCTGTGCCTGCGGTATATGCCGACAGAGAGCTGCTGTCGGTCGGCCGCACCTCTCTGGGAGATCTGCTCGAAAAGCTCGAAAAAGCATATGGCGTCATGGAGAGTAGCGCGCCGACAGCCAAGACAATCCGCGAATATGACGTCGTGATTCTGGGCGGAGGGCCGGCCGGAAGCGCAGCCGCGATCTATTGCGCCCGCAAAGGATTCAACACAGCGGTTGTGACCAAGACAGTCGGCGGACAGGTGCGGGAGACAATGAATATCGAGAATCTTGTTTCTGTAGCTCAGACAACAGGACCTGAACTGGCTGCTGATCTCAAGGAACACATAAGCCGTTATCCTGTCGATATATTTGAAAACCGAACTGTCGAATCCGTTTCAGCAATCGGCAAGGAAAAAGTTCTTGAATGCGGAAATGAAGTGTTCAGAAGCAAGGCCTTGATCATTGCGACCGGTGCCGGATGGCGCAAGCTGTCGGTGACAGGTGAAGCCGAGCACATAGGTCACGGAGTGGCGTTCTGCACTCACTGCGACGGACCGTTTTATGCAGGGAAGCGCGTTGCGGTCGTCGGTGGCGGCAACTCCGGCATTGAGGCAGCCTTAGATCTGGCCGCCATGTGTCCCCACGTCGACGTTTTTGAATTTTTAGACACGCTGAAAGCCGATGAAGTGCTTCAGACCAAAGCTTCGTCAATGGAGAATATCAACATACACCTCAGCTCGCAGGTGACGGAGATTGTCGGCGACGGCAAAAACGTGTCGGGTATCAAGGTGAAAGACCGCGTTTCCGGGAAAGAGACGTTCTATCCTGTTGCCGGAGTATTCGTCCAGATCGGTCTCGTGCCCAACAGCTCATTGTTTAATGACAAACTGCCCTTGACAAAGTCGGGCGAGATTATCGTTGATGAACGGTGCCGGACCTCCGTCAAAGGCGTTTATGCCGCCGGCGACGTCACCTCGGTGCCTTACAAGCAGATCGTTGTCGCTATGGGCGAAGGCGCGAAAGCGGCATTGTCAGTGTTTGAAGACATGATGCGCAGCGACATATAGACGTCTTGCCGGACCGACTATAATAATCCAGGGGGACAAGTTATTGGCAAAAGCCATAACTTATCCCCCCGGTCTTATATTATAGGGAAACCTTTTCAGAACATGGATGCAGGATATTCACCGGCAGCGTGGAGTGCAGCCAGTTTTTCCACAACGCCTTCACGGTCTGCGGCATATGTCACGCCGAACCACTTGGAGTCAGTGTCAAGCACTTTGACTGTGGCTTCGCCTGAGTTGATGAGGGCGTCGACAGCCAGAGGAATGAAGAACTCACTCTTGGGGGTGTTGAGGTCCTTATCAAGGAATTTTTTGAATTCACGCTCGCTATAGTCGAAATAGTCGGGAGTGAAGCCCCAGAGGTTCATGCTCACGGGCGTCATCGGATCAAGAGTCTGCTCCTGGCCGTTTTCGTCAGTGAAGACAATACGGTGTTCCGGGTCGAAAGAAATGGCTGTGCGTTCCACGACAGAAGTGAGCAGACCGTCTTTGGTGCTGCACACACCGCGAGCCACCGAGCCGTTTTCGGTCATCGTATTGCCAACACGGAAGCCCACCATGCAGTAGTCGCCCTTGCGATCATAATCCTTGGAAAGTTCACGGGCGATCACACGGAAAGCGTCGCGGCCATAGAAGTCGTCGGCGTTGATCACGGCAAACGGTTCCTTGATGGCGTCCTTGCCCATGAGCACGGCGTGGTTGGTGCCCCAGGGTTTGGTGCGGTCAGCCGGACAAGCATAGCCTTCCGGCAGATTGTCGAGAGCCTGGAATACAACTTCAGTGGGAATGTGTCCTTCGTATTTGCTAAGCACCTTATCGCGGAAGTCCTGTTCAAAGTCTTTGCGGATAACGAATACTACCTTACCGAAGCCGCTCTGTATGGCGTCGTAGATGGAGTAGTCCATGATGGTCTGTCCCTGAGGGCCTACGCCATCAAGCTGCTTGAGGCCGCCATAGCGGCTGCCCATGCCGGCAGCGAGCACAAAGAGGGTTGGTTTCATAACCTGAATTTATGAATTTGTTACTTGTTTGTGAAACGGAAAATAATTTTCTGATCGTATGTCTGACCGGGACGAAGCACGACAGACGGGAACTGGGGCTTATTGACCGAGTCAGGAAGTCCCTGGCATTCGATCGCCACTCCGTCATAGTCGTTGTAAGAGCGTCCACACTTGCCGACCGGAGAACCAGCCAGCCAGTTGCCGGTGTAGATCTGCACTCCAGGCTGAGTGGTTTCCACTTCGAGCACTCGTCCGCTATGAGGATCAGTCAGAGTAGCCGCGCGGCGCAGGGTTCCGGCATTCCAGCCGTCAAGCAGCCAGCAATTGTCGTAACCCTTGCCATAGACCAATGCCGGAAAATCGGCTTTGATGTCGGCGCCAAGCACTCTGGGAGCGGTGAAGTCCATCGGAGTATTCTTCACTGAGAGCAGATCGCCCGTGGGAATGAGCGAATCGGATGTCGGCAGGAACAGATGTGACTCCAGCTTAAGCTCATGGTCCAGAACTGAACCTGATCCTTCACCGCTCAGATTGAAATAGGCATGATTGGTGAAGTTGGCCAGAGTCGGAGCATCGGTCGTGGCCTTGATTTCGAGACAAAGCTCACAGTTGTCATTCCAGCCATATTCGGCAACGACGGTGAGATTTCCGGGATATCCTTCTTCGCCGTCTTTTGCGTCATAAGTGAAGCGGACTTTGCCGTCGGGAGTCACTTCGCTCGCCCAGATCTGGTTCTGGAAGCCTTCAGGACCTCCATGCAGCGCGTTGGGCCCGTTGTTGATTGCCAGATGATATTCCTTGCCGTCAAGTGCGAAGCGGCCTTCAGCTATGCGGTTGGCGCAACGTCCGGGGATCTTGCCGGCGCAGGGACCGTCATAGAAATAGTCGGCGGGATCGCTGTAGCCAAGCACCACGTCGGCCATCTCTCCTTTGGCGTCGGGCACTATTGCCGACACCAGGCCGGCCCCCAATGACGAGAGCACCACTCGGGCGCCCTTGTCGTTGGTGAGAGTGAAGAGAGTGATGTCACCCTTCTTCGACGGATATTTTTTGGATTCGATTTCCATTATCGTTTATCAGCTGAGACGACGGGCACCGTCAGATATGATCACAGGGTAGATTTTGGGTTCGTGGCCATACTTGTCAGCAAATTTCTTGGTCACGACATTCACAAACGGTTCGTAAAGGTCGTTTTTGACAAGGTTGATGGTGCATCCGCCGAAACCGCCGCCCATGATTCGCGAACCGGTGACGCCACATTCGCGGGCCACGTCGTTGAGGAAGTCGAGTTCTTCGCATGAAACTTCATACAACTTCGACATACCTTCATGGGTCTGATACATGCGCTCGCCAACAGTTTCATAGTCGCCGCGGCCCAGCGCGTCGCAGACGTCGAGCACACGCTGCTTCTCACCGATCACGTATTCGGCTCGCTTGTAGTCTTCTTCCGAAATTTCAGACTCGATGCGTTTCAGGTCTTCCATCGTTGCGTCACGCAGGGTTTCGATTCCGAGCTTGGCGGCAACGCGCTCGCAGCTCTGACGACGTTTGTTGTAGGGAGAGTCAACGAGTTCGTGCTTGACGCGCGAGTCAACGAGCACCAGAGTATAACCGTCGAGTTTGAACGGGAAGTATTCAAATTCGAGCGAGCGGCAGTCAAGACGCATCAGGCAGTCTTTTTTGCCGAACACCGATGCGAACTGGTCCATGATGCCGCAATTCACACCACAATAATTGTGTTCTGTGCTCTGGCCGATCTTTGCCAGTTCAAATTTGTCGATCTTATTGTCGTTGAACATGTCGTTCATGGCAAACGCGAAGCAGCTCTCAAGAGCAGCCGACGACGAGAGTCCAGCACCCAGAGGAACATTGCCTGCAAAAACGGCGTCGAAGCCTTTCACAGTTCCGCCGCGCTTGATCACTTCGCGACATACGCCAAAGATATAGCGTGCCCACTGTTCTTTGGGGGCATCCTCTTCATTGAGACCGAATTCAGCGGTTTCGTTGATGTCGACCGAATATACACGCACGCGGTCTGAGTCGTTGGGGCGTATTTCAGCCATGATGACTTTGTCGATCGCTCCGGGGAAAACAAAGCCACCGTTATAGTCAGTGTGTTCACCGATCAGGTTGATGCGGCCGGCCGATGCATAGAGAGTGCCTTCACCACCGAATCGGGTAGAGAATTCGTCATGGATTTTCTGCTCCATGGCTTTGGAGCATTCTGTCTGTTCAGTTTTCATGAGGTTGGGATTATGCTTTTATTAGGTAAGAAATATAGGGCCAAAGTTAACAAAATTTTGTCTAACAGCAAAACATAGGGCCTTATTTTTTAAGGATTATTTACATAACATTCCGTCAGCGACAGTGGAGGCCATTTCCCGGCCACATGCCGCTTCCAGAATAGCCAAAGACCATTTCAATGCCGATGCCGGACCATTGCCTGTCACTATGTTGCCATCAACCGCAACGTCGGCACCCGTCATCTCAGCACCGTCACATATATTTTCAAAGCCAGGGTAACATGTGGCGCTGCGGCCGGCGAGCAGCCCGAGACTGCCAAGAACCACAGCCGGCGACGCACAGATAGCAGCCAGCCAGCCGCCTTTTGCGGCGTGAGCGCGCAGGGCATCAGTCAGTTTCGCACAATCATGAAGGTTTGTGGCTCCAGGCATTCCGCCAGGCAATACCAGCCATTCGGCAGCCGAAAGATCAACCGAGGCGATATCGGTGTCGGCAGTGTAGGTAACGCCATGAGCGCCGGTCACCGCTTTACTTCCGTCTGTAGTCACAGCGACAGTGGTCACCTGCATGCCGCCGCGACGCATAACATCAATGGGAGTCACAGCTTCGATCTCTTCAAAGCCAGGAGCTAAGAACACGTAATTCATATCCGAAAAATTTTTTTATGTTTTTTTGTTTATATAGGTTTTGTCAAATATCGCAATTATTTCTTAGATTTGCACCACTTTATGAAAAATTTTATTCTTTTTTTAGCTTCTTTGACGCTTTTGCCGGCATGCAGTTCAAGCGACAACAAGCGCTGGATCAGCTCACAAGGCGCAATCTGGAACACGCTGTACAAGGCCACGTATCATGCTGACTGCGACCTGTCGGACTCTATCGTGGCGACACTACACGATGTTGAGATGTCGCTATCGCCATTCCAGTCCAGATCTCTTATCTCACGCATAAACCGCGGCGAAACCAACAGCGCCGACCAGCACCTGACACGTATTTTTCTGGCATCACAGCGCATCAATGCTCTCAGCGGCGGAATGTTTGACCCGACGGTGGCTCCTCTGGTGAATTACTGGGGATTCGGCTATGATTCAGTAAAGACATCGACTCCGGATTCCATAATGGCACTTGTCGGCATCAGCGAATGCAGACTCACTGACACCGGCATACATAAAAAACACCCGCAGACAGAATTCAATTTCAGCGCCATAACCAAAGGCTATGGCTGTGATGCCGTCGGCGATATGTTCAGACGCAACGGATGCGACAATTTTCTTGTGGAAATCGGAGGCGAAATCTGCGTCAGCGGCCACTCTCCCCACGGCAGACCCTGGCGAATCATGGTGGATGCGCCTCATGAGAGCAACGACCGGATAGTCCACGATGAAATGATGACGATTTCGGCCACAGACTGCGGAATAGCCACCTCAGGCAATTACAGAAACTACCGTCTGACAGAGGCTGGAAAGCTCAGCCACACGATAAGTCCGGTGACAGGACGGCCGGTCACACTCGACGCGCAAAATGCCGACACAACAGTGTTGAGCGCCACTGTGATCGCCAACACGGCCATGGAGGCCGACGCACTGGCCACAGCGTCGATGCTCCTGACGCCATCGGCCGCGGAAGCAATGGCCCGCTCCGCCGGCGCCTCACGCCTGATACTGGCAGTTTCGACCGCCACCGACTCTCTTCTCATCCTCGACACCTGTTTTCAGTAAAGAATTTTATCCTTCATGATATCCAACAGACTCACAATGCTCGGAACCGGAAGTGCGTTTCCGACCCAGTCATATCACAGTTGCTTTCTGCTGCAATGCGGCAATGACTCGCTGCTGGCCGACGGCGGCGGCGGCATGGAGATACTTCATCGGCTTGGCCAGGCCGGAATGTCGCCGTCCGGACTTCACCACATGTTTGTCAGTCACGTCCACACCGATCATATTTTCGGAGCAGTCTGGGTGATACGCCGCGTGTTGCAGCTCAGTCTTGAAAATTCTTATGAAGGGACACTTCAAGTGTTAGGCAATGCAGAGGTCACAGCGGCGATCCAGACAATCTGCCGCCTGACCCTCCTTCCGGCTTATACAGAACGCATGCAGAGCGTCGTCAGGCTGACAACTGTCAGCCCCGGCGACACAGCACAGATCGGATCGATCTCCCTGCGGTTCATCGACGCGTGCTCGCGCGGGTGCACACAGACAGGATTTGTGGCCACCCTACCCGACGGAATCACTCTCGGATTTCTTGGCGACGAGTCACTGACCGGACGCAACCTCCAGCAGGTGTCGGGCATCGACTATCTGGTGTGTGGCGCCTATTGCAGCTATGCCGACCGAGATATTTTCCATCCATACGAAAAGCATCACCACACGGTTCGTGACGTGGCCCGCGAAGCGGCCGAAGCCGGCGTCGGCAATCTGATTCTGTGTCATTGCGAAGACCGCGATCCTGAATCCAGGCCACGCCTGTATGCGACCGAGGCCTCTGAATTTTTCAGAGGCCCCGTAATGACTCCGGCCGACATGGACGTGATCGAACTGACGGATGGGCGTCAGAATTCACTCGTATGATGGAATCGGATTTTCGGAAAATCGTTTTTGGCCATAGTCAGCACATAGCCTGAGTCGGCCAGGAATACGTCGCGACCGTCGCGATCAACGGCCATGAACTGGTGTTTGCGCTTTTTGAAGGCTTCAAGAGCCTCGGGATCATCGCTTTCTATCCAGCATGCTTTATATAGCGAGATCGGTTCCCAGCGGCACTGGGCGCCATATTCGTGCAGCAGACGGTACTGGATTACTTCAAACTGCAACTGCCCGACAGTGCCGATGATCTTGCGGCCGTTAAACTGATTGACAAACAACTGTGCGACACCTTCGTCCATCAGTTGCTGTATGCCCTTGTCGAGCTGCTTGGTCTTCATCGGGTCGGTGTTTTCGATGTATTTGAACATCTCAGGCGAGAAACTCGGCAATCCTTTATAATGCAACTGTTCTCCACACGTGAGCGTGTCGCCAATCTTGAAGTTGCCAGTGTCGGGTATACCGACAATATCTCCGGGAAACGCCTCGTCGACAATGTTCTTCTTCTGGGCCATGAACGCGGTCGGAGCGGCAAAGCGCAACGTCTTGCCAGAACGCATGTGCAGATACGGGGCATTGCGCTCGAATTTTCCGGAGCAGACCTTGACAAAGGCGATGCAGCTGCGGTGATTCGGATCCATGTTGGCATGAATCTTGAACACAAAACCGGAAAAAGCCTCTTCCTGCGGATCGACAGTGCGTTCCATCGCCTCGATGGGACCCGGATGCGGAGCGATCTGCACGAAGCAGTCAAGCAACTCCTTCACGCCGAAAGTGTTAAGAGCCGAGCCAAAAAACACCGGAGCAACGAGTCCGTCACGATAATCTTCGGTGTTGAATTCCGGATAAACGCCCTCGATCAGTTCCAGATCCTCACGCAGTTTCCTGGCATCGGCTTCGCCGACAGCTTCGTCAATTCGCGGATCATTGACCGAGTCGATTTCCACACGCTCGCTCACGCGCTGCTTGTCGGGCGTGAAAAGATCGAGAGAATGCTCGAAAATATTATAGACACCCTTGAATTTGGCTCCGATGTTAATGGGCCAGGAAAGCGGTCTGACGGATATTTTCAGCTCAGCCTCCAGTTCATCAAGAATGTCGAACGGATCGCGGCCCTCGCGGTCGAGTTTGTTGACGAATATGATCACCGGAGTGTTGCGCATGCGGCACACTTCCATCAGCTTGCGCGTCTGTTGCTCCACGCCCTTGGCCACGTCGACCACAATGATCACAGAGTCAACGGCCGTCAGCGTGCGATATGTGTCTTCAGCAAAGTCCTGGTGACCAGGAGTGTCAAGAATGTTGATCTTATAGTCTCCATAATTGAACCCCATTACAGACGTTGCCACCGAAATTCCGCGCTGCTTTTCGATTTCCATCCAGTCGGAAGTGGCAGTTTTTTTGATTTTATTGCTTTTTACTGCTCCGGCAATATGGATCGCGCCGCCAAACAGCAGCAGTTTTTCAGTGAGAGTAGTTTTGCCGGCATCAGGATGAGAGATGATGGCAAACGTGCGTCGGCGTTTTATTTCGTCGGTGAGTGCTGACATTTTTTATTGTTTCTTCAATCGGTTTATACAGTCTTGCAGAGAGTCAAGCCAATATGGTGTCTCCACGCCATAGGTCAGGCGGATGCGTGTCGTGTCGAGCACGCTGAAAAACGGTCTTACAGCAGCGGTCGGATAGTCTTCCGACGGTATCGGACGGATTTCGCATCCGCTGATTCCGCCAAGACGGTGGATCGCCTTTGTGAAATCATACCATGAGGTCACGCCACTGTCGGCATAATGATATATGCCGGGAACCCACTGAGCAGATCTGAGTATGCACACAATGGCTTTTGCCAGATTCGGGGCATAGGTCGGCGAGCCGATCTGGTCATAGACCACCCGCAGCGAGGGATTGGTCTGTCCGAGCGCGAGCATGGTCTTGACAAAATTATGGCCGAACGGCGAATACAGCCAGGCGGTACGTATGATTATGCTTTCGGGCGCAAGAGCAAGCAGCGCAGTCTCTCCGGCGCGTTTCGTCGTGCCATAGTGAGAACAGGGGTTCACTTTGTCGCTTTCCCTATATGGGCGATACGCACGTCCGTCAAACACATAATCCGTGGAGAGGTGTATCACCTTTGCTCCATGTGAATCGGCAGCGAGAGCCAGATTTTTGACTGCATCAACATTTATAGCAGTGCAGGCGGCTTTGTCTTCTTCGGCTCGGTCGACGGCAGTATAGGCGGCACAGTTCACAATGTGTGTCACGTCGCGGTCTTCCACATAGCGGTTTACCGCTGCCGAATCAGTCAGATCCAGATCGGCCACGTCAGTGAACAGCACCTGGGCATCAGGAAACGCCCCGGGTAATATCAGCCGCAACTCATTGCCGAGTTGGCCATTAGCACCTGTTACCAGTATTTTCATATTGAATTCAGTTTCTATTCGGACTACAAAGATACGCAAAAAACCGCGTTTTTCCTCATCTTCTCCCATAAGAGAGAGTCTGATCACATCGGCGGACAGAGCAAAAGCGGAGTGCCGGGGAAATGGCGGTCGAGGTATCGGCCGATGAACCCGACAGTATCGGCGGCGATGCGCTGATCCTGACTGTCGAAAAATTGATTATATATCACCGAATCGAGCGTTATGCCGCGCGCCTTAACCGCTTCAAGCGACAGCACCGTGTGGTTGATCGAGCCGAGGCTGCCGTTGGTCACCAGACAGAGTGGCAGCTGACGTGACGCCACATAATCAATCGTAAAGAAATCATCGGTCACAGGCACCATCAGACCGCCGGCACCCTCGACAAGCACAGTATCGAACTCGGCTGCCAGAATCGACGTGGCGCGGTCCACTTCGGCAAGGTCGATCTGGCGGCCATCTATTTCAGCGGCAAGCTGCGGCGAGCATGGATATGAAAATATCAGAGGGGCGGTTGTGTGATCAAGGTCACGGTCATGGAGTTCAGTTCCCATGAGACGGCGATGCACCGCGATGTCTTCCGACAGACCGTTGTTTCCCGTCTGAATAAATTTCTGCGTTATCACGCTCCGGCCTTGGGCCATGAGCTGTGACGCAAGCCAGCCTGTGGCATAGCTTTTTCCGGCATCAGTGTGTATGCCACTGACGAATATCACTTTGCTGTTGTGGTTCATTTCTTTCTCAGTATCATGTATATCGGCTGATATGTCAGCGGTGCGCGTCCGTCGGCGGCAAGCGGATAGTCGCGCAACACCCCGGCCAACGACACATTGGCAGGGCGGGCGTTGACTCCGGTGGCCCGCAGATGACGGATCACGTCGACAGGCGTCGCAAACATCCGGGTGACAACACCGTCGTGCAGTTCAAGAATCTCCATTGATTCCGGCACTGATGCGCGCCATTGCTCCACGCTCAGATATGGCAGGGGCACCACGCGGGCGGCAGTGAGCTGCCTGAAGGTCTCCGGCCCGAACGTCGACAGCACAAGCATTCCGCCCGGGCGCAACGCAGCCGAAGCCCGGTCAATGAACCGCGCCGGAGAATTAAACCACTGGATCGTACTCGCCGAAGCTATAATATCGACCGATTCAGGCTCAAGGCATGTTATTTCAGTTTCTCCGTCACACACGCGCACATCAGCTCCAGGCCATGCCACATCGATCATATCCCAAAGCATCAGCCTGGCCGACTTATACTTTTCTGCATACAGACGGGTCAGAGTGCCGTCGCCGAATCCCACTTCAAGCACCAGCCCCGGCCGAATGCCATGTTTCTGCCATAGGTCCCACAGATGGGCGGCGATGCGCTGCTGAACAGACGCTTCGTCGGAATATGTGGTGATTCCGCGTGAGAAACGCTGCCGGACCAGTGTTTTATTTATCACATAAGCATCGACCAGACGTTGCCATGACTCCGGAGTGTGAGTGCCGTCCACCTGTGTCACTGCCGTCCGGGTTCCGCTCCATGCGGCAAGCTGCCCGGCCGGCGGAAAAATAGCATCGGCGTCGCTGACAACCGCCCTATCCCACACAAACCGGTCGACAGCCATCAGAGATCCGTCAATAGCCCTCAGTTCCGATGCCAGCGACTCGATTGAACGTGGGCCACGAGGCAGTCCGGCGCCACCCATTCGACGCCTGAATTTCTTGAAAGACTGCTCGGTCAGCGATTCGGCCGTGGCACGGAACACTGACTCAGGAATGCCGCGGAGATCAGAAACCGGCCACGGAGTGCCATTGACGGCAACCGACAGAGTGACCGGCAGCGAAGAGTCCGGAAGAATCACCGATGCCGCCCACACGCCAAGACTCCAAGCCATCACCACCACTTCGTCATAGGCACCGACGTCAGGCACATGCAGCGAAGTGTAGTCCGAAAGCACCGCAATGTCATAGCCGGCGGCCTTCAGCCCGGCAAAAGCGGAAGCATCAGTGCTCCAACCGGCAAAAATCAGCAACAGACGCCGATTGGATCCTTGTGTGATATACTCTAAATTCATGTCAAATCAATCGCCGAAAGGCGCTCCAGGTCGGCTTCAGTGACGTCAAGACTCAAGCTGAAGCGCAGGCGCTCGGTTCCGGGAGGAACAGTCGGAGTGCGTATCGGCAACACTTTAAAACCATGTTCAAGCAATCTGGACGACAATGCCACCGCCGATTCGGCCGAACCGGTGACAAGCGGCTGAATATGGCCCGAAGACGCTCCGGTGATCCTGGCCAGCTGCTGACCCAGCCGCCGGAGTCTGGCGCGTCCGTCGTCCATTGCCAATATTTTTTCTATGATAAAAACGCTCCATGCACAATTAAGCGGAGGAATCGCCGTGGAGAAAATAAACGAACGCGCACGGTTGAGGAGATAGTCGCGGCAAAGCGGCGAACACACAATGAACGCTCCGACCGAGGCTCCGGCCTTGCCAAGAGTGCCGACAATGAAGTCGACTTCCGGCATCGACGCACACAAGCCAAGGCCATGCGGGCCCTCCACGCCAAAAGCATGGGCTTCGTCGACATAAAGCAGCGCCTGACCATAGTGTGACTTCACCTGCACGATGTCGTCCAGCGGGGCTTTGTCGCCATCCATGCTGAACACTGATTCCGTGACGATCAGCACACGGTCGAACGAACCGGCCTTGCGTGAGAGAATACGCTCAAGGTGATTCACGTCGTTGTGGCGGAACCGCTCCATCGAGGCGCCGCTCAGCCGCATTCCGTCGATGATGCTGGCATGCACCAGCTTGTCGGCCACAATCAGCGTGCGTTCGTCGGCCAACGACGATATTGCGCCAGTATTGGCATGATAGCCACTGTTAAAAAGCAACGCAGAGCTTCCGTAAGCATCAGCCAGCAAAGCCTCCAGTTCATCATAATAGCGCTGAGAAGACGCAAGCAGGCGCGACGCCGACGACGTGAATGGCGGCAGTCCATCAACCCCCACCCGCTCCAGAAACTCGCGCCTCAGATCGGCCCGCGATCCGAAACCGAGATAATCATTGGTTGATAAGTCGACCAGTTCAGACCCGACAGTATCCGACGGAATCGTCCGGTGATTGCAGGTCTCCTTCAGCCGGCCGACCACAGACTCATAACGCTCCATCACGGATAATTTCAATCATCTGCCCGATCAGATAGCGCAAGTCATCGTCGGATATGACATACGGAGGCATGATGTAGACGTTTTTACCGAAAGGACGGACCCAGATGCGGCGACGGACGCACTCACGCTGAAAACGGCCAACATCGACCGTTTTTTTCATTTCGATCACTCCAATGGCGCCAAGCGTCCTGACGTCGGCAACAGACGGCAATTGCGCCGCTGGAGTCATGGACTCCCGGATCACTGATCCGAGATGGGCTATACGGGCCTCCATATCCTGTTCGCCAAGCATCTTCAACGATTCACAAGCCACTGCACATGCCAGAGGATTAGCCATGAAAGTCGGGCCATGCATCATCACCCCGGCCTCACCCCGCGAAATTGTGTCGGCCACCTCGGCCGTTGTCAGGATGGCGCTGAGTGTCATGTATCCGCCGGTCAGTCCCTTGCCGAGCAACATTATGTCAGGAACCACTCCGGCATGCTCCAGAGCGAAACAACGGCCCGTGCGCCAGAATCCGGTGGCGATTTCGTCAAAAATCAGATATATGCCCAGTTCAGTACAAAGGCTGCGCAACTCGCGCAGATATTGAGGATGATAGAACCGCATTCCGCCGGCACCCTGAACCACCGGTTCAAGAATCACTCCGGCCAGAGAGTCGGCATGGCTGACGAGCAACTCACGCATCGGCTCAAAATCGGCCGGATCCCATTCCGCACCGAATTTCACCTGCGGCACCGGAGCGAAATAACGCACTGGCAACGCAGGACCAAAGGCTCCGTGCATGCCGGTGACGGGATCGCAGACACTCATGGCGTTCCATGTGTCGCCATGATATCCGCCGCGTATGGTGGCGAAATTCGTCTTGCCATGGGAGCCTGAGCGGCTCACCGCCGCCTGTATGGCCATCTTCATGCCCACTTCGGTCGCCACAGATCCGGAATCGGCAAAAAACACATTGTGCATCTGCGAAGGCGCCATTTCAAGCAATCTCTTGCCAAGTTCTATGGCGGGGGCATGCGTGAGTCCTCCAAACATCACATGGCTCATTTTGTCGATCTGGCGCCGCGCCGCATCATTAAGGCGCGGATTGTTATATCCGTGGATCACACACCACCATGAGGCCATGCCGTCAATCAGGCGGGTGCCGTCGGCCAGAAATATGCCGACTCCTTCGGCATGATCAACTTTATATGTCGGCAACGGGTCTATTGTAGACGTGTAAGGATGCCACAGGTGTTCACGATCCCATGAATCGTGCAGTGAATTATCGTTGTTCATTTGTCAGAGCCAGAATCTGAGGGAGGAGAGCGTCGGTTGATGAATTATGTATGATACGGTGATGAGGAAACGACGGAGTCTTCTGTGATGCCATCCGCCGGTCAATTTCATCGGCAGAGAGTCCGCTGCGGGACTTTACGCGGGCAACCCGCTCGCATTTTGGCGCCGTGACTTCCCAGACATCGTCGGCAATGGAATCAAAACCGCTTTCATAGAGTATGGCGGTTTCAAAGAAAAAAAGCGGAGAGCCACAGGAAGCGACCGTGGAGAGCAAATGTTTCCGCACCGCACCATGAACTATCGCATTGAGGCATTGCAGCTTGCTGCTGTCGGAAAACACCATGGCCGACAGCACGTCACGCCGAAGCCGCCCGTCGGCGCCGATGGCATCAGGGGAGATTTCGCCGGCGATGCGGCTCAGAATTTCGGCAGACCCGTCCATGAGTCTGCGGGCTTCCGAATCACAATCATAGACCGGATAGCCCATGCAGCGCAAAATTCTGCTGACCACAGACTTTCCCGATCCGATTCCGCCGGTAATTGCCACTATGTGAGTGTGTCCGATCATTTGCCGTGTTGTTCAATCAGATACTCGACACTGTCCACGGCCAAAGTCACATCACGGCATATTTCAGGCGCACTGCCGAGATATACCGGCATTTTGGCTGTTGAAGGCGAGCGGTGTCGGAAGTCGGCATAGACAGTGATGACACCGACTTCAGAATTATATCGGCTCATCGGCACAAGGAACGTCACGTCCACACGCGATGGAAACAAAACCACCGACGCATCGGCAGGCGCGCCATTGACCTTGACAGCCACAGACCGCTGCTTTGCGATTAGCGGCTCGACAGGTGCCGTGACAGTCACCTCGTCTGGCACCGCGCGCGCGCCGGCAGGAACCTTCAGTCTGAGTCGGCCGGTGTAGGTCTCCGACACATCGTCAAGATTAAGCTCAACAGTGCTTATGCGGTCGAATCCGCCCGACATATTGGCCACGGAATAGACCGTGACCGAATCAGGCTCAACCTGCACGGGGCCGGAGCTGACGCTCTGCCATGACGGGGTGATTTTGAGGTTGGGAGTCACTTTCACCCGGCGTCCGGGCTTGTCGGTATAGACCAGATTAAGCGAATCAGGTCTGACGGAAAGCACCTGGGCCTGCTGTCCGAAGAGCGATCGGACTCTCGACGACATTTCATTGCCAGGAATGGTGACGCGCGACGCGCCTGACTTGGCGTTCATCTCCTTGAACGGAATGCTGAGTGTCGGGACTCCGCTCCAGGTGTAGTTAAACAGCGACGTGCCACGGTCTCTGACGCTGACAAGCAACGTCTGCGGAACATCGGAAATGAACGTGATTCCATCAGGCACGCCCTCGATTTTCAAAGGCACCTGCACTTCCTTCTGGGCATCCTCGTTGAGAGTCTGTATAAGCCAGAACACATAACTGACACACACGAACAGGAGAAAGAGCAGAATGTCTTTCCCCCGTGACGAACCGAGCAGCGCGCGCGTCGCGCGCACTGCTTCGGAGACGCGTGCCGATATGTTATTTCTTTTCGGCATTCACAGGATTTGCAGCATCGGCGCCAGCAGCTTCATGAGAGGGATAGATGCTGGTCTTGTTGATGCGGATCTTTATGCCTGAAGCGATTTCAAGAAGCACGACAGGACCGTCGACCTCGACCACACGTCCATGTATGCCTCCGGCGGTGATCACTTTTGTGCCTTTGGTCAGAGAATCATGAAATTTCTGGGTTTCCTTGCGCTGCTTCTGCTGGGGACGGATCATGAAGAAGTAGAAAATCGCGATGATTGCGATGATCATGATCCAGCTTGACCAGCCGGCGCCCTGCATGTCAGCAGCAGCAGCCTGCTGAAGAAGAATGTAGTTAAGCATTGTTTCGTTCTTGTTTTAAGATTTTGTGAATTATTTCCAGTCTTTATGCAACAATCCGTCGGCGCGGAGTTTGTCGGTGATGGCCGCCAGCATTCCGTTGATAAACGATCCGCTCCTCGGGTTGGAGTAACGGTTTGCGATTTCCACATATTCATTGGCGGTGACAGTCAGCGGAATGGACGGACAGCTCATGACTTCAGACAAAGCGGTCAGCAGAATGACAACGTCCATCAGCGCCACACGGTCAACGTCCCAGCGCTTGGTGTTGATGAACACGTCGATCCATTCACGATATTCAACGCGATGGGCCACCGCATTGTTGAACAGCTGCATTCCGAAGCCGGAATCTTCATCATCTTTGAATTTCGGCAGAAGTTCAATGTCGGAGTGAGCTTCCGAAGCAGCGAAAGTGCGTATTGTCTTGATGGCAAAGCTGGCCATAACGTCCAGATCGTCATTCCAGAAAATCGACTTCGACTCCAGATATTCGCTAAACACGTCTGACGGCACAATGACATTTTTGATCAATGTCCGCCACAGATCGCAGTCTTCGGCCAGGGTTTTCTCTCCCGGAGTGGCCATATATGCCTTATAGGCATCGCTGTCGGTTACAAGATCAAGCAGCTGGCTGATGAATCCAGGCTCGTCGTCCCACAGAACCGGAGTCTTTTTAGTGAATTCCTCAATTGCATCGCTTGACGATGCGGCAGCCACATAGGCGTTGTTGACGAAGCGCATGTCGGGATTGCGCTCTTCAGGTGTGGGCAGATATTTTTCGCGTGCGGCCTCAATGCGGAGAGACTGTGCATGGGTTATCTCCACCGGCAGCAGCAGCAGGGCCACATAGAGTTCATATGCTTTGTCGAGCGAGCGGGTCAGATCGCGGCGGCAATCAGCAAGCACATTGCGCGTGTCGGAATAGTTTGACAATGTGTCAGCCAGCATTTTCAGGCCCATTTCCATGCCTCGCACCGTGAATTCAGGATCAGTGCGCATCGCGTCGACCAAGGCGGGAGTTTTCGGAGCGACAAGGCGGAGCACCTGAGTCCAGAATGCAATTTCATCCGAAACTTCCGGTTTGCGTATTTTCAAAAATTCACGATAAGGGCTGGATGCCTTGATGCGCTGTGCAAGTTCAATGACGGCGCTGTCAAATTCGGCCATGCGGGATCCACGTGTGCGGATCAGCTCCCGCACTTCGTCATTGCCCATGAGGAAACGTGCGGTGGCGCTGTCGGCATAAGGCGCATTGACAACCGATGAAGTGACTGACGGCGGCAACGAACGGTCTGCCTGGACTTTCCAGCCCGACATTTCGAGCATCATCAGCAACATATCGGCATATGCCGAATAGGAATAACGACGGTCGTGCGACGATGTCTCCACCGGGGCCTCGATCTTGAATTCGCTCCGGGTGAGCAGGTAGCCATATAGCGCCTGCACAACCTTAAGTCGTATTAAAACTCTGTTAACCATATATTTTTATGTTCTCTTTATGCTTTATCAGCTATGCAAAGTTAAGCTTTTTTCATCGCCCTGACAAATTATTCGGCCATTCAGTCAGATCACGCGGAAGAAGTAGCCTAATGTGATTTCCACCGACAATCCGCGCGACGCAGAAAACGTGCTTGTGCGTGTGGCTCTGAAAATATTGCCGATTCCGTAATAGAAGCGCCCTTCAAGCGTCACTGAATGACGCCGCGCCACAAAAAATTCGGCGCCGAGTCCTCCGGCAATGCCATAGTCGAAGCGGTTGGCCACATCCATTGTCATCTGCTCGTTGTGACGGTTGGGAGAATATCCCGGCACGGACGCCATGGGGTCGGAATAATCAAAATCAGCCTTGATTTTGTCACCAAGCATATATCCTGCCTCAGGTCCAAGGTTTACAAAAAGCTTCACCCGCTTCCAGCCAAAACGGATCTGGGTCATCAGCGGCAGCTGGATATATGTGAGATGACGCGAATAGCTGACCGGGAGTCCGCGGAAATCCTCGGCCCAGCCACGCTGGGTGATGTTAAGCTCGCCAAGCAGGCCAAACAGTTTTTCCTCGGAGTATCGGGCCATGACGCCGAATGTCACGCCAGGCGTCATGGTCTGACTTACGTGGGGCACGAAATCCATCCGGCTCAGCGTGGCGCCACCCTTCACTCCGACTGAGAAGTCAGGCGAATAATATCGCTGTCCGCAAGCAGTAGCGGAGCCGGCAACGGCAACTGAGGCGACCAGGGCAATGGCTGCGGCGAGCCTGCAAAGAAAATGCTTCATCATAGAGCTTTGACTCTAACCTGCCCGTCTGGCGAAAAATAAATCAGATAGAGCGCGGAGTTGACAGCGCCAGGTTCAAACGAATTCTGAAGTCCGACATAAGACTGTCCGCCGCCGAGCATCCATCGGCCGGCATCATAGCCAAGCAGTCCGTAAACCGGAACCGCATTCGCCATCTTTGTTCCGAACCAGTCGTCATAGCGCATTCCAAGCAGACGCGTGGGATATGAGTCAGTGTCGGATGCAAATCGCGAATATATCACAGTGTCGAGGCTATGGAGTTTGCGCGCTTGCTCACCACGCACGATAACCCACTCCGGATAACCGAACAATCGCACGTTATCGGGCAGCGAAGCATTCTGGCGCAACTGGATCAGCGGAGAAAGAATGCGTGTAAGCATCTCGCGCGACCCTGATGCAGGGATAAAGACGAAGCGTCCGTCGGCAGGAAATCTGTCCGGGGTCATTGCCCGTTCTGAAAAACCGTCAAAAACATCCAGCTTTTCATACCGACGGCCAGCCGACTCAAGGCGCGAGGTCAGTTCGTCGACAAAAGCCTGCTTGTCGGCCGCAATGTCGGCAGGCGAAAGAATCACCGGGGTATAGTCGGCAAAATCATCGATAAACGCGTCAAGTGCCTTGTCATACATTTTATGCTGCGGTATGTTGGCCTGATAGACCGACGGATGACGTTGCTGGGCATCGTTTTTCACAGAAAAGAGATTGACCACGGTCGCACCCGTCTGATCGGCCATTTCGGCCAGAAGCTCAATGCTGACAGAGTCATCAGGCGCTATTATATATGTGGCCGACCGCAGTTCCGGGTCGTCGGCAAGCGCAGCCACCTTTTCGGCCGAAGCCTCTGAATCAAATGCAGCGACCGAGATCTTCATATCAGGATTCTTGCCGGCCACTGTGTCGACTGCCATCAGCAGGCCACGATAGAATTCCGTGTAATTCTCGGCATGCTTGGTTGGGCGTTCCGCATCAAGCATGAACGGAAGCACCACAGCCAGCCTGACAGTAGTGTCGACGGAATCAACAGCGGCGACATCAGTTTCGTCATCAGAGTCATCCGTGAAAGTTTCCTCTTTTTCATCGACTTCCTCAACGGCGTCAACGGAAGGCATGTCCACCTTCTCTTCGCCAAGATCAGCCCGCGGACCATCTTTCACAGATTCCTCCGGACAGACCTCACGGCGTTCGTTGCCGGCAAACTCGCTCACTGGGAACAGCAGCAGCTGATTGGCACGCAGGCCGTCGACAGCCGACGGATTATAGCGCATGATGTCGTCCCGGCTCACACCGATTTTACGCACCAGCGAATAGATCGATTCTTTCGGCTTGACCTCATAATAATAATATTCGGTGCCGTTTATTGTCTTCACCGGCAGATTCAGGTCAGCCGAAACAGTCAATGACGTTGCAGCCAGAGTCGCCAGGCATATATTTCTGATGAATTTCATTGGATAATCAAAACGTTTAAACGTTAACTCTTCAATCTCACTTCTCGAAATGCGAAGGTGAGCGCATCGATCAGCACCATCCTGTCAGTGAGCAGATCGCCGGCGCCTATGATGATTTTGATCGCTTCGGCCGCCTGCATGCTGCCGGCAATGCCGGCAAGTGCATTCAGCACACCTGTGACAGCACATGAACGACATTCAAGCTGTTCACTGGTTGGAGGAGCCGGAAAAACTGTACGATAATGCGCTGTTCCGGGCATATGTGTCATCACCTGCCCTTCAAAACGGCTCAGGGCAGCGAAACACAGCGGCTTGCCAAGCTTCACGCAAGTGTCGCTCACAAGCACTCGCGCATCATAATTATCAGTGCAGTCAAGCACCACATCCACGTCGGCCAGCAACTGCATGGCGCAGTCGGCGTCAAGCATGCGGCACACTGGCTCCACGACCACATCCGGATTAAGCGCGGCAATCTTAGCGGCCGCACTCTGCGGTTTAGGCCTGCCGATATCCTGAGTGGAATGTATGATCTGGCGTTGCAGATTGCTGAGTGAGACGGTGTCGCCATCAATCACGCGGATCATGCCGACACCGGCCGCAGCCAGATACAGCAAAGCCGCAGAAGCGAGCGCTCCGGCACCCACCACTGCGATCCGTGACTGGCGCAGGCGTTGCTGGCCGGGCAGATCTATCTCACAAAGCGACAGATGAGCCTTATAGCGTTCCGACTCTTCTTTGCTCAGTTTTTTCACGCTGCAAAGATACAGATTTTCCCTGTTTCACACAATAGCATGAACCGGACTCCCCTATTTTAGGCCATCTGGGGTCTTATATTTTGTGGTAAAAAAGCGAACACATTGGATTTTTTCTTAACTTTGCACCGTTTAAACCTAATTCCATAGATTTTATATCAATGAACACTTTCAGAAGTCTTACTCTGGCCGCTATGGCCACAATGACGTTGGGCGCACACGCTAAGGACAAAATCAATGAACAAACGTATAACAATATAGTCAACTATTTTGAATCATATATAACCGACCGGACCGACGCTCCATATAAGGTCAGCACAAAGCTGAAGGTTGCCGACCTGGCCGAAGCGAGAGCGGAAGTGTGGCAGGCTTGGGTCAAAGCGAATGAAGCAGACACGATTCTGCCCGAACTTCGCCCCCTGGCCCTGCGTGATTCACTGAGCTGGACATTGCCTGATTCATTGGAACCGAACGCCGTAATGGATTATTTTTACGGTTTCAAAGGCGACACGGCCACCGTTGGAAAACTGCCGCTTTTCCTGTATCTCCACGGTTCCGGACCGCGTGATGCCGAATGGGACACCGGATTCCGCCTGGCCGAAATGTTTGACGATTCGCCGTCGGTCTATGTGGTGCCTCGCATACCCAACGAAGGGGAATATTACCGCTGGTATCAGAAGTCAAAGCAATGGGCATGGGAACGCCTGCTCAGAAGCGCTCTTGCATCAGGCAAAATCGACCCTAACCGCATATACCTTTTCGGCATATCGGAAGGCGGATACGGAAGCCAGCGTCTGGCCTCTTTCTATGCCGACTATCTGGCCGGAGCCGGCCCGATGGCAGGTGGCGAACCGCTGAAAAACGCACCGGTTGAAAATCTGCGAAACGTGGCGTTCTCGCTGCGCACCGGCGCAGACGACCATGGATTCTACCGCGATCTGCTCACTTCCTATACGAAACACGCGCTTGACAGTGTCGCGGTGGAGAATCCTGGATATTACATCCATGAGGTGGAGCTGATTCCAGGCAGAGGACACCACATCGACTATCGCGTCACCACCCCATGGCTCAAACAGTTCTCTCGCCAGCCGCATGCCACTCGCCTGACGTGGGAAAATTTTGAAATGGACGGGCGCTATCGCGACGGATTCGGCAACCTTTACGTCATGGAGCGTTCCAACCCAAACGACTCCACACGCACTCTCTATGACATGACAATCGCCGGAAACACAATACGCCTGAACGTGCAGCTTGTCACATACACAACCACACAGACCGACCCTCACTGGGGAATACAGTTGAAGTTCAACAAATCATACACACGAGCCACAGAAGGACGCGTGAAAATATATCTTGACGAACAGATGGTTGATCTCACAAAGCCTGTGACTCTGATAATCAACGGCCATGAGGTTTTCTATGGCCGCGTGGATCTCAACGTGGAGAATATGGTCAACAGTTGCGCCGAATTCTTTGACCCGGAACGGATATTCCCCGCCGCGCTCGACGTGTACCTCTAAAACTTTCACCGTCTGCTCAACCGGCAACGGCTTTAAGTTGTTAAACAATAAAACCTGTTTAACAACTTTTTTTATTGCAACATTCTTATGAGATCAAAAAGCCTGACATGGACCGGAGTGATTGTGCTCATTGTGGGCATAGCGCTGATTTTTCTCCGGGCAACCGCAATCAACATCATTGTGATGGTGATCGGCGCAATGTTTCTGTTGGCCGCTGCTATCAACCTGTATTTTATTTTCAGTTCAACACGCATCACCGTCACTGAAGACGGGCGCCGGCTGCCGCGCACCGGAGTCTCGGTCGGATCAGTGCTGACCGCTATCGCCGCAGCGGCATTAGGGCTGTGGATGCTGCTTGACCCGGCATCGCTCAGTTCGATGGTGGTCTATGTGCTGGCCGGAGTGCTTATAATCGCAGGCGTCTATCACATATGCCTGCTGGCTTTCGGCTTCAAGCCAGTGTCGTTTCCTTTTTCCTTCTATCTGCTCCCGATCCTTCTGGCGGTGGCCGGCATTGTGGTGCTGATCATTGGCGCCGCCACAGTCAAGAGCTATATTGTTCTGATCACAGGCATAGCCATGATAGCCTATTCGGTGTGCTGCTTTCTGGAAGTGGCCGGCGCATCCAGCTATTACAAGCAGAAACAGATCACAATGTGATCGGCCACACACCGAAACCAGACAACAAGAGCGGCAGAACTGAAAACATTCAGCGCTGCCGCTCTTGCTGTTGGTCACGCCACTGAATTTCAGCGACGCTTGTTGCGTTTCTTCATAAATTTGTCGAATCCGGCGCCAGAGGCAGCCTCGCGGTCGCGGCGCGCCGATGCGCGGGCATAATCGCGGTCTGCGTCGGCAACTTCCGAAAACACACGCTTTCCGAAAAATTCACACCCTTTGAGAGCCTGCACCACCCGCGGAGCATCCGATTTGTTGACATCGAAAAGCGAGTATGCCGGCATCAGGTCTATGCGGCCAACATTGACGCGCTGTCCGGCCACCGTGTGGTTGAGCATATCAATGAGATTGCCTGCAAAAAATCCGTCTTTCTTGCCCAGATTGACATAGATGCGCACCATGCCGCGAGGCGCCGTGCGCCGGTCTTTCTCCGCATCCGACGGAACCGGGCGTTTCTCACCCTTCTCCTTTTTCGGTTTTTCGGGCGATATGTTGTCGATTACAGGCGCATCTTTATAGTAATCGAGCAGACGGTTGAACTCAAGCGAGAGCACACGTTTGAGCAGATCCTGTTCAGAGAGCCACGACAGCTTGCGGCTCACGCCCTGAAGATATTTCGAGATTTCATCTTCATTGACTTCTACCCGCTCCAGCCTGTCGGCCATATTGTAGAGCTGTTTCTCGATGATATGTTCGGGAGTGGGCACATCCTTGCGCTCGAAGGTCTTGCCGATCTTCTTTTCAATCTCGCGCAGTTTGCCTTTTTCGCGCGAGTGGACTATGGCGACAGATACTCCGGCTTTGCCGGCGCGTCCGGTGCGTCCCGAGCGGTGGGTATAGACCGCTGTGTCGTCAGGCAAGCCATAATTGACCACATGGGTCACATTGTCGACGTCGAGTCCGCGTGCGGCCACGTCGGTGGCAACCAGCAGAGAGAGCACCCTGTCGCGGAATTTTTTCATCACTATATCACGCTGCTGCTGCGACAGATCGCCATGAAGGGCATCGGCATTGTATCCGTCATGAATCAGAGCGTCGGCCACCTCCTGAGTTTCCTTGCGGGTGCGGCAGAAAATGATACCGTAGATCCCGGGAGTGTTGTCGGCCACACGTTTCAGCGTGAGATATTTATCCTGCGCCTTCACCATATAGTAGATATGCTTGACGTTTTCGGCGCCCGAATTGCGGGTTCCGACCACGAATTCCACCGGATCATGCATGTATTTTTTGGCAATACGGGCAACCTCGGACGGCATTGTTGCTGAAAACATCAGCATCTTCCGCTGATCAGGCACGTGCGACAGAATGGCATCGATGCTGTCCAGAAATCCCATGTTCAGCATCTCGTCGGCTTCATCGAGAATCACGGTGTGCACGTCATCGAGTTTCACCTCCTTGCGGTCGATCAGATCGATCAGACGTCCCGGAGTCGCCACTATGATCTGTGCCCCCTGGCGCAACGCACGGATCTGCGACATGATCGAAGAGCCGCCATAGACGGGCACAACAAGAAGCCCGTCGACATATTTTGAGAAATCGGCAAGATCGCCTGCGATCTGAAGACAAAGTTCACGCGTCGGAGCTATGATCAGAGCCTGGGTCGAACGGTTGGCCGTGTCGATACGCTGAATCACAGGCAGACCGAAGGCAGCGGTTTTGCCGGTGCCGGTCTGGGCAAGAGCTATGACGTCGTTGTCGGCGGTGAGCAGATGCGGTATAACTTTTTCCTGCACAGGCATCGGGTGTTCAAAACCCATTTCTTCTATGGCGCGGAGCAGGTCTTCGCGCACACCTAAAGACTTGAAATCAGTCATTTTGTTAAGTTTTATTAAAGCAACCGGGCAATATTCATGCCCGACGCCGTGATTAAATTTGCATTGTAATGAATAAACAACCAATGCCCATGAATAACGTCACACTTCATTCCTCCACACCAGAATCAAGCTGCATGGCAGTCAGCGGCTTCGCAGCCGCGGCTTTGTCTGTCGTGCTGATAATCTGCGCCACATGTGCGTTCGTTTTCGGATTCATAGTCCCCAGCGGACTCGGCTTCTACTGTTCGATCGGAATCGGAGCGCTGACAATCGACCCTCTGCGGACATGGCTCAGTCATGATGATAACTCTCGCCACGTATAATGGTCATGGCCCTATAAAGCTGTTCGGCAAAAAACAGACGCACCATCTCATGATTGAACGTCATGCGTGAAAGCGATAACTTGGAGTCGGCCCGGGAATAGACCTCGCTGGAAAAACCGAACGGACCGCCAACGACAAAGACCAGCCGCTTCAGGCCGCTGCCAAGATGGCGCTCGATCACCGACGCGAATTCGCGCGACGTATGTTCTCGTCCGTTCTCATCCAGAAGAATCACCCTGTCGCCAGGCTGCAACTGGCGAAGAATCGCCATCCCCTCCTGCTGCTTCTGGGCTTCGCGGGTAAGCGATCGCGAAGCTTTGACATCGTCCACGATCTTCACTTCAACCGGCAGATAGTGCCGGAGACGGTCAAGATACATGTCTATGCCCTGACGCATCAGCTGTGACTGAGTGCGCCCGACGGCCATCAGCAAAACCTTCATTTGATCACCGCCAGACCGCCCTTGGCCGTTTCTTTATAAAGCGACGGCAGATCATGGCCGGTCTGCTTCATCACCTCAACAATCCGGTCAAATGAAACGGAGTGACGTCCGTCGCTGATTGCCGAATAGAGATTGGCGTCGAGCGCGCGGGCCGCGGCATAGGCGTTGCGCTCAATGCAGGGAATCTGCACCAGACCACACACCGGATCGCAGGTGAGACCAAGATGGTGTTCAAGTCCCATTTCCGCCGAATATTCGATCTGACGCGGAGTGCCGCCAAAGAGCTGGCTCGCGGCTGCGGCTGCCATGGCGCACGCAACTCCGACCTCGCCCTGACATCCGACCTCTGCTCCACTGACCGATGCGTTGTGCTTGACAACGTTGCCAAACAGGCCGGCAGTGGCCAGCGCCCGGAGTATGCGCTGTTCGCTGAAGCCCTTTGAAGTATGGAGATGATACAGAACCGCAGGCACCACTCCGCAGGAGCCACACGTGGGGGCAGTGACAATCTTGCCGCCCGAAGCATTTTCCTCGCTGACAGCAAGTGCATATGCATAGACCAGGCCGCGAGATTTCAGCGATGAGTTATAGCCCGCCGAATGGACATAATAGCTGGTTGCCTTGCGTGCGACCCCAAGGCCGCCAGGCAACACGCCTTCGGCCTCGATGCCACGCTCGACGGCCGCCTTCATCACCTGCCAGACTTCCCGAAGATAGTCCCACACCGACGAGTCTTCACACTGTTCCACATATTCCCAGAATGAATGGCCGGTGTCGTCACACCATTTCAGGATCTCGGTCATGGTGGTCATTCCATAGACCGGTTCAGCCGCGGCGCGGGTTTCGCCGTCCTTGACAACATCGCCGCCGCCAACGCTGTAGAGAGTTACCTCGTCGACAATATGCCCTTCATTATCAAATGCTCTGAAACGCATTCCGTTTGGGTGAAACGGCAGGAACACATCAGGTTCCCAGAGTATATCTGTCGCAGCAGCCGGAGCAAGTTCATCAAGAATAGCCTTATCTGTCAGGTGCCCTTTGCCGGTAGCGGCCAATGAACCATAGAGAGTAACTTCAAAGCGGGCCGAACCGGGATTCTTTTCTAAAAAGAGTTTGGCCGCATTGCGTGGCCCCATCGTGTGGGAACTGCTTGGACCAAGACCTATTTTATATAGTTTTTTTATCGATTCCATCAGTGCAAAGATAGTTCTTTTCCGGCTATAATGCACCATAAAATACAATAAAAACCGATAATGGCCTTTTTCACCCGATCTACAAACGCCCATACACGTTGACAGCGGGAGGATATCACTATCGTCCCGCTGCCATGTCGCGCACACTTTACTCACATAAGATTGTTGTCACATTCAAACGGGAGCAAAGGTACTAATTTCCAATGTAACAACCTTCCGTCTTCCACCCATTACTCTATACCGATTGACGAAATACACCGTTTTAATGGCAGACAGTAATGTGAAAACACGGTTGCTTGCGCTCATACTTGACCAGACACTGCTTGCGGTCACGCAGATCCACCAACACTTCGGCAAGAATCCGTTTAAGTTCCGCCGGATGGCACTCACTGCCGTCAGTGCCGATCTGACTATATTTGGCGTGCGTTATGTCAAACGTTGTGCCATACAAATGAGCCGAATTGGAAACAGCATTGACATTGCGGCGGCTCAGACGCCTGACCGACTCCTGCGTCCTGAGCACAGACGTGACGATAGGCCGGTATTCGGCATAGCCACGATGCTTCAGCGAGTCCCGGAATGCTGAACCGATTGCATGAAGCAACCGTGCGGCATCTGGCACAAGGTAAGGATATGAATGCGTAAGTTCGTCAACCTCAAAATCAGGGCAGCTGCTGATCCGCTCGATTGGCTGGCGCAGATTCCACGCATCAGACAGCGTCATGATCGGAGTTATTCCATATCGGTCGGCGGCAGCCATATGGGCATCAGGCTTATCATTAAACACCCTGGCATAACTGCCCACAAACGTTGATTTACGCACTTTCTCATCATCACCGGAAGACTGTGCCGAAGAACCGCCGACCTCTGCTATAACACCGGGCGCCGACGCCGCATTGTTGCCGTCACACCCTTTAAAAAGGCATACAGCGGTCAACAAAAGCGTAAGAATTATGATTATCGGAAGAATCTGTTTCATGTTTCGTATATGCAAAATTACGAATTTTTCTGCTAACAGCCATTCATCACCGGCAACGTTTTTCAGACGCCATAGAAAAGAAAAAAAGAAACTCATCACTGAGTTCCTTTCATTCGGTTTCCAATAGGTACAATTTCTAAGGTAAAAAAGATTGTTACAGGTTTCTGATGCAAAGGTGGCGCTTTTTGGCGGCGTGGCCAAATTTTTTAATATGTTATCCAACATACTTTTTAAACCATTCCGCCATAACCACTGTGATTCAGACCATTGCAACACGCCCGTGATTTTATTTCACCACTTTTCCGCGCTTTCTACCCTATGAATTTTGAATTCACGGCCGTCAAATGTGCCGAAACTCATGTTGGTGATCCAGTCGCCGAGCACTATCAGACGGGCGCCGGAAACAACCCTGTCCACCACTGTGTGATAATGGCCGAACACATAGAAATCGACCGGATGCGACGACCGGTCGGCACCCTGGCGAGCCTCCACCCACTGCTCAAGCGGGCCAACCGGGAGAGGCATGGCAGTCGGTCCGGTATGATGCTTCCGACGGTTATGCGCGCTCCAGGCATATGCTATGCCGACAGTCCACCGCGGATGCACCGCAGCAAAAAGCCGCTGACATAAACGATTGCGAAACACGGCTCTCATCAGGCGCTCTTTTGCCGGAATCCGGCCGATCCCGTCGCCATGCGCCATAACGAAACGACGGCCGCCGATCATTGTGTCCAACACACCGTCCACCACCTTTATTCCAAGCTCAGACGGCAGATAGTCAAAAATCCAGATGTCGTGGTTACCGATGACCCACGTAACCTCCACCCCCGAATCGGCCAGTTCGGCCAGCGCACCGAAGAAACGGACGAACCCACGCGGCACCACGTATCTGTACTCAAACCAGTAGTCCAGAACATCACCGAGCAGAAAAAGCCGGCCGGCAGTCGGAGCGATCGAGCGCAACCACTCGCACACGCGCTTTTCATGCTCGCGCGGATCCATGAAATACGATGCGCCGAGATGAAGATCGGAAACAAAATAGTCTATTTTATTATTAATAGGTGTGGCTATACCTTCCGACATATAATCTCATTCAAAGAAATCCGAGATCGAGTTTAGCCTCTTCGCTCATCATGTCTTTGGTCCACTCCGGCTCAAAGACAATATTTATTTCCACGGATTTCACCCCGGCAATGCTTTCCAGCTTAAACCTGGCATCCTCCACCAGAAAGTCGGCCGCCGGACAATTAGGCGCCGTCAGAGTCATATCTATCTGCAACACGGCATCGTCGGTGACTTCAATGCGATATATCAGTCCCAACGAATAAATGTCGACCGGAATTTCAGGATCAAAAACCGTGCGCAACAACTCAACCGCACGGGTTTCTATATTAAGTTTTTCTTCAGGTGTCATGACATCTGCAAATTTATTCTCTGTTTCAAAAGCACAAAGGTAAGATTTTTAGCTGTGATCTTGCAAATTTTACGCAAAAAACACTTCAAAAACCGACTTTTTACACTTTTCACCCTATTTTATTTTGAAAGTTGGAAAAAGATTGATAATTTTGCAATAATATTTGTGGGAGACATGCTTCCACGGTCGGCAAAACAATCAATTGAAACAACAACAATTAACCAATTTTAATAACTTAAATCACAGACTTTCTTACAATTATTATGGAAGCTAACAACTCCACCATGGCAAAGCCCGCTCAAGGCGGTGCCCCCGTGAAATCCAAGGTTGCCGGCGTGAAAAACGCGTTTCTGGTGATCGTCGCCTGCTTCATCGTTGCAGTGTGCGCATTCCTTTTCTTCTTCGGCGCTCCCAGCCACTTTGAATTTGAAGGCGAAGCTCCCGCTTCGATGTGGTTCTTCGACGGCGAAGCCCACCCCACCGACATCATCGGTACCATCTTCATGGGCGGCGTCATCGTGCCTGTGCTGCAGACCCTCTTCCTCACTGTTATCGTTCTCTCCGTTGAGCGCGCTATCGCTCTGAAGAGCGCCAAAGGCACTGGCAACATCGCCAAATTCGTGAGCAACGTAAAAGCCAAACTCGCTAAAAACGACATCGCCGGCGCTCAGGAACTCTGCCGCAAGCAGAAAGGTTCGGTTGCCGCTGTTGTTTCTGCCGCTCTCGTGCGCTACGAAGAGATGGACAAAAACACCGTCCTGACCAAAGAACAGAAAGTTCAGACCCTCCAGAAGGAAGTTGAAGAAGCTACCGCAATGGAAATGCCTTCACTCCAGCAGAACCTCCCGATCGTGGCTACCCTCACCACTCTCGGCACACTCGTCGGTCTGCTCGGTACCGTTATCGGTATGATCAAATCGTTCCAGGCTCTGTCCGCATCTGGTGCTCCCGACTCGACCGCTCTGTCGACCGGTATCTCCGAGGCTCTTGTGAACACCGCCTTCGGTATCGCCACCGGTGCATTCGCAGTTATCTCCTATAACTTCTACACCAACAAGATCGACAACCTCACCTACGCTATCGACGAAATCGGTTTCTCGATCGTTCAAACCTTCCAGGCTACTCACTAATTCCCGCATTACCTGCTAATTAATCCATTTAAGTACAAGTAATATGGGAAAGCCTAAAGTAAAAAGAAAGAGTACACTCATCGACATGACCGCGATGAGTGACGTGACCGTTCTTTTGTTGACTTTCTTCATGTTGACTTCAACGTTCCTCGCTAAGGAACCTGCCACGGTTATCACCCCGAGCTCAGTTTCGACCATCAAGGTGCCGACCGAAGACCTGGTAACAATCCTTGTCTCCGGCGCAGAAACCAAGAGCGACGGCACTATCAACCGTGCGGTAGAAGGCAAAGTGTTCATCGGCATCACCGGTGACTCCGACTCCTTATACTCAAGCGAGAACGTGCGCAAAGACCTTCTCATCGAAGCTTCGCGTCTCTACAACGAACGTCATCCGAATGCACCGGTCAACTTCACGGCCTCGCAAGTCTCGGCTTTCTCGCGTCTCGGAATGTTCGGCCTGCCCATGAAAGACCTCCCGGCCTTCCTGGATATGCCCACCACAGAACAAGACAAAGTGATGAAGGAATTCAACCCCAACGTGGTCGGAATCCCCATCAACGACAACCGTGACATCAACACTCCTAACGAGTTCCAGATCTGGATGGACGCCCTCCAGCGCGTGGCTCAGAACTATCGCAACAACGGTCGTACAAAGGACAACGGTGACACTGCCGAGCCGACAAACAAACTCTACGACGCCATCAAACGCTCCGGCGAAGGCATCGCAGTGAAGGCCGACAAAGACACACCCTTCTCCACCATCCACACCGTCATGGACAACCTCCAGACCATGAAGCTCAACAAGTTCAGCCTCATGACTGCGCTTAAATCCGAAAACGAATAATCGTCATGGCACAGATAGAACAATCCGATAAAGGCGGCAAGAAGAAAAAAGGCGCCCAGAAAAAGATGCAGATCCACGTGGACTTCACTCCCATGGTGGATATGAACATGCTTCTGATCACGTTCTTCATGCTCTGCACCACGATGATTAAGTCGCAGACTCTGTCAATCGCCCTTCCCTCAAACGAAAAACTTGAGGAGAGCCAGCAGAACAAGACCAAACAGTCAGAAGCAATCACCATCCTCCTTGACTCCGAACGCGACGACAAAGGACACGTGGTGGCTGAAACCGACGAGGCTACCGGCGCTGTGTATCCCAAACACATCGTCTACTACTACGAAGGCAAACCCTTCGACGTTCCTGCCGACCAGATCGACAAGGACGGCGACGGATATGTCGACAACGACGGAACCCTCAAACTGAAGGAAGCCCGCTTCCGCGGCAACACCGCCGGACAGCTCAACGGCATCCGCGCAATCCTGCACGAGCGCAACACACAGGTGCTCGCCAAGGTTGACGCCCTGAAAGAACAGCGTAAAAACGGTGAAATCACCGAAGAGGAATTTCAGGATCAGGCCAAGGCAATCCGTAACGACTCTACTCTCACACGCCCTGTTGTCATCATCAAGGCCGGCCCCAACGCCAGCTTCGAAAACGTGATTTCCGCACTTGACGAAATGCAGATCAACCAGATTTCACGCTATCAGATCGACAACATCAACGGCACCGACTCACTTCTTATTCTGTCCTACCGTCATGCCCATCCCGGCAAATGACATATGTGATGTAAGTATTGTTTAACCCGTAACAAAACAGACAAGATTATGGCAAAAGACGTAGATCTTTCATCACGCGAATGGACTGACCTTGTATTTGAAGGCAAAAATAAGGAATTCGGTGCATATCAGCTCCGCAACGCCAGCGCCAAGCGCCACAACATGGCGATGATCTCGGTGGTGGTGGTAATGGTGGCCGCATTCCTCATCTCTCTCGGCGTATCTGCGCTTCAGCGCGCCGAAGACGCCGGCCCTCTGGCCGACGCCGAACAGGAAATCGTGACCATCGACACAGCTCCTGAGGAAGAAATTCCTGAAGAAGAACCCGAAGAACGCTACGAAGAACCCGAAGTTGAAGAAGTGCTTCCCGAAGAAGTGCTCAACACTGTGAAGGTAACCGAGCTTGCCATCGTTGATGACGACCAGGTGACCAAGGAAGACGAAATCAAGACTCAGGACGAGCTCGCTCAGACCGAGACTGCTTTCGGCGCCACAGACTTTGACCAGGGTACCGACGACGTTTCCGTTGTCCGCGAACACAAAGAAGAAGTGATCGTGGAAGAGAAGCACGAGCCGGAAAAGGTATTCACTGTCGTTGAACAGATGCCTGAATTCCCCGGTGGCACAAGCGCCCTCTATGAATACCTCAGCAAAAACATCCGCTATCCCGAACAGGCTGCTCAGAACGACATCCAGGGACGCGTGACCGTTCAGTTCGTGGTAGAAAAAGACGGCTCCATCGGCGAAGTGAAAGTAGTGCGCAGCAAAGACCCCGACCTCGACAAAGAAGCGGTTCGCGTGGTTAAATCACTGCCCAAGTTCGTGCCCGGTAAGATGAACGGCCAGAGCGTGCGCGTATGGTTCACGCTCCCCATCACCTTCAAGCTCAACAACTGATCACAACACTACCCTATCGATTACTCTGACGGCGGCCTCCTTGTGGGAGGCCGCCGCTCTGTTTTTATAAATCGGCAATAAACAGAATGCAGACAATAAAACGCACACCCCGTGCGTTAGTAATGAAAATGAAAAATATCCGCCACATAGCAGCCTCCTCAGCGCTTCTGCTTCTGCCGGCCATGACCCTCCGGGCACAGACCGGAGGCAGCACTGCATATAACTTTCTTGACGTCAGCACCTCCGCCCGCATCTATGGACTGGGCGGCGCCAACATATCGCTCGTTGACGACGACCTGCTACTGACCGACCAGAACCCCTCGCTGCTTGGACCGGAAATGAGCAATTCGATGGCGTTCAGCTACATGCGCTATATCGGCAGCTCCAACTTTGCAGCAATGAAATATGCCCATTCGGCCGGCGAACGAGCCGCATGGAGCATCGGAGTGCAATATTTCGGCTATGGCGACATCAAATCGGCCGACGCCGCCGGAAACATCACAGGATCATTTTCGCCTAAAGACCTGGCATTCAGCGGATCTTTTTCACACAACCTTGGCGAACGCTGGCGAGGAGGATTCAACATAAAATTCCTCTACAGTGCCTACGACGCATATTCCGCCCTGGCCATAGCCACCGATCTCGGAGTAAACTATTTTGACGAAGAGCGCGGATCATCGCTCTCGCTTGTCGTGTCCAACCTCGGCGGCCAGGTCAAACGCTTTGCCGAACACTATGACCGGCTGCCGGTCGATCTGCGACTGGGCTGGAGCAAACAACTCGGCTCATCGCCCGGCACCCTCTCCATCACGGCCACAAACCTGCTGAAATGGAAACTGCCATACATAGACCCGAAAGACGGAACAGAAGAGCCGCGGATGGTCAACAAGTTTCTTCCAAACCTCTTCAGGCACCTCGTCTTCGGTCTGGACTGGAAGCCTAACGACAATTTCTATCTGGACCTGGCCTACAACTACAAGACCCGCACCGACATGAGCACATTCCAACGCAGCTTTCTCAGCGGCTTCAGCGTCGGAGCAGGCGTGAGAGTACGCATGTTTCAGGTCGGACTGGCCGTCGCTCAGCCTCACCGAAGCGCAACGACACTGATGCTGAACATCTCAACCAACTTCTTTGACTTCTAACCACGACTTCCCCCCCCCCAACATATGAAACCAATCATCATAGCAATCGACGGATTCTCATCATCGGGCAAAAGCACAATGGCCAAAGCGCTTGCCAGAACCATCGGATACAGATATATCGACTCCGGCGCAATGTATCGCGCCGTCACACTCCACGCCATACGCAACGGAATGATTGCCCCCGACGGCAGCATCGACGAAGCTGCCGTCACCGCGTCGCTCCCGGAAATAAGCATAGACTTCAGGCCCGACGAAACCGGCCAGCGCACCATCCTTGACGGCGAAGACGTCGAACAGCAGATCAGATCAATGGAAGTAAGCTCGCTCGTCAGCCCTGTAGCCGCCATTGCCGCAGTGCGCCGCGACCTGGTGCGCCGCCAGCAGCAATTCGGCCGAGAGCGCGGCATCGTCATGGACGGCCGAGACATCGGCACAACAGTCTTTCCAGACGCCGAACTGAAAATATTTGTCAACGCCGCCGCCGAAACCCGCGCACGCCGCCGCTATGAAGAACTGATAGCCAAAGGCGAAAAAGCCGACTATGAGGCAGTGCTCGAAAACGTGCGCTCACGCGACCACATTGACATGACACGCGCCGAAAGCCCGCTGCGCCGCGCCGACGACGCCATCGACATCGACAACTCCGACATGACCCCGCAGCAACAAAACGAATGGTTGCTCGACAAATTCCGCCATGCCACAGCCACCACTGATTGAAATTGACTCCGACTCCGGTTTCTGCTTCGGAGTGACTGCAGCCATACGCAAAGCAGAAGAAGAACTGGCCCGAGGCGGCACATTATACTGCCTCGGAGACATCGTGCATAACTCCGACGAAGTCAACCGCCTAAAAGACAAAGGACTCATCACCATCAGCCACTCCGAGCTGGCCACGCTCCACGGAGTGAAAGTCCTTCTGCGCGCTCACGGCGAACCACCGGAAACCTACGAACTGGCTCGCCGCAACAAAGTCGAAATCATCGACGCGACCTGCCCGGTAGTGCTCAGACTCCAACAGAGAATCAAAAGCGCCTACACCCAGCAGCCGCGCCCTCAGATTCTGATATATGGCAAAATAGGCCATGCCGAAGTCAACGGTCTTGTCGGACAGACGCGCGGCGAAGCCAAAGTGCTCGAAACCCTCGCAGACATCGACGGCATAGACCTCGGACGCCCGACTCATCTCTACTCACAGACCACAAAAAGCATCGACGGACTCAGAGCGATATCCGCCGAGATCGGACGGAGAATTGAACCCGGCACAGACTTCCGTTCATTCGACACAATTTGCCGCTCTGTGGCACACCGCGTCGACAAACTGCGCGAATTCGCAAGCGCACATTCCGTCATCCTGTTCGTGAGCGGCAAAAAAAGTTCCAACGGCAAATTCCTCCACAGCGAATGCCTCAAAGTCAACAAACGGACCTATCTCATATCCAACGAAGATGAACTTCAACCGGAATGGCTGAGCGAAGCCGCATCAATCGGCATCTGCGGAGCCACCTCCACCCCGAGATGGCTGATGGAACGCGTGCGCGACAAAATTAAACGACTGTTTGACTGAATGAAACACTGCATCATAAAATCACTGGGCGCATTGGTTGTCATCGCCTCTCTATGCTCATGCCGACCGAGCGACGCAGACTCAACCGACACATCGCCGGCAGCCGAACGCGGCCAGGCCGATGCCGCCGCACTGTGCACCGACTCCGTCAGCCTGACCGAACACGAACTGACCAACGCCATTCTTGCCGTGAGATCACGCGAATGGCAAATGCGTTCACAAGGATTTGATGCCGACGCCGACGCATATATCGAAGCTTTCCGCCAATACATAATCGACAACAACGAACAATTGGCCAAAGAATTATTTTAAGGAATGATATATCCGCAGAGTTTTGAACATAAAGTAGGATTCGCCGCCGTTCGGCGTGCCGTCGCCGAAAAATGCGCCACGGCAATGGGAGCCGACATATGCAGCCGGCTCGCTTTCACATCCGACTTCGACGATATCGAACAACGACTCCTGTCAACGGCCGAAATGCTCCGGCTCATCACAGCCGAAGACGGCCAACACCTTCCCCTGGGCGAAGTGGCCGACATAAGGTCAATGCTCGCCTCCATAAAAGTGCCTGGCACCTTTCCGCCGGCCGACTCACTGCCGCCGCTGCGCTCAACCCTCGGAGCCATCGGACAGATAGAATCCATATTTTCTGCTGCCAGAGATGCCGGACAATATCCGAGACTTGACCGCGTGGCCCGCGAACTGACACCCTTTCCCGGACCATTACGCACAATCGACCGTGTGCTCGACCGCTTCGGCAACATAAAAGACTCCGCATCGCCGGAACTGGCCGAAATCCGACGCTCTCTCGCCGCCGCGGCAGGAAGCATGGCCTCAGCCATGCGCCGGGTAATGGCGCGGGCCGTGGCCGAAGGACTCATCGACGCCGACGCCACTCCCTCGATGCGCGACGGACGCATGGTGATTCCGGTGTCGCCGATGCACAAACGCAAAATCTCGGGTATCGTACACGATGAATCGGCATCCGGCAAAACCGTGTTTATCGAACCGGCGGAAGTCGTGCAGACAAACAACCGTCTTCGCGAACTGCAGATGGAAGAACGGCGCGAAATAGCGCGCATACTCACCGGAGTGGCCGACGAACTCCGACCCAACATCGGCGAAATTCTCCGCGCCCTCGCCATCGTGGCCGAGCTCGACTTCATCCACGCAAAAGCACGCTATGCCATCGACATCGAAGCCACGATGCCACACCTCTCGGCTGGCCCTGAAATGGAATGGTATCATGCTTGCCATCCGGTGTTGCTCGCCTCGCTGCGCGCCCAGGGCAAAGAAATAGTTCCGCTCGACATCACTCTCACCGGCGAAAAACGTCTGCTGATCATCTCCGGCCCGAATGCCGGAGGAAAATCCGTGACGCTCAAAACCGTAGGCATCGTGCAATATATGATACAGTGCGGACTTCTGCCCCCGCTCTATGAAAACAGCCACGTCGGAGTGTTTGACGACATTTTCATCGACATAGGCGACGACCAGTCGATCGAAAACGACCTGTCAACATATTCCTCACACCTCGGCCACATGAAGCAGTTCATGGCCCGTGGACGGGCTTCGTCACTCATTCTCATCGACGAATTCGGCAGCGGAACCGAACCGCAGATCGGAGGCGCCATAGCCCAGGCCATACTGACGCGCTTTGCCGGACTCAACATGTGGGGCGTCATCACTACCCACTTCCAGAATCTGAAACAGCTCGCCAAGGAGCTACCGGGACTCGTCAACGGTTCAATGCTCTATGACCGCCAGCGGATGGAACCGCTATTCCGCCTCAGCATCGGCATGCCCGGCAGTTCGTTTGCAGTGGAGATAGCCCGGAAAATCGGCCTGCCGGAACAGATAATCTCGCAGGCCGAAGAGATTGTCGGGAGCGACTACATCAATATGGACCGCTATCTGCTCGACATCGCTCGCGACCGCCGGTATTGGGAAAACAAACGACAGGAAATCAGAAAAAAAGAAAAGCGCATCGAGCAGACTCTTGCCGACTATGAAGCCGATGCCGAAAATCTGCGTGCCCGCCGGCGCGAAATCCTGGCCGACGCCAAAGAGGAGGCAAAAAAGATTCTCGAAGGAAGCAACGCGGCCATTGAACGCACCATCCATGACATCCGTCTGGCACAGGCCGAAAAAGACGAAACCCGGCGCATACGCCAACGTCTGCAAAGCGAAAAAGCGGCCATCGACACCGCTGAAAAAGACCATCCGCTGTTGAAAAAAGCACCGACACCCAAAAAAAAGGCGCCGGTCAAGCCTCAACAGACAAAACCGATCGCCGAAGGAGATTACGTCAAACTCGACGGCCAGGACACTCCTGGCCAAGTGCTTGCCATCTACGGCAAAAAAGCCACAGTCAGCTTCGGAATGCTGAAAACGACGGTGGCGGTCGACCGTCTGCGCCACACCATGTCGAAACCACAGACCGGTGTCACCGCCGGCGCCAAGCTCATGAGCGAACAGCAACGTTCACGCCAGCTCGACTTCAAACAAGAGATCGACGTGCGCGGCATGAGAGCCGATGAAGCCCTGCAGGCTGTCACATATTTCATCGACGACGCAATCCGCTTCAATGCGAAGCGTGTGCGCATTCTGCACGGCACCGGCACCGGCGCTCTGCGCCAGTGCATACGCCAGCATCTCGGCACCAATCCCGGAATCGCATATTTCGCCGACGAAGACGTGCGCCTGGGCGGTGCCGGCATCACCGTGGTGGAGCTCAACTAAAACCCCCGATTCGATAAAGGCAGGAGATGATCCTGCGGGAGAGCAGAATCGATGCAAGAGCGCCGATTCTGTTCTTCATTCTGACCCGGCGGTTGAGCATCGACGACAGCCTCAGACGGCGTATCTGTGCCCAACATGAATCCGCTTCGGAGCTATCAGCCATTCCGCGGCCGCACAAAAGCAAAAACATATTGAAGTTGGCCGAGAAGCGGCGGTCGCGCGCCGCAGGCCCGAGCACCGGATCATCGGCATAGCGCTCCTCGATCTCCTCGGTGACCTCAAGCACGTCAAGACGCGCGAAATTGAAAGTATGGATTATCGAGCCTCGACGCTGACGGTAGAAATATAACGGAGCGTCCATAAAGACGATACGTCCGGCAGCACGCTCCATCAACTCAGGCATTATCTGCAGGTCTTCATAAAGCAGACCCTCGCGAAAACGCAGTCCTCCGTCTGAAAAGAGCCGGGCCGAAAAAACCTTGCCGCAGGCCGACGGGTTCACGCCACGGCGCTGATACAGGCAAAGTGCGATCGGATCACTGTAGACTTTCGGGCTGATATCTAACGTGGATCGGTCAAATACTCTGAACGAAGCTGTGATGGCCGATGACGAGATGTCGGCACCGGATTCCATCACCTCACGATGAACGGAGAGAAAATTCCGGTGAATCATGTCGTCACTGTCAATGAATACCAGATAGCGGCCTCTGGCCACGTCAAGCCCGGCATTTCGGGATCGAGACGGCCCACTTTTTTCCGTCAGCGAAATTAGGCTGAAACGCCGGTCGCGGCGACAATACTCGGCGGCAATGTCGGCCGACGAATCGGTCGAAGCATCGTCAACCATCAGCGCCTCCCAATCGCCGCAAGACTGCGCCAATACAGAGTCGAGGCACGCCCTGAGGTATGCCTCGACATTATATATCGGTATGATTATGCTGAATAACGGGGTCATTCTTCCACCGTCATGGAAATGATCTTCACATCGTTGACAGGGCGGTCGCCGGGAGCGGTCTCCACCTTTTCAATCTTCTTCACGACGTCCATTCCGGAAATGACTTCGCCAAACACGGTGTACTGTGCATCCAGAAACGGAGTTCCGCCGACCGTGGTGTAGACCTCACGCTGAGCGGGTGTGAAGCGGGCAAGCTCCGTGGCCTGCTGAATCAGCTCGTTCTGCAGTGCTTCCAGACCGGCAGTGTCGCCGTTCTGCTGCATCTGTGTGATTTCAGCGCGGCGCTGTCCGGCCAGGGAATAAAACTGCTGTTGCATCATCTGCTTCTCCATCTGGTCAAGCTCGGCCGAGCTATACACCTTGCCGGTCACAACATAAAACTGCGAGCCGGAAGATTTGCGCTCGGGGTTCATCTGATCGCCGGTGCGTGCGGCGGCAAGCGCGCCTGCCTTGTGGAATCGCTTGGGATATACGAATTCCGCAGGAATCTGATAGCCGGGACCGCCGCTGCCGAGCTGCTGTCCGGGGCGTGCGCTCCGTGAGTCCGGATCACCGGCCTGCACCATGAATTCGTTGATCACACGGTGAAACAGAGTGCCGTCATAATAGCCCGATCTGGCGAGTTTGACGAAGTTGTCGCGATGCAACGGAGTGTCGCCATAAAGCAGCACCTCAAAGTCGCCCTCAGTCGTCTTGACCAGGACTTTCACTGAATCATTTTCGGCGGCAACGGCCGTCGATTCGCCGGTAACGGCCTCTGTGTTGGAATCTGTCATATCAGAATTTTCAGTAGTGTTTTTTGCGTCGGTCTTAGCCCCGCAGCTCCAGAGAGCCAGCAACGGCATCAGAGCAAACAATAATTTTTTCATAAATCGGATTTTATATTATGTGCATAGGATATAGCCGCTTGTAGATCCGGCGGAAGTTATCGTCAGACGCCGCCAGAGTCGCCGCACGTTCATGGTAATCCTCGCCATAGATCCCTTTGATCAGCGCCGGAAGATACGCGTGCTCGCGGTCCTTGTCGATTGTCGCAGCGATCAGGCGCCCGATCTGCGGGGCCATGCCGACCGGATCGATCGCATTGAGGTATCTGGCGGTGCTGGCCGTGAACTGGCCTTTCAGGTCCACCCGTATCATATTGTCGGTAAGCCATTCAATATCCATTTCAGGCTGGCCGATATGATTTGCTATGTACTCATAAGTGAGCAGGCCGTCGGGGTCGGATGTCAGCTTCTTCTTGTCGGCTTCTGTCATAACCCGGCGATTTCAGCGCCACGGTCAATAGCCTGGCGGTTCATGGGAATGAGGTGATGATGACGCTCGGGCAACGTCTTTTTCAGGCCGGCAATCACAGTGTCCGGGCTGACCATCGGGCAAAGACGCAACAGCGCGCCGAGCAGAATCATATTATATGCTTTTGCATTGCCCATCTCGACCGATGCTTCAGTAGCATTGATCGGCACACAGTTTATGTCACTGCGCTCCGGCTTGCGGTGTATGCCATAAGGGTCATAGATGAGCAGGCCGCCTGGCTTGACGTGGCTCTCGAATTTGTCAAGACTCTGCTGATTGAGAATAACAGCGATGTCAAAAGTGTCAAGCACCGGCGAACTGATTGCACTGTCGCTCAGAATCACAGTCACATTGGCCGTGCCTCCGCGCTGCTCCGGTCCATAGCTCGGCATCCAGGTCACTTCCAGTCCGTCAAGCAGACCGGCATAAGCCAGAATCTTGCCCATCGAAAGGACACCCTGTCCGCCAAATCCGGCAATTATGATTTCGTGTTTCATTTCTTTACTTCTGTGTTCTTGATATCGCCAAGAGGATACTTGGCAAACATATTCTCTTCCATCCACTTGTTTGCCTTGACCGGACTAAGCTTCCAGCCGCTCGAGCAGGTGGACACGATTTCAACAAACGAGGTGCCGCGTTTCTCGCGGGTGTTGATAAGCGCCTGACGGATGGCCTTGCGTGCTGAGCGCACTGCGGCAGGGGTGTGTACGGCCTGACGCGTCACATAGCAAGTTCCGTCGAGCATAGCCGCGATATCGCTGATCTTCACCGGAAAGCCATTGATGTCGGCGCGACGTCCGTATGGCGTGGTCGACGTCTTCATGCCCTCGAGGGTAGTCGGAGCCATCTGTCCGCCTGTCATGCCATAGATGCCGTTGTTGATGAATATGATCATGATGTTCTCGCCACGGGTGCATGCATGGATGGTTTCGGCGGTGCCGATTGCGGCCAGGTCGCCGTCGCCCTGATAAGTGAACACCACATTGTCGGGCTGCAGACGGCTGACGGCGGTGGCCACGGCAGGAGCGCGTCCATGGGCGGCCTCGATCCAGTCTATGTCAATGTAATTATAGGCGAATACCGCACAGCCAACCGGCGCCACGCCGATGGCGGTATCCTCCATGCCGAGTTCTTCAAGCACTTCAGCCACCAGCTTGTGCACCACTCCGTGTGAACATCCCGGGCAATAGTGCATGGTGGCGTCAAGAAGCAGCCGCGGGCGGCTGTAGACCTTGTTCTCGTCTTTGATTATATCTTCTCTGGTCATATGCTCAGACTGTGGATTATTTGGATTGTGGGAAATTAGAGAGCAGGGAGTCGATCACTTCCTGCGGATTGGGCACGATGCCGCCGGTGCGACCGAAGTGGCAGACCGGAACGGATGATCCGACACTGAGCGACAGGCGCACGTCTTCGATCATCTGACCGTTGTTAAGCTCAGCCACAAGAATGCCTTTCACCTGTTTTGAGAGACGACACACGGCCTCTTTCGGGAAGGGCCACAGCGTGATCGGACGCAACAGACCGACCTTGATGCCTTGTGCACGCGCGTCCTCGATGGCCTTGCGGCATATGCGCGACGTGCAGCCGAAGGCCACAATCAGGTATTCGGCATCTTCAGTCATAAACTCCTCCGACCGCGTTTCGTTCGCTTCGATCAGATCATAGGTCTGACGCAGGCGGATGTTGTTTTTCTCCATTTCGTTCGACTGAAGTTCGAGGGTGGTCGAAACGTTGCGGTGACCGCGGCCGCGTTTGCCGGTAACGGCCCACGGGCACTGTTCGATAATCTCGGCCTGGGTGCGGCGCGGGCGCACGGGCGGAAGCACCACTTTCTCCATCATCTGGCCAACAACACCGTCGGCCAGGATCATGGCCGGAGTGCGGTATTTGAACGCCAGATCAAAACCGAGGCCCACAAAATCGGCCATTTCCTGCACGGAATTCGGAGCCAGCACAATCAGATGATAGTCGCCATGGCCGCCGCCTTTTGTCGCCTGAAAATAGTCAGCCTGCGACGGCTGTATGGTGCCAAGGCCGGGACCGCCGCGCATCACGTTGACAATCAGAGCCGGAAGTTCGCCGGCTGCGATATAGCTTATGCCTTCCATCTTCAGGCTGACGCCCGGAGAGGATGAGGATGTCATAACCGCGCGTCCGCACGAAGCTCCGCCATAGACCATATTGATGGCGGCCACCTCACTCTCGGCCTGCAACACTGTCATGCCGGTAGTTTCCCACGGCATCAGTTCTTCAAGAGTTTCCAACACTTCCGACTGGGGAGTGATCGGGTAGCCGAAATAACCGTCGGCTCCATAGCGCACAGCCGCGTGAGCCAACGCCTCGTTACCCTTCATCAGTTTTACGTCTTCTTCCATGTTGTCTGAATTTTAAGCGTTTTTATCCACCAGACGATAAACTTCAATGCACGCGTCAGGACACACAGCGGCACATGAGCCGCAACCTATACAGGCGTCGGGATTGACTGTGTAAGCAAAGTGATAGCCACGATCGTTCACCTCTTTGGGCTGAAGCGACAAAACTGATGTGGGACACGCCGCCACGCACAGGTCACAACCCTTGCAACGGTTCGAGTCAATCTCCACTGCACCGAATATTTTAGCCATTCTATGATAATTATTGGTAGGTATTTGATTTTTTGCAAAATTAAAACAAATTTTTGAAATCCCTCCATTTTAACAATATATTAACCAATCGCACACTTTATTCGAAAATGTGCAATCGGTCAATAGCCTTCAGAAGGCATGCTCAGAATGAATATTTTATTGCTGCCATCAGGCGGTTTGCCTTTGAATGACGGCCGTTCTGATTGAAGCGGTTGCCGAAAATATACTCGACTCCGAGCTGACAGTCGGGGAAAATAGTATAGACCAGATTGCAGTCTAAATATGACGATCGGCCGAATGCATCGGCTCCGGCAGTTTCCCCGCCGTAAAGCTTCAGCAGACCGTATGAGGCCGACGCATACGCGCGTTTGCAGAAATCCCATTTCAGACCGCCGGCAAGGCCCGAAACTCCCGGGGCCTTCATGCGTCCGGAATCTCCCCCGCGGCTGACCAGATCATAACCGTTACCTTCAAGATCGTTCACATACGACGCTATGCCACGACCATAATACGCTTCATAATAACACATCACGCTCCGGCCGATCTCTGCCTGACCACTCAGCTGCACACCCCATCCTGTGGCGTATCTGTTGGTGCCCGACACCAGATCGCGGTAGCTGAGAGTGCGCACCATGCCCGACAGGCGCAAGTGTGACTGACCTCCCCATCCATACTGCACATAGGCCGGAAAATCAGGCACACGCTGCGTGATCGGACGGTTGCGGCCGTCGGCCACGGTATAGCTTGCCGACGCCGGACTCTCGGCGCCGACGCCGATCTGCCAGTCGCGGCCCAACCCGACTGAATAGCGCACCAATATGTTTTTGCGCGACAACCTTGCGCCAGGGCCCTGGGTGTCAAGATCAGGCGGAGCCGCCGGGTCGACAAAAGTGCTGCGGGCAAGACCGACGGTTACATTGCCGACAGTGACATAGGCCTGCTTCAGGCGCAGGTCATGACTCCCACCTTTGCCACCTGAAAAATTGGTCTGGACATAGGCCGAATAAGTGCCCAGGCGGTCGGAATGGCCGGCAAGCTGCAGAAACACCGTCGAATGCGACGCATCAAACTGAAGCCCGCTGCGGCGCGCCGGATCAGCCGGCACCGGAATGTCATACGTCACAAACTGCGGCCCGTCTATACTGCCTTTGAAGTCACAGCTGACGGAGGCGTACACATATCCGCCAATGCCGAGAGCGATAGTCCCCTTCCTGTCAAGAAACAGAAACCGGGGATCTGACGGATCGTGAAACTCAAACTCGGGATTGTTGTACAGCACGGCCACAACGCCGTCGTGAACCGCCGACACATCGCCGGTGAGCACAATCGCCCGCTCCGGAATCATGTTTGAAGTCTGGCTTTTCACACTAAGGCCACCGAAAACCGACACGGCAGCCACAGACGCGGCGGCAGCGAGCCTCCGGCCTGAGAATATTGAAAAAGTTGAAACGCAAAGCATGGTTGTTGGAAATAATGTGCATTCTCTATTCCAACACCCCTGCTCAGCCTACGGTTCACTCCGCAAACAGAGAATCCGTAATGTAGGCATCGATGCGCGACAGTATTCCGTCGGAAACTTCATAACACGGCATCTCGACGGCCTGCGGACGATCAGGTTGCGCCGAACTTCCGCCACCAGACGAGGCAATGCGCCGCGACGGTTCCCCAAGATGATATTCCCATGATCCGTCAATTAAATCACTGCGACAGCCGAGCGCACCGGCCAGCAGATTACCGATGTTGAACGGATCCGGCTGCCTGGCGGATTTCTTATCGGTGGAGACCTTTATGCCTTTCACACTCACAATCAGCTCACGCACAGGGCGTGTAAATGCCACATAGACGGCATTCAGCTCATCGAGCCGGCTGTCGGCCAACAGCGTTTCATATTCGCTGGCAAACATCGTATAGGCCAAATTCTTGTTGGACTTCACCGGGAAATAGCGCGGCACCGCCACATTGTCATCTATGCCCAGACGCCTGAACACGTTGTCGTCCCCTTCCCCGCAGTCATACCACCGGAGCGAGATCTCCTTGCCGAGATTGCCGTTCAAGACCGGCACATGCACACAGTCGAATTCCAGCCCTTTTGACTTGTGGACCGTCATCACGCTGATCGCATCGTTGGACGGAGAGGCGCTGATGCAGCATTTGACGCCACGTCGGTCCCACCAGTCAAGAAATCCGTGCACCGATGCGATTCCGCTGCGGCAATAGTCCACCACCAGATCCATAAGCGCGTAAATATAGGCGCTGTCGTGCCGGCGGAGATCGTCGGGCAGAAGACCCGTCAGCGAGTTCACCAGCGAAATGAGCGAAGTGGCAGAACCGGCGCGATGATCTCCGGTGAGCGCATCAGGATTTTCGTCAAGCAGACGGTCAAACTCGCCGATCAGCCCGGTCAGAGTCTGAAACGGATCGGCATCCGACGGATTGTCGCGCCGGCGTGAGTCGAATTCAGCGGCAAACCATTCGAGCTGATCGGGACTCACGCGCGTATAGGAATTCTCCTTCACCGAAGTGGCCACGGGAAGAGTGTCGTAACGGCGCAACTCGGCAATGACCCGGCGCACCGCCTGCGACGAGACAAGCAGCAAAGAGTCGTCGCCCACGACCCTGACCGGCATTTCGCGACTTGCAAACTGTTCGGTCAGATAATCGATAATCTCCGATGCCTCATTGTTTGTCCGTACAAGCACGGCTATGTCGCGCGGCCTGTAGTTGCCTCGTTCCGGGTCGAGCTGGCGCAACATCTCGGCCAGCATCCTCTCTTTGGCATCGGCTACAAACGACTCCGGCGGCAGCGCCCTGACGCTGACATAGCCGCGCGGAGCGTCGCGCCTGACGGCATCCTTGCTCTCAGGCTCATAGACAGGAGCATTGCCTGTGGCCTGGCCCAGCCACGAGAACAGGTCATAGTTGAACTCAACGATCTCTCTGGCGCTGCGATAGTTGACATTGTTGGAATCAAGAGCTATGTGGCCACTGATCTCAGAGTCGTTTTCAAGCTCATGGCCAAGCAGCATCGGATCGGAATTGCGGAAACGATAGATGCACTGCTTGACATCGCCGATGATCAGATTGTCATAGCCCGACCCGAGACTCTCGATAAGCAGCGGACGCAGATTCTCCCACTGCAGCCTGGAAGTGTCTTGAAACTCATCGACCAGAAAATGATGCAGTTTCATGCCGGTGCGCTCATAGATGAACGGCGACGGCGAATCCTTGATGATGCGGCGCAACAGAGTGTTCGTGTCTGAAAGCAGAATGGTGTTTGTGTCGGCCTTGATCCTGTTGATGTTGGTGTTGATTGCGTCAAACAGGCCGAAACTGTGGATCTGCCTCAGGATCTCGTCGAGAGTTCCGGTCATCATCATCCCCTCCAGCAACCGGGCCATGCCGGAAACCAGAGCGGCATCGGGAGTGGCCTTCAGAGTGAAGCAATAATCGACGTCGCTCAATGCCTTGGCCGAACTTTCGGTGAGTCCGGGCAGAGAGCCGGAGCTGATCTTTTTCACCAGACTCGCAAATGTGCTTTTAAGCCCCACTGCCTTATACCCGTCTTTTTCGTTCAGGTTGAAATCGGCACACAGATCTGACGCCAGCGCCGTCATCTCCGCCACCAGAGCATCCCTGCGTGCCACAACGGCCTGTTGCAGCAGGATCACCGGATTGGGCGCGCCAGGAGTGCTACGCGCCAGAAAGCCGTCGATTTCAGCCGCATGACGCATGTAATGCTCGTCGGTCAGGCTCTCCATGAAAAGACGCAGATTTTTACGCACTTCGCCCTGACGGTGAAGCAGGTTGAACGAATTGCCCAGACGCAGCTGCAACTCCATGAAACTTTGCAGCCACGACATCAGACCGCGCTGCGACTTCTGTTCGACAACCTGCTTCAGAGTTTCGGAAATGCCGCTTTCAAAGAGCGACTCGCTGTCGAGAGTCACGTCATAGTTGCCCGACAGGTCAGCCTCGAACGCAAACGATCGGAGCACCGACTGAAAAAAAGCGTCAATAGTGCTCACATTGAACTCCGAATAATCAAACAGCAGATCATACAGAGCCGACTTTGCGGCCCGACGGATCAGTTCGCGGTCGGCCGGCAGCGACAGGCCGAAGTCATCGGCAAGATCCTTCAGATAATTCGTTTGCCGACCCTCCATCATCGGCACCTGGGCCAGAATGGCCAGCTCACGCACAATGCGGTGCTTCATCTCGTCGGTGGCCTTGTTCGTAAATGTGATCGCAAGAATGTGGCGGTGGCGGTTGGCGCCGTCGGCCACACAGAGCTGCCACTGTCCCGACGGAGTGCGCCGTCCCAGCGTGTAGCGTATGAAATTATAGGCCAGCTGATACGTTTTGCCCGATCCTGCCGACGCCTTGCGCATCAGCAGGCGGCGATCGGCATCGCCGGTCATATCAGACGCGTTTTATAGCCCAGCCCCGAGAGGAGGCGCTGCACATCGCTACGCCTGTCACCCTGAATCAGAATCTCGCCGCCACGGGCCGATCCGCCGGTGCCGAGCGACGACTTAAGCCGTGCGGCAATCGCCGAAATCTCATCGTCGGTCTCATTGCTGAAACCACTGATAATCGTGGCCGTCTTGCCCGCACGGCCCTTCTTCTCTAACAATATGTCCAGACGGCACTTCCTGGCCGACGATGCCTCGTCGACAGGCTCGTCCACAACGTTTTCCCCCTCGGGAAGCGATTCTTTCACAGAGCTTAGCGCATCACGCCAATCCATATTTTTCTACTTTTGAAACGATTATTTTTCTCCAAATTTCGGCATTTTTCGCGAAAACCACAAATTTCGCCGCATTTTCCCGTTTAAAGCCATCGATTAAAATTATGTTTTTTTGACGCGATCTGTCCCCAGAACTTCATTTGCGTTTTTTGGGGAGGAGGTTCAGGCGATACTGCACGTGAAGCAGGGCATAGCGCGGCAATGTGTTGGTGCGCACCTCGACGCGCCCCTGCGGATTGACCGAATAGCTCACATTGCGCAACTGGTTGAGCAAATCGAAACCGTCGAGCGCAATCAGCCATTTGCCCTTGCCGAGGGTGCAACTCACGCGGGCATTCCACAGGATATCCGATTTATTGACTACTGCGGCATTGTATCCGAATCTTGAATCCACGCCTATGTCGGTGGATATTTCAAAATTGGCCGGCAATTTAAACAGTCCAGTCAGCCCATACGTGAGATTACCGGCATCGATAGCCTTGAAATCATGATTATCAGGCGAAATTGAATGGCGCCATCTTCCTGATATTTTCGCACCTATCATCTGACTGCCAAGTTGCCATTTATAATCAAGAGTTTCTCCTATTTCCAGATTATGGATATTGCTTTTGCGTGGCATTATGCCATTTTCGCCAATCATATCCACCGCATTATGAAATTCAACATTTGCCTGAGAGTTCAGACTCATGCAATCGTCTTTACCAAAGGTAAAATCATTGTCGGACGATATATAAGCGTTCCAGTCACCGTCGACATTGTAAGTCTTAAAACGCCTTATACCGGTGTTGGAGTCATAATTGTAGCCATTGACCAATGCGTTGGTGGTCGCACCTGCGCCAATGGTCAATACGTGATCGCGACTTCTTGGTTCAAACCGCACAAATGCGCTGTGGGCATAGGCATTACGCAAAGACGGATTCCCTTCAAATATGTTAAGCGGATCGGTTGCATCCGTCATATCGACCAGCGAAGTCATTGACGGCAAATCAGTATTGAGGCGATATTCAAGCCAGATTTTATATTTATGCACAGGGTGAGTATAACGCATGAAAGTATCGTAAGCAGTGAGTACCACCGAATTACGGTTCACGTCATAAATCCGTCCACCACGCTCATAATGAAATTCCTGATGGCGAAGTTCGACAGGCATACAGAATTGCACCCAGAATTTGCTTGAATTCAGTACCAGCCGTGGTACAATCCTGTGGCCCAGATCCCACTGACGGCTGAGATAACTGTTGGAAAAATCCGGCACTTCCTCATAAATATCACAGATAGTCCGGTTGAGAGTGGCATCAGCTACACGCTCAACCAGATACATATCGGATCTTTTTCTCTCTTTGGTATAATCTGCCTCATAGGCCAGCGAGGTTACAATGCTCCGAGGCCATTTATATTCATATTTGACAGACATATTGGCTGATAGCTGACGATTCGGGTGATTCTTATAGCGCTGATGCTGACTCTGGACGTTGTCCTGTTCAGCATAGTCGATGTCAAAGCGACGATTGTTTTCATTCCAGTCGGTATGATACTTCACATCACCTGTCAACTCAATGTAATCAGGATTGGTTTTGAATTTGATTAAGGAATTGAGATTCAAAGCCGCATTAAGCCTGTGGCTATGATTGTCGGTAAACCAATGAGAATTGTTGACCAGATTCTCCATGGCTTCATCGGAGGCTACCGATGTCACAGACCGATTCCGGCCACTGCTTTGACCATAGCTGAACGACGGGCGCAGACGCAGACTGACCAGCGACCATCGGGTATAGGCTTCATGGCCGGTACTTACCGACCAATTGCGTGAAGTGGATCTGCTTGAACTTTGCTCATATGTGTCGCCTTGCGTCAGGAAGTTTTGCTGAAATGAAGTCTGCTCAAGAGTGCCGCGATCATGGCTACCGTCTACACTGCCCTTAAATTCCCATTTTTTACTTTTGGTCTCAACCGAATAATCCACACCGCCTTTGGTCTGTGTCTTTTCTCCAGGCTGCACAGATTCTTGTGTCCATGAATCGGATTGGCCCGGCTGGCGGCTGTCGTTCAAATTATTGGATGCGGCATAGACCGTATATCGGTTACGGTCGCCCAACTGCATGGCAAACAGGCGCCCGAGCCACCGTGAGTCTGTGCCACCGCCGGCTTCGAGATTAAGAATGGTGCTCCGCGAGTATTCTTTTTTGAGTTTCACGTCCATGACATAGCGTGAATCGCCACCTATTTTACGGCCCACGAACTCACTGTTGCGCCCCGTCTTGTCATACACATCAATGTTTTTGACAGTATAGGCTCCAAGATTGTCAAGGAGCAACTTGCGGTTTGAACTGAAGAAATCCTTTCCGTTGAGCAGCAGACTCTCCACCAATTTACCTTGCACGTATATCATACCATCAGGTTTCAGCTCCACTCCCGGCAGCTGATTGATCAGCGCGTCAAGCATAGACCCCTCAGCGAGAACGAAAGCATCGGCATTATAGACCAATGTGTCACCACGATAATAGAATTTCACTTTCGATGCAGTCACCGTAACTTCATCAAGTTGTCGTGGCTTACGTTTCATCATCACCACAGGCAACGTCTTTTGATTCTGACGACGGCCGAACTCTATCGGTTCAGCCAGATACGCATCTTCATAACCGGGATATTTCACCCTCAGGCGCAAAGTGTCTGATGCGCCGTCTTTTTTATCATTATATTCAGTCTGTACACAATATGTGGCTTTCTTATACTCCACTCCATTGATGTATGACACACTCAAAGCACTTATTGTCTTCAATACTGAATCACCGGACTGAGAAAGCACCTCAACCGAAGCCCCGGGAAGATCCATATTTGTCAGCATATCTGCTACGCGGCCCCAATAAATAACTGAACGCGAAAAAGCTGAGATAGATACTACCGCAGACAGCAATATTAGTAATAGTCTTTTGCTCATTGTTTTTATTGTGACAGTTGAGATTTTTTCAGCCGATAATGCAACGTCAAAAAATCAATTAATTTATCTTTATATAGAGGACATGGTTTACTAAATTTAGAATCCCTCTGTGCTTTAACTCTGGCATACGGACACCAATTGGAAACAACAGAGATTCTTGACGTTTGCCCCATCGGTTTCCGACAGGGGCTGACTCAACTCTGCTATAAATGTGTCGCATCCACAAAGTGTGTCATCGTGATATGTGATGAAGATGATTTCCATGGCCTTTATTTAGGCGTAAGTCAAAAAAAGAGTGTGCTATCTCCGTTTATCCGCGTCAAAGATACCACTTCCATCCATAAAAAGCAAATAAAAGTACTCAATGTCACAATATTGTAACACCAAGCAACAAAACAAGAACAACAGCCACTCTCTCATTTCCGTTTCGTCGACATCAGATTCAACCATGATCAACACAGAAAAAGGCGCCGTCATGGCGCCTTTTTCTGTGTTATCGGATTGGAGAACGAATGTTTAACGGGCCAGAGTCTTCACCCCGTCGACGATGTTGACACCACGCACTGTGCGGTTCAGCTTACGGCCATGCAGATCATGGATAACCGAAGGCCGGCCATTGACGGTGACGTCGGAGATTCCGGTATCGGTAATGGTCCAAGTGACTATAGTGCGTTCGCAGCGGCCTGTCCTACCAATCAAGCAATTTTCGGGCACAGTCAGCGTGTAGACTCCAGCATCACTCCGGTCCACGTCAATATAGAAGCTGACGTTTCCGTCCTGATCCTCAAGATAACAGTCCCAGAGTTCTTCGGCCGTCATGGACACAAGATTCTTTTCGCCGCAGGTCACGGTGACAGGCTCGGTGCATTCTTTGTTGACGTCAAACTCTGTGTCTGGTATCCACATCTCAATGCGGTCAAGGCTCTCAATCTCACCGGCAGCCGGGGTAACCGTCAGCGGCACAAGTTGGTCAGGCACATAGAAACAGAGCGCATAGTTGCTATATAAATAATCAGTATACGACACATTGCCGTCAGCGTCAGTCAGTTCAAATGCATATTTGTTGACCTGAATATAGAAAAACGCATATTCCGTTATGGGCTCGGACAGTTCGCAGGTGAAGGTATTGGTAGCTTCGTCGTATGTCACATCCGACATATCTAACGGACGATAATATGCCGGACCGTTTCCGAGCGAAATGGCCACAATACCATCGGCCAGACCGGTGTAGCGGGCGGCACACGGGAAGGTGACAGAGAACCTCGTCAAGGCGTTGCCGTTGGAATCGTCGGCGGCGCCATCCACTCCGGGAACCACGTCACACCACTTGGCCAGCTCATCATACTCTTCTTCAGTGAAGAGACCTGTCATGGGGAGTTCGGCCAGCTGCCAGTTTGCTCCGGCATCGTTTGCAAAGCTATAGTACACAAGGCTGTTGCCATTGGTGTCAACGTTGATGAATTTGTCGGTACCTGCGGGATAGAACGTAATGTAACCGTTGTCCAGAAATTCAAGAGTGTAGGCAACAGCCTCGTCGTCGCCAACCATTGCCGGAGCAGAGCCAGAACCGCCCAGATAGCTGTCGGTCTTGACATTATAGAGCAGATATGTTCCTGCAGTGGCGGTTTCAACAAGAGTCCACACAGACTCTGACTCAGGCTGGGCCACGGTGTTGATGGCATTGTCGGCAAGCACTGCAAGATGAGAAGCCTGGCCGAGACTGCCGCGACGCACATTGTTGATGGTCAGATATACCTGATCGGCGGCAAGATCAGCGGCACACTGCTGTAGATCAGCGACAAGATCCTCCTTTATAGAAGCGACGTCTTCTTCAGTAGTGGCGGAATCAAGACGCGAAAGAGCGGCATCCACAAGCTTGCCAGCGCCGGGAAGCACGTTGCGGAATGCCTCGATGGCCGCACGGTCGGCATCATTGATCTGTTCAGCATTGGTACGCACACCGTTGGCGAGCGTGCAATGTGACTCAAGTTGATCACATTGGGGCTGGCCGCTATGCGCCACAGATGAAGCAGCCGACACTATCATCGCAGCCAAGAAGAGTAAAGATTTTTTCATAAAAACAAATAGTGATTTGTGAATAATAACGAGGTTGTAACCTCATCACAAATATAGCACTATTTTTCAGTTTTTACAAATTTCACCGACAAATCATGCACAAGCCACGCTGACTGTTATCAAATGGAGACAGCCAGCGTGGTCGCGATTGCTCAGAACGAGAACGCTCCGACAGCACACAGACGGCGTGCCCAGCGGGATTCTCCACCATAATTCACTCGCTTGCCGACGTTGAATCCGAGTCCGAACTGAAGACGCGGCGTGAGGTTGTAAAACAGATTGACCGCACCATATAGGCCATATTTATAATCATCGGCCGGTGTGCCTTTTTTCTGAAAATAGTGAGCCTGGCCCCAAGTGGCCACGGCAAAGAGATCGCGCCTTATATGATACTGAAGGGCAGCCATATATCCGAACACTCCCGGAGCATACAGCTCGCCGGGACGCCCTGGCGTCTGAACCATGTCGAAATTGTTCATCAGCCAGTCGCCGCCGAGTCCGGCCATGCCTCTGCCGCCATTGACCGTGGCATAGAGCGTGAGCGGGCGGCTGATGTTGACGACCGAACTGAGTTGCAGTCCCCACCCCACCTTGTTGACATTGTCTTTCCTGACCAGATCGCGATATGTGAGCTGACGGGTGACGGCGCTTAGACGGACGTGCTGCATGTTGTTGACACCCCACTGATACTGCACAAAAAATCCGAGATCAGGCGCCCAGGTGCTGGTGGCTTCCGAAAATTCGTCGGTGATAGAGGTCTGCTTGAGCGGATTTTCCACCGAGGCGGCAATGACAATGCCGGGCTTGAAGGTGTGCATATAGCGTATCAGAACTGACGTGGCGTCCATCTTGTTGTTAGGTCCTTGCGCGTCGACCGACGGAGGCAGGGCCTGCGGGTCGGAAAATGAGGTGGATGCATAACCGACAGTCCAGTCGCCGATTGTGGCATACGCTTTTTTCAGCGCGAGATCAAACGAGGAGCCGCCACTGAATTCAGCTTCGACATAAAGCTGATAGGTGCCGATGCGCCGGTGATGGCCTATCATGCGGAAAAACAGGTTTGACCCCGCCGGATCGGCGTCGAGCTGACGGATGTGGGCCGGATCCGGGTGCATCTGAATGAGATAAGGCTTGAATGCGGCGCCGTTCATCGTGCCGCCCCAGTCAAACCACCCGCGTAGTCTCACCGTGCCGCCCATGCCCATGGCCAGACGGGCGTCGCGGCTCATGAACATGAAGTAAGGAGCCGACGGATCCTCAAACTGGCGGAACTGGTCGACATAGAAATTGTCGATCATGGCGCGGCGCGCGGCGGAGTCCACCTCTTGGCCGGAATCGCCGATCGATATGATTTTATGAGTGCGCTTCAGCGAATCGACATGAGCTTCGCGCGGAGTAGAAGCAACAGCAACTGATGTGAACGTGAGCAGAGCAGCTGCTGGGAGTAAAGTTTTTAACATAATGAGGCATTAGTTTTCATATATCTTAAAAACTGTTATGCCTCATAAAAAGTTCAGCGCCCCGGACGTTTGCGTTTTTTTAGCGGACAGGTGGTTGAACTGCACGAACTGCAACCTGGAGAAATGCCGCGGCGCAAGGAGCGAACTATCGTCTGGACGGCCAGTATCAGACAGACGCCGATGACGATACCGATGATCAGATATTGCACACTTATACTCATGATTTTGAAGCAGATGTCAGTCGAGCGACTTTGGTTCGTAATTTCGCCGGCGTCAGATCAGCCGGATATTCATTGAAATCCAGGCGCAAAGCGCAGCCCTCGCGGAATCGGGAACAGCCATAAGCAGTGCGACCTTTGAGCAGATGGCCCTGCCCGCAGAGCGGACACGCAATCTCCTCGACCGACTTGATGCGGGGGGCGCGCGGCTTCTTCGGCTTGTCGGCCCGCTTTTCCGGCTCAGGCTTCCGCTCTTCGATTATGATTCGTCGGTTTGTGTTGTCAGACAACACATTGAGCACAATCTGCTGAATCATCGTCTTCAGTTCCTGCATGAATTCCTGCGGCGAATATGACCCGCGTTCGATCCGACGCAGTTTGTTTTCCCAGAGTCCGGTCAGTTTGGCGCTCTTGAGCAGCTCTTCATTGATCAGGGCTATAAGGTCGATTCCGGCCTGGGTGGCAACTATATTTTTCCGCTCCCTGGCTATATAATGGCGCCGGAAAAGAGTCTCGATTATGGCAGCGCGGGTCGACGGGCGGCCGATGCCGTTTTCCTTCATGGCCTCGCGCAACTGCTCGTCGTCGACAGTCTTGCCGGCCGACTCCATGGCTCGCAGCAGCGTTCCTTCGGTGTATGGTTTCGGAGGCTGCGTCTGCTTCTTCTGCAGCGATGGAGTGTGCGGGCCGCTCTCACCTTCGGCAAAATCAGGCAGAATGTTGTCGCCTTCAGACTGATCCTGCTGCCGGTCGGAATCAGACAGGACTCTCCATCCCGGTTTGACAATCACCTTTCCGGTGGCCTTGAACGGAACTCCGGCGGCCTCAGCCAGAACTGTCGTGGTCGAGAATTCACAGTCAGGATAAAACGCCGAGATAAAACGGAGCGCGATCAGATGATACATGCGCTTCTCGTCATCGATCAGAAGATCCGGCGACTGACCGGTGGGAATGATGGCATGGTGGTCTGTGACTTTGGAGTTGTCAAACACCTTTTTGCTCTTCGCTATCTTGCCCTGGAGAAGAGGCGCGATCTGAGGAGCATAGGGGGTCATCCGGCTCAGAATGCCCGGAATTTTGGGATAGATGTCTTCCGGCAGATACGTGGTGTCGACACGAGGATAAGTCGTGACCTTTTTCTCATAGAGCGACTGGATCAGCCTCAAAGTCTGGTCGGCCGTCCAGCCGAAACGCTTGTTGCACTCAACCTGAAGCGAAGTCAGATCAAAAAGCCTTGGCGGAGCCTCGCGCCCGGCCTTTTTCGACACAGAAGTGATCAGAAGCGGTGATGCCGCAACCTTTTCAAGGACTTCGCGCCCAAGCTCCTCCGACTCAAAGCGCCCCTCCGTCGCCGAAAAAACGGCGGCACGATACTCGGTTTTCAGTTCCCAATAGTCACGGGGCGTGAAATCGGCTATTTCAAGATGCCGCTTGACGATGAGAGCGAGCGTCGGGGTCTGCACCCGGCCGATCGACAGCACCCGGCCCGGCTCTGAATATTTGAGCGAATAGAGTCTGGTGGCGTTCATGCCGAGCAGCCAGTCGCCGGCCGCACGTGAAAGCCCGGCGAGATAAAGGTTGCTGAAATCGCTTTCGGGTCTGAGTCCGGCAAATCCGGCACGGATAGCCTCGTCGGTGAGCGACGAGATCCACAGCCGCCTGACGGGCACCTTGCAGCCTGCCAGCTGAAGCACCCACCGCTGGATCAGTTCGCCCTCCTGGCCGGCGTCACCGCAGTTTATAACTTCGGAAGCCTGGGCCACAAGCTGTTTTATCACGTTGAACTGAGCCTCTATGCCCTTGTCGCTTTTGAGTTTGATGCTGAAGCGTTCGGGAATCATCGGAAGCGAGCCTAACGACCACCGCTTCCACATTTCAGTATAGTCATGCGGCTCTTTCAGCTCACACAGATGTCCGAAAGTCCACGTGATCTTGTAGTCCCCGCCTTCATAATATCCGTCACGGCGCACACCGGCGCCGAGAATACGGGCTATGTCTGCCGCGACAGACGGTTTCTCAGTGATGCAGAGAATCATTCCTTGCGGCCTGTGTAGAGTGCTTCCACGTTGCCGTAAGGGGTGATCATGGTGAGGCGGAAACGCTCCGGCCTCACAGGCATTGGCGGAAAATCAAGTTCTATGGCTATGTCGGAGTCGTCCTCCCACTGGAATCCGCGGCGGAAATATATCGGATCTATGTCATCGGCTCCGACAGAACTGCCGTCGGGCATGGTGATATAAACCGAATCTATGCGCTGCGAAGTGTGCGGACGTCCGACGGCACGGCAATATACCCGCGTCACGTCCGAACGGATCATGACCGAGTCAACAATAGCGGTCATCTGATGTGCGGCCTGACGGCGCGCGCCCAGATCCGACAGCTGGCCGCCGGCAACGGCAATTCCTATAAGCGCCATGAGCGCGACAACGAACGTGACTATGCGTAGATGGTTTTTCATCGGAATGGCATCGTTGAATAATGATGGTGGGGTAATTATTTATTTTCTGACTCCTGCGATTTGGCTTCGTTCCAGAGAGAATCCATTTCATCAAGCGTCATTTCGGTCAGCTCGCGACCCATCTCTTTGGCGCGGCTCTCTATGTGGTTGAAGCGACTGATAAACTTGCGGTTGGTGCGTTCCAGCGCTGTTTCAGGATTGATTCCATAGAGCCTGGCGGCATTGATCATGGCAAACAGAGCGTCGCCCATCTCAGCCTCCATCGCAGCCTTGTCGCCGCAACCGGCCTCGGCCGAAAATTCGTCGATCTCCTCGCGCACTTTATCCCACACCTGTTCCGGACGCTCCCAGTCAAACCCGACATTGGCGGCCTTTTCCTGGATGCGGAAGGCCTTGATCATGGCCGGCAGCGAGCGGGGCACTCCGCCAAGCACAGTCTTGTTGCCTCCTTTTTCCTTAAGTTTGAGAGCTTCCCAGTTCTGCATCACGGTCTCGGCATCGTTTGCTTCAGTAGAGCCGAAGATATGAGGATGACGGTAGATGAGTTTCTGTCGCAGAGAGTCACACACGTCGACCAGGTCAAACGACTGCTTTTCTTCGCCTATCTTGCTGTAGAACAACACGTGTAGCAACACATCGCCAAGCTCCTTGCGGATATTGGCATCGTCGGCAGCGATGATCGCGTCGGCCAGTTCAAACACCTCTTCGATAGTGTTTGACCGCAACGACTCATTGGTCTGTTTCCGATCCCACGGACACTCGACGCGCAGTCGATCAAGCACATCGATCACGCGTCCAACCGCTTCAATTTTCTCTTGTCGTGTAGACATATATAAATTATATCACTTTCCGTATTTAAGTATCAGGCAGCACCATTCATTCTGCACGGTATGTCGCACTTCAAACAGGCCAAGCGGTTCGGCCACGGCCATGATCACAGGAATATCAGCTTCATAGAATCCGCTGAAAATCACTGTTGCTCCAGGCTTGAGCGCGCCGACATAGGCCGGCAGATCTCCGGTAATGATATTGCGGTTGATGTTGGCGATAAACAGATCGGCCTTCGGAATGTCTGTCAGAGCCGAAGCATCGCCACAGATCATCTGTGCCGTCTGACCGGCACCGTTGAGTCTGACGTTCTCGACCGCGTTTTCCCATGCTGCTGGATCGATCTCCACACCGGTCACCCGCTCAGCGCCACGCATGGCGCAGAGAATCGACAGAATTCCAGTGCCGGTGCCCATATCGGTCACCGTCAGTCCCTGTTCCGACATGGACAGCAACGCCTCGATCACCTGCGAAGTGGTGGCGTGATGTCCGGTGCCGAATGCCATTTTCGGATCTATGACGATGTCATATTCCGCCTTCGGCACATCTGTGTGAAACGAACTATGGATCACGCATCTGTCGCCGACAACGATCGGCTTGAAATAATTGCGTTCCCACTCGCTGTTCCAGTCGCGGCCCTCGATTTTGGTCGCCGACGGAGTCGAGATGACACAATCCATGGGAAACGAGCTGATTATGACGCCGACTGCGTCAGCGTCATAATCAGCCTCACGTATATATGCTGTCAACCCTGATTCGTCAGGGAGAAAACTCTCATAGCCAGCTTCAGCAAGCATGGCGGCCAGCACATCCGTGGCGTCGGACGAACATGGCTTCAGCTCAAGACGCAGTTCAACGTAATCGTTCATCCGACGATCACAAAACCGGCCTTTTTAAGAGCCTGTTTGATTTCTGCTATATGCTCGTGATTGCGTGTCTCAAGCTCGACGTGAAGCATACATCCATTGACGTCGGTGGAATCGGTGCTGCGTTCGTGAACGACAGAAACCACGTTGCCGCCATGTTCGGCAATCACGTTGAGCACACCCGAAAGCTGTCCGGGCTTGTCCTGCAGGTCAAGCGTCATCGAGCAGTCACGGCCGCTCTTGACCAGGCCGCGGCGCACTGCGCGATTGTGGGCGGTCACGTCGATGTTGCCACCGGAAACCACACAGACAGTCTTCTTGCCCTTGACCGGAACCTTGTTGAACATCACGGCGGCCACAGACACTGCGCCAGCGCCTTCGCTGACCAGCTTCTTCTGCTCCATCAGGGCAAGGATCGCTGCGGCGATCTCGTCTTCGCTCACGGTCACAACCTCGTCGACATACTGGTTGATAAGCTCAAAAGTGTTGACTCCGGGCTCCTTAACGGCAATGCCGTCGGCAATCGTCTTCACCGAGTCAAGGTGCACGCGTTCGCCCTTTTTGATAGAGTCAAACATTGACGGGGCGCCTTCGGCCTGCACGCCATAAACCTTGACGTCAGGGCGGAGCTGCTTGATGGCGAAAGCCACTCCTGCAATCAGTCCGCCGCCGCCGATGGGCACGACAACGGCCTCAACCTCCGGCATATCCTCGATGATCTCGAGTCCGATCGTGCCTTGGCCGGCAATCACTTTGGGATCGTCAAACGGATGCACGAACGTATAGCCGAACTGATCACGAAGTTCAACGGCCTTGGCATAGGCGTCGTCATATACACCAGGAACCAGACACACCTCGGCGCCATATCCTTTGGTGGCTTCAACCTTGCTCAGCGGAGCGCCGGCAGGCAGACAGATGATCGATTTGATACCATTGCGGCTGGCGCCGAGAGCCACACCCTGGGCATGGTTGCCGGCCGAGCAGGCAATCACGCCGCGCGACTTCTCTTCGTCGGTCAGCTGTGAAATCTTGTAGAACGCACCGCGCAACTTAAAAGACCCGGTGTTTTGCAGATTCTCACATTTCAAATATGTGTCTACCTCGGGATTGATGCGGGAGGCATACATGATCGGAGTGCGGCGGGCCACACCCTTAAGCACGCGCGAAGCGTTGTAGACTTCACTTAATTCAAGCATTGCTGTTCTGTTTTTGGGTAGTGTATGGTTTTATATGCCGCAAAATTAACACAAATTTCCCAACTGCCCAAAACATTTTTCAATCCACCATTGTTTCATCTGTCGAATAACAGAATCTAAGATAATCATAACCAGAATTTCAAGTCATGGCCGTCCGTTGTTCCACCACCCGGACGGCCTTTTTTTTACGGGTCAACCATCAGGCGCCGTCAGTTGTTGATATTGCATGAAACCTCACGTCCTAAAACTCATCACAATGTTATTCGTGGCGGCGACAACCGCGTCTGCATCTGCGTCCGCCCCACATAATCCATCGTCTGTGCCTGTGTCCGTGTCAGAGATAAGCCTGCCGGAAACAACGCCTGATTTCAGCCCGGACCAGGTGAAAATCCGGATGCTGCCTCTGCGCGACAAACCGACACCGAGCATCTATGCGTTCCCGATGTCACACACCGCGCGCCACGAAGACTGGAAGCGGCTCTGGACCAACACCGCCGTGCTAAGCGGCGCGTTTGTCGGCACCCTGCTGGTGCTCGAATGCCTGCCCGAAGGAGCCACCGACTGGAACAGCGCCGAACTCAGCCGCACCCCACTCTTTCAGCGCTGGTATGACCACGTGATCCGCCACGGCCCAGTCTGGGACCACGATCTCCCCATAATCAACTTCGTGCTCCACCCCTATGCCGGAGCCGCCTACTTCATGGCCGCACGCTCCTGCGGCTTCAACTTCTGGGGTTCGCTGCTCTACAGCACTCTGATCAGCTCCTTCGAATGGGAATTCGGCATAGAGGCTTTTATGGAATATCCTTCATATAACGACCTGCTGCTCACCCCTATCGTCGGCAGCATCATCGGCGAAGGATTCTATATGACAAAGCATTATCTCGCCAACAACGACTACCGCCTGCTCGGATCGCCGGTGCTCGGCAACATAGCCGCCTTTCTGGTCGACCCGGTCAATGAGGTCGTCGGACTGTTTGCCGGAAATCCAGCGCGCCGCTGGGCCAGACAGCACCGCATCGAACTGCGCTCGACGCCGGCGCGCATCGTCACCGCCGACGGCGCCTCCGGCTATGGCCTGACCATGTCTCTTCGTTTTTAAGCTCTTAGAAGTTGATATGCAGGCCGACTCTGATGCCCCAGCGGTCCACTCCGGGATTGGAGCGGTAGTTGAGGCGGTGCACATAGTCCACACGGAGTATGCGGAAAATATTGTCAAGACCTACCAGCATCTCCATATATGGCTTGCGGCCCATCGGCGTGACGGTCACATCGGCCGGAAAACGGAGCAGCGACGGATTAAGTGCCGGATTATTGCGGTCGCTCAGCTGGCCCCACATTGCCTTGAAGCCCACAACCTCGCGCAGTTTCAGCTTTTTGAGTCCCGGAATATAGTTGAATATGGCGCCATTGAGCCAGTATGTGAGATGGAGCGACACATCCGTGTCGTTGACAAACTCCATCGGGTTGAGCAGCGAGAAGCAGCGTCCCTGGATGATATAAGATATATTGGTGTTGGGCGACAGCAGATTGGTGAACACCGTCTGGTCCCACACGTGGCCTGCCGTCATGATCACGTCCATATATCCCCATGACGAGAAAAACCATCTGTGCTCGAAGGAAAATTCAGTCTTGTTGACGCCCCAGCGCGCGCCGGCCACGCCCTTAGGCGCATAGGTGTGGCGCAGGTGAAAGATCGGAGCCTCATGGTTCACGTCTTTTCGTGAATTCTGCGTCTGGAATATCACTTCGCCTGGCGCCCAGCGCAGATCGAGCGTCGAGGCCAGCTGTCCGAAGTGGCCGATCTCGCGGCCATATCCGTCGACAAACTCCATGAACGGAGTAGCCTCCTGACGCTGCAGCGATGTGCCGAGCGTGATGGCCAGATTGTTGTAGAATTCCCATTTGAACTGCAGGTCGGTCTGGCGCAGATAGGTCATCCGCTTATTGGGGACGCGCGTGATGGAATAGAAAACCGCGTCACGGTTTTCGGTGAAATAATGCTGACCGATTTTGTCGACGTCATAGCAGTGTCGCACCTTCAGCGAACGGATCGGAAATTCATTCTGATTGATCTTCTTGTCAATAAACGAATATTCAACCGACGCATCATATTTCAGTTTCTGATCTTTGAAACCATAGGCCGCATATCCTTCAATAAACCATCGCGGCGACAGTTTCGGAGTGGTCGTGCCGCCAGCCCTCAGCCGCAGGCCCTCAAGTCCGTTGGAGCCGATGGAATTGAGAATCGGGCCATAGTCAAAACGGGCGTTTTTGCCTCCGATATGCACATAGCCGCCCACAAGCAGTTTCAACGTCTTCTCGCCCCAATAGTAGATCGGGTCCTGACGCAGCCGCCCCATAAGCTCGGCCATCGCCGACTCTCCGCCCTGCATGACCACCGGCCTGTTGGCCTGCCAATATGCGTCGCCTTTAACGCGCATATCATCCAGATATATCACCTTCTCTCCGCGGTCAAACACCGACGAATCGGCCGGCGCGCCAAACGAATGTGAGTTATAGACCGTGAGCCGCCGGCCATACAGGCTTTGGGTCAACACGTTGAATTCGGCCGTCATGTCGTCCTTGACTTTCAGCCGCGTGCCGTCGGGCGCACGCTCAAATTCCTGATCGATCACCATGCGGGTGATGAAATTGACATTGCCTTTCACCGGCACGTTCAGAATCGCCCGGCGGATAAACATGGCCGAGTCGCCCTTGGCCACAAACAGCTTGCCATTGAATCCGAACTGAGCCACGTTGCGCGGCACGAAAGAGAGCACCACCAGAGAATCGCCCGGCGCATTGCCGTCGGCCACAGTGTCGGTCAGATAAAATTTATAGAAATCAGGAGCAAGACGCCCGAGCGGGCTGACAAAGCGGTTCATCAACACGACGATATCCTGGTCATAGATGTCGATCTCGCGCATCACGTTCATTATCGACGTCTGCACCGACTCGTCAAACCGCGTCAGTTCGTCGACGCCATTGCGGTTGATGGCACGCACCACCTCGCGCTCCGTGGCCGGATCAGCACGGAAATAATGGTCACTCAGCTTCTCCTTGACCGACAGATTGAGCACCTTCCTGCCTGTCAGCACGGTAGTGTCCATATACTGGTTGATGAATCCGAACCGCGACGCCGTGTCAATCTTGTCAAAGTCTATGATGCCGAGATTAATGCGTTCATATTTTCCATATGAATAATACGGATGGCGCATCGGGTCGGAAAGATCGCGCGTGGCCATGATGCGGCGCACGAAGTCAACCGCAGGATTGTTCTTTTTGGAATACTTCTCCTTGCGCGGCCTGACCTCGATCTCCGACAGATGCATCTGCGGCTCGTTGGCAGAAACATATGCCGGCACAAAAAGCCCAAACAGCAGAATCAGATTTATGATGATGTTGTTGTTTTTCAAAGTCGCTTCAATTTATATACATATGATAGTAAACGCATGACAACACATTATTATTATAACGGCACAGACCTGAGCCTGCGATATTCAAGCGGCGACATCGACGTGTGGCGGCGAAACACCCGACACAGATGTGACGAATCCTCGAAATGCAGCCGACGCGCTATGTCTTTTATCGGCAGGCCAGTGCTTTCAAGCATGGCCTTCATGGCGAGCACAAGCCTGCTTTCAATGGTCTGTTTGGCCGACAGACCGGTGCATGACCTGATCACCGACGACAGATAGTCGGGGGTCACGCTGAGGGCATCGGCATAAAACCCCACCTTATGGTGCACCGTATAGTTGCGCGACAGAAGCACGAAAAAATTGCCGGCTATCTTCCATGGCGAATTGACAAACTGCGGGGGCGCAACCTCTTCGCTGCGGCTGACTATATCTTCCATGACCATTAAAAGCGAAACCACCAGCCCCGACACTACTTCGGCGGCAACCGCCGGAGTGCACGACCCGCTCACCAGCAGACACTCCGACATCCAGTTGTCGATGCCGCGGCCATAGACGGCGTCAAAACGCTGAACAGGCGCCAGATAGAGCCGGTCCCAGAACTGCTGGGCCGTTATCCGCATATAGATCCCGAAGACCGTCGCGGCCGTCACCGTCACATATCTGATCCTGAAATCTTCGCTTCGGCTGTCAAGCATCACCACCATGTCGTTGAACAGAAACACAACGTCACCACGTCCGATGTCATGACGCCTGAAATTAAGCGAAAACGACGCCGTCCCATCCACACACTGGAGAATCATGCAACCCTCCACCATAAAAGGTGTTCCGGGTCCGAAAGCAGGACAATATTCTCCAGCACAGATTGTGCTCTGGTCTATATGTTTCATAAATAAACCGCAAATTTACTGAAAAAAACGGAAAAATGCCGAAACTCCCGGAATTTATCCCGTAAATATACCGCTGAATAGTCTTACCTTTGCCGCCGTTTTCACCAAACCATAACCACAATCCCACTCATGACACAAGACAGAAACCTTGACAGAGACAAACTGGATTTCGGCAACGGCAAAATCGGTCCGCTCTTCCGCGCACTGTTCTTCCCGACTCTCATCGGCATGATATTCAACTCGGCGCTAACACTCGCCGACGGAATTTTTGTGGGCAATGGCGCGGGCGCCAACGGCATAGCCGCCGTCAACATTGTGGCTCCGTTGTTCATGCTCTCAACCGGAGTAGGACTCATGCTCGGCATCGGAGCGTCGGTCATCGCGAGCATACGCCTGTCGGAAGACAACGTCAAAGCCGCCCGCATCATCATGACCCAGGCGTTTCTGGCCGGAATCCTGATCATCGGCGCCATGATCGCGGCGGCTCTGATCCGGCCCGCGGCCACAGTGCGCCTGCTCGGATGCAGCCCCGAACTGCAAGCCAACGCGACGGCCTATCTGATTCCGCTCGCGCCGAGCCTGATATTCATTCTGGTGCAATGCATCGGCATGATGCTCATCCGCCTGGACGGATCGCCTAAATACGCCATGTGGAGCCAGCTCATCCCGGCCTCGATCAACATCGCGTTGGACTATGTGATGATATTCCCGCTCGGCATGGGAGTGACCGGCGCGGCTATGGCCACGTCGATAAGCTGCGGCATCGGCGGAATCATGGTGCTGACATATTTTGTCAGATTCGCCGACAAACTGCGTTTCTACAGACTGAAACTCTCGGTCACCAGCCTGCTGCTGTCGATGCGCAACACCGGCTACATGATGAAAATCGGCTTTGCCACCTTCCTCACCGAGGGAGCGATGGGCATAATGATGTTTACAGGCAACATCTCCTTCATGAAAATCCACGGCGAAGCCGGAGTGGCAGCCTACTCCATCGCCTGCTTCATGTTTCCGGTCGTATTCTCCATTGCCAACGCAGTGGCCCAGTCCGCCCAGCCGATAATCAGCTTCAACCATGGCGCCAACAGGTCCGACCGCATCGGCCGCGCCCTCAGAGTGGCACTCCTCACCGCCTCCATCTGCGGCATCATGGTCACCGTCGGACTCTGGATCTGCGCCGGAGCCATCGCCGGAGCGTTTCTGCCCGCCTCCGAACCGGCCTATGCCATCGCGTCTGACGGATTGCCCCTCTTCGCGACCTGCGCCCTGTTCTTTGCAGTCAACATAACGTTTATCGGATACTATCAGAGCATCGAAGCCGCCGTACTCTCAATATTCTACACCTTCCTGCGCGGCATTATCTTTCTGGTCCCGGCGTTCATCTTCATGCCGGAACTGATCGGACAGAAAGGACTGTGGCTGGCCATACCCACGGCCGAGGCACTGACCCTGGCCGTGATCGCCACACACTACACCGTCAGACGACGCTCCTGACACTCTTCTCGGCGGATCTCAAGCGATTCCCAGACAAATTTCTTCCCGACACGAAAAACCTGATTTGCCAAGGTTGAGAGAATTTTGTATCTTTGCGGCAAATTATACCCTAATCATTATGAACCGAGAAGTTAGAGTACGTTTCGCTCCGTCGCCGACGGGGCCGCTGCATATAGGCGGTGTCCGCACGGCACTGTATAACTACCTCTTTGCCCGCCAACATGGCGGCACGATGATCCTGCGCATCGAGGACACTGATTCACAGCGCTTTGTCCCTGGCGCTGAAGACTACATCAACGAAGCCCTCCACTGGCTGGGAATCGAAATCGACGAAGGCGTCCGCGAAGGCGGTCCATACGGACCCTACAAACAAAGCGAGCGCCGCGACATATATCGCGAGCACGTGAAAATGCTCCTCGACGCCGGAAAAGCCTACATCGCGTTCGACACTCCGGCCGAACTTGAGGCAGCACGCGCGGCAACTCCGAATTTCCAATACGACGCATCGACCAGAGGATCAATGCGCAACTCACTGACCATGACAGCCGACGAGGTGCAGAAACGCATCGACGACGGCGAACAATACGTAGTGAGGTTCAAAGTCGACGCCGGACGCGCCGTCGAAGTCAACGACCTGATCCGAGGAAAAGTCGTGATCAAAAGCGACATTCTTGACGACAAAGTGCTATATAAAAGCGCCGACGACCTGCCGACATATCATCTGGCAAACATCGTCGACGACCACCTGATGAAGGTGAGCCACGTGATCAGAGGCGAAGAATGGCTGCCGTCAGCCCCCCTGCACGTGCTGCTGTACGAAGCCTTCGGATGGGCCGACACAATGCCTGACTTCGTGCACCTGCCGCTGCTGCTCAAGCCCGACGGCAAAGGAAAACTGAGCAAACGCGACGGCGACCGCCTCGGCTTCCCCGTATTCCCGCTGCTCTGGACCGATCCCGCCACAGGCGCCATCTCACGCGGATATCGCGAAGACGGTTACCTGCCGCAGGCCGTGGTCAACTTCCTGGCCCTGCTCGGATGGAACCCCGGCGACGACACCGAAATCATGAGCATGCAGGAACTGATCGACCGATTCTCGCTCAGCCACTGCTCAAAAGCCGGCGCGAAATTCGCCTACGAAAAAGGATCATGGTTCAACCACCAGTATCTCCAGACACTTCCCGACAACGAACTGGCCGAACTGTTCAAACCGGTGATGCGCGAACACGGCGTCAACCCCGACGACTTCAACAACGACTACATTATCCGTGCGGTCGGAATGGTCAAAAGCCGAATCAACTTCGTGCGCGACCTCTGGGACCAGGCCCGCTTCTTCTTTGTCGCCCCGACAGAATATGAAGCCAAAAGCGTCAAAAAGCGCTGGAGCGCCGAAACCCCGGCGATCATGGACGAACTGATCGGACGCCTGGCCGCACTGCCCGACTTCTCGGCCGCAGCCGCCGAAACCCCGATCCTGGACTGGATCAAAGAAAAGGGCTACCACATGGGCAACGTCATGAACGCCTTCCGCCTGACAGTGGTCGGCGAATGCAAAGGCCCCCACATGTTTGAAATCACCGAACTGCTCGGACGCGACGAAACCATACGTCGCATACGCCGTGGCATCGACAGCATCACAACTCCCGCCGAATCATGATCCGCGCTGGAATTCTCGGAGGAGACGGATTCGCGGCAGGCGAACTCATTCGCCTGCTCATCAACCATCCTGACGTGGAGCTGACATGGGTCCACTCGCCTCTCAACGCCGGACGCCTCATCACCGAAGCGCACCAGGGCATGGAAGGCGAAACATTCCTGCGCTTCACCGACAAAGCCGACTTTGAAAACATCGACGTGCTCTTCTGCTGCTATCCCCACGGACACGCACGCCGCCTGCTGGAAGCAAACCCGGTGCCCGAAAAGCTGAAAATCATTGACATGAGCCGCGACTACAGGATCGAGGACGGAACCCACGACTTCATCTACGGTCTGCCCGAACTGAACCGCAAGCGCATTGTGCGGGGCGCCACCCGCGTGGCAAACCCCGGCTCGTTCGCAACCGCGATCGAACTCGGACTGCTGCCGATGGCCAAAAACCTGCTGCTCAACGGACCGATCCACGTCACGGCAATCACCGGATTCAGCGGATCGGCCGTGGAAAAATCAACGCCCGACCAACTTGCATGGCACCGCGACAACGTGTCGATCTACAAACCGCTGGCCCACCAGCACCTGCCGGAAATACGACAGGCGCTGACCATGCTCCAGTCAACATTCAGCGCGCCGATCAACTTCATCCCCATGCGCGGATCGTTCGCCCGGGGAATGCTGGCCACAATATACATGGACTGCCCGGTCGACACCGAACAGCTCACGGAACTCTACCGAGAATACTACAGCGACCATTCATTCACCCACATTGTCGACCGGCGGCCTGACCTCAAAGACGTGGTCAACACCAACAAGTGCCTGATACACCTCGAACGGGCCGAAGACAAACTGCTAATCACAGTGGTCGCCGACAACATCCTGCGCGGAGCGGCCGGACAGGCTGTCCACAACATGAATCTTCTTTTCGGACTCCAGGAGCGCGTCGGACTCGCCCTGAAGTCAAGCACAATCTAAACAAAAACAAATCATATCCATATATGAACCAGAATCTGAGTGAACAAGAACAAGTGCGACGCAATTCGCTGGAACAGATGCGTCAGCTCGGCATCGAACCGTATCCAGCCGCTGAATTTCCCGTCGACGCACACACCGCCGAAATAAAAGAGACATTCACCGATCCGGCCGAAGGCGAAGCCCCGAGAGAAGTGGCAATCGCCGGACGAGTCATGAGCCGACGCATCATGGGCAAGGCTGCATTCATCGAACTGCAGGACGCCGACGGACGCATACAGGTCTACATCTCGCGCGACGACATCTGTCCAGATGAAGACAAAGAACTCTACAACACCGTCTTCAAAAAACTGCTCGACATCGGCGACTTTGTCGGAATCACCGGATTCGTATTCCGCACACGCACCGGCGAAATCACCGTTCATGCCCGGACATTCACCGTGCTGAGCAAGGCACTGCGCCCGCTCCCGATCGTCAAAGTCAAAGACGGAGTGGTCTATGACTCCTTCGACGACCCCGAACTGCGCTATCGCCGACGCTACGTCGACCTCGTGGTCAACGAAGGCGTGCGCGACATCTTCATCAAACGCACCAAAGTCTTCAACTCCATGCGCAACTTCTTCAACGAACACGGATACATGGAAGTGGAGACCCCCATCCTCCAGTCGATTCCCGGCGGAGCATCGGCCCGGCCGTTCATCACCCACCACAACGCCCTCGACATTCCGCTATACCTGCGCATTGCCGACGAGCTTTATCTCAAACGCCTGATCGTCGGCGGATTTGAAGGAGTCTACGAATTCTCGAAAAACTTCCGCAACGAAGGCATGGACAGAACCCACAACCCGGAGTTCACATGCATGGAAATCTATGTGGCCTACAAAGACTACAACTGGATGATGGACTTCACCGAACGAATGCTCGAAAGAATATGTCTTGAAGTCAACGGCACGACCGAAGTCAAAGTCGGCGACAACGTCATCTCGTTCAAAGCTCCGTTCAAACGCGTCACGATGATCGACGCCATCCGCGAACACACCGGGATCGACATCAACGGCATGGACGAAGAGCAACTGCGCGGAGTCTGCCGCCAGCTCCACATCGACGTCGACCCGTCCATGGGCAAAGGCAAACTCATCGACGAAATATTCGGCGAAAAATGCGAAGGCAAATACATTCAGCCCACATTCATCATCGACTACCCCATCGAAATGTCGCCGCTGACCAAACGCCACCGCTCAAACCCCGAACTGACCGAACGATTCGAACTGATGGTCAACGGAAAGGAACTGGCCAACGCTTATTCCGAACTCAACGACCCGATCGACCAGTATCAGCGCTTTGTCGAACAGATGCGCCTGGCCGACAAGGGCGACGACGAAGCCATGATCATCGACCACGACTTCATCCGCGCGCTCGAATACGGAATGCCGCCGACTTCAGGCATGGGCATCGGAATGGACCGCCTGGTCATGCTAATGACCGGACAGGTGGCAATTCAGGAAGTGCTTCTCTTCCCCCAGATGAAGCCCGAAAAACAGCAACAATAATCCCCCGTCTCCACTTATGAGTTCACGCGACAACGATGTGAAAATCGCGGTGATGGGCGGCGGCAGCTGGGCCACTGCTCTGGCTAAACTGTTGCTCCGCAACTGTGAAACGATAACATGGTATATGCGGCGCGACGACCGCATAGCCGACTTCATAGCCACCGGCCACAATCCCGCCTACCTGAGCGCGACGGAATTTGACGTGAGCCGCATCAGATTCACATCCGACATCAACGAGGCTGTCGCCACCTCCGACTCCATCCTGCTGGCAATGCCCTCGCCATACTTCAAGGCCCATATGGCCAAGATCACCGAACCGCTCTCGGACAAAACGGTGATCTCGGCCATCAAAGGCATCGTGCCTGAAGACAACCTCACCGTGGCCGACTACATGGTCCAGAAATACGGTGTCGACCCGGCGGCAATGCTGGTCATCGGAGGCCCGTGCCACGCCGAAGAAGTGGCCATGGACCGCGTCAGCTACCTGACCATCGGATGCTCCGACCGCGAACGCGCCGAATGGTTCAGCCACTGCGTCGGATCACACACCATGCGCACAATCACGTCGCCCGACGTCGAAGGAATAGAATACGCCGCAGTGCTCAAAAACGTCTATGCCATTGCATCGGGCATAATCCACGGCATGAAATGGGGCGACAACTTCACCGCAATGACTGTCAGCAACGCCGTCCGCGAAATGGCATCGTTCATCAATGCCGTGTCGCCGCGCCAGCGCGACATCTGCGACTCGGTCTATCTTGGCGACCTGCTGGTGACTTCATACTCAAAATTCAGCCGCAACCACAACTTCGGATCCATGATCGGCAACGGATATTCCGTAAAAGCGGCAATGATGGAAATGGAACAGACAGCCGAAGGTTATTACGGCACAAAATGCATTCACGAAATCAACGAACGCTTCAAAGTCGACATGCCGATACTTGACGCCATATACTCGATCATCTATGAAGCGTGTCCGGCAAAACGAGCCATCTCGCGAATGTCGCTCAAACTAACCTGACCGCTGATTTGTTATTCCTGTTCAAAAGACATAACTAAAATTCAAAACCTATATGAACTCTCTGTCTGTATCTGTCGCCGACTCAGGCATCGACGACAAAGCACTCTCCGCTCTCGCCCCTGAAGCCGACGAAGCGCTCAACAAAGTGCTCAACGGTTCCGGCGAAGGAGCCGACTTCCTCGGATGGGTGAACCTCCCCTCCGAAACCCTCGAATCCGACCTGACCGAACGCATCGAATCTGTCGCCACGCGCCTGCGCGCCGAATGCGACACAGTGGTCTGCATCGGCATCGGCGGATCATATCTCGGCGCCAAAGCCGTGATCGAAGCCCTGAAACCGACATTTGCCCAGACAACTCCCGAAATCCTCTTTGCCGGACAAAACATCGGCGAAGACTATCTGGCTGAACTCTCAGACTATCTGCGCAACCGCCGATTCGGCATAATCGTCATCTCAAAATCTGGCACAACAACCGAACCCGCAATCGCATTCCGCCTGCTCAAAGCCCAGCTTGAGGCACAGGCCGGAAAACAGCAGGCCGCACGCCTCATCGTGGCCGTAACCGACGCAAAACGCGGTGCGCTCCGCTCGCTGGCCACCGACGAAGGATATGACACATTCGTCATCGACGACAACGTCGGCGGACGCTTCTCAGTGCTCTCGCCCGTCGGCCTCCTCCCGATCGCCGTGGCTGGCTTCAACATCCGCGCTCTGCTCGGAGGCGCTGCCGACATGCAGGCCGCATGCGCCCGCCCCGGATCGCCCGCATGGGTATATGCTGCAACTCGCAACGCCCTCTACCGCGCAGGCAAAAAAATCGAAATCCTTGTCAACTACTGCCCCAAACTCCACTTCTTCGGAGAATGGTGGAAACAGCTCTATGGCGAATCCGAAGGAAAAGACCACAAAGGCATCTTCCCCGCCGCAGTCGACAACACCACCGACCTCCACTCAATGGGACAATGGATACAGGACGGCGAGCGCACCATCTTTGAAACCGTCATCTCGGTTGAATCGCCGGACCGCACTCTGGTCATCCCTTCAGACCCCGACAATCTCGACGGACTCAACTTCATCGCAGGAAAACGGATCGACGAAGTCAACAAAATGGCCGAACTCGGAACCCGCCTGGCACACATCGACGGCGGAGTGCCCAACCTGACCGTAACCATCGACTCGCTCAACGAATATACCCTCGGATCCCTTATCTACTTCTTTGAAATGGCATGCGGAATCAGCGGATATATGCTCGGAGTCAACCCGTTCAACCAGCCCGGTGTCGAAGCCTACAAGCGCAACATGTTCGCCCTTCTGGCAAAACCCGGATATGAAGCCGAAACCGCCGCGCTCCGCGCCCGCCTCGGATAACAATACACGCTCTATAAAAACAGAGAGAGAGAACGGCACAACACCGTTCTCTCTCTGTTTTTATAGCTGCTCGGCCAGCACCGTCTACCTCACATAGTGCGGCAATTCGTCAGGCAAAACAATGGAGAATTCCGTGAGTCCGCCCACTCGGCCGTCGGGCAAACGCCAGGCGGTCTGGAAAATCAGCTTGCGCAGACCCTGCTTCTCGATAGTGTAGGCATTGGAGCCACCATCGGCAAGCAGACGACGGATAATGGCCTGCGAACGCTCATTGTGGCAGTCCATCAGATTGCGGCCGATAAGATCGGCCCCGCCGCGCGCGGCAAAAGTGTCGCGCGCACGCTGGTTCATATAAATGATGCGGCACTCTGCGTCGCAGACGGTTATGGCGCAATTGGCGCCCATTGCCCAGTCAGGAATCAGTTCGTTCATGATCAAAATCTACTACTGGTTGAGAATTATTGCTGAAAGAGTACGATATGGAAGATCGCGGCCTTCACGGCGCACGGAGTGAAAACGGGAATCGTGCATTGAACACGCCATGGGAAGTGAGATGGAATCATGACGAAGACCCGATGCCAGAAGCTGGAGCGAGACAGCGGCGCCAAGATCCACATGCGGACGCCCTCCCGAAGGTTCCACCAGCACTTCAGCTGGAAAAAGCGCCGCCACCTCCGGACCGACTTCAAAACAGGCCGGACATATGCACGGACCCATGGCGGCAACAATACGCGACGGATCAGCCCCTATGGCAGCCATCCGCTCCACCGTGCGCGACGCTATTCCCGCCACCGTGCCGCGCCACCCGCAATGGGCCGCGCCGATCACTCCGGCAACGGTGTCGACGAGCAGCAACGGAAGGCAGTCGGCAGTGTTGATGCAAAGCACCGCGCCACGACGGGAAGTGACCAAAGCGTCCACTCCGTCAAGGTCTTCGCCTGCATATGCCACCCGGACGGAATGAGTCTGACGCGGCATAAACACAGCATCATCCCCCACTCCGAAATGTCGCGCGATCAGACGGCGTCCTTCAGCCGAAGAAGCGGCGTCAGCGCCGGCATACCAGCACGCATTAAAGCCCCGGTGAGTGACCAGTGCCGTCACTTCCGGGGCTTGTGCTGTCAGTAGAGCGGTAAATTCAAAATTCATAATCCACGCATGCGCGGGCCGCCTTGCAGGGAGCGATTATGGCGGCGGCGGCCACATGGGCCGGATGCTTGGCATATGTCTCGACGTCGGCCATTGACGGGACCACGGCCGTGAGCACAACATCCCAGTCCTCGGCCGGATTCTGATTGATGCCGACTTCCATGGAACGGAGCACGTCGATCTGGGCGGGCAGGGCCATCAGCGCGTCGCGGAATCGAGCGGCTGCGTCAAGCCTCTGTTCAGGAGTGCCGCTGAGTTTGAATGTCACAATATGCTTTACCATAATGAATTTACTGGCCGAGATAAGTTTTGAGCAGACGTGATTTCTGTCCTTTCAGACGACGGATGGCTTTTTCCTTGATCTGGCGCACACGCTCGCGCGTAAGATCGAATTTGGTGCCGATCTCCTCAAGAGTCATTTCCTGACATCCTATGCCGAAGAACATTTTGAGGATCTCGCGTTCGCGGTCGTGGAGCTGATGCAGGGCGCGATCCACCTCCTTCGAGAGCGAGTCCTGATTCAGGCCGGCATCGGCCATTGGCGAATCATCGTTGGAGAGCACGTCGAGCAGACTGTTGTCCTCACCTTCAACAAAGGGTGCGTCAACAGAGATGTGACGGCCTGAAACCTTGAGCGTGTCGGCAATCTTCTCCACAGGCACGTCGAGCTGCTCAGCCAGTTCCTCAGGCGAGGGACGGCGCTCGTTTTCCTGCTCGAATTTGCTGAGAGCCTTGCTGATCTTGTTGAGCGAACCCACCTGGTTAAGCGGCAGGCGCACGATGCGGCTCTGTTCAGCCAGAGCCTGAAGAATCGACTGACGGATCCACCACACTGCATAGCTGATGAATTTGAAGCCGCGGGTTTCGTCAAACTTCTGTGCGGCCTTGATCAGGCCGAGATTGCCCTCATTGATGAGGTCAGGCAGGCTGAGACCCTGGTTCTGGTATTGTTTTGCCACAGAGACAACGAAACGCAGGTTTGCACGGGTCAGTTTGTCGAGTGCGACCTGGTCACCTTGTCGGATACGCTGGGCCAGTTCCACTTCCTCCTCCACTGTTATCAGATCCTCACGACCAATTTCCTGGAGGTATTTGTCAAGCGAGGCGCTTTCACGGTTAGTGATTGATTTTGTGATTTTTAGCTGTCTCATAAGCAAAAAAGTGGCTATTTAAGCCCACGAAGTTACGATTTTATTCTGAAATTTCAAAATAAAATCTGTATTTTTTCATCAAACCGGTATCCGGCAAGCCGGCAGATCAGTCTTCAGGGGCAAACAGCGGTTTGGTTTCGTTTTTGTGGAAAAGAGCGGAAAGAGTCGCGATGAAACGCGAAATCTGACCAAGGGCAGCAAGGGTGTCCGGCGAAATCTCTTTTCCTGCCAGACGAAGCATCAGAGTGCCGTATAGCGCGGTGAAGCACGTGGTCAGTTCATCGGCAGCCTTATCGCCGGCCGTGGCGCGCAACTCAACAATAAAAGGCAGAGTGCGATAGAATTCGGCCGAATAATCAGCAAAACGCGGATCTGCCATCAGCGCGCGGTGCAATTCCACAAGCGACTGAAGGACGTTGTTGTTCATTTGCAGATGTCCGGACTCGACAACGCCTTCCCGGCGCATCATGTCGATCAAGCTCTCATACCATTCCTCCATCTGGCGCTTCTGTTCGGACGAAAGCCCGTCAAAACGGTCTATCACATTGACGCGTATGCGCTCCATATCAAGTCCGTTGGCACGGATCAGATCCTCGATCTGCCACATATACAGCAGATATTCTGCAATATTGTTTCTTCTTTTTTCAGATGCTATAATCATAGTTTACGGATTTTTCTGATTATATCGGCCGGCTGCGGTGAATTCCACAATGCTCCCAGCAGAGCATAGCCGATGAAGTTATAACGCTCCAGTTCCGGAATAAGATCAGGCGTGATTCCGCCAAGCGCGACCACACGGTGTCGGCGGTCGATTCTGCCGAGAGCGTCCGGAGTGAAAGCATTGCCGCCATAGCCTGGCTTGCTGATGCTCGCGCTGATCGGGCTGAGTGTTACGTAATCATACCGGCCGTCGGCCGCAGCGTCGGCAACCTCCTGTAGCGAATGACATGTCAGCGACAATGACCCTGAATAGCCTGCTGGCGGCCGCGGACAGCGTCCATTCAGATGCAGGCCGCCGAGATTGAACTCCCAGACAAGGTCGAAATGGCCGTGCAGCCTGAGTTGACGGCGCAGCGGCTGAGGCACGTTTTCAATAATGCGCTTCACTTCGGCCGTCGAGGCTTCCGGATGGCGGATGTGCACAAAATCAGCTCCGGCACGGAGCATTTCAGCAATAATGCCGGATTCGCCCTCCACCTCACGCTCGGGAGTGACGGCCACAATCAACTTATTCATGAGCGGAAGGCATGAAAATGGTCTACCGGCCCGTGACCTTCTCCTATTTTATATAACGCGCCCGCGCGAAGAGCGGAAGTGACATAATCCTTGGCTTCAGCCACAGCGTCGGCGAGTGAACGGCCATTGGCAAGGAATGACGCGATGGCCGACGACATAGTGCATCCGGTCCCATGGGTATTGACCGTGTCGACAGCCGGCGAGGAGAATCGCCGGACTGTGTCGTCGGCAAGATAGAGCAGATCTGTTTTATGATCTCCGGCACGGTCCCCACCCTTCAGCAACACAGACTTCGGCCCCATGGCCATTATTTTAGCGGCCTGTTCGTCAGGGTTGGCCGACGCGGTCAGAACCGCGGCTTCAGCCACGTTGGGGGTGACAACCTCCGCCAGCGGAAACAGCCGGGTGACCATGCACTCGATGGCCTCTTCAGAGATCAGCCTTGAGCCAGACGTCGACACCATCACTGGGTCGACAACAAGATGCTTCACGCCATGCGCCGCAAGAGAGCGGGCCACCTCCGCCACAATCCGATCGGAATAGAGCATGCCGGTTTTCACTGCCAATGGCGGAATGTCGGAAAACACGGCGTCAATCTGGGCGGCAACAATTTCGGGAGAGATACCCTCGACAGCATACACCCCACAGGTGTTCTGTGCGGTCACGGCAGTTATGACGCTCATGGCATAACACCCGAGCGCCGACATGGTTTTAAGATCGGCCTGTATGCCGGCTCCTCCGCTGCAATCGGAACCGGCCACCGAAAGGACTGGCAGGTAATTCATATTACAAAAATACCCATTATGGAGAGTTTTGATTGATGATTAATCATTTTTAACGAAATTTTAACGCAAAAAGTCGGTTATTTTAAAAAAAACAAAAGTTTGATTGCTAAAAATCCAAATATTAAGAGTAAATTTGCCTACTAATTCAAAGTTAACTCTTTCTAATCATTTTTCTCACTCATTATTATGAACAAGACCGACCTCGTAAATGCCATCGCTGAAAAAGCTGGTCTCTCAAAGACAGACGCTAAAAATGCTCTTGACGCAGCAATCGCAGCCATCACCGACGCTCTTGCCGCTAACGATAAAATCGCCCTTGTCGGCTTCGGCACTTTCTCTGTAGCTGAAAAAGCCGCTCGCACAGGCATCAACCCCGCCACCAAACAGAAAATCGAAATTCCCGCCCGCAAGAGCGTGAAGTTCAAAGCCGGTGCGGAACTCGCAGCCAAGGTGAACTAAAAAACGAATTGACACAAAAAGTTCAGCGCGCCCACCTGACGGTGGACGCGCTGATTTTATTTGCTTGCAGGTTTTACTTCTTCTTCTTCGAGTCTATCTCGCGCAACAGTTCATCGACGGCCACGCGCAGCTGATCGTCGATTCCGGCAGCCAGACGGGCCGGCGTGTTGGCCACCTTCACATCAGGCTCCAGCTGCTTGTTCTCAAGATATGAACCGTCGGCAGTGCGATATCCGATCACAGGTATTCCGAAATACATTGTCGGATCCTGGAGAGTCACCCAGTTGACAGACGTCATCGTGCCCGGCACAGGCATGCCGACAAGTTTTCCGAGACCTCTGGTCTTATAGACCCAGGGAGTTCCGTGGGCGTTCGAGTAGTTCGCCTCTCCCTGAATCATGATGCTCGGCTTGTTCCATCGGCGAGAGGGCATGTCGCACACGTCGACACCACGCACCACCTGAGTCAGATATTTCTCGCCGCTGAAAAGAATCTCTATGTCTTCGTGCATACGGCCTCCGCCATTGAAGCGGGTGTCGATGACAATTCCCTCGCGATCGTTGTACTTGCCGAGAATGTCGGTGTAGATCCGGCGGAATGAATCGTCGCTCATGGAGCGGATGTGGACATAACCGAGACGGCCGCCCGATAGCGAGTCGACATCGGCGGCACGCGCGGCAACCCACCGGTCATAAAGCAGAGAACTCATTGCTCCCAGAGTGATCGGCTTCACCACCTCCTCGAACTCGTCGCCACCCTTGGCAGGTTTAACGCGAATCAGCACCTTGTGGCCGGCCAGACCGTTGAGCAGCGAGGCCAGGTCGGTGTCGGCAGTGATCTCGGTTCCGTTGACCGCAACGATCACATCGCCCACCTTGACGGCAGATGACGCTTTGGCCAAAGGACCGCCCTTGACAATCTCAGCCACGCGCAGACCCGGGCCGTCGAAGTCAAAATCATATATAAGGCCGAGATCGGCTGTGGTTTCGTCGGGAGAACCAGGCACGCGATATCCGGAACCGGTGTGACTCACATTGAGTTCTCCAAGCAGTTCGGAGAGCATCTCCGAGAAATCATAGTTATTGTCGATATGGGGCAGGAAGCGACGGTAGTGGTCGACCAATGCGTCCCACTTCACGCCATGCATGTCCTTGACATAGAACTTCTTCTTCTCCATGTCGCGCACATATTCCAGCATATAGTCACGCTCGGCAGCGCGATCGAGCCGCATCCGTGTATTGTAAGTAATGTTTGTGGCCGAACCAGGCAGCGCGATTTTCTTCATCATCGAGCCTGACAGCAGGAACAGAGCCGAAGCATCGGCATCAAAAGCCATGCTCGGAGGAGCGCCGGCGCCGAGTTTCTGCGCGATCGAGGCTCCGCCCTTGCGCAGATCGAGTTGCCAGAGATCATAGCCCTTCTCCACACGGGTCAGGAAATAAAGCTTCTCGCTCTTCTTATCCATCACCGCGCCGGCCAGATCGCTGGAGAATGGCGTCAGGCGCACCAGACGGTCGGCCATGCCTTCACGCTCCACTTTCACCAGATCACCGGCTTCGTCGTCGGCTGAATCCTTTTCCTTTTTATCAGACTCTTTTTTATCCTTTTTCGCTTTCGACTCTGCGGCGACGAGAAGTTTATGGTCTTCTTCGCTCAGCCGGAAGCGGTCAAGCGCGTCCTGATTGACAAAAACGGCAAAAACGTCGGACTGTGATCCCCATGAAGCCTGATTACGCATGCCGAAACGGTCAGAGACAAACACCACACAGCTTCCGTCGGGACTCCATCGCGGCGATTCATCAAAATAAGCACTCTCGGTCAGCGGAGTTATTTCGGGCTTCTTGCCATCGACATTGACAATCGCAAGGTCCATGTAAGGATCATGTCCGTGACCCACCGTCGTGAATGCGATCCAGCGGCTGTCGGGGCTCCAGGTGAAGTCCACGCCCATGCGGGCTTTGGCCAGAGAACCGTCGGTGAGCTGAGTGACCTTCTTGCTGTCGATATCCATCACCATCAGCCGGCAACGGTCTTCGACGTAAGCGAGCTTCTTGCCGTCGGGGCTTACCTGCGGAGCGTCACGCTCCACATTTCCGCTTTTGAATACGGGCGATTCGGATATGGCGGTGGCATTGGGAAAATCGGGGTCGTCGTCGCGAGTCAGCGATGCGACATAGAGGTCGGGGCGACCGCTGCGGTCGCTGACATAATAGATCGTGCGGTTGTCCGAACCCCACGTCGGAGCCGATTCAGCCTGCGGTGTGGCTGTGACCTGCTTTGTGGTCGGATATTCCACAGAAGTGACAAAAAGGTCACCGCGTCGGATGAACGCCACCATCTTGCCGTCGGGCGACGGCACGGCATGCTGCGCGCCAGAAGACACATTCATGATCGAAGGCGCATAATAATCGTCGGCCACAATCTCCACGTTCAGCCGGGCAGGCTTCTGTCCGGGCATCATGGTGTATATCTCGCCGTCCCAGGTCATGGCGGCCAGGCCGTTGCGTCCCTGCGACAGGAATCGCACAGGGTGCTCCTTGAATGATGTCAACGCCTTTGGCGCCGCGTTGACGTTGTCAAGGGCAAGAGAATAGACGTTCATCGAACCGCCGTCACGCTCGCTCAGGAAGAGCATTGTCTTTCCGTCGGGCGACACCACCGGGTCACGGTCTTCGCCGGCGTGATCGACCAGCGAGGTGTGCTCTCCGGTCTTGAAATCATATTTCCAGAGGCCGCGGGTGACCGACGACGTGTGGTGTTTGCGCCATTCATTTTCGGTTCCCTTGTCGTCCTGATAAAGCATGAACGATCCGTCGGGAGCGACAGACAGGCGCTGTGCGGGAGTGGCCAGCACTCTCTTGACAGCTCCGCCGCCAACCGGCACCTGATAGAGTTCCGACAGACGCGAAGAGGGGAACGACGCGCTTTCGGCCGGATCCTGTATCACGGCCGAGAAATAGACGAAACGGCCATCGGCCGAAAAGGCTTCCGGAGTTTCCGAGCCGCTGAACGAAGTGAGGCGTTTCACCTGGCCGCCTGTTGCCGGCATGACAAACACGTCGGCCGAGCCATGATGGTCACTTGAAAACGCGATCTGCTTGCCGTCGGGACTCCACACCGGCGATGATTCATAGCTTCCCGAGGTGGTGAGACGCAAAGCGGCTCCACCAGCCGAAGGCACGGTGTAGATGTCGCCTTTGTAGGTGAACGCGATAGTTGAGCCGTCAGGCGAAATTTTGACATCGCGCAGCCACAGCGGAGCCGATGCCGCCGACAGGCCGAGCGATGAAGCTGCCAGCGCCATGGCGCCGAGCAGGATTCTGTTAGTCTGAATTCGGTTCTTCTTCATTATCTGTTTCAGTAGAAATGTTTAGTTCATTACCGGCGGAGGCTTCCGGCGTTTCCTGAGCCTCCGGATCGTTCAGCTCGGCCCACGGTGTGGCCGACTTTTTGTTGAGCGGCAGGGTGTACATGACGGAAAGCGACATGCCGAGAGTGGAGCCGCGGGTGCCGAACCCGGGAATATACCACGGTCTTCCATATTCAGCCTTTGAACTGTGAAGAATGGCGTGATATTTTACGCACCAGCCCATTGACCACCGGCCGGCGATTTTGACTTTAAGCCCTGCCGTAATCTCGCCATAGCCCACGGTGGAGTGCTGGCGCGGTATGCTGAAAGAGGTTGTCTCGCCCCAGTAGTCGTTATTGACCGTCACGCCAGTCACGTCATAAGCAAACCGGGTTATGCCGTAACGGACTCCGGCATAGACCTGATAGTCGGGATTGGAATTATAGAGAAAGTTATAATTACACCCGACTTTGAAATATGGAGCTATGGGTGAGCTGTAGGTATAGTTCATCTCTTCCGGCCGAGACCATGCGTTTCCAAGGCCGAACTCCACGATCGGGTTATAGCGGTTGTGCAGACTCAGTTCGGCCCATGCTCCAGCCAGGCCATAATCCTGGCCAAATGCGCGCATCAGCGGATCCCAAAGATCGACGCCGATTGTCAGCGCATGCATCAGAGGGTAAAAATTTCCAACGACTTTGGGCATTGCCAGAGCCAGCGAGTCGACGTATTCAGAACCAGAGATCGTGTCGACCAGAATCTCGCGGCCTTTGTCGTCAATCTGAGTCACCACCGACGCCGGAAGAGTAGATTTCGGCTTGCGTTTTGTTTCGTCGACAACGGATTGAGTGCGAGTCGGCTCGGCCGGTCTAACCGGAGTGACCCGACGTTGCGCCGACACAGCGCCGGCCCCCAACAACACTGTCGCCATGACGACGAGTAGAATTTTCTTACTGCGGAGCGCCATGGAAGTAGATTTTAATGCGTTCTGTCTCCACGTTTGTGACTAGCGAGTCGACAATGCCCACCGAGTCGATCAGCGCGCCGTTAAAGTCAACCGAAGTTATGAGGTAACGATACATGGCGCCGCAGTCGGCGTTATCGAAATATGGCATTGTCCGGTAAGCAAACGTCAGTTGGTCGGTCATCACGCCGCCATCGACGGCCACCGAGAAGCCGAACGTCACTTCGTCGGCATTGGCCCGAAACGGCAGATAGACCTGCGATGCAGCCTCGTTATTGAGCAGCATGGAATCGCCCGGAGCGCCGTCGCCGGCCACGGTGAGCGCGGCCACGGTGACCGGCTCATGGGTCTGCGAAGAGTAGAATCCGGCCAGAGGAATCGAGTTGCGGTTGTTAAGACAACCGTCTGAGGCACACCCGGCGACGGTCAGCAAAACCGCCGCAATTCCCGATGAGAAGATCAGCTGCGCGGTTTTCATCATTCCTCGTCGTCGGTCAGGATTTCAGCAATTTCATAGTGGTTGCGTCCGACGGCGTTGCGGGTCACCAGTTCGCCGATGAAACCGGCCAGAAAGAACTGCGATCCGAGAATCATCAGCGTCAGGGCCAGATAGAAATATGGCGAATCGGTTACCAGGGCATACGTCATGCCGTGCCACATACGATAAAGTTTCATGGCGCCGACCACAACGGCCGACACAAACCCGAGAGCAAACATCAGCGAGCCGAGCAGGCCGAAAAAGTGCATGGGTTTGGCTCCGAATTTCGAAGTGAACCACAGGGTGACGAGATCCAGATATCCGTTGACAAAACGGTCGAGTCCGAATTTCGACACACCGTATTTACGGGCCTGATGATGCACCACCTTCTCTCCGATTTTGCCGAAGCCTGCATTTTTGGCCAGATACGGTATATAGCGGTGCATATCGCCATAGATCTCGATGTGTTTGACCACTTCGCTTCTATAAGCCTTCAGGCCGCAGTTGAAGTCATGAAGATTTCTGATGCCGCTGACTTTACGCGCCGTGGCGTTGAAGAGTTTGGTCGGGATGGTCTTCGACAGCGGGTCATAACGCTTCTGCTTCCAGCCCGACACCATGTCATAGCCTTCGACGGTGATCATGCGATAGAGTTCGGGGATCTCGTCGGGCGAGTCCTGCAGATCGGCGTCCATGGTTATGACCACATTGCCGCGCGTCAGCCCGAATCCGGTGTTGAGCGCCGGGCTTTTGCCATAATTCCGGCGGAAGGAAACGCCGCGCACGGCCCTGTTCTTCCGTTGCAGCCCGCGGATCACCTGCCATGAATCGTCGGTCGAGCCATCGTCAACAAATATCACTTCATAGCTGAAGCCATTGGCTTTCATCACGCGCGCAATCCATGCTTCAAGTTCAGGCAGCGATTCCGCCTCGTTATACAGGGGCACCACCACCGATATGTCAAGAGTCGGTTTATTGTCTGTTTTCATCTCTTTTGAGGAATTCTCTTCAGAGGCACGATCACGGCCATGAGCAACGACAGGATCGAGCCGGTAAATATTGACAGCCACAGCATTTCGACTGCGAATTTGGCCGGAGTTATGATCGAGAAAAGATTGTCGATGTCGGCCGGCTTCAATCCCGACGCGGCAAATGCTTCCGGATCGAGAGCAACACTTTCGGTCACCATGGCCTTGAGATAGGCCATATAGTCCGGATCGATCCACTGGAGATAGACCATCATGACCAGAGCCATGATGATTGATCCGCAGATAAACATGACTATGCCTTGCATCCACAGCGGGGCCAAGGTGAGCGTCCCCCCGGCGGCCACATAGCTGCGCCGCTGGCGACGGAAGCAGTAGAACGGCACTCCGACGGCCAGAATCAGAAACAGCACTTCAAGCACCGGCAAACGCAGGCCGGCCAACATGCAGACACTCAGCGCGCCGAGATAGACGCCGAAAAGCACACCGTCTTCAGCGCCACGGCGAAAGGGACTGTAATCCGTCCCCGGTTGGTTATCATTCTGTTCAAACATGATGTTCAGTTATTAAGCCACAAAGATAGCACTTTCACGGCATTTATGCAACGGCGGCATGAACATTTTGGAAAGCAGAGCCGTTAATGCATACGAACAGCAATCTATAATCAAACATAACCAAAACAAGCGAAAAATTATGAATCAAGTACACGACAAGGCGGCAGGAGCCGCAGCCAAACTCTCTGAAACAGCAGCCAAAGTATCGGCCAAGGCAGCAGAAGCCGCAGCCAGCGAAAAAGCGAAAGCGCTGAAAGACAAGCTCGGCGACGCGGCACATACGGCCAAAGAAAAAGCCGCCGACCTGGCCGAGCAGGCCCAGGACAAAGCCGGCAACCTGAAGGACAAAGCCGCCCACGTGGCGGCAAATCTGGCCGAAAAGACCGGTGACCTGGCCGAAAAGCTGGCCCAGAAGGCCCACGATCTGTCCGACAAGCTCGGCAAATAAATGAATTAATGGTGAAAAATAAGTAGAAGAGGCCGCTCCACTGTGCCCGTCAAGGGACGTGGAGCGGCCTCCTTTATTGTTATTACGGTTTTGCTCAGAGCTGTGTATCGGGATCGAGATTGGCCGATTCGATATCCTTGAAGTAACGGTAGGTGCCGACTTTCAGTTCAGCGCAGGCGTCTTCGTCGGCAACGATGATAGCGTGCTGATGAAGCTGAAGGGCCGAGATGGTCCACATCTGGCTGATACCGCCCTCCACGCCATGACGCAGGGCGCGGGCCTTGTTGTGTCCGTTGACGAGCAGCATCACCGAACGGGCGGCCATCACAGTGCCAACGCCGACGGTCAGCGCGGTCTTCGGCACCAGGTCGAGGTTACCCTCAAAGAAGCGCGAGTTGGCGATGATGGTGTCCTGGGTCAGAGTCTTCATGCGGGTCTTGGAAGAGAGCGACGATCCAGGCTCGTTGAATGCGATATGGCCATCGGGGCCTACGCCGCCAAGAAACAGATCGATGCCGCCATAGCTGGCGATCTTCTCTTCATAGCGGGCACACTCCGCTTCGGGATCTTCTGCATTGCCGTTGAGAATATTGATGTTCTCGGCCGGAATGTCGATATGATCAAAGAAGTTGGTGTGCATGAAGGTGTGATAGCTCTGCTCATGGTCACGCGGAATGCCGACGTATTCATCCATATTGAATGTAACGACATTCTTGAATGACACTTTGCCCTCCTTGTGGAGTTCGACCAGACGGCGATACATGCCAAGAGGCGACGAGCCTGTGGGAAGTCCGAGAACGAACGGTTTGTCAGCTGTGGGCTTGGCGGCATTGATACGCGCAGCCACATAGTTGCCGGCCCATCGTGATAAGTCGGCATAGTTGGGTTCAATTACTAAACGCATTGTCTAAAAGCGGTTGATTAACGTGATATTTCAAAGGCAAGAATTAATAGTGCCACAAAAGTACTAATTTTATTTCAATCAGCCATTATCACGCCCGCATTATTTCCTTCCGACAAAAAGAAAATGACAAACATTTGGATTTAAACCGGATTTTCACTACCTTTGCGGTCGATTTTCCGTGTGATGGGAAATTAAATCAACACATTTAATTTTGAGTAACACATTTTAAACCAAACAGATGAAGACATTTCAACTGACAGCCGAGCCTCGCACCGACCTCGGCAAGAAGGCCACCAAGGCCCTGCGTAACGAAGGCAAAATCCCCGCAGTCATCAACGGCGGCGCAATCGTGACCCTCCCCTACTCTGGCACCCTGAAGCCCGGCGAAAAGCTCGTGGAGATCGAAGACGGCAAGGGCCTCATCACCACCGACATCGTCGTGACCAACGAAGCTGTACGCAAGCTCATCTACACCCCCGAAATCTTTGCTGTAGAACTCGAACTCAACGGCGAAAAGAAAATGGTGGTTCTCAAAGACATCCAGTTCCACCCGGTGAAGGACACCATCCTCCACATCGACTTCCTCGAAGTCAACGAGCAGAAGCCCGTTTCGATCGAAGTACCCGTCAAGCTCGAAGGCCACGCCGAAGGTGTGAAAGCCGGTGGTAAGCTCCAGCTCTCTA
>CAMWSS010000003.1 GCA_947177035.1 uncultured Porphyromonadaceae bacterium | reverse complement strand
ACTGTAAATCTGCTGGTTTATACCTTCGGTGGTTCGAATCCATCTTCGCCCACAAATTCATCCACGCTGAAAAATGCGGAAGTAGCTCAGTCGATAGAGCATCAGCCTTCCAAGCTGAGGGTCGCGGGTTTGAGCCCCGTCTTCCGCTCTAAGACCAAAGAAGAACGCCAATGTAGCTCAGGGGTAGAGCACTTCCTTGGTAAGGAAGAGGTCGCGGGTTCAAATCCCGCCATCGGCTCCACAAAAGCAAGCAGTGCGCAACCGCAAAGAAGCGCCAACCTCGGTGGTGTGCCAAAACGCTGTCGGGGGCTTTATGATGAAAACGAAAGCATTATAAAACCAAACAAAATAGCAAAGCTATGGCTAAAGAGAAATTCGAAAGAACCAAACCGCACGTGAATATCGGCACCATCGGTCACGTGGACCACGGTAAAACCACCCTTACTGCCGCCATCACCACCGTACTGGCTAAGGCCGGCCTTTCAGAAGTGAAGTCCTTCGACCAGATCGACAACGCTCCCGAAGAAAAGGAACGTGGTATCACAATCAACACCGCTCACGTTGAATATGAAACCGCAAACCGCCACTACGCTCACGTTGACTGCCCCGGACACGCTGACTATGTGAAGAACATGGTTACCGGTGCTGCTCAGATGGACGGTGCTATCATCGTGGTTGCTGCAACCGACGGTCCCATGCCCCAGACCCGCGAACACATCCTGCTCGCCCGTCAGGTGAACGTGCCCCGTATCGTTGTGTTCCTCAACAAGTGCGACATGGTTGATGACGAAGAGATGTTTGACCTCGTTGAAATGGAAATGCGCGACCTGCTCAGCTCCTACGACTACGACGGCGACAACACTCCCATCATCCGCGGATCTGCTCTGGGCGCCCTCAACGGCGAACCCGAATGGGAAGCCAAAGTTATGGAGCTCATGGAAGCCGTTGACAACTGGATTCCTCTGCCTCCCCGCGACGTCGACAAACCCTTCCTGATGCCTGTCGAAGACGTGTTCTCGATCACTGGCCGCGGCACCGTTGCTACAGGTCGTATCGAAACCGGTATCGTCAAAGTTGGTGACGAAGTACAGATCATGGGTCTCGGCGCAGACATGAAGTCGGTTGTAACCGGCGTTGAAATGTTCCGCAAGCTCCTCGATCAGGGCGAAGCCGGTGACAACGTAGGTCTGCTCCTCCGCGGTATCGACAAGAAAGACATCAAACGTGGTATGGTAATCTGCCACCCCGGAGTTGTTAAACCCCACAGCAGATTCAAAGCTTCTGTCTACATCCTGAAGAAAGAAGAAGGTGGCCGTCACACTCCGTTCCACAACCACTATCGTCCCCAGTTCTACATCCGCACACTCGACGTGACCGGTGAAATCACTCTCCCCGAAGGCGTTGACATGGTAATGCCTGGTGACCACGTGGAAATCATCGTCGAGCTGATCAACCCCGTAGCTTGCGACCAGGGTCTGCGTTTCGCAATCCGTGAAGGCGGCCGCACTGTAGGTTCCGGTCAGATCACCGAAATCCTCGACTAATCCTCCTTTCCTCCGAAAGGAATCAAGAATAAAGCGAAGCGCCCGGCGGGCGCGTCAGTCCGGAAGGCGCTTCGCTTATCTACATACGGGTTTAGCTCAGTTGGTAGAGCGCTGGTCTCCAAAACCAGGTGTCGGGAGTTCGAGCCTCTCAACCCGTGCCCAAAACAACCGAAAATGAAAAAACTGAAACTACTTACGGATCTGGAAGAGTCGTACACCGAGCTTCGGTATAAGACCTCCTGGCCCACAAGAACGCAGCTTGTCAAGAGCGCCATTATCGTGCTGATAGCTTCCATCATAATCGCACTGATAGTACTGCTCATGGACCAAGCTGTCGATAACATCATGAAGCTGATCTACAGCCTCAAGAACTGATTCCTGTTTTTCCTCATCACTCCCTCTCATCCGAATTATTTCACAATCAAACATTACATCTCCTAAAAGAGAATCATGGCCGAAGAGAAAGAAAGTAAACGCGCCTGGTACGTTCTGCGTGCCATTTCGGGTAAAGAAGCCAAGGTCAAGGAAGTGCTCGACGCACAAATCCAGAATACTGATCTGGGCAATTACGTCTTTCAGGTGTTGATTCCCACCGAGAAAGTGTTGACTGTGCGCAACGGCAAGAAAGTCGTCAAAGAACGCAACCTCTACAGCGGTTACGTCTTTATCGAAGCCGACCTGCGCGGTGAGGTGATTCACACACTCACAACCACCACCAATGTGATCGACTTCCTGCGTGGACGCGAGAAAGGCTCAAAGCCGGAAGTGCTCCGCGAGGCTGACGTTAAGCGAATGCTTGGCACGGTGGATGAGATTAACGACGAAATCGTCGAGGACGGCATCAATGACTACATGGTCGGCGAATCCGTCAAGGTGATCACCGGAGCCTTCAATGGCTTCATCGGTGAGATCGAAGAGGTGAACCGTGAGCGGAAGAAGCTGAAGGTCATGGTGAAGGTGTTCGGGCGTAAAACCCCGCTCGAGCTGGACAATTCGCAAGTAGAAAGGGAGTTGAATTCCGACAAATGAAACACCGACGAGGCCGTGTGGTTACGCACACAGCCTCATTTGATGTTAAACGAGTCTTTCACTTCCGCAGTAAACCAACCCACCAATTTTAAATTATTGTAACACAATGGCTAAAGAAATTGCTGGACAGATCAAATTGCAAATCAAGGGTGGCGCAGCCAACCCTTCTCCTCCCGTAGGTCCCGCACTGGGCTCCAAGGGTATAAACATCATGGAGTTTTGCAAGCAATTCAATGCCCGCACCCAGGACAAGGCCGGTAAGGTGCTCCCTGTCGTAATCACGTATTACACTGACAAGAGCTTCGACTTTGTTGTAAAGACCCCGCCGGTTGCCATCCAGTTGCTGGAAGCCACCAAGCTCAAAAGCGGTTCCGCACAGCCTAACCGCAACAAAGTGGGCGAAGTGACCTGGGAGCAGGTAAAAGCGATTGCTACTGACAAAATGCCCGATTTGAACTGTTTCTCACTGGAGTCGGCGATGAGCATGGTTGCCGGCACGGCCAGAAGCATGGGCATCACCGTTAAAGGCGAATTCCCCGGTAATAACTAATAAGACCTATCGACAACATGGCAAAATTGACCAAAAATCAAAAGCTTGCTCTTGCGAAGATAGAGCCCGGGAAAGCGTACACTCTGGCTGAAGCATCGTCACTGGTAAAGGAAGTAAACTATGCCAAATTCGACGCTTCGCTTGACATCGACGTGCGCCTCGGCGTTGACCCCCGCAAGGCAAATCAAATGGTTCGTGGCGTGGTGACCCTGCCCCACGGAACCGGTAAAGAAATCAAAGTCCTCGTGCTTTGCTCGAGCGAAGCCGAAGCCGCTGCCAAGGCAGCCGGCGCCGACTATGTAGGTCTTGACGAGTACATCGAAAAGATCAAAGGCGGCTGGACTGACGTTGACGTGATCATCACTCAGCCCGCCATCATGGGCAAAATCGGTGCTCTCGGCCGCATCCTCGGTCCCCGTGGCCTGATGCCTAACCCCAAGAGCGGCACCGTTACTCCCGACGTGGCCAAGGCTGTTGAGGAAGTGAAGAAAGGTAAGATCGACTTCAAGGTAGACAAGAACGGTATCGTTCACTCCTCGATCGGCAAGATCTCTTTCTCGCCCGAGAAGATCCGCGACAACGCACGTGAGTTTATCAACACTCTGGTTCGTCTGAAACCTGCTGCTGCCAAGGGCACATATATCAAGAGCATATATATCTCGAGCACAATGAGCCCTGGCGTGAAGGTTGATCCCAAGAGCATTGAAGAATAATATCAAGTAAAAGAAACTGATCATCATGAGAAAGGAACAAAAAGCTGTCATCATTGACCGTATTGCCGAAACTCTGAAGGAGTACAGCTGCTTTTACCTGGTAGAAACCGCCGGACTCGACGCCGAGAAGACAAGCGCGCTCCGCCGTGCCTGCAACAAGGCCGACATCAAGCTGATGGTTGTGAAGAACACCCTTCTTCACAAGGCTCTTGAGACCATGCCCGGTGACTACACCGAAATCTACGGAGCTCTCAAAGGCTCGACTTCGGTGATGTTCTCGAACGTCGGCAATGCTCCCGCCAAACTGATTAAGGATTTCGTCAAGAAGGACGACAAGCTGCCCGTACTGAAGGCCGCTTATGTTGAAGAGACCGTATATGTCGGTGCGGATCAGCTCGACACTCTTGCTTCGATCAAGAGCAAGAACGAACTCATCGCCGACGTTGTGGCTCTGCTCCAGTCGCCTGCCAAGAATGTTGTTTCTGCTCTCCAGAGCGGCGCCAACAAGCTCCATGGCATCCTTGAAACCCTCTCGCAGAAGGAAGGCTGAACCTGTCCAAAACAGCCATAAAACTCACAAACACAATCCAACCAAGTCTATAACAATTCAAAAACTATACAACAATGGCAGATCTTAAAGCTTTTGCAGAACAACTTGTGAACCTCACCGTTAAGGAAGTGAACGAACTCGCTCAGATCCTCAAGGAAGAGTATGGCATCGAACCCGCCGCTGCTGCCGTAGCAGTTGCTGCTGGTCCTGCTGCCGGTGCTCCCGCCGCTGAAGAGAAGACCTCCTTCGACGTAGTCCTGAAAAACGCCGGCGCAAGCAAGCTCGCTGTAGTGAAGCTCGTGAAGGAACTCACCGGCCTTGGCCTGAAGGAAGCCAAGGAGATGGTTGACGGCGCTCCCTCTGTAGTGAAGGAAGGCATTGCCAAAGCCGACGCCGAAGGCCTCAAGAAGCAGCTCGAAGAAGCAGGCGCTGAGGTTGAACTGAAATAAGACACCTGTCAGCCAGGTAGTTAGGTTAAGAATCCTCCTGTCGGAGGACTCTTAACCTAATTGTGTTCTTAATTAATTTTCAAGTTCTTCTTTCCTTTTACCAATCGCCAAAATCCCTTAGATGTCAGTAATCGAATCAAAGCCGCGCGTCAACTTCGCGACGGTGAAAAATCCTCTGCCTTACCCCGATTTTCTCGAGGTGCAGCTCAAGTCGTTTCAAGACTTCCTGCAACTGGATACCGCGCCGGAAAAGCGCAACAACGAGGGCCTTTTCAAGGTGTTTTCAGAGAACTTCCCAATCGCCGACACCCGCAACAACTTCGTGCTGGAGTTCCTGGACTATTACATCGACCCGCCGCGTTACACGATCGAGGAGTGCCTCACCCGCGGCCTAACTTACAGCGTGCCGCTGAAGGCTAAACTCAAACTCTATTGCACCGACCCTGATCACGAGGACTTTGCAACTGTGGTTCAGGACGTGTATCTCGGCCCGATTCCATACATGACCGACAAGGGCACTTTCGTCATCAATGGCGCGGAGCGCGTTGTCGTGTCACAGCTCCACCGTTCGCCTGGCGTCTTTTTCGGACAGAGCACCCATGCCAACGGCACCAAACTCTATTCCGCACGAATCATTCCGTTCCGCGGTTCGTGGATTGAGTTTGCGACCGACATCAACAACGTGATGTATGCCTATATCGACCGCAAGAAGAAACTTCCTGTCACCACTCTGCTGCGTGCCATCGGTCTTGAGCGCGATAAGGACATCATCGAAATCTTCGACCTTGCCGAAGAGGTCAAAGTCAACAAACAGAATCTCAAGAAATACCTCGGAAGAAAGCTCGCCGCACGCGTGCAGCGCATGTGGCTTGAAGATTTCGTCGACCCCGACACCGGCGAAATGGTTTCGGTCGAACGTTCGCAGATTGTCGTCGACCGCGAAACCGAGCTGACCGAGGAAAATGTCGAGGAAATCCTTCAGAGCGGCGTGCAGACAATCCTCCTCCACAAGGAGAGCGCCAACTCGTCGGACTATTCCATTATTTTCAACACTCTGGCCAAGGATACCACCGACACCGAAATCCAGGCCATCCAGTATATATACCGGCAGCTGCGCAACGCCGAGCCGCCGGACGACGCGAGCGCCCGCGAGGTGATCAACAACCTCTTCTTCTCCGAGAAGCGCTATGACCTCGGCGAAGTGGGTCGCTACCGCATCAACAAGAAACTCAATCTCGGCACTTCCATGGATGTGCGTGTGCTCACCAAGGAAGATATAATCGCCATTATCAAATATCTGATCGAGCTGATCAACTCGAAGACCGACGTCGACGACATCGACCACCTGTCGAACCGTCGCGTGCGCACTGTCGGCGAGCAGCTCTACAATCAGTTCGGTGTCGGCCTCAACCGCATGGCGCGCACTATCCGCGAACGCATGAACGTGCGCGACAATGAGGTCTTCACTCCCATCGACCTGATCAATGCCAAGACCATTTCGTCGGTGATCAACACTTATTTCGGCACCAGCGCCCTGAGCCAGTTCATGGACCAGACCAACCCGCTGGCCGAGATCACCCACAAGCGCCGTATGTCGGCCCTCGGTCCCGGCGGTCTGACCCGCGAGCGCGCAGGCTTCGAGGTGCGAGACGTGCACTATACCCACTATGGCCGTCTTTGCCCGATCGAAACTCCTGAAGGACCGAACATCGGTCTGATCTCGTCGCTCTGCGTCTATGCCAAGATCAATGATCTCGGATTCATCGAAACCCCCTACCGCAAAGTCGAGAACGCCCGCGTCAACCTCAACAATGACGAAGTGGTGTATCTGACTGCTGAAATCGAAGAGGGCAACATCATCGCCCAGGGCAATGCTCCCTTGCGCGAAGACGGCTCGTTCGTGCGTGACCGTGTCAAGGCCCGTCTTGACGCCGACTTCCCCGTGGTTGCGCCCGATCAGGTGCAGCTCATGGACGTGTCGCCCACGCAGATTGCCTCGATCGCCGCATCGCTGATCCCCTTCCTGGAGCACGACGACGCCAACCGCGCGCTCATGGGATCGAACATGATGCGCCAGGCTGTGCCGCTGTTGAGAAGCGAAGCTCCCATTGTCGGCACCGGCATCGAAGGTCAGCTCATACGCGACTCGCGCACTCAGGTCACTGCCGAAGGCGCCGGAACAATCGAGTTTGTCGACGCTTCGACAATCCGCATCCGCTATGACCGCACCGAAGAAGAGGAATTCGTGTCGTTCGAGAGCGCGGTCAAGGAATATCACATTCCCAAATTCCGCAAGACGAACCAAAGCACCACCATCGACCTGCGTCCCATCTGCGAAGTGGGCCAGCGTGTGGAAAAAGGCACTATCCTCACCGAAGGCTACTCGACCGAAAATGGCGAGCTGGCTCTCGGACGCAACCTGAAGGTGGCCTTCATGCCCTGGAAGGGTTACAACTATGAGGACGCCATCGTGCTCAACGAACGGGTGGTGCGTGAAGATATGCTCACTTCGGTCCACGTCGACGAATATGCTCTTGAAGTGCGCGAGACCAAGCGCGGCATGGAAGAGCTGACCAACGATATCCCCAACGTGAGCGAGGATGCCACCAAAGATCTGGACGAACGCGGAATCATCCGTGTGGGCGCCCACGTGATCCCCGGCGACATCATGATCGGCAAGATCACTCCCAAGGGTGAGAGCGATCCCACTCCTGAGGAAAAACTGCTCCGAGCCATCTTCGGCGACAAGGCCGGCGACGTGAAAGACGCATCGCTCAAGGCCACTCCCTCGCTGAAAGGCGTGGTTATCGGCACCAATCTCTTTGCCAAGGCGGCTAAGAGCAAGAAAAACAGCCGCACGAACGCCATGCTTCCCAAGCTCGACGAAGAGTATGAAGAGAAGCTCTCCAAGCTGAAGGAAGAGGCTGTCCACAAGCTCATGACCCTCACTCAGAACAAGACGAGCCAGGGCGTGAAGGATTTCCTCGGTGTCGACGTGATCCCCAAGGGACAGAAGTTTACTGCCGGAATTCTCCGCGAGATAAACTATGACACCGTCAACCTGAGCAAGTGGACCACCGACGCCCACAAGAACGACCTGATCCGCGCCACCATCGTCAACTATCTCCGCAAGAGCAAGGAGATCGAGGCCGAACTCCGCCGCAAGAAATTCGACATCTCGATCGGCGACGAGCTTCCCTCGGGCATCATGCAGATGGCCAAGGTCTATATCGCCAAGAAGCGCAAAATCTCTGTCGGTGACAAAATGGCGGGTCGCCACGGTAACAAAGGTATCGTTTCGCGTATTGTCCGTCAGGAAGATATGCCGTTCCTTGCCGACGGAACTCCCGTCGACATCGTGCTCAACCCGCTGGGTGTGCCTTCGCGTATGAACCTCGGACAGATTTTCGAGACCGTGCTCGGATGGGCCGGCCGTGAACTGGGCGAGAAGTTCGCCACTCCGATCTTCGACGGTGCGTCGCTCGACGACCTCAACGATTGGACCGACCGCGCCGGAGTGCCTCGATATGGCAAGACCTACCTTTACGACGGCGGCACCGGCGAGCGCTTTGACCAGCCTGCGACTGTCGGCGTGATCTACATGCTGAAACTCGGCCACATGGTCGAAGACAAGATGCACGCACGCTCCATCGGTCCGTACTCGCTCATCACCCAGCAGCCTCTCGGCGGTAAAGCCCAGTTCGGCGGCCAGCGCTTCGGTGAAATGGAAGTGTGGGCGCTCGAAGCATTCGGCGCCGCTCACGTGCTGCAAGAGATCCTCACCATCAAGTCCGACGACGTCAACGGCCGCTCCAAGGCCTATGAAGCCATCGTCAAGGGCGACGCCATGCCGCAGCCCGGCATACCCGAATCGCTCAACGTGTTGCTTCACGAACTGCGCGGCCTCGGCTTGAGCATCAATCTGGAATAATTTCGCTGATCCACTATCTCAACAGAAGGATTAACCTGACATATGGCATTTAAGAAAGATAACAAGATAAAAAACGGATTTTCCAAAATCTCCATCGGGCTTGCTTCGCCCGAGGAGATTCTGGAGAAGTCCAGCGGTGAGGTTCTCAAACCGGAGACTATCAACTACAGAACCTACAAGCCCGAACGCGACGGCCTGTTCTGCGAACGTATCTTCGGCCCGGTCAAAGACTATGAATGTCACTGCGGCAAATACAAGCGCATACGCTATAAAGGCATTGTCTGCGACCGATGCGGCGTGGAGGTGACCGAGAAGAAAGTGCGCCGCGAACGCGTCGGCCACATCAAACTCGAGGTTCCCGTGGCCCACATCTGGTATTTCCGCTCTCTGCCCAACAAGATCGGCTATCTGCTCGGCCTTCCCTCAAAGAAGCTCGACTCGGTCATCTACTATGAGCGTTATGTGGTGATCCAGCCCGGCGTGGCGCGCGAGCTGAAGCCCGGCAACAAGACCGAGCTGAAGCCCGACGCAAAGCCCGAAGAACTCAAAGAGCTTGATCTGCTGACCGAAGAAGAATATTTCGAAATCATGGAGAAGCTGCCCAAGGACAACCAGCTGCTCGATGATTCCGACCCCAACAAGTTCATCGCCAAGATGGGCGCCGAAGCGATCTATGATCTGCTTCTCAAGCTCGATCTCGACAAGCTTGCCGCCGTGCTGCGTGACCTGGCCCATCAGGAAGGCGGATCGCAGCAGCGCAAGACCGAAGCGCTCAAGCGCCTGCAGGTTGTCGAGTCGTTCCGCGCGAGCAAGGGCCGCAACAAGCCCGAGTGGATGATTCTCCAGGCCGTGCCTGTCATCCCGCCCGAACTGCGTCCGCTCGTGCCCCTGGACGGCGGCCGTTTCGCCACCTCCGACCTCAACGACCTCTATCGTCGCGTCATCATCCGCAACAACCGCCTCAAACGCCTTGTTGAAATCAAGGCTCCCGAAGTCATCCTGCGCAACGAAAAGCGCATGCTTCAGGAGGCGGTCGACTCGCTGCTCGACAACTCGCGCAAGTCGTCGGCCGTGAAAACCGAGTCGAACCGTGCGCTCAAATCGCTCTCCGACTCGCTCAAGGGTAAAGCCGGTCGCTTCCGTCAGAACCTGCTCGGTAAGCGTGTCGACTACTCGGCGCGTTCGGTTATCGTTGTCGGTCCCGAACTGAAAATGCACGAATGCGGCATTCCTAAATACATGGCGGCCGAGCTTTACAAGCCCTTTGTCATCCGCAAGCTCATCGAGCGCGGCATTGTCAAAACCGTCAAATCGGCCAAAAAGATCGTCGACCGCAAGGAACCCGTCGTATGGGACATCCTCGAACACGTGATGAAGGGACACCCCGTGCTCCTGAACCGTGCTCCGACACTGCACCGTCTCGGCATCCAGGCCTTCCAGCCCAAAATGATCGAAGGCAAGGCCATCCAGCTCCATCCGCTGGCATGTACGGCATTCAACGCCGACTTCGACGGTGACCAGATGGCTGTGCACCTCCCGCTTGGCAACGAAGCCATCCTTGAGGCACAGATGCTCATGCTCGGCGCACACAACATCCTCAACCCCGCCAACGGATCGCCAATCACCGTGCCGTCGCAGGACATGGTGCTCGGTCTCTACTATATCACCAAACTCCGCCCCGGCGACAAAGGCGAAGGCTATAAATTCTATGGGCCCGAAGAAGCCGAAATTGCCTACAATGAAGGCCGCGTGACGCTCCATGCGCCCGTGTCGGTGATCGTCGACGACATCGATGCCGACGGCAACCCCGTCAAGCGCATGATCGACCAGACTTCGGTCGGCCGCATCCTGGTCAACCAGTACGTGCCCAAAGAGATCGGCTATGTCAACGAGATCCTCTCGAAAAAGAGCCTCCGCGACATCATCTCGCGCGTGATCAAGCGCTGCGGTATCCCCCGTTCGGCCCAGTTCCTCGACGACATCAAGAACCTCGGATACTACATGGCATTCAAGGGCGGATTGTCATTCAACCTCGGCGACGTGATCATCCCGGCCGAGAAGGAAGAAATGGTCCAGAAAGGCTATGAGCAGGTGCAGGAAGTGATGAACAACTACTCGATGGGTGTCATCACCAACAACGAACGTTACAACCAGATCATCGACATCTGGACACACGTCAACTCCGCGCTCTCCAACACCCTGATGAAGCAGCTCAGCGCCGACCAGAAAGGCTTCAACCCCGTGTTCATGATGCTCGACTCCGGCGCCCGTGGTTCTAAAGACCAGATCCGTCAGCTCTCAGGTATGCGTGGTCTTATGGCCAAACCTCAGAAGAGCGGCGCCGAAGGCGGCCAGATCATCGAAAACCCGATTCTTGCCAACTTTAAAGAAGGTCTTTCGGTGCTCGAATACTTCATCTCGACCCACGGTGCCCGAAAGGGTCTTGCGGATACCGCTCTGAAGACCGCCGACGCCGGTTACCTTACCCGCCGTCTGGTCGACGTGGCCCACGACGTGATCATCCGTGAAGAAGACTGCGGAACCCTCCGCGGACTCGTCTGCACCGCCATCAAGAAAAACGACGAAGTCGTGGTTTCGCTGGGCGAGAGAATCCTCGGCCGCGTGAGCGTCCACGACATCATCGACCCCCAGAGCGGCGAACTCATCGTCGCCGCCGGCGAGGAGATCACCGACGCCGCTGCCGACCGCATCGACGCTTCGCCGATCGAAAGCGTCGAAATCCGCTCCGTCCTCACCTGCGAGAGCAAGAGCGGCGTCTGCGCCAAGTGCTATGGCCGCAACCTGGCCAACCTCCGCATGGTCCAGAAAGGCGAGGCTGTCGGCGTAATTGCCGCACAATCCATCGGTGAACCGGGTACACAGCTGACTCTGCGTACATTCCACGTCGGTGGTGTGGCATCAAACATCGCCGCCGTATCGACCCAGACATCGCGCTATGACGGTATCCTGGAAATCGACGAACTGCGCACCGTGGCCACCGACGAAGTCGCTCCCAACGGCAACCCCGTGGAAGTGGTCATCGGCCGTCTTGCCGAAATGCGCATCATCGACCCCAAGACCCGCATGATGCTCACCACTGCGCCGATCTCCTATGGTTCGAAGCTCTACTTCCGTCCCGGCGACATGGTCAAGAAAGACGACGTGATCTGCGAATGGGACCCGTTCAACGCCGTAATCGTTTCCGAAGTCGGAGGTCAGCTCCGCTTCAACAACATGGTCGAGAACGTGACCTACCGTGTCGACGTCGACGAACAGTCCGGCCACTCCGAAAAAGTGATCATCGAATCCAAGGACCGCACCCGCGTGCCTGAAGCCGACATCATCGACGCCAACGGCGAAGTGCTCCGCACATATGCCCTCCCTGTGGGAGCGCACATCATGTGTGAAGAAGGCGAAACCCTCAAGCCCGGCCAGATCTTTGTCAAGATCCCGCGTGCCGCAGGTAATGCCGGTGACATCACCGGCGGTCTGCCCCGTGTCACCGAGCTGTTCGAGGCCCGCAACCCGTCCAACCCCGCAACCGTTTCGGAAATCGACGGCGAAGTCACCTTCGGCAAGGTCAAGCGCGGCAACCGCGAGATCACGGTCACCTCGAAGCTCGGCGAAAAGAAGAGCTATCTGGTGCCCATGTCGAAACAGATTCTCGTTCAGGAACACGACTATGTGCGTGCCGGAACACGACTCTCCGACGGCGCCATCACCCCCGACGACATCCTCAACATCATGGGTCCGACGGCCGTGCAGGAATACATCGTCAACGAAGTGCAGGACGTATACCGCATGCAGGGCGTGAAGATCAACGACAAACACTTTGAAGTGATCGTGCGCCAGATGATGCGTAAAGTCAACATCATCGATCCGGGCGACACCGGCTTCCTCGAACAGCAGATTGTCGACAAGCGTGACTTCATGGATGCCAACGACCGCATCTGGGGCAAGAAAGTCGTGACCCAGAAAGGCGGATCGGAAACCCTCGAAAAAGGCATGATCATCACCGCGCGCCGTCTGCGCGACGAAAACTCGGCCCTCAAACGCCGAGACCTGCCGCTGGTCGAAGTGCGCGACGCCATGCCCGCCACCTCCGAACAGATCCTCCAGGGCATCACCCGCGCCGCCCTGCAGACCTCGAGCTTCATGTCGGCCGCGTCCTTCCAGGAAACGACCAAGGTGCTCAACGAGGCCGCAATCAACGGCAAGACCGACACCCTCGAAGGCATGAAGGAGAACGTGATCTGCGGACACCTCATCCCCGCCGGTACCGGACTCTCTGAATACGAACGTCTGATCGTGACCTCCAAGGACGACATCGAGCCGCTGCTCGGCGACGTCGACTGATCGCGCGCTCACACGTAAACACCCGAATTTCGAAACCCCTCTATATTAGTCAAGCTCGCGGCCCCGATGCTCCCTGCATCCGGGGCCGCTCTTGTTGTATGAAGCTGTGAGATTTGAAATTGACTGAAATTTTGCTTAACTTTGAGGCGATATGACACAGAAAACCGTTTCCTCCGGGCGACTCGGGTCGCTCGACATTCTCCGCGGGCTTGACCTGTTCATGCTCGTTTTCGCCCAGCCGGTCATCGTGGCCCTCGGCGCAGTGTGGCATCCCGACTGGCTCGCGCCGCTCCTGCGCCAGCTCGACCATGAAGTGTGGGAGGGCTTCCGGTGCTGGGACCTGGTCATGCCGCTCTTCCTGTTCATGACGGGCGCGGCCATGCCGTTTTCCATGTCGAAATTCCGCCGGGCCGACGGCGGGGTGGATCGCGCGGCCTATGTCAAGATAGTGCGCCGCTTCCTGGTGCTGTTTCTGCTCGGCATGGTGGTGCAGGGCAATCTGCTCTGGTTTCGGGCCGACTGGCTGCGCGTCTACACCAACACCCTGCAGGCCATAGCCACCGGCTATCTTGTCAGCGCGCTGATCATTCTCCACTGCCGGGGATGGCGCGGACAGCTCGTGGCCACGGCGGCGCTGCTGCTGGTCTACTCCGTGCCCATGTCGCTGGCAGGCGACTGGTCCATGACCGGTAATTTCGCCTATCGGGTCGACGAACTGATTCTGGGCCGGCTGCGCGGCGATCTGAGCTACACGTGGGTGTGGAGTAGCCTGACGTTCAGCGTCACCGTGATGCTCGGCGTCTTTGCCGGCCGCATCATCAAGGAGGGCCCGCGCGACAGGATGACGGCCACCGCGCTCCGTCTGGCTCTGATCGGAGCGGCTCTGGTGGCGGCAGGATGGCTCTGGAGCTTCCACACCCCGGTGATCAAACGCATCTGGACCGGCAGCATGACTCTGCTCTCCGGCGGATATTGCTTCCTGCTGATGGCACTGTTCTACTGGATTGTCGACGTCCGTGGCCACAGCCGCGGACTCGGATGGCTGAAAATCTATGGCATGAACTCCATCCTCGCCTATATGCTCGGCGAAGTCGTCAACTTCAGAAGCATAGCCCAGTCACTCACCTTCGGCCTCGAGCCGTGGCTGGGCGACTTCTATGGCGTCTGGCTCACCTTCGCCAACTTCCTCATCCTCTTCTTCCTCCTCCGCCACCTCTACCGCCACCGCATCTTCCTGAAAATCTGATTACGACAATATTGAGCTGACAGTTATAAAAGCCTTGGCTGCTTCGGAACTTGAGCTGTAAATGACTATTTGCCGGTGATGACCTGGCGTATGTCGTGGAGCTTGTTGAGGGCATCGATCGGGGTGAGGCGGTCAATGTCGAGATTGATGATCAGGTCGCGCACCTGCGCCAGCACAGGGTCGTCGAGCTGGAAAAACGTCAGCTGCATGCCGTCGGCCGCCGGTGCCGTTTCGGCCGAGCCGACATTGTCGGTGATCCTGCGGTCGCCGCGCAGGTTGGTTTCGAGCTGACGGAGCACCTGCTCCGCCCGCTCCACGATTGCCGGGGGCATGCCCGCCAGTTTGGCCACGTGTATGCCGAAGCTGTGTTCCGAGCCGCCGCGCGCCAGCTTGCGCAGAAACACCACCTTGCCGTCTATCTCCTTCACGCTGACATTATAATTGACCACGCGCTCAAACGTGCCCTCCATCTCGTTCAGCTCATGATAGTGGGTGGCGAAGAGCGTCTTGGGGTGCATCGTGGGGTGCTGGTGGATGTATTCCACGATGGCCCAGGCGATGGAGATGCCATCATAGGTGGAAGTGCCGCGGCCCAGCTCGTCGAAGAGTATCAGCGAGCGGTCGCTCATGTTGTTGAGAATCGAGGCTGCCTCATTCATTTCCACCATGAAAGTTGACTCGCCCAGCGAAATGTTATCTGACGCGCCCACGCGGGTGAACACCTTGTCGACCACTCCGATGCGGGCCGATTCGGCCGCCACGAAGCATCCGGCCTGCGCCATGATCACGTTCAGCGCCGTCTGGCGCAGCAGGGCCGACTTACCGCTCATGTTCGGTCCGGTGATCATCATGATCTGCGCCGAGTCGTTGGACAGGCGCACCGTGTTGGTGATATAAGGTTCGCCGGGGGGGAGCTGCTTCTCGATCACCGGGTGGCGTCCCTCGACGATTTCCAGGCAGTTGGAATCGTCAACGACCGGGCGGGTATATTTGTTTTCGCGGGCCACGAGAGTGAACGCCGTCAGGCAGTCCAGACGGGCCACCAGCGACGCGTCGAGCTGTATGGCCGGAATATATTCGGCCAGGCTGGCCGTCAGTTCAGCGAAAAGCCGCGCCTCGATGACCGCTATCTTCTCCTGCGCGCCGAGAATCTTCTCTTCATATTCCTTCAGCTCCTGGGTGATATAGCGCTCGGCGTTGACCAGAGTCTGCTTGCGTATCCACTCGGCGGGCACTTTGTCGCGGTGGGTGTTGGTCACCTCGATATAGTATCCGAACACGTTGTTGAACGCTATCTTCAGGCTCGGGATGCCTGTGGCGGCGATTTCGCGCTGCTGTATGCGCAGCAGATAGTCCTTGCCCGAAAAGGCGATTTCGCGCAGCTCGTCGAGTTCACTGTCGACCCCCTGCCTGATGACCGGTCCGCGTCCCAGCGCGGCCGGCGCGTCGTCGGCCACCTCGCGGGCGATCCTGTCGCGTATCAGCTCGCAGGGGTTGAGCTGGCTGCCGATGGAGCGAAGTGTCTCCTGGCCGGACTCGACGCATGCCGCCTTGATCGGGACTATGGCGGCGAGCGCCCCTTTAAGCTGCACCACCTCGCGCGGAGTCACGCGACCGACCGCCACCTTCGAGATCAGGCGCTCCAGATCGCCGACGTGTTCGATCTCCGAACGGATCTGCTCATAGGTGTCGGGCTGGCGGAAAAAGTGCTCCACCACGTCGAGCCGGCGGTTGATGGCCTTTGGATCGCGCAGCGGGAAGAGGATCCACCGGCGGAGCATTCGCGCGCCCATCGGGCTGACCGTGCGGTCGATCACCGACAGCAGGCTCTTGCCCTCGGAAGTCATCGGCGCCACCAGCTCCAGATTGCGTGCGGTGAACTTGTCGAGTCTGACGTAACTGTCTTCCTCGATGCGGCGCAGCGACGTGATGTGGCCGATGGCCGTGTGTTGCGTCAGGTCCAGATAATGAAGCACCGCGCCGGCGGCTATGATGGCCGCGCCGAGGTCCTGCACTCCGAATCCTTTCAGCGATCCGGTCTGGAAATGCTTCAGCAGCCGGTCGTTGGCCGAATCGGCCGTATAGACCCAGTCATCGAGGTCGAAGTTGAGATACCTGGCCGTGAGTTCCGATTCGATCTCGGCCTTGCGTCCGCGCTCTGTCAGCAACTCTTTCGGGGCGAAGCTGCCCAGCAGTTTGTCCACATAGTCTGGAGCGCCCTGGGCCACGAGAAACTCGCCTGTCGAGATGTCGAGCAGAGCCAGTCCCCACAGCTTCCGGTCCATCACATGGATCGACGCCAGAAAGTTGTTTTCGCGATGGTCAAGAATATTGTCGCTGATCGACAGGCCGGGAGTGACCAGCTCGATTATGCCGCGCTTGACCAGCTTTTTGGTCGTCTTCGGATCTTCGAGCTGCTCGCAGATGGCCACCCGCTTGCCCGCTCTGACCAGGCGCGGCAGATAAGTGTCGAGCGCATGATGCGGAAAGCCGGCCAGCTCCACGCTCTGGGCCGAGCCATTGGCGCGTTTGGTCAGTGTGATTCCCAGAATCTCGCTGGCAGCGATAGCGTCGTCGGAGAAAGTTTCGTAAAAGTCTCCCACTCTGAACAGCAGAATTGCGTCGGGATGTTTTGATTTCATCTCGACATACTGCCTCATCAGCGGCGTTTCCACAAATTTCTTAGCCATTTCAGTGTTATTTTAGGACTGCAAAGATAGCCATTTTCCGGCTAAAATCCGCTTCCGGGCGCCACGAATCCGTCAATTATCCGCCATTGCGGCGCCGATGGCGGCAGATTCGCCGTCGGCCCCTTTCCAGAATGGAAAGCCGTCAGGGACGCGGAGCGGCCCGCGGCGTTTCCGCTGATAGCACAGATTATTGCAATTTCACATTTTTTTAGTAACTTTGCAGCACGAACCAATAAATACAACATGGAGTTTTCAGCGAAACAGATTGCCGATACGGTCGGCGGAACGGTTGAGGGCGACGGTGAGGTGACAGTGCGCACCTTTGCCAAAATTGAAGAAGCCCGGGCCGGATCGCTCTCGTTTCTTGCCAATCCGAAATATTCTCACCATATATACACCACCGGAGCTTCGGCAGTGCTGGTGCGCCGCGATTTTGTGCCCGAGCGTCCGGTAAGTGCCACTCTGATCCGGGTCGATGACCCGTATGCCACTCTGGCCATGCTCATGCGCATGGTCGACGAACTGCTCAATCCGCGCCGCCGCGGCATCGAGCAGCCATGCTATGTGGCCGACGGAGTGAAACTGCCCGACGATGTCTATGTCGGCGCGTTCGCCTACATTGGCCGCGGCGCGGTTATCGGCGCTGGCGTTCAGGTCTACCCTCAGGCCTACATCGGCCCCGGCGTCACCCTTGGCGAAGGGACCATTGTCTATCCGGGCGCCAGAATCTATCACGGATGCAAGATCGGCGCGCGCTGCGTGATCCACTCCGGCGCCGTGATCGGTGCCGACGGATTCGGCTTCGCCCCGATGCCCGACGGCACATATTCAAAAATCCCGCAGATCGGACGCGTTGAGATCGCTGACGACGTTGAGATCGGCGCCAACACCACGGTGGACCGCGCCACGATGGGCGCCACGGTGGTGGGCAAAGGCGTGAAGCTCGACAACCTGATCCAGATCGCCCACAATGTGACAGTCGGCGCCAACACCGTCATGGCTGCCCAGGCCGGAGTGGCCGGATCGGCCAAAGTCGGTGAAAACTGCATGATTGGCGGACAGGTAGGCATTGCCGGCCATATCCGCATCGGCGACAAAGTCGGCATCGGCGCGCAGAGCGGAGTGCACACCAACACTCCGTCGCAGTCGGCGCTGCTCGGCACCCCGGCCATCGACGCGAAAAAATTTGTCAGACAGAGCGCTTATTTCAACCGCCTGTCGGAGATGGCGGCAAAGCTGTCGGCTCTTGAAAAAGAAATTAAAAAACTCAAAGAATAATGAAGCAAACCACTCTTAGCAAAGGCTTCACTCTCAGCGGTAAAGGGCTGCACACCGGCCTTGATATCACCGCTGAATTCCTTCCCGCTCCTGAAAACCACGGATATAAATTTCAGCGTACAGACCTTGAAGGCGAACCCGTCATCGACGCTCTGGCCGAAAATGTGAAGGCGACTACCCGCGGCACTGTGATCGGTCGCGGCGACTCCACCGTAAGCACAATCGAGCATGCCTTGGCCGCGCTCTATGCCGCCGGCATCGACAATGTGCTCATCCGCGTCAACGCTCCCGAAATGCCGATTCTCGACGGATCGGCACGTGACTATGCCGAGGCGATAGCCGAGGCCGGCACCGTGGAACAGAATGCCGATAAGGATTTTTATGTGGTAAAGCAGAAAATCGAAGTGCGCGACGACACCACCGGATCGTCGATCCAGGTGTTGCCCGACGACGGATTCTCGATCGACACGATGGTGGCTTTTGACTCGCCCGTGCTCCCGAACCAGTTCGCTTCGCTCGACAGACTTTCGGACTTCCCTTCGGAGATCGCGCCGAGCCGCACTTTCGTCTTTGTCCGCGAGATCGAGCCGCTGGTCAAAAACAATCTGATCAAAGGCGGCGACCTTGAAAACGCCATCGTCATCTATGACTCGCCGATGGATCAGTCGGAACTCGACCATATCGCCGATCTGGTCGGCGCTCCCCACCAGAGCGTCGAGTCATTCGGATATCTCAACGACCGTCCGCTCCAGCACGACAATGAGCCGGCACGCCACAAGCTGCTCGACGTGCTCGGCGACCTTGCGCTCATCGGCCGTCCGCTCAAAGGCAAGGTAATCGCCACCCGTCCCGGACACTCGCTCAACACCACCCTTGCAAAGCAGATACGCAAAGAGCTGAAACGCCAGGAAATACAGGCTCCGGTCTATAATCCGAACATTGAGCCTGTCATGGACGTCAACGCCATCCGGGCTTCGTTGCCCCACCGTTTCCCCTTCCTGCTTGTCGACAAGATCATCGAGAAGGGCGAGCGCCACATTGTCGGCGTCAAGAACGTCACCGTCAACGAACCGTTCTTCCAGGGACACTTCCCCCAGGAACCTGTGATGCCGGGCGTGCTCATGGTCGAAGCCATGGCCCAGACCGGCGGCCTGCTGGTGCTCTCCACCGTTCCCGACCCCGAACGCTATTCGACATACTTCATGAAGATCGACAACGTGCGCTTCCGCCAGAAAGTGGTGCCGGGCGACACTCTGATCTTTCACGTTTCGTTCATGACCGACCTCAGACGCGGATGTGCGGTGATGAAGGGATATGCGTTTGTCGGTGAAAAAATTGTGACCGAGTGCGAATTCATGGCACAGATCATCAAGAACAAATAACCTACCCCCCCCGTAAGAACAACAATACTACACTTCACTTCACATAGGATTATATGAACGTTAACCAGCCGCTCGCATCGATTCATCCTGACGCAAAGATTGCCGAGGGAGTAGTGATCGATCCGTTTGTAACCATTGCCGGCGATGTTGAAATTGGAGAAGGCACACACATCTGCTCGCACGCAGTCATAATGGACGGTGCGCGCATCGGCCGCAACTGCACCATTTTCCCCGGTGCCGTAATTGCCGGAATTCCGCAGGATCTCAAGTTCCGCGGAGAGAAAACTCTCGCCATCATCGGAAACAACACCGTTATCCGTGAGTGTGTGACCGTGAACCGCGGCACGGCCTCTAAGGGCTATACCCGCGTCGGCGACAATTGCCTGATCATGGCCTATTGCCATGTGGCGCACGACACTGTTGTGGGCAACCACGTGATCATGTCGAATTCCACCCAGCTGGCCGGCGAGGTGGTGATCGACGATTATGCCGTGATCGGCGGCGGATCGCTCATCCATCAGTTCTGCCACATCGGTGCCCACGTGATGCTTCAGGGCGGTGCCCTTGTCAATAAAGACGTGCCTCCTTACGTCAAGGCAGGCCGCGACCCGCTGTCGTATGCCGGAATCAACTCCATCGGCCTGCGCCGCCGCGAATTCGCCTCGGAAACCATCCGTGAGATTCAAGACACCTACCGCTATATTTTCCAGTCGAATCTCAACGTTTCGTCGGCCCTCGAGTGCATCGAAGCCGAACTTCCCGCCACCAAGGAGCGCGACGAGATCATACAGTTCATCCGCAACTCCCGCCGCGGCATCATCAAGAGCTACTTCTGATCAGCCGTGACGATATGAAATCAGAGCGGGCGTCTTCCGGTTAAGGAAGACGCCCGTTTTTTCATTCGTTTATGGGAGGGGAGCGGAGGGGGTTATTCGCGGTTGTCGGTGCGGGGGTGGAGGAGGGTGAGCTGGAGGATGACGGCGAGGGCCACGATGCCGCCCATCAGTGCGAATCCGAGTCCGAGGTTGCCGTGTTCGGCCCAGTTGCCGAGCACCTGGGTGACGAGCGCGCCCATGAAGACTCCGGTCATGTTCATCAGTCCATAGGCGGTGGCGCGGCGGTGTGAGGGGACGAACTGGCAGAGAATGGGCATGTTGTTGGCGTCAAACATTCCATAGCCCACGCCGAAGAAGAGCGCGGCTCCAGCGGCGGCATAGATGTTGTGGCCGAGGCCGATGCAGATCAGCGCCGGGATCATCATGCTCATGCCGATGGCCGACGTGTAGATGCGTCCGCGCAGGTTGCGGCGCACCCATCTGTCGCTCATCGGGCCGCCGATCATCACTCCGGCAAATGATGCCACGGCGATGGTTATGGTGGCCAGAGGGCCGGCTTCGGAGGCGGGCAGGCCGAGGCTGTCGGCAAACAGGGTGGGGAGCCAGTTTTTGGTGGACCATCCGGGCAGTGACGAGGAGGCGAAGACGAAGAGCACGATCCAGAAGGCCATGTTGCCCAGCACCATGCCGAATCCTTTGAGTATCGATTCGCCTGACGGGCTGACGGCGCCGCCGTTGCCGGGGGTGTTGTCGGTGCGTCTGTCGGCGCGTTTTTCGTGGAGGAGCATGATCAGGACTATGGCATAGGCGATGCCGATGATGCCGAACCAGTGGAACGTCTGCTGCCACGACCATTGGGCGGCGGCTGTGGCGCCGAATCCGCCGAGGGCCTGGCCGGCATAGAGTCCGGTCATGTGTATTCCGATTGCCAGGGAGCGGGCCGAGCCGGTGAAGTAGTCGGCGATCAGGGCGAGTCCGGCGGGGATGTAGAGCGCTTCGCTGATGCCCATAAGCGCCCTGAGCCAGTAGATCTGGGTGAAGGTGGAGCAGTAGCCCATCATGAGGGTCACGGCGCTCCAGACTCCGAGGGAGCCGATGATGAGCCATTTGCGGTTTATGCGGTCGGCGATGGCTCCGGCGGCCGGGCTTATGCAGCCATATACCCAGAGGAATATCGCCATCAGGCGTCCGAAGTTGGCTGTGTCGGCCACGGCGGGGATGTCCATGCCGATGCTGTGTTGCATGGTGGAGAGCATCTGTCGGTCCATGTAGTTGAGCAGGGCCACTATCCAGAGCAGTCCGACCACGATCCAGGGGTAGAAAGAGCGTTGTTGTAGTCGAGTCATGGTATGTGTAAGGGTAAAAAAGATGTGTTTGTGTGGGTTTTAAGACAAAGGGCCACGGTGGAGGCCGTGGCCCTTTGTGCAGGTGTTTTCTTTATCCGGTTTTATCGGCGGGCGCCGTGCGGCCGTGGCGTCGTCAGTCGATGATGTCGAATCCGGTGTATTTCCGCAGGCATTCCGGCACGATGATTCCGTCGGGGGTCTGGTTGTTTTCCAGCAGTGCGGCCATTATGCGGGGCAGAGCCAGTGCGGATCCGTTGAGGGTGTGGCAGAGATGCGTTTTTTTGTCGTCTCCGCGGAAGCGGCATTTCAGGCGGTTGGCCTGGTAGGTCTCGAAGTTGCTCACGGACGATACTTCCAGCCAGCGCTGCTGGGCTGCGCTCCAGACTTCAAAGTCGAAGGTTATGGCCGAGGTGAAGCTCATGTCGCCGCCGCAGAGGCGCAGGATGTGCCAGGGGAGGCCGAGTGAGTCGAGCAGCGACTGCACGTGGTCTTTCATCTCTTCGAGGGCGGCATAGGAGTTTTCGGGGCGTTCGATGCGCACGATCTCCACTTTGTCGAACTGGTGGAGGCGGTTGAGTCCGCGCACGTCTTTGCCGTAGCTTCCGGCTTCGCGGCGGAAGCAGGCCGAGTATGCGCAGTTTTTCACCGGAAGCTGTTCGGCCGAGAGGATCACGTCGCGATAGAGGTTGGTCACGGGCACTTCCGCCGTGGGGATGAGGTAGAGGTTGTCGGCCTGGCAGTGATACATCTGTCCTTCCTTGTCGGGGAGCTGTCCGGTGCCGTATCCGCTGGCTTCGTTGACCACGTAGGGGGGCTGCACTTCGAGGTAGCCGGCTTCTGACGCTTTGTCGAGGAAGAACTGGATCAGGGCGCGCTGCAGTTTGGCGCCTTTGCCCATGTAGACGGGGAATCCGGCTCCGGTGATCTTGACGCCGAGGTCAAAGTCGATGAGGTTGTATTTTTTTGCCAGATCCCAGTGGCAGAGGGCGTCGGCTGGCAGGTCGGGCATGTTGCCTCCGGTTTTTTCCACGACGTTGTCGGCAGCCGATTTTCCGGCGGGCACCATGTCGGCGGGCAGGTTGGGCACCGTGAGCAGGATTTCGCGGATGTTTTGTTCGGCGTTTTCGAGTTCGTCGGCAATGGCTTTCTGCTGTTCTTTCAGTGATGCCACCTGAGCCTTTGCGGCTTCGGCTTCGTCTTTGCGTCCTTCTTTCATCAGGGCGCCGATCGAGGCCGCCAGTTTTTTTAGCTCGGCGGCCATATTGTCGTTTTGCAGCTGGTTGCGCCGGCGGTTTTCGTCGAGGGCGATCACGCGGTCAATCGCTTCTTTGCCGTCGAAACCTTTGATGGCGAGGCGTTCGATGACGTTCTGAGGGTTTGCCTTTATTTGCTGAAGTGTCAACATATGCTTAAAAAATATGGCTTGGCTCGTTTATGACAACATTTCTCTGACTTTGGCGCTGATGACTTTGCCGTCGGCGCGTCCGGCCAGCGTTTTCGAGGCCACACCCATGACCCGTCCCATCTCTTTTGCGGAGGTGGCGCCGGTTTCTTCGATGATTTTGCGGAGTTCGGCAGTGAGTTCTTCGTCGGTGAGCGGGCGGGGCAGGTATTCTTCGATGACGGCGGCTTCGGCCAGTTCGTTTTCAGCCAGTTCGGGGCGGTTCTGCTCGGAGTAGATCTGGGCTGTCTCGCGGCGCTGTTTCGCCATTTTGGCGAGTATCTTCATGGCGGCTTCGTCGGTCAGCTCGCCGTCGCTTCCTTTTGCGGTCTTTGCTTCAAGGAATTCTTTTTTTATGCCGCGGAGCGCTTCGAGGCGCACTTTCTCGCGTGCAAGCATGGCCGACTTGATGTCGGCGCTGATACGGTCAAACAAATTCATGATTCGATTTTTTGTCGTTTTCAATTGTGCAAAGTTACGTAATTATCGGGGATATTCGTATCGCCTATAATGGAATTTTTTGTACCTTTGCGAAGTTATAGAATGAAAAATGAGGCAGATATTACTGTTTTTGCTTTTTGCGACGGTCGGGCTGGCCGTGTCGTGCTCTTCCGGTCATGGCCGGTGGCATTCCGACCTTGCCGAGGCCGAGCGTCTGATCGACACCTGGGAGCTTGATTCGGCCGCGGCGGTGATGGCCCGGCTCGATGGCGCCAGTTTCGGCAGCGGGCTTGATTCGGCGCTGTATGCGCTCAATTATATCAGGCTCGAGAAGATGAGCGGGCGCATTCTCCCGAATGATTCGGCCGCCGCGGTCGCCACCGGTTATTTTGACGACGGCCGCCATCCGCGCCGGGCCATGCTGGCGTGGTATTACAGGGCGTGCGTGCAGTTCGACAATCGTCAGTATTCCGATGCCGTGGTGTCGGCCAGGCGGATGAAGACGTTTGCCGACCGCATCGACGCTTATCTCTATCAGGCGCGTTATGCCGATATCATGGCATATTGTTCGGAGCTTGTGGGCGATCATCTTTCGGCCGCAAGGTTCTATACGTATGCGTTTAACCGATATAAGGATCATATTTCGCCCGACGATGTCGGTTATCTCAATTATTTTTTCACCGAGGCACGCAGTTCGTGGCTCAGGGCCGGCCGGATCGACAGTGCTCTGTTTCTGAGTCTGGAGATGAAGCCGATCATTCTGGCGAAGGCTGATTCGTCGGTGGTCGGTGACTGGCTGTCGAATCATGCGACGTTGCTGCTCAACAGTCAGATCCGCGATTATGATGGCGCGCGGGCGCTTTATCGCGAGATGGACAGCATTCATGCGCGGTATAGTCCCGATGATCCTAATCACCGGATCGCGCGGTTGCTGATCAGGGCGCTTGCCGATGATGACAGGCTGGCCATGGATTCGGCCATCATGCTTGAGTCGCAGTATGGCTCGTCGCATCTGTCATATGGATATTTCCTTCATGATCTGACTGCCGAGCAGATGCTTGACATGCGTCTGGAGTGTAATCTTGATCCGATGCGCGTGCTCGGGCCGCTGACCGAGCCTAACCGGGTGGCGCCGGGCGTCAGGGCTGCCGCCGATGGCGATGTTGCCGATGGTGGCGGATGGAGCCTGGCGGAGTGGCGTCATGTTGCCGTGGTCGCGGCTGTCATTCTGGTGCTGGCCGCGGTTGCGTGGCGGCGGCGTCAGAGGTGACGGAGCGTGAGCGTCGGGAGGTGGAGCAGTGCGTCGATCGGGGTGGTGAATGGCGGTTCGTGGCCGCAGAGCGGACGGTGGCCGGTGATGTTTCCGTCGGGACCGATTGTCACCAGCGTCGGCACGGGACGGATCTTGCCGTTGTGGTCGATCACTCCCGGCAGGATATGGCTTGTCGATGAGTCTGAGTCAGCCGTCATCTCTTCTGTGTTATTCCGTTTTCCGGCGGCTGATTCTCGGGGCGCCATAGATCTGTCTGATCATGCGCCGTCCGCGGTGGTAGTTTTCGCTGTCGAGGCGCGTGCGGAGCAGCGACACGTTGTTGATGAACGCGTTTTCGCCCTCCTGGGCGGGAAGGTAGGCAAATCCATAGATCCGTCGTGCCGTCTTGTTGCTGTCGAGCTGGAATGTTATGGTCAGTCGTTCGCGTGATGCCGTTGCGGTCATTTCCGTGACTTCGTGGGTCAGGCGGTTGTCGGCATATTCGGCTATTATTCTGGCCTGGAGCGGGGTGCGGTTGTTGATCGGGGTCATTTCCCAGATGTAGATGTCGCCTTTTTTCCAGGATGAGTCGCGCGGCAGGTCGAATGTGATGTAGTCTGAGCCGGTCCGTCGGGCAAACAGGTGGGCTGAGGTGTGCGGCCAGACGTTGACCGTGTCGGCGCCTCCGCCGCGGTTTGCCCGGGCCAGTGCCATGCGCCGGTCGACGGCTCGGATCGAGTCGGCCAGGATTGAGTCGGCTCGTTCGCATGCGTCGACGTATCTGACCATGTTGTGGCCATACCAGCGGAGGGTAGAGTCATAGTCGGCCTGGGTGATTCCGTGGCGCCGCAGGATCGCCTGCATGATTCCGGCCCGGATGGAGTCGGTTATCGGTTCACGTCCACCGCGTATGTCGGATTCGTTGATCAGGGCGTCGGCATATTGCAGGTCGGCCATGACTTCGGCAAGCTGTTGCTCGCCGAGCACTCCGTCGGGCACCTGCCGGCATCCTGTCAGGGCGGTGGCCGAGATCGCGGCGAGAGATGCCGCGGTGATTAGTCCGCGCAGGCGCTTCATCGCTGGTTATTTGCTGAGGTGTCGGGAGTAAAACAGGATCAGGGCGATTATGCCGGTTGAGATCGCGGCGTCGGCAATGTTGAACACCGGCTGGAAGAAGGTGAAGTGTTCACCTCCGATCCATGGCATCCATTGCGGCCAGTTCCAGGAGCATAGCGGGAAGTAGAGCATGTCGACGACCATGCCGTGGAGGGCGGGGGCGTATCCTCCGCCGGCGGGCAGGAACGTGGCGATCTGCGGGGGCATCGGGTTGTTGAAGACAAGTCCGTAGAACACGCAGTCGATCACGTTGCCTATGGCGCCGGCCACTATCAGGGCCACGCATGCGGCGAATCCGGCGGGCGTTTCGCTCTTGCGGCAGATACGGGTCAGGTAGTATATGCCGAATCCGATTGCCGCGATGCGAAACAGGGTCAGGGCCAGTTTGCTGCCCATTTCCCATCCGAAGGCCATGCCGGGGTTTTGCACGAAGTAGATGTGAAACCAGGAGAAGACCTCGAGGTCTTCTCCCAGATAGAAGTGAGTCTTGACGTAGATCTTGACCAGCTGGTCAATGGCTATGACCAGGGCGATCAGCGTCAGCGCGAGTGCGCCTTTGTGTTGTCTCATTGTTTGGCTTCGATGCAGAGAGTGGCGTGCGGCACTGCCATCAGGCGTTCCTTGGGGATGAGTTTTCCGGTTGCCCGGCAGACTCCGTAGGTGCCGTTTTCGATTCTGATCAGTGCGGCCCTCAGGTTTTCGATGAATTTGCGCTGGCGTTCACACAGGCGGCAGGCTTCTTCTTTTCCCAGCGTGTTTGCGCCCTCTTCGAGCACTTTGAACGTCGGGGTGTCGTCGGCGCTGTCGAGCATGAGCGAGCGGAGTTCTTCAAATTCCTTCTGCGCTTTGTCGAGTTTGGAGAGAATGAGGGCTTTGAATTCCTGCAGTTCTTCTTCTGTATAGCGGGTCTTTTCTGTCATTGTCGGAGTTTCGTTGTTGTGATGGAGGAGGGTGGGTCAGCAGCAGCGGTCGATGGCGATCGGCACTCGGAGTCCGTCAATGTCGAGTGTGATGTCGGATTCCGGAGTCGCGGGGTCGAGGGTGATTGCGTCGGCCAGCACCTGTCGGGCCACATAGTCCGAATATTCTTCAAGGGCGTCGGTCACTTCGGGCACCGGAGCCATGCTCACTGTGATGCGGTCGGTGATGGAGTAGTCGCGGTTCTTGCGGATGTTCTGGATGCGGTTGACCAGTTCGCGGGCCATGCCTTCGCGGCGCAGTTCGGGGGTGACAGTCACGTCCAGAGCCACTGTGAGGGTGCCTTCGTTGGCCACGAGCCATCCGGGGATGTCTTCCGAGAAGATGTCGACGGTGTCGGCGGTTACTTTAGCTTCTGATCCGTCGGGCAGGGTCAGGGTGATTTCGCCGTTGCGTTCGAGGCTGATGATCTGCGGCTGGTCCATTGCCTGGATTGCGGCGGCCACTTGTTTCATCTGTTTGCCGAACACGGGTCCGAGTTTTTTGAAGTCGGGTTTGACGCGCTTGACGAGCACTGATTCCGACGGGTCGAGCAGTTGCAGTTCCTTGACGTTGACTTCGCCGAGCACCAGCGGGATGATCGGTTCGATGACGGCGCGCTGGGCGTTGTCGGTGAGCGGGAGCATGATTCGTCCGAGCGGCTGGCGCACTTTGATTGCGGCTTTGCGGCGCAGGGCGAGCACCAGCGAGGTGATCTGCTGTGCCACGGCCATGCGGGCTTCGAGCGCGGGGTCGATGAGCGCGCTGTCGGGGGCGGGCTGGCTTTCCAGGTGGATCGATGTGGCTCCGGGGTTGAGGTCGAGCCAGAGCCGGTCGGCATAGAACGGTGCGATCGGGGCCATGAGCAGCGCCACGGTCGAGAGGCATTCATAGAGGGTGCGGTATGCGGCGACTTTGTCCGTTTCCATGCCTTTGGCCCAGAAGCGCGAGCGGTTGAGGCGTACATACCAGTTGCTCAGGTGGTCCTGGACGAAGTCTGAGATGGCGCGGGCGGCCACGGTGGGTTCATAGTCGTCGAGGGCCGACTGCACTGTGGCAGTCAGGGTGTTGAGCTGCGAGATGATCCAGCGGTCGATTTCGGGGCGCTGGTCTGCGGGCACGTTCTGTGCCGTTGCCGGGTCGAAGTTGTCGACGTTGGCATAGCGTGCAAAGAAGTTGTAGGTGTTGAAGAGCGTGCCGAAGAATTTGCGCGACACTTCGGTGACGCCTTCGACATCGAATTTCAGGTTGTCCCAGGGCGCTGAGTTGCTGATCATGTACCAGCGCAGGGGGTCTGAGCCATGGGCTTCGATGGTGACGAATGGATCGACGGCGTTGCCCAGGCGTTTGCTCATTTTGTTGCCGAATTTGTCGAGCACCAGTCCGTTGGAGATCACGGCCTTGTAGGCCACGGAGTTTTTGACCATGCCGGATATGGCGTGGAGGGTGAAGAACCATCCGCGGGTCTGGTCGACGCCTTCGGCGATGAAGTCGGCGGGATAGAGTTCGCCGGAGTCGACTGCCTCGCGGTTTTCAAACGGGTAGTGCTGCTGGGCGAAGGGCATTGCGCCGCTGTCGAACCACACGTCGATCAGGTCGGTTTCGCGGTGCATGGGCTTGCCGGTTTTGCTCACCAGCACGATGTCGTCGACATAGGGGCGGTGGAGGTCGATCAGGTTATAGTTTCCGGCGGAGTAGTCGCCGGGCACGAATCCTTTGTCTTTGAGCGGGTTTGACGTCATGACTCCGGCGCTGACCGCGTCTTCGATGCGGTCCCAGAGTTCTTGCACGGATCCGATGCAGAGCTCTTCGGCGCCGTCGTCGGTGCGCCATATCGGGAGCGGTGTGCCCCAGTAGCGGCTGCGGCTGAGGTTCCAGTCCTGGAGGTTTTCAAGCCATTTGCCGAATCGGCCCGATCCGGTGGAAGCCGGTTTCCATTTGATGGTCTCGTTGGCTTTCATGAGCTGTTCGCGCACGGCGGTCGAGCGGATGAACCATGAGTCGAGCGGGTAGTAGAGCACGGGTTTGTCCGTGCGCCAGCAGTGGGGGTAGTTGTGGACGTGTTTTTCGATCTTGAACACCAGTCCGCGCTGTTTGAGCCACATGCAGAGCGAGACGTCGAGCGTTTCGGTCTGGTCGTCGGCTTCGGGGTCATAGGCGTTTTTGACGAATCGTCCTTCAAATTCGGAGTATGCCTGGCGGTCGACCATTTTTTCCACGAATCCGGGGTCAAGGTCGTCGAGACGGTAGAAGCGTCCGCGCAGGTCGACCATCGGGCGGATATTTCCGTCGCGGTCAATCAGGTGGAGCGGCGGCACTCCGGCGGCTTTGCTCACTCGCAAGTCGTCGGCGCCGAAGGTGCCGGCTATGTGGACGATGCCGGTGCCGTCGTCGGTGGTGACATAGTCGCCGGGAATCACTCTGAAGGCGCCTTCTCCGGGGTTGACCCACGGAAAGAGCTGGCGGTAGTGCATGCCGGTGAGACGGTCGCCGGTGACTGTTGCCGCCACTTGCCAGGGCACCAGTTTGTCTCCTTTGTTGTAGGCTGCCAGGTCAAGGCCTTCGGCTTTGGCGTTGAACACGCTGTGGAGCAGCGCTTTCGCCACCACGCAGCTGATCGGTTCGCCGCTGTAGGGGTTGTAGGTGCGCACCACGCAGTATTCGATTGCCGGACCGACGCAGAGGGCCGTGTTGCTGGGCAGGGTCCAGGGGGTGGTTGTCCAGGCCAGGAAGCATGGAGTGCCCCATCCGGTCATCTCTTCGATCGGGTCGGTGCAGGTGAATTGCGCGATGCATGTCGTGTCTTTGACATCGCGATAGCATCCGGGCTGGTTCAGCTCGTGCGAGCTGAGGCCGGTGCCTGCGGCCGGGCTGTAGGGCTGGATGGTGTATCCTTTATAGAGCAGGCCTTTGTCATAGACCTGACGGAGCAGCCACCACACTGATTCGATGTAGCGGTTGTCGTATGTCACATAGGGGTCTTTCATGTCGACCCAGTAGCCCATCAGCGACGTGAGTTTTTCCCATTCGTCGGTAAACTTCATCACTTCGCGGCGGCAGGCGTCGTTGTATTCGTCAACGGAGATTTTCTTTCCGATATCTTCTTTGGTGATTCCGAGGGTTTTCTCAACTCCCAGTTCCACGGGCAGGCCGTGTGTGTCCCAGCCGGCTTTGCGCTTCACGTGGAATCCGCGCATGGTCTTGTAGCGACACACGATGTCTTTGATCGTGCGGGCCAGCACATGGTGGATGCCCGGATGTCCGTTGGCGGAGGGGGGACCCTCGAAAAATACGAACGAGGGTGCGCCGGCGCGCTCCTCGAGAGTGCGTTCAAACAGGCCAAGACCGTTCCAGCGGTCAAGCACGGAATGGTTTACTTCCGTAAGATCAAGATTCTTATATTCGTTGAACTTCATGACAATTGCAATTATTGGCGCAAATTTACAAAAAATCCTCCGGCTGTGCAATAGTGTGCCGCCGGAGGATCAGGCTTATCTCTCAGTAGAGTATCTTTTTGTGTTGGTCGGTGATGTAGAGATGTCCCGGTGTCGGCTCATCGACCTGGCGTCCTGTCATGTCGAAATATCTGATGTTTTCGGAGTCTGGAGCCGCAGTCTGCGATAGACCGAGCTGGCTCATCGGTCTGATGTCTTTGAAAAACGACGTCCATCGACTGGAGGCTTTGTAAAGTTCCAGACTTTCGTCCGGAACCCACAGCGTGCAATCTGGATTGGAGTTGCGGAACACGCTGTCCATGCTGTAGTATGACAGAATGTCGAAATCTTCCGGGTCTGTTTTCATGCTGATCACATTTTCCAGATACTCCAGATCTTTGAATGCACTAAAACATAGGTTGCGGATGGTTTCATAGATGATGATCTGCTTTAATTTAGTTTTTTGAACACAGTCATAACCATATGATTCAACAGATTCAAGTCCTTTTATTTCAGATAGATCAGTATATGCAAAAACCTGACTGTCTAATCCGCGGACTTTGCCGGGCAATGTTATGCTCTTAAGTCCGCTTGTCATAAATGCACTTTCGCTAATGTAGATCAGCGATTCTGGCAATATCACTTCCGACAGTTCTCTGCACGCATAGCACACTCCACCTATGATTGCTTCAATAGTCATATCGCCCATATCCAGCCTTTTGATGGAGGAATAAGCAAAAGCACTGTTCCCTAATTCCGTGATCGATGCAGGAAGTGTGACAGACTCCAGATTTGGGGCGTTGAAGAATGCGCAATGTCCTATTTTTCTTACTTCGAGCCGCTTTCCGAGGGTTTCAACTTCAACTGAATTGGGAACGATGATATCTCCAGAGTAGTCGTTTATTGCATAATCGTCACGATATCTGGTGATTGTTTTTTTTGCTGGAGGTATTCCATACTGAGGATAGAACGTTTTATCCGGATAAGGTTCGGCAGATGTCACTTCAAGGTATTCTCCGTTGATGATGTTGTAGTATATATTGTCGATTTTGACGTCGAAGGCTGAAGCCGACACGATCGTTGCCGCCGCTGCTGTCAGTGCGGATAATATTCTCTTTTTCATGCTGTGTCGCTGGTGTTTAGAATTGAATTTTTCGGCCGTCTGAGGTGATGTAGAGATGTCCCGGTGTCGGCTCATCGACCTGGCGCCCTGTCATATCGAAATATCTGATGTTTTCGGAGTATGGAGCCGCAGCCTGCGGTAGTCCTTGGCTCATCGGTCTGATGTCTTTGAAAAACGACGTCCATCGACTGGAGGCTTTGTAAAGTTCCAGACTTTCGTCCGGAACCCACAGCGTGCAATCTGGATTGGAGTTGCGGAACACGCTGTCCATGCTGTAGTATGACAGAATGTCGAAATCTTCCGGGTCTGTTTTCATGCTGATCACATTTTCCAGATACTCCAGATCTTTGAAAGCATTAAAAGATAGATTGCGAATACATTCATAGATGATGATCTGCTTTAATTTAGTTTTTTGAAAGCAGTCATAGCTATATGATTCAACAGATTCAAGCCCTTTGATTTCAGATAGGTCAGTATATGCAAAAGTTTTACAGATTAATGCGCGGACTTTGCCAGGCAATGTTATGCTTTTAAGTCCGCTTGTCATAAATGCACTTTCGCCGATGTGAATCAGCGATTCCGGCAATATCACTTCCGACAGATCTTTACAAGCATAGCACATATCATCTGTAATAGCGCCGACAGTCGTATCGCCCATATCCAATCTTTTGATGGAAGAACAAGCAAATGCTTTGTTCCCTAATTTTTTGATTGTTGCAGGAAGTGTGACAGACTCCAGATTTGGGGCGTTGAAGAATGCGCAATGTCCTATTTTTCTTACTTCGAGCCGCTTTCCGAGGGTTTCAACTTCAACTGAATTGGGAACGATGATATCTCCAGAGTAGTCGTTTATTGCATAATCGTCACGATATCTGGTGATTGTTTTTTTTGCTGGAGGTATTCCATACTGAGGATAGAACGTTTTATCCGGATAAGGTTCGGCAGATGTCACTTCAAGGTATTCTCCGTTGATGATGTTGTAGTATATATTGTCGATTTTGACGTCGAAGGCTGAAGCCGACACGATCGTTGCCGCCGCTGCTGTCAGTGCGGATAATATTCTCTTTTTCATGATGTTCAATTGATTGAAATGGTTGATGAGAAGATAGCTACCGCAAGGAGTAATGGTGATTTCATGGAGATGAGTGTTGATGTGTGGAAATAATATGCGCACAAATATACTGTGAAATATATTTGCGCGCAATTATTTCGATATGTTATGCAACATGTGTGTCAGGGGGCGGGTGTGTGGCTGCGACCGGGGGCGAGGGCTATGGAGATGAGGGCGTATAGTCCGAGGATTATGAAGAGGAGGGTCTGGAGGGCGAGGACTATGGTGGCGAAGGCGAGGGCCGGGCCGCGGTCCATGGCGTAGATGCCGCTGAGGGCGAGCACTACAGCCATTTGCCACGGGCCGATGCCGCCGTTGGAGGGCACGGCCATGGCCCATGAGCCGAAGACGAAGGTGACGAGCACTGCCACGGGGCCGTTGGCGCGGACAATGGCGGCAGTGGAGTCGAATGCGAGGAAGGAGAACCAGGTGCCGGCGAAGTAGCTTGTCCACACTCCGGCGGTGAGCAGCAGCCAGAGCCATGAGCGGCGCATGTGGAAGATGGAGGCGAATCCGCTCCAGGCGTTGGCCAGGATGGCGCGCAGGCGCGAGATGAAGCGCAGGCGCGGCAGGCAGATGATGGCCAGGATGAAGAGAATGATGCAGGCACCTGTTGCGATGGCCCACGGCGAGGCGATGGCCGATGCGGCTTTGCGTCCGAAGTCGGTTTCGGTCATGAATCGGGCCATAGGGGCGCGGGCCATGAGGACGGTGAGGGCGGTGATGAGGAGCACGGCAGCGGTGTCGGAGAGGCGGTCGGCGACCATGGATCCGAACACGGAGGTGAATGGCGCGCCACGGCGTCGGGCCACATAGCCCGAGCGCCAGATTTCGCCCAGCCGCGGGAGGACGAGGTTGACGGCATATGTTCCGGCAATGGCGCGGAACATTTCGGCGCCCGGCGGGTTGATGGCGAGCACTCGGAGCTGCATGCGCCACCGCAATGCGCGGAACCAGATGGCGAGCACGTTGGCGGCGGCCCATGCGCCCATCCATTCCCACCGGCAAGCGGCGAGTCCGGCACGCACGTCGGACCAGTCCATGCCGGAGTATAGGATATAGCATAATCCCGCCGATATTATCAGCGGGATTATGAACTGGAAGAGGGTTTTGATCGGACGGTGTGTTGCCATCAGTCTTCGGAGACGTTGATGGCCCCGACGATGCGCAGGTCGTTGGAGCGCACGAAGTCAATGATGGAGTCGCGGTTGGGTCCGGGGGTGACGTCGGCCTCTATGCGCTGGAGGGCGTTGAACACAGATGTGCCCGACTGATACATGTGGCGGTAGGCCTTTGCGATTTCGGTGATGTCGTGTTCGGAGAATCCGTTTTTCTGCATCACCCAGGCGTTTACGCCGAAGAATGAGGCGGGGTTGTGGGCTATGATGACGAACGGGGGCACGTGTGCTCCGATGCGGCAACCGCCTTTGATGACGGCCCATTTGCCGACGTGGCATTTTTCGTGGACGATGGAGAGCGACGAGAGGATGGTGCAGGTTCCGATTTCGACGTCGCCGGCCACAGTGGCTCCGTTGCCGACAACGACTTTGTCGGCGATGCGGGTGTCGTGGCCGATGTGGCTGTCGGCCATGATGAAGCATTCGTTGCCGATGATGGTTCCCTGTTCGTCGGGTCTGATACCACGGTTGATGATCACGTGTTCGCGGATGACGGTGTTGTCACCGACGAGGCATCGTGTCGGCTCGCCTTTCCATCGGAAGTCCTGCGGGTCGGCTCCGATGATGGCTCCCTGGTAGACTTTGCAGTTTTTGCCGATTGTGGTTCCGGCCATTACGCTGGCATATGGCATGATTACGGATCCGTCGCCGATTTCAACGTCGGCGTCGACGAATGCAAACGGGTGGATTTTCACGTCGCGGCCGATTTTGGCCGATGGGTCGACGTGGGCTAAGTTGTTGATCATGACGGTATGTGATTTATGGCGTTAGCGTCCGCCGCCGAGAGTCTGGTAGAGGTTTACGATTGACTGGGTGCGGCTGAGCGTGGAGTTGATCAGGTTCATTTGCACTCCGAGGTAGTTCTGCTGGGCGGTGAGCACTTCGAGGTATGTTGTCTGGGTGTCGGCCGCGGGGTTCATGAAGAGTGTCTCGGTGATGTCGACAGCCTGTGCCATCTGTTCGGTCTGTACGGTCAGAGCCTCGATTTTGGCGGTGTTGTTGGCATAGGCGGTGAGTGCGTTTCCGACTTCGGCGGCGGCGCTCATGACGGCGTATTCAAAGTTGTTGAGCGCTTGCTGCTGCTGCGCTTTAGCGGCTTTGAGTCGGGCGATGTTCTGTCCGCGGGCAAACAGCGGCGCGGCGAGCGATGCCCCGAGCTGGTAGAACCATCCTTTGGGGTTCTGGACGAGGTTGCCGATCTGGTCCATCCATCCGCCGTTGGCGGTGATGGTGAGTCCGGGGTAGAATGCGGCGCGTGCCGAGTTGGTGGCATAGTATGCGATGGCCAGGGCGCGTTCGGAGGCGAGGATGTCGGGGCGTGCGGCCAGTGCCTGCATGGGCACTCCGGAGTGGAAGCCTTCGGGCATTTCGAGCGAGAGTCCTGGCTGGATGGCCCATCGCTGCGGCATCTGGTTGAGGAGCAGCGAGAGGGTGTAGTGGGCTTCTTCAACGGCCGTCTCGAGGTCGCAGATGGATCCGAGGATCGAGTAGTACTGGGCGTTGCTCTGCACGACTGCGGCTTCGTTGGTCCATCCGGCTTCTTTCATGTCGCGCATTGTCTGCACGGAGCGCGCCCAGCTTTCGGCAGTCGAGCGTTGCAGCATCAGCTGTGCTTCGAGGGCCGAGATTGCATAGTAGCAGTTGGCCACGCCGCCGATGATCTGCGATCTGACGGCCTGGGCATAGAATTTGGTCTGGGCGTGGGCCGCTTCGGCCGAGCGCTTGTTGTTGAGGATCTTGCCGAAGATGTCGATTTCCCAGCTTGCCGACAGCGGAATCTGGTAGCTCCAGTTGGGTTTGCTTCCGCCGATTGAGGTGGAGCTGCTGATCGAAGGGGCGAGGGCGAGCGACGGGAGGTAGCTCAGCCGGGCGCCGAGCATGTTGGCGTGGGCCACTTCGATGTTGAGGCGGGCGTTTTCGAGGTCTTTGTTGTTTTCGAGGGCCTGGCTGATGAGGTCGGCGAGCACAGGGTCGGTGAATACTTCCTGCCAGGGGAGGTTGCCCAGGGCCGTCGAGTCCTGTTCCAGCTGAGCGGCCTGGATCAGTTCCTGTCCGATGGCGCTCTGGTCAGGCATGTCGAATTTTTTGTAGATGTGGCAGCTCGAGGTGGTGGCGGCAAAAGCCACCACCAGAGCTGCTGAAGCTATTTTGGATGAAAAAGTAGTCATAGTGAGGAATTAGCGTGAGTACTGCTCGATTTCAGATCCGATTCCGGCATTGTTTGTGTCAGACCATTTGAGGGGCGATATTTTCTCCTGGATCTTCTGGAATATGACGAAGAGGGCGGGCACGAAGATGAGCTGGAGAATCATGCCGATGAGCATGCCTCCGATTGATCCGACGCCGAGCGCGCGGTTGCCGTTGGCTCCCACGCCTGATGAGAACATGAGCGGGAGCAGGCCGATGATCAGCGCGATCGAGGTCATGAGGATCGGTCGCAGACGCGCGCAGGCACCCTGGATGGCGGCGTTGACCACACTCATGCCCGTGCGCCGGCGTTCGAGGGCGAACTCGACGATCAGGATGGCGTTTTTGGCGAGCAGGCCGATCAGCATGATCAGAGCGATCTGGAAGTAGATGTTGTTGCTGACGGAGAATATCTGGGCGAAGACGAAGGAGCCCATGAGTCCGAACGGAATGGAGAGGATTACGGCCCAGGGCACGATGTAGCTTTCATATTGTGCGGACAGCAGCAGGTAGACGAAGAGCAGACACAGGCCGAAGATGATGGCCGTGGCGTTGGAGCCTTGCTGTGCTTCCTGGCGTGTCATGCCGGCGTATTCGTAGCCATAGCCCTGGGGGAGGGTTGTGGCGGCGACGCGCTTGATGGCTTCGAGGGCCTGGCCCGAGGAGTAGCCGGGGGCGGGCTGTCCGGACACGGAGATCGAGGTGAACATGTTGAATCGGTTCAGCAGGTCGGGCGCATAGATGCGTGTGAGGGTGACGAAGTTGCTCACCGATGCCATTCCGGCGCCGTTGCGCACTTTGATCGATTCGAGTGTTTCGGGCGACACGCGGGCTTCGGGGGCGGCCTGCATCATCACGCGGTAGATTTTGCCGAATCGGTTGAAGTTAGACACGTACATGCCGCCATAGTAGCCCTGGAGAGCCGACAGGATCGTGCTGGGGCTGAGTCCGGCCTGTTTGGCCTTTGCGGCGTCGATGTCGATGCGGTATTGCGGGAATGTGGGGTTGAAGGTGGTGTAGGCCATCTGGATTTCGGGCTGCTGGTTGAGGGAGCCGAGGAAGCCCTGCACGATGGCGTAGAAGTCGTTGATGTCGCCGCCGGTGCGGTCCTGCATTTCCAGCTCGAAGCCGTTGGTCACGGAGAAGCCCGAGATCATTGGCGGCGCGAATGCCATCACGCGTCCGTCTTTGACCACCTGGGCGGTCATGCCGTAGATCTGGCGGAGCACGGCGTCGGAGCTTTCAGTGTTTTTGTCGCGTTCGGCCCAGTTGCGGAGCTTGATGATGAAGGTGCCGTAGGTGGCGCCTTGTCCTGCCAGGAAGCTGTAGCCGGCGATCATCTGGGAGTATTCGACGGCTGGGATCTTGTCGACGATTCCCTGCACCTGGTTGAGCACTTCGATGGTGCGTTCCTGCGATGTGCCCGGAGGCATGTCGACCATGCAGAAGAGTGTGCCGGTGTCTTCTTCGGGCACCATGCCGGTCGGGGTCTTGGCCATGAGCCAGACGAGGAGAACCACGGAGATGATCACGGCGATGAACGACGAGATCTTGTGGTTCATGAAGAAGTTGGAGATTGAGCGATACCACTTGGAGAGTTTGTCGAACGAGCGTTCGAACGAGTCTTTGAAGCGGCGTCCGAAGAGTCCGAACAGCGCCACGGCGGCCACGATGATGGCCAGGATCATGTGGAGCGCGTTGCCGTCGGAATACCATCCGAGCACCATGAACACGATCGTTGCCACGAGCATGGCGGTGGTTACGAGCGGGTGGAAGGCAAAGCGGCGGCGAGCCACTTGGCCGGCGGCGCGGTATGCTTCGCCCATGCGTTCTCCGAGGGTTGATTCGGTGGAGTGGGGTTTGAGGAACACGGCGCAGAGAGCCGGCGACAGGGTCAGGGCGTTGACGGCCGAGAAGCCGATGGCGATCGCCATTGTCAGACCGAACTGCTGGTAGAAGATGCCTGCGGTGCCCGGCATGAACGACACGGGGATGAACACGAGCATCATCACAAGGGTGATGGAGACGATGGCTCCGCCGATTTCGCCCATGGCGTCGATGGCTGCCTTGCGCGAGGATTTGTAGCCCACGTCGAGTTTGGCGTGGACCGCCTCGACCACCACGATGGCGTCGTCGACCACGATCGCGATGGCGAGCACCAGGGCCGACAGGGTGATCAGGTTGAGCGAGAATCCGATCATGTTCATCAGGAAGAACGTGCCGATCAGGGCCACGGGGATGGCGATGGCGGGGATGATTGTCGAGCGGATGTCCTGGAGGAAGAGGTAGGTCACAAGGAACACCAGGATGAACGCTTCGATGAGGGTCTGGATCACGTGGTGGATCGACGCATAGAGGAAGTCGTTGTTGTTCATCGGGATGGCGAACGCGAGTCCCTTGGGAAGGTCGGCTTTCATGGCGTCGACCTCTTTCAGACAGTCGTTGATGATCTGGGTGGCGTTTGATCCGGCGGTCTGGAACACCATGGCCGATGTCGACGGATAGCCGTTGAGGGCGTTGGCGAATCCATACATCACGCGTCCCAGCTCGATGTCGGCCACGTCTTTGAGGTAGAGCACGTCGCCGTTGGCGTTGGCGCTGACCACGATGTTTTCAAATTCTTCGGGGGTTACCAGTCGTCCGCGGTAGCGCATGGTGTATTCGAAGCTCTGGTTGCCCTGTTGTCCGAATCCGCCGGGGGCGGCTTCCATGTTCTGTTCGGCGATGACGCCGGCTATGTCGGAGGGCACGAGGCCGTATTGGGCCATGACGTCGGGCTTGAGCCATACGCGCATCGAGTAGTCGGCGCCGAAGCTCATCACGTCGCCCACGCCCGAGACGCGCTGGAGGCGGGGGATGACGTTGATCTTCATGTAGTTGTCGAGGAATTCCGCGTCATAGACACCGGTGCTGTCATAGAGGGCCACGCCCACCAGCATCGAAGTCTGTCGTTTCTGGGTGAGGACGCCGACCTGGTTAACTTCCGAAGGGAGCAGGTTCTGGGCCTTGGCCACGCGGTTCTGCACGTCGACAGCCGCCATGTCGGGGTCCATTCCCTGTTCGAAATATACTGATATGTTGGCCGATCCGGTGTTTGTGGCGGTCGACTTCATGTATGTCATGCCCTCGGCGCCGTTGATAGCTTCTTCCAGCGGGGCGATAACCGAGTTGAGCACAGCCTGTGCGTTTGCGCCGTTATAGGTCGTTGACACCGAGATTGTCGGCGGCGCTATGTCAGGAAACTGGGTGATCGGCAGCGACACAAGTCCGATCAGACCCAGCAGCACGATAAATATCGAGATAACCGTGGATAGTACCGGGCGGTTGATAAATGTGTTTAACTTCATGTTTTTTCTCTAATCTCTGGTTCTGTGACTGAGAGTGTGACTTTTGTTACTGTTGCGGGGCGGCTTTGGCGGCAGGATCGACGGGGTTGATGGTGATTCCGTCGCGGGCCGACATGCCGACGCCTTCGATGACGATGCGGTCGCCGGGCTTGAGGCCTTCGGTCACCACATAGTGCTGTCCGTCTTGCTGGGGCAGGATTGAGATGGCGGTGGAGTGGAGGGTGTTGTTTTCGTCGACAGTGAAGACGAATTTTTTGTCCTGCACTTCATATGTGGCCTTCTGCGGGATGACGATCACGTCGGTGGTTTCGACCGGCATCACCACTGAGCCGGTTGAGCCAGAACGCAGCATGTTGTTGACGTTTGAGAAGAGCGCGCGCACGGTTGCCGATCCGGTCTGCGGGTCGATGACGCCGCTGACTGTGGCAACTTTGCCGGGGTTGGGGAATGTGGTTCCGTTGGCGAGTTTGAGCGACACCTCGGGCATTGACGCGATGGCCGCGTCGAGAGTGCTGGCGCCTCCGTCGGTCATTGAGAGGATATCTTTTTCGTTGATGGAGAAGTAGGCATAGACTTCGGAGTTGTCGCTGACGGTGGTCAGAGCCTGTCCGGACGGCGATGCGAGGGCGCCGACGCGCAGGGGGATCGAGCCGACCACGCCGTCAGACGGAGCCACGACCTGGGTGTAGCTCAGGTTCTTTTCGGCGTTGGTCAGACCGGCATTGGCCTGCGCGAGCTGGGCCTTGGCCTGTGCGAGCTGGTTGGCCGAGATCTGGAGGGCGTGTTCCGAGATGATGTTTTTGTCGAATAGCGCCTTGTTTGAATTATAAGAGATCTGAGCAGTCTCGACTGCTGTGCTGGCCACGTTGACCGAGGCGCGGGCCTGGTCTACTGCTGCGAGATAGGGCACCTGGTCGATGGTGAAGAGCAGCTGGCCTTTGTTGACGCGCTGTCCTTCATCGACGTGGACAGAGACTATGTTTCCGCTCACCATGGGGCGAACGTCGATGTCAGTCTTGCCCTTTATTGTTGCGGGGAAAGTGGATTCAAGCTGGATTGAGCCAGGGGCTACAGTCTGTACGGCCAGCGAGGGGGCCATTCCGGCGCCCTGGCCTGCCTGTTCTTTGGAACCGCATGACGAAAGCACGCAAAGGGCGCCTGCGGCCACTGCAGTGGCCAGTCCCTTGAAATTGAATTTTTGCTTCATAATGGAAATCTGTCTTATCCCTTAAGAAATTGAATGAGGAAAAATTTATTAAATCGTCGGTATATATCGGGTGCAAAGTTACTTAAAATCCGTGCGATGGGCTTATGGCCAAATGTTAAAAAAGGATATAATTCCCATTTTTGCATTCATTTTGGAGTTTTTGACCAATACAGCTAAACACAAAGGCTCCACGTCGGGAGCCTTTGTGTTCGCGTCAGTAGCTTTGCTATTGCTTCTTCTTTTTGGATTTTTTTGGCTTGTAAGGCCCTCTGCTCTGTGTGCACTCAACGATCCAGCCATAGTCCTCATCGGAAATGATGATTTCGCAATGTCGCTTTTTGCCGGTTTCGTTAGGTTTAACCGTCACCAACAGGTCATATCCGTCAAGAAACACTGTGACCCATCTGAATGTGAGCGGACAAGGATCCCAATTCCCCGGATATCCGCGCAACTCAGATATACATTCCCTGGAGTCTAAGTCAAATTCACCTTTTCGATAATAATAGTATCCTCCATCTGAGAGGAAATAGCGGTAGTCATCATCAAATTTGATTGTGCAGATATAAAAAGACATACTTCTCCTACTTGTGTTGGCTTTGCAGACCAACGTGTCGCCTTTAGCGGGGAAATTCAGTTTATTTTCCGGATATCTTGTGAAATTTACGTAACCTCTACCTTCGACCTGTTCACTATCTTCTAACTGCTCAGTGGTAGCAGTCGTTTTCGTCGTTGCCTTTTCGTTGGTCTTGCATCCTCCAGCCTGAGAGGTAATAATTGCTAATAGGGCAATTATTGCGACTTTTGTTACGATGTATTTATTCATGATTCCAATTTTAAAAAGTGTTCGCAGTAGCTTTGCTATTGCTTCTTCTTTTTGGATTTTTTTGTCTTGTAAGGCCCTCTGCTCTGTGTGCACTCAACGATCCAGCCATAGTTCTCATCAGCAATGGCGATTTCGCAATGTCGCTTTTTGCCGGTTTCGTTAGGTTCAACCGTCACCAACAGGTCATATCCGTCAAGAAACACTGTGACCCATCTGAATGTGAGCGGACAAGGATCCCAATTCCCCGGATATCCGCGCATTTCAGACGGAAATTCCTGGGATTCATAGTCAAAATTTTCTTTATGATAATAATAGTATCCTCCACCATATAGGGAATAGCGGTAGCCATCATCAAACCGTATTTCGCAGATATAAAACGCCCTGCTTCCGAACGTCGTGTCGGCTTTGCATACCAACGTGCCGCCTTTAGCGGAGAAATTCAGTTTGTTGTCAGGATATCTTGTGAAAGGCACGTAACGTATACCTTCGACCTGTTCACTATCTTCTAACTGCTCAGTGGTAGCAGTCGTTTTCGTCGTTGCCTTTTCGTTGGTCTTGCATCCTCCAGCCTGAGAGGTAATAATTGCTAATAGGGCAATTATTGCGACTTTTGTTGCGATGTATTTATTCATAATTCCAATTGAGGGTTGCGTAATAACTAACGTTGTCATAATCATCAAAGAAGGGCGAAAATATGTCAACGTTTTAAATATGGGTGTTGCTGGAATTTTTGCAATGGTGTAATTGTAGATAGTATATAATGAAACGGTGTTTTTTTTGATGATGATTGGTGGGTGTATGTTTGTCAGATAGATGATTTGATGGCAGGTGTCTGTTTTTGAGTTCCGGCGCAAACGCCGCGGAGGTTGAGTCCGGGCGTTTGCGTCGGATTATTGTCAGACGGTGAGGATCTCTTTCTCCTTCTGGGCGAAGAGTTCGTCGATCTGCTTGAGGTATTTGTCGTGGAGCTTCTGGGCAGATGCTTCGGCGTCTTTTTCAACGTCTTCGGGCATGCCTTGCTTGACCGCTTTTTTGAGTCCGTCGATGGCATCGCGGCGTGCGTTGCGCACCGACACTTTGGCGGTTTCGGCTTCAGCCTTGCTCTGCTTCACGAGCAGTTTGCGGCGTTCTTCAGTGAGCGGGGGAATGCTCAGGCGGATCACTTCGCCGTTGTTTTCGGGCATGATTCCGAGTTCGGAGTTGATGATGGCCTTTTCAATTTCCTTGAACATCGACTTTTCCCATGGGGTGATGACGATGGTGCGGGCGTCGGGCACCGACACGTTGGCTACGTTGGAGATGGGTGCGGCCGATCCATAGTAGTCGACGCGGATTCCGTCGAGCAGTTTTGTGTTGGCCTTTCCGGCGCGGATGTGGCTGAGTGATTCGTCGAGGTATGCCACGGCGAGTTCCATTTTTTCTTCGGCGGGGCCAAGATAGGTCTGGGGATTTGTCATAACAGTGGGGTGGGGTGATAGTATGAAAAGTGAGAAAAATCAGGGAAGCAGCAGCAGCGAGTCGCCGTATGTGCCGAAGGAGTATTTTTCCTCCACGGCCGCGTCGTAGGCTTTCATCACGGTTTCGTATCCGCCGAATGCGGCCACCATCATGAGCATGGTCGACAGGGGCATGTGGAAGTTGCTGACCAGCGAGGTGGCCACGGTGAAGTCATAAGGCGGCGACACGAATTTGTTGTTCCAGCCGGTAAACGTCTTGAGGTGTCCGCCCATGGTTTCGGCGCCTACCATGCCGCGGAGCACCGAGGTTCCGACTGCGCATACCTGCTTGCCGGCGTCTTTGGCCGAGTTGACCATGTTGACGAGTGTTTCGTCGACGATGATCTCTTCGGAGTCGATGCGGTGTTTCGAGAGGTCTTCCACGTCGATTTCGCGGAAGGTGCCGAGTCCGCTGTGTACGGTCATGAATCCGCGTTCCACTCCTTTGATTTCGAGGCGTTTCATCAGCTCGCGCGAGAAGTGCAGTCCGGCTCCTGGCGCCACCACGGCGCCTTCTTTTGCCGCATAGATTGTCTGGAATGCTTCGGCGTCGTTCTGGTCGGGTTCGCGGCGGATGTGTTCGGGCAGCGGAGTCTGGCCCATGCTGAAGAGCACGCGCTTGAATTCGTCGTGGGGCCCGTCATAGAGGAAGCGGAGTGTGCGTCCGCGTGAAGTGGTGTTGTCGATCACCTCGGCCACCAGCGAGTCGTCGTCGCCGAAATAGAGTTTGTTGCCGATTCTGATTTTGCGGGCGGGTTCCACGAGCACGTCCCAGAGTTTGTGTTCGGGGTTCAGCTCGCGGAGCAGAAACACTTCGATGCGCGCGCCGGTCTTCTCTTTATTGCCGTAGAGTTTTGCCGGAAACACTTTGGTGTCGTTGAACACCATCACGTCGCCGTCGCCGAAGTAGCCGAGAATGTCTTTGAAGGTTTTGTGTTCGATCTTTCCGGTCGATCGGTGCATGACCATCAGCCGGCATTCGTCGCGCGAGGGACGCGGATACTGGGCAATCAATTCTTCGGGAAGTCTGAAGTTGAATTGCGAAAGTTTCATAGGCGGAGGTGTTATATATATGGTTGAGTTATTTCGTTGTTGTTTCGTTGTTTGAGGCGCTGCCGTTGTCGGGGCGGGCGTCGTCGGGGAATTCGATTTCGACAGTCCGGAGCCATTCGATGGCCGATTCGATGTCGAGACACTGGTCTATGCAGGCTTCTCCGACGCGTGTGCGCCGGAGCGCCGTCAGGTGTGCGCCGGAGCCGAGCGCGGTTCCGATGTCGCGTGCCAGTGCCCTGATGTATGTGCCTTTGCTGCACACCACTCTCACCTTTATCTGTTGCTGGTCGAATTCCAGCAGTTCAAGCTCGTCGATGTGAAGCACTTTCGGCTTCAGTTCGGGCGTTTTGCCCTGCCGGGCCATTTTGTAGGCCCGTTTTCCGTCGACCTTCACGGCCGAGAATGCCGGGGGCACCTGTTCGATCCGTCCCAGAAACCGGGTGAGCGTTGCCTCGGTCAGTTCCCGGGTGATGTGGCCGGTGGGATATGTTGCGTCGATTTCCGTTTCGAGGTCAAATGACGGGGTTGTGGCTCCGAGCGCCATTGTGGCGACATATTCCTTCACTCCGGCCTGGAGGGTGTCGATCATGCGCGTGGCTTTTCCGGTGCACACGAGCATCACTCCGGTGGCGAGCGGGTCGAGGGTTCCGGCATGGCCCACTTTCAGCCGCTTCATGCCATAGCGGCGCGTCAGCACGCCGCGCACCCGCTTGACCACGTCAAACGATGTCCAGCCCAGCGGCTTGTCGATCAATAATGTATGTCCGGAAAGAAAATCCATGATTCAGTCTGATGGCGTTGGTTAACAGAGTGGTCAATAGAGCAGGCAGAGCGCTCCTGCGGCTACGCAATAGACGGCAAACCACACCAGTTTTCCTTTCTTGACGATGTCGATCATCCATTTGCAGGCCATGCAGCCGACGATAAACGATGCGAGAAAGCCCGTCAGCAGTGGCAGCATTCCCACTGAGGCGCCGGCGGCGACCGCGGCAGCGTCAGGGCTGATCATCTCCTTGATGTCGAGCAGGCCTTCTCCAAGAATCGGGATTATGACCATGAAGAACGAGAATTTGGCCACCTGCTCGCGCTTGTCGCCGAGCAGAATGCCGGTGGCTATTGTGGTGCCCGAGCGCGAGAGTCCGGGCAACACGGCCACAGCCTGTCCGCATCCGATGATGAAGGCGTCGAGCCAGGTGATGTCGCGTGCGGGCTTGGCGCCGGCGGGATTTTTCAGGGCGGGTTCGGTGCGGGTGAAGTAGGCGAAGGCGAGCAGGGCTGCGGTCACCAGCAGGCATGCTCCGACCACCTTGAGATTGCCTTCGAACAGGGCCGAGATGGCGTCTTTGAAAAACAGCCCGACAATGGCCACCGGAATGCACGATAGCAGGATTTTGCAGACGTAGAAGAAGCGGTCGTCGCGTCTGAAGGTGAAAAACGACACGCACAGCGGCCAGAATTCGCGCCACAGCACCACGATTGTGCTGAGAACGGTGGCCACGTGGAGCATCACCGAGAATTCGAGCGATGCGTCAGGGTCGAGATCCACTCCGAGCACCTGCTTGAAGATTTCGAGGTGGCCGCTGCTGCTGATGGGAAGATATTCCGAAAGACCTTGTATGATTCCGAGAATCAGGGCGTCGATCCAGTCCATGAGATGTATGTTTTACGGTGTTTGGAGGTGGAAGATTATTTTTTGCGGAATATGATGGCGATGGCCATGAAGATGAATCCGAGGAATGAGACTGCCGGGCCGATCACGATGCGCCGGGTGCTGAAAATGTCGGGGTTGAACTGCTCGTGGGTGGTGCTTCCGCCGAGCATCAGCAGGAATCCGGCCACTATCATCGCGGCTGCGGCGCCCATCAGGATGAAGTTTGTGCGTGTCAGCGGATACTGCACGTCGGTTTCGGTGTCGAGTCTTGAATCTTTTTCAGTCATATGTGTTGTCGGTTTTGTTTTTTAATGGAAAAGTTCGTCATAGCTCCTGACCAGATAGCGCTGGGTCGCCCACCAGGCGGCCAGCAGGCAGATGGCCACTCCGAGCGCGGTCATGGCCACACACACCGCCGCCACCGAGCGGGGGCTGACATAGGTGGCAAGCGCCGGATCGACATAACGCAGCGCATAGGCCGTCATGGCCGTCAGCAGCGCCGAGGCCACCACGCCGGCCACTGCTCCGCAGGCGGCGTTCGACGTCAGAAACGGGCGACGTATGAATCCGCGCGATGCGCCGACCAGTTTCATGGTGTGGATGGTGAAGCGGCGCGAATAGATGGTCAGTCTGACCGTGTTGTTGATGAGCACGAACGAGATCGGGGCCAGGGCGCAGGCCGCGGCTACCAGGATCAGCATCAGGGTGGAGATGTTGCGGTTGACTTTGTCGACCACTTCGGTGTGCACGCTGACTTCGGCCACCCGCTCCATCGCCATGATCGGGAGCACCACGGAGTCGAGGCTGTCGGCGTTGGCCCAGGCCTCCTTCACGTTCACTTCAAACTCCGGCAGAAACGGGTTCACTCCGAGCAGCTCCACCAGATTCTCGCCCATCTCTTCCTGCCATTGGTCCATGGCCTCCTGCGGCGAGTGATAGAGCCACGACGCCACATAGGGCGCTTCTGAAAGCAGGCGCTTGAAGGCGTTGACGTCGTCAAGGCTCGCTTCTTCCTCCAGAGTTATGTCAAATCCTAAATGTTCCTTTATGTCGCGCGTGACCGAGCGGGCACCGATGCCGAGCACCGCCACCATGCCGAGCAGCAGCAACACCAAAGCCACGCTCACCGTGGCCGTGGCGTGGATGCTCATCGACGAAAAGCCTTTGCTTGATTTCATGAATGCAAAGTTACAACATTTTTCGGCCGGAAGTCAAGCATTTACGCAATAATTATATGCTGCCGGCAAAAAAAATCGGAATATGACCGAACCATATGCCGCGCGTGTGCGTTTTACTGACAAACAACAACGAAATGCTTTTTCCATTGTAAAGAATTGTGATAATGATTGGTTTACTACCCGACGGGGCGCGACTGAGAAGCCGCGCCCCGTCGGCGTGCCGGTCATGAGGTTTTCCATAGAAGAGATGATAGTGCGGTTAACAAAAATTAACTCCACGAGTATTGCATTTTTCGCAGATTAACTGTTACTTTGCGATCAACAACGATTATTAACACAAAAAAACGATTATTAACACAAAAAACGTTTCGATTATGGTAGCACGTAAACTGATTGCCGGAATGGCATTCGCTTCTGTTGTTGGCTTATGCGGCTGTACTTCCTCTGAGAATGACGAACCTCAGGGTTCAGGTGAACAATTGCCCATCGGGGTATCCGGAATTGGATTTTCTGTCGACAAAGTCTGCCTGTTGGCCTATGCCGAAAGTGATACCATATTCTTTGATTCGGACGACTGGACTGTTTCGTCGGTGTCGTTCGGTGGAGAAATGAACAAAAAATATCCTGAATTATATCCGCTGACCACTTATATCACTGATCTGAGCGGCACTTCTCCGTTTGACGAAAATGTAGAGTGGTTGCATCTGCACTATGCCGACCGTAAGCTGGTGTTGCGCGACATTGAGCCTTTCTGTGATGACGAGTTTCCCAAATACCGATATGCTTATCTGGAATTCCAGCGTGGCGAAGTGACCGACACTCTCGTCTGCGAGAATGAGTCGGATATGCCGCTTGGCGGCGCTTGGCACACTAATCCCGGCACAGTGGTGTTTCCGGCAAAAGGCGCCACGGCCAATGTCATGGCGAGCCATCTCTATTGGGTGTTTACTGAACTGTATGCCGGCGGAGTCAAGCATAGCTTCAAGGCCGAGGACGGCACGCAGGATTTCGTTGATTACTGGACGGACCCTGACGCGGTGTTCAGCTATACGCTCGACTGGCTCACCATTGAGCGCAACAAGCATGGCGATCCGAAGGAGATCACCATAACCGTGGAGCCAAACACCACCGGCGTCGAGCGCGAGTTCACGATCGTGTGCGGCGGTCTGGCTCCGGGATCGCGTGGCGTATGCTCTGGCCGGCAGTTGGCCGACTGACACCGTCCTGCCGGTAACAATATTTAGGCTCTAAGGCCGGGATTGCGCGCTGCGCGGTCTCCGGCCTTTGCAAATTTATCGCGGCCGGACATGAAACAAACGAGTTTTTTTCACTACATTTGCGGTATCAAAACATAAAACAGAAAAATCACTATGACTTTTGAGAAAATCCAGGGACTCATAGACGCCCCGTTCACCCCGTTTCTGCCTGATGGCGAAGTAAATCTTGAACCGATACCTGCTTATGCCGCGATGCTTCAGAAGAATGGCCTGAAAGGCGTCTTCATCAACGGATCGTCGGGCGAAGGCTACATGCTCACCGACGACGAACGCAAGCGCCTGGCCGAAGCCTGGGTCAAAGCCGCTCCCGAAGGCTTCAAGGTGATTGTCCACGTCGGCGCCTGCTGCGTCAGGAGCGCCCGCGAACTCGCCGCACATGCCGCTGCCATCGGCGCATGGGGCATCGGCGCCATGGCTCCGCCGTTTCCGAAAATCGGCCGCGTGGAAGAGCTGGTCAAATATATCGAAGAGATCGCTTCGGCCGCTCCCGGACTGCCTTTCTATTTCTACCACATTCCCGCTTTCAACGGCGCTTATCTCCCGATGGTGAAACTGCTTGAGGCTGTAGACGGCCGGGTGCCCAACTTCGCCGGAATCAAATACACGTTTGAAAGCCTTTATGAATACAACCAGTGCCGCCTCTATGCCGGCGGCAAGTTCGACATGCTCCACGGCCAGGACGAAACCATACTGCCCTGTCTGGCCATGGGCGGCGCGCGCGGAGGAATCGGCGGAACCACAAACTACAACGGCCGCGAGCTGACCGCAATTATCGACGCCTGGAACCGCGGCGACCTCGAAGCGGCGCGCGATCACCAGAACTTCTCGCAGGAGGTGATCAACGTGATCTGCCGCTACAGGGGCAACATCGTCGGCGGAAAGCGCATAATGAAGCTGATCGGACTCGACCTCGGACCAAACCGCACCCCCTTCCAGAATGTGACCGACGCCGAAGAGGCCGCCATGAAGGCCGAACTCGAGGCAATCGGATTTTTCGACCGCTGCAACAGACTCTGACGATGGACTGGACGAATTATCTCAAAGGATGGGCCGACCGCTATCGCGACGACCTGACGGCCAATATCCTCCCGTTCTGGCTGCGCCACGGTTTTGACCGTGTCAACGGCGGTGTGTATACCTGCCTGGACCGCGACGGAGTGCTGATGGACCCCACCAAGTCGGTGTGGTTCCAGGGCCGTTGCGCATGGACCTTTGCCGCTGCCTACAACCGCATCGATCCGCGCCCCGAATATCTGGAATTTGCCCGCAGCTGCATTGAATTCAGCGACAGCCACTGCTATGACCCAGCCGACGGACGGATGTATTTTGAAGTGGCCGCCGACGGCACTCCGCTGCGTCGCCGCCGATACGTCTTCTCGGAATGCTTCGCCATCATCGCCAAGGCCGAATATGCCAGGGCCACAGGCCGGCAAAGCTATGCCGACGAGGCTCTGGCCCTGTTCAAGGAGGTGAACCGCTGGCTGGAGACTCCCGGGGTGCTCGAACCGAAATATCTGCCCGCGCAGCCCGGCATCGGCCATTCGATCACGATGATAATGATCAACACGGCCGCCACCCTGCGGCGTGTGATCCAGGATCCGTTGCTCGACGCCGTCATCACCCGCAACGTGGAGACTCTCCGCCTGTTCATGCACCCCGAATATGAAGCGCTGCTCGAGACCGTGGCTCCCGACGGATCGCTGATCGACACCCTTGCCGGCCGCACCATCAATCCCGGCCACTGCATCGAAACCGCATGGTTCCTGCTCGACGAAGCCCGCCACCGGCATGACGACTCGCTCGCCGACATGGCGCTCACCATTCTCGAATGGAGCTGGAAATGGGGCTGGGACGAGCAATATGGCGGCATCATCAACTTCCGCGACTGCAAAGGCTTCCCGAATCAGGACTACTCGCAGGACATGAAGTTCTGGTGGCCACAGACCGAGGCCGTGATCGCGACCCTGGCCGCCTACCGCGCCACCGGCGACGAAAAGTGGCTGCGACGCCACCAGATGGCCTGCGACTGGGCCTATGCCCACTTCCCCGACCACCGTTCGGGTGAATGGTTCGGCTATCTGCACCGCGACGGATCTGTGGCCCAGAGCGCCAAAGGCAACATCTTCAAAGGCCCGTTCCACATTCCGCGCATGATGATTCGCAGCTGCGAAATCATTGACGACATTCTTCAGGCCGACAAACACTGACGCTGTATGGGACGACGTATCCGCAAGACGATTCTCTGGGCTGCGGCGGCACTGGCCGCTGCGCCGGCGGTATGCGCCGCCACGACAGACCGGGTTAAGGTGGCGTGCATCGGCAACAGCATAACCTATGGCGACAGATTGCCCGACCGCGACACTCAGTCATATCCGGCGCGTCTGCAACAGATGCTCGGCTCTGATTTCGAAGTCGGCAACTTCGGACGCAACGGCGCCACCCTGCTGCGCAACGGCCACAACCCGTGGCACAAAACCGCCGAGGCGGCAAGGGCTTTTGAATTCGCCCCCGACATCGCCGTGATCCATCTCGGCACGAACGACACCGATCCGCGCGACTGGCCACACTGGTCTGACTCCTTCTCGACCGACTATTGCTGGCTGATCGACACTCTGCGGACCATAAATCCGAACGTGAGGATCATCGTGGCCAACATGGCTCCGATCGGAACCGCACACCGCCGCTTCAAGTCGGGCACGCGCCAGTGGCGCGACCTGATCCGGGAGCGGATCGCCGGAGTGGCCCGACACACAGGCGTCGAGCTGATCGACTTTGCCGAGCCGCTCGACGGACGTCCGGAACTGCTGCCCGACAATCTGCATCCCGTGCCCGAAGGAACCGTGCTCATGGCCGACTATGTGCGCGGAGCAATTACCGGTCGCTGGGGCGGACTGGCGCTTCCGCCTGTCTATGGCGACTCGATGGTGCTGCCGCGTGACCGCTTCCTGAAACTGGGCGGACGGGCCGATTCAGGCGCCGAAGTGACCGTGACTCTGGCCGGGGCCACAAGCTCCGCAAGGGCCGACAATCTCGGACGCTGGCAGGTGACTCTGCCGCCGCTGAAAGCCGGCGGACCATATGAAATGACGGTGACCGACGGACACACCACGCTGCGGTTTGCCGACGTGATGGCCGGCGAGGTCTGGATCGCGTCGGGCCAGAGCAACATGGAGTTCCAGCTGGACTGGAGCGACGATGCTCCGGCCGACCCGGCAGGAAACCCGCTGCTGCGGGTGTTTCGGATGAGCGACCGTGTGCGTCCCGCCGCGGGCCAGTGGCCCGACAGCGTGCTGGCTGCGGTCGACACCCTCGATTATTATCTGCCGGCAAAGTGGGCGGCGCCCGACGGTCGGTTCTCGGCCGTGGCCTGGCACTTCGGAGCCATGCTCGCCGACTCGCTCCAGGTGCCCGTGGGCATCATCTCCAATCCGGTCGGCGGAGCCGGAACCGAAAGCTTCATCGACATCGAGACTCTGCGCCACGGTCTGCCCGAAATCCTGCTCGACTGGCTCGGCAACCACTATGTCCAGCCCTGGGTGCAGGAACGTGCCGCCGAGAATATCGGCGGACGCCAGAGCGGCCACCGTCACCCCTATGAACCGTCATACCTGTTTCATGCCGGCATCAGACCGCTGGGTGCCTATCCGGTCTCGGGCGTGATATGGTATCAGGGCGAAAGCAACGCCCACAACGCCGAAGTGCACGAAACCCTCTTCCCGCTTCTGGTCAGCTCATGGCGCAAGGAATTCGGCCGCCCCGACCTGCCGTTTCTCACCACCCAGCTCAGCAGCCTCGGCCGCCCGTCATGGCCCGCCTTCCGCGACAGCCAGCGTCGACTGGCCGAAAACATTCCGGGAGTCGGCATGGCAGTGACGCACGACGTCGGTGACCCGCACGACGTGCACCCGAAGCGCAAGGCGCCCGTCGGCCGCCGGCTGGCCCGGCTGGCCCTCCACGACGTCTATGGCATGGACCACGTCGCGGCGCGCGGCCCGAACCCCGTCAAGGCCGAGGCGCTTCCCGGAGAGATCAGACTCATCATGGCCGATGCCGGAGGAATGACCACCTCCGACGGATCATCGCCGCTCACATTTGAAATCGCCGAAACCGAAGGATTCTATCTTCCGGCCAGCGCAACTATAAAATCCGACACCATTTTACTTACAAATCCTGATATGAAAAATCCCCGTTTTGCCCGCTATGGCTGGCAGCCATTTACAAAAGCCAATCTTGTGAATTCGGATTCGCTTCCCGCATCGACTTTCCGTGTAGAGGCCAACGTGACAGAACGTGGTCTGGAGCATGGCGTGTCTGCCGCTTTCGGTGGATCGGTCGGCGACGTGCCGGTCATTGCCGGCGGATGCAATTTCCCCTATGACGACCCGCTGGCGCCAGGAATTGAAAAAGTCTACTACAAAGGCATCTATCGGGCCACCGACGGAAAGCGGATCGGCGAATTGCCGCAACCGACGGCCTATGGCGCATCGGCTGCAACGCCGCTTGGCCTGGCCATGATCGGTGGCGAGGGCTTGCGCTCGGCCTGGCTGCTCACTCTCGATGCCGACTCAATGGCCGTGCTTGAGCCGCTCCCCGACCTGCCGGTGGCCGTTGACAACGCATATGCTGCCGCAGTGGGCACCAAAATATTTGTGGCCGGAGGAAACGCCGACGGAAAACCCTGGCGGGGACTCCTGTCGCTCGATCTGGCCGACATCCCTGCCGGATGGACCCGCCTGGCCGACATGCCCGGCAACCCGCGCGTGCAGCCGGTAATGGCCGCCGCTCCTGACGGACGGCTCTACCTCTGGGGCGGATTCGCGCCCCGCCATGAGGGCTATGACTCGCCGACGCTGCAATGCGACGGAATCCGCTATGATCCCGCTTCCGACTCTTGGTCAATGCTGCCGGCTCCCACCGTCGGACGCACCAAGATCAGCCTTGGAGGCGGTGTGGCTGAATGCATCGGCGGCAAGATCGTGTGCACTGGAGGAGTCAACCGCGAAGTCTTCCTCAACGCGCTCCGCAGCCAGCCCGACGATTATCTCTCGCATCCCAAGGAATGGTATCGCTTCAACGGACGGGTCTGCGTGTTTGACCCCCAGACCGACCGCTGGGTCATCGGAAACCGGGAGCCGGACTATGCGCGCGCCGGCGCCGCCACTGCCGTCATTGACGGCGGACGCACCATGCTGCTCATGGGCGGAGAACTGAAACCTCGTATACGCACCCCGCGATTCACACCTGTTAAACCGAAATGATTGACGAACTGCTTCAATACAACCGCGAATTCGTGGCCTCCAAAGGCTACGAACGCTTCGCCACTTCAAAATATCCCGACAAACGCATCGCTATCGTGACCTGCATGGACACTCGCCTTGTCGAACTGCTTCCAGCGGCCCTCGGTCTCAGAAACGGCGATGTCAAAATGATAAAAAACGCCGGCGGAACCATCACCAACCCCTTCGACAGCACAATGCGATCGCTCCTTGTGGCCGTCTATGAACTCGGAGTCGACGAGATCATGGTCATTGGCCACACCGGATGCGGCGTGCAGGACATGGATGCCGAAGAGATGCTCCAGCTGATGCGCGGGCGTGGAGTCGACGAAGAGCACATATCGCTGATGCGCCACTGCGGCATAGACCTCAACGGTTGGCTGCACGGATTCACCGACACGGCCGATGCCGTGGCCGAAACCGTCGATCTGATACGCAATCACCCACTGATGGCCAAAGACGTGCGCGTCGCCGGCTACATCATGGACTCCGTCACCGGCGCTCTCTCGAAAATCTGAACCATGTGCCGTTTCATCATGCTTCTGGGCGTGGCCGTTTTGGGGCTGAGCACGTCATATGCGACAGTGGATGCCGACGGATGCAAGCCGCGCAGAGTGTCGAATTGCTGACACTTCAGGGAATCACAGTTTTCAAAGGCGATATTTCTGAGTTTTCGCCCGATGTTATTCCCTCTGGTTTTTATATACGCCGGATCATGAGTCCCGACGGTAGAATCTCGGTAAGCAAAGTCAGTTATTGAAGAATCCGGATTTATGTGTCGCGGCATTATCTTTTCGTGGAGATGCTGAAATATCACCGTGAGCAACCGACACGATAAAGAGAGCCGCCCGCCGGGCGGACGCCGCAGCAAACGCAGGCAGGGCGCGACCGATCGGTCGCGCCCTGCGGCGTGTAATAGGTTTTGTGTTGCGGTGGCGAAGCTTATGCCTCAGCCACGGGAGTCACGTTGATGAAGCGACGTCCGTTGCGGCCTTCGGTGAACAGGACGGTGCCGTCTACAAGAGCATAGAGGGTGTGGTCCTTGCCGATGCCAACGTTCAGACCGGGATGGTGAACGGTGCCACGCTGACGCTTCAGGATGTTGCCGGCCTTGCAGAACTGGCCGCCAAAAATCTTAACTCCGAGTCGTTTGCTTTCTGATTCGCGGCCGTTCTTTGAACTGCCGACACCTTTCTTATGTGCCATTTCTTACTAACTTGGGGTTTAAGAGTTATGCAACAATGTCTTTGATCACTACCTGAGTGAAGCACTGGCGATGGCCGTTTTTGCGGCGATAGCCTTTGCGGCGTTTTTTCTTGAAGACGATGACTTTGTCGCCCTTGACAAGCTGACGCTTTACTTCGCAAACGACTTTTGCGCCTTCAACGGTGGGAGCGCCGACTTTCACGGCACCGTCGGCGTCAACGAGAAGCACGCGGTCAAACTCCACTGTGGAGCCTTCTGCGGCGTTGTCGCCGAGATAGTGGACATAAAGGAACTTGTCCTTTTCAGCTTTGAACTGCTGGCCCTGGATTTCTACGATAACGTACATTAGTTTGGTTAGGTGTAGATGGTTAGCTTCGTCGGGCGAGGCTGCGCTATGCCGCCTGCTTGGTCGGCCCGGGCGAAATAAATATGATTTTGCGGGTGCAAAGTTACTCTTTTTCTGCTGGATAAGAGTCTTTAACTGTGTTAATAATGGTTAAATCAGCCGCGGCCGGTTCCGTCGAAGCAGTGTGTGCACACTTTGCACTTTGGCAGGCCGATGGCCTCGATCAGGGTTTCAATGGTATTGAACTTCAGCGACGTCAGATTGAAGCGCTGGCGAATCTTCTCAACCATCGCGCAATATTGCGGTGAACCTGTGCGGGCATATTCTTCCAGATTCTTGTCGGGATCGCCTTCAAGCTCGCCGATGATGCGGCGGGTCAGCAGCTCCATGTCGCTTTTCGAAGACGTGAAGCCGACATAGCGGCATCCATAGATGAGCGGGGGGCAGGCGATGCGCATGTGCACCTCCTTGGCGCCGTATCTGAACAGCTCTTTCACGTTGTCGTTGAGCTGGGTGCCGCGCACTATCGAGTCGTCGCAGAACAGCGCGCGCTTGCCCGACAGCATGGCGCGGTTGGGCACCAGTTTCATCTTGGCCACCAGATTGCGCATGGACTGGTCGCTGGGAGTGAAACTGCGCGGCCATGTGGGAGTGTACTTCGATATGCAGCGGCGATAGGGTACGCCCTTGCCGGCCGCATAGCCCAGCGCCATGCCGACGCCGGAGTCAGGTATGCCGCATGCGCAGTCAACCGGAGTGTCGTCTTTCTGGCCCATGATGAAGCCGGTGTCGAAACGCATTTCTTCCACGTTTTTCCCTTCATAGCATGAAGTGGGGAAGCCGTAATATACCCACAGAAACGAACAAATCTGCATCTCTTCGCCAGGCTCGCGCAACACGTTCACTCCGTCGGCCGTGAACTCCACGATCTCGCCGGGGCCAAGATCGCGCAGCGGCTCGAACTCCAGATTGGGAAACGCCGTCGTTTCCGACGTGGCGGCATAGGCGCCGTCCTTGTGTCCGAGCACGATCGGGGTGCGCCCGAGTCTGTCGCGCGCGGCGATGATGGAATTGTGTTCTGTCAGGATCAGCATCGAGCATGACCCTTTGATCTTGTTGTACACGTTCTCGATGCCTTCCGTAAACGTGCGCCCGCGGTTGATCAGCAGAGCCACAAGCTCCGTCTGATTGGTCACTCCGCCGCTCAGCTCTCCGAAATGGACTCCCGCGTCCAGCAGCTCGCGCTCAAGCGCGTCGATGTTGCTGATCTTGGCTACGGTGACTATCGCATATTTGCCAAGATGGGAATTGATGATAATGGGCTGCGGATCGGTGTCGCTGATCACGCCGATGCCGGTGTCGCCTTTAAACTTCGGAAGCTCAGCCTCGAATTTTGTCCGGAAATATGTGCTTTCAAGGCTGTGGATCGAACGGCAGAAACGATGCTCTGCCGAGTCATAAGTGGCCATACCCGCGCGACGGGTGCCAAGATGGGAGTTGTAATCAACTCCATAAAACAGGTCGGCGCGGCAACTATGCTTGGCGGCGACCCCAAAGAAACCTCCCATAAGATCTGTTACTTTGTATCTGATGTTGGAAATGAAAGTGCAAAGTTACGCACAAATCTCCGAACCGCACTTAAAAAAATGAAATTTCCTCAAAAAAAATCATCTTCAGGCCGAGTGCTGACATGCAAACCCTGAAAACTGAATGAACAAGCCGGATGATGACTCACTTTAATCGGTTATTATGTGATGCGACTCAAAAATTATTGCTAAATTTGCAGGCAGTTAATAATTACTACATCAAATCATTCATCCATCGTAAAAAATGAACAGCAAAATCTCTATCACTCTTGCCCTGGCAGCAGCCATGACCCTCACCACCGGCTGCTCAAAAAAGCTCGGGCAGATGAAAGCTGACTATTTCACAGTCAACCCCAATCCACTCGAAGTTGTCGGCGAAAACGTTCCCGCCACAGTGTCGGCCCGCATTCCCGCCAAATATTTCCGCAAAAACGCCGTGGTGACCGTCACCCCCTATGTCGCATGGCAGGGTGGCGAAGCCGCTTCCGCGTCATACACCTTCCAGGGTGAGAAAGTGCGCGGCAACAACCCGACCATCTCCTATGAAAAAGGCGGCGCGGTGACAATTCCCGTCAAAGTGGCCTACACCCCTGAGATGGCACACAGCAACCTCGAACTGGCCTTCAACGTGGTTCAAGGTTCAAAAACCTATGTCCTCCCCCGCGTGACAGTCGCTAACGGCGTGGTCGCAACCGCCACTCTCGCCACTGTCGGCTCTGTCAACCCCGCCCTCGGCGCCGATAAATTCCAGCGCGTGATCGCCGAAAAATATGACGCCGACATCATGTTCCTGATCAACCAGGCAAACATCCGCGACAACCAGCTGCGCACAGAGGCCGTGACCAACCTCCACAAGCAGATCGACGAAGCAAGCGCTGACTCCCGTCGCGAGATCGAGGAGATCAACATCCGTTCATACGCTTCGCCCGACGGCACAATGGAATTCAACACCAAGCTTGCCGAAAAACGCGAAAAGACAACCGTCGACTACATGAACAAGCAGCTCAAGGGCAAATCGTTCGGTGAACTTACCGCCGATTTCACCCCCGAAGACTGGGACGGTTTCAAACGTCTGGTCGAAGCCAGCAACATCCAGGACAAAGACCTTATCCTCAGTGTGCTGCAAATGTATAAGGATCCCGATGTCCGCGACCGTGAACTGCGCAACCTCACCAACGTATTCGAACAGCTGGCCGAAGAGATCCTGCCGCAGCTGCGCTACTCGCGCATCAGCGCCAAAATCAACGTGATCGGCAAGAGCGACGACGAAATCCGTGCGGCATATCGCTCCAACCCCTCCGAACTCAGCGTCGACGAACTGCTCTACCTCGCCACTCTCACCGACAGCAACGACGAAAAAGTGCAGATCTACTCCACCGCTGCCGAACTCTATCCCACCGACTACCGCACATTCAACAACGTCGGCCTCTGCCAGTATCGCGCCGGTGACTATGCCGCCGCACGCGAATGCTTCGCCCAGGCCGCACGCCTTGCCCCGGCCGCTGCCGAACCCCAGATGAACCTCGGCCTGGTAGACATGATCGACGCCAACTATGAAGGTGCCCAGAGCCGCTTCGGCAATGCCGCCGCCGCTCCCGAACTCGGCGAAGCTCTCGGCGTCTACTATCTCAAACAGGGCGACAACGTCGCTGCTGCCCGTGCGCTCGAAGGCGTCAACTCCAACAATGCCGCCGTGGCCCAGATCCTCACCAAGGACTATTCCGGTGCCAAGAAGACTCTTGCCGCCATCTCCAACCCCGACGCCTACACCTATTATATAATGGCTGTGCTCGGCGCCCGCACAAACAACGAAGCGATGATCCTCACCAACCTGCGTCAGTCGATCAGACTCGACCGCACAATGGCCGATCGCGCCCGCAACGACCTCGAGTTCTCGCGCTTCAACATCTCTTCAGTACTCTGATCCCGATATGGAGCGTAAATTCAAACGTGTGCTTCTGAAGCTGAGCGGCGAGTCACTCGCCGCCGGCTCAGGCCACGGAATAGACACCACCCGTCTTAACCAGTATGCCCTCCAGATCGCTGAAGCTGTGCGCTCCGGCATCGAAGTGGCCATCGTCATCGGCGGAGGCAACATATTCCGCGGACTCAAAGGCGCCTCGCAGGGCTTCGACAGAGTCAAGGGCGACCAGATGGGTATGCTCGCCACTGTGATCAACTCGCTGGCTCTCAGCTCTGCGCTCGAATCAGTCGGACAGCCGGCCGAAGTGCTCACTGCCATAGCCATGCACCCCATAGGCCACCACTACTCGAAATGGCGCGCCATCGACGCAATGCGTGCCGGCAAAGTGGCCATTCTCAGCGGAGGCACCGGTAATCCCTTCTTCACCACCGACACCGGCGCCTCGCTCCGCGGAGTGGAAGTCGAGGCCGACGTGATGCTCAAAGGAACACGCGTCGACGGCATCTACACCGCCGACCCTGAAAAAGACCCGTCGGCCACAAAGTTCGACTCAATCACCTACGACGAAGTCTATCAGCGCGGTCTCAAGGTGATGGACCTCACGGCCACCGCCATGTGCAAGGAAAATCACCTGCCGATCATCGTGTTCGACATGGACACTCCGGGAAATCTCGCCAAAGTCCTCTCGGGCGAGCCGATCGGCACCCTCGTTTACTGAACATACGCTTCCGACCCGTAACCGATCCATCGCCTCCGGCCATTGCCGGGGGCGATGCCGCATTTTTGGCAGAATGCGGAAAAAGTGCTAAATTTGCGGTTGATTTATGGACCCTGACCCTTTTTTATATCTGAATGCCACGCAGATCGTGGCGCTTGTCGTAGCCATTATGGCGCTGGCGGCTTCCGGCTTCGTGTCGGGAAGTGAAATAGCCTTTTTCTCCCTTTCGCCCGACGCACTCGATGATGATGACCGGGAACATGACTCGGCCGACCGCAACGCCGCGGTGCGCCGGCTGCTCGCGAATCCGGAGCGGCTGCTCGCAACGATCCTCATCGCCAACAACCTTGTCAACGTGACCATAGTCGTGCTCACCAACTTTGCCCTTGGCCCTGTCTTCTCGGGCATGGGCGCGGTGCTGAGCTTCATCCTGCAATCGGTCATCCTCACCTTCCTGATTCTGCTGTTTGGCGAGATACTCCCCAAACTATATGCCCAGACCAGGCCGCTGAAGTGGGCTCACATGGCCTCCGGCGCTCTCTCCTTTCTGGTCAGGCTGCTATATCTGCCCGCATCGATGCTTGTGCGCAGCTCATCGATCGTGCACCGTGTCGTTGCCAAAAAGCCTCATAACATATCTGCCGACGAGCTGAGCCAGGCGCTGGAACTGACCGACGACGTGGAGAAGCGCGACGACCGCCAGATGCTTCAGGAAATCCTCAAATTCGGCGACACGACCGCCTCCGAGATCATGACGCCCCGCGTCGACATGACCGACCTCGACATGGACTCAGACTTCTCAACGGTGATGGAGGTGGTCAACGAGAGCGGCTATGCGCGCATTCCGGTCTATGAGCAGACGCAGGACAACATAAAAGGCGTGCTCTACAGCCGCGACCTCCTCCCCTATGTCGAGGGACGGCCCGAAGGCTTCCGCTGGCAGAGCCTCCTGCGCCAGGCATATTTCGTCCCCGAATCGCGTATGATCGACGACCTGCTCGAAGACTTCCGCCGGCGCAAGGTGCATATGGCCATCGTGGTCGACGAATTCGGCGGAACGCAGGGAGTGGTCACTCTGGAAGACGTGCTTGAAGAGATTGTCGGCGACATCAATGACGAATACGACGAAGAGCAGCAGACGTATCGGCGGCTGCCTGACGACACATACGTCTTTGACGGAAAAACGCTTCTCAACGACTTTTTCCGCATTACCGGACTGGATGAAGACTCTTTTGCCGGCGTGACCGAAGACTGCGAGACACTTGCAGGCATGCTTCTGGCCATCAAAGGAGACTTCCCGAAAGAAAAAGAGAGCCTGGCATATGGCCGATGCCGTTTCCTGATTCTTGACATATCATCCCACCGCATTGCAAGCGTGAGAGTGAAAGTGTTGACATAGTGGCAGATAAGGCTATTCTGAACTTTGCAGATAAAGAAAAATATCCGTTTTTTAGCTAAAAATCAAAAAAAATCCTAAAAAATGTTTGCAAGTTCATTTTTTTGCCATAACTTTGCACCGTTTTTGAAGCACAAAATAACGTTATACTCAATTAAACTAAAAACAAAATGAAAAAGTACATTCTCATGCTCGCTGTAGCATCGGCTGCTGCTCTCGTAGCCTGCGGTGGCAACAAGGAAGCTCAGACCGAAGAAGCTGCTGCTACTGAAGTAGAAGTGATCGAAGAAGTGGTTGACTCAGCTGCTTGCTGCGCTGACACCGCCGCTTGCTGCGCTGACACTGCTGCTTGCTGCGCTGACAGCACCGTAGTTGCTGAATAATTCACAACTTAGCAGAAAAAAATTGCCGGCCTGGATTCAGATCAGGACGGCTTTTTTATTATCCTTGCCCTTCACCACACGTATCAGATATAGCATATGACTGTCAGAGAATTGTCGCACGGCATACGCTCGGCGCTGACCCCCCGTTTCGGCGCGGGCGAGGCGGCGGCCATGGAGCGCATCATCCTTGAAGACGTGATGCGCCTGACTCCGGTAGAAACTGTGCTTCGCGCGGAGTCCGCCGTGCCGCCGTTCATTCCCGGGAAAATCGATGCCATACTGACGCGCCTGCAAAACGGCGAGCCGATCCAGTATGTGATGGGCCATGCGCGTTTCTGCGGTCTCACCCTCAAGGTGACGCCCGACGTGCTTATCCCGCGCCCGGAAACAGAACAGCTGGCCGATATGGTAGCCGATTTCTGTGGTGACAGAACGGACCTGCGCCTGCTCGACTGCGGCACAGGCTCCGGATGCATTGCCATCTCGCTTGCCCGACGCCTGCGCTTTCCGGCCGTCACGGCCATCGACGTCAGTGACGCCGCGCTTGCGGTGGCGCGTGAAAATGCGGCTGCGAGTGGAGTCCGCGTCGACTTCCGCCGGGCCGACCTGCTCGATGCCTGCTCGATGCCTGCCGGGCAATTCGATGTGATCGTCAGCAACCCGCCATATGTGATGGAGTCCGAACGGACGCTTATGGAGCCGCATGTGCTTGATCATGAGCCGGGGCTGGCGCTTTTTGTGCCCGACGGCGATCCGCTGCGCTTCTATCGCGCGGTGCTTGGCTATGCCGCCTCTCACCTGGCCGATGACGGCGCGGTGTTCTTTGAGATAAATCCGCTCCAGTCAGGGTGTTATGTCGCTCTGGCAGCCGAGTCGGGTTTCAGCGAAGTTGAAATCACTGCCGACCTTTACGGGCGGCGGCGTTTTGCCGTAATCTCCCGCCGCCGATGAAGATTCTCACTCCCGAACAGGCTCTGGCAAAGTTGCAAGACCTCTGCGCGCGCGCGGAAGTGAGCACCGGCGAAGCCCTTGAAAAACTCCGTCGGTGGGGGGTGACGGGCCGCCGGGCCGAACAGGTTGTGCAGAGCCTTGTCGACTCCAGGTTTATCGACGACGGCCGCTTCGCCCGGGCCTTTGTGCGCGACCGCTACCTCTATTCGCGCTGGGGACGCCTGAAAATCAGCCAGGCGCTGAGGCTCAAGCGGGTTGACCGCGAGTATATCGACGAAGCTCTTGATGAAGAGATCGATCAGCAGGTCTATGAAGCAAACCTTCTGGCGCTGCTGAGGGCCAAGCTGCGGCAGCTGCCCGACAGTGATGACGAATATGCCATCTGCGGCAAGTTGATGCGATTTGCCGCCGGGCGCGGCTTCGAACCGTCGCTGATCATGCGGGTGGTGGAAAGCGGCGCCCTTGGCGACGACAGCGATGTTGCGCCGACTGACTGAGGCCCTGCTGTCGGTTGTCTATCCCGACGTGTGTCTGGTCTGCGGCCGGGTGCTGGTGGCCGGCGAGCGCGATCTCTGCATCGGGTGCCTGCTCAACATGCCTCACACCGGATTTCACCACTCTCCGGAATGGAACAATCTGCACGAAAGACTGATGTGTCATGCGCCGATACACCGCGCCACAGCATTGTTCCACTATGAGAAGCACTCGCCCTATGCCACGCTGATCCATCGCGTGAAATATTCCGGTCTGCCATCCGTCGGACGCCGCCTCGCACGCGACTATGCCTCGCAGATCGCCGGCACAGGATTCTTCGACGGTGTCGATGCCATACAGCCCGTGCCGCTCAGCCTGCGCCGGATCATCGGCCGCGGCTACAATCAGTCACACGCCGTGGCTATGGGGATTGCCGATGTGGTCGGAGCGGCGGCGGTGACAGATCTGCTCGGGGCGCGCCATCATTCCAGCCAGACGCGCAAAAATGCGGCCGACCGTCTGGCCAATGCCCGCCACACTTTCTTTATGAAACGGAAAATATCGCCGCCGCCGGCCCACATTCTTATTGTCGACGACGTGATCACAACTGGAGCCACTGTCGCGGCCTGCGCCGAAGCGCTCCATGACGCATTTCCTGAGGCCAGGCTGTCGGTCTTCGCACTGGCTGCGACGCGCCTTTCATGACAATGAGCGCGGGAATGTCGCCCGCAGGTTAAAGAACCAACAAAATCGCAATACAAACGGGTTACCGTGTGAGACTGATTGGAGAATGCTCATTACCTTTGTCCTCCCGAAGAGATGATGAATAGCTCCATTGACAATGATTATGCCCTTGGCTTCTCCGAAACGGTAGCCGCAGCGGTTGTCGCATCCGAAGATGTCAGGCTCAGGCGCTTGATCGCTACCTCATTGCGCGAAGTCGGAGTGGCCGTGAAGGAAATGCGGATTTTCGATGCCTTGGCTCTGGAATGCGGACGCTGTCGCCTTTTTGTGGTGGACTGCGACCCGCTCACCGCCGACCATGCCGTCGAGACTCTGCGCCAGATCCGTCAAAGTGAGTCGGGCAATGACTGCGCGATAGTGATGCTCTCGCACGAAGAATCAGTCGACGCCTACAATGCAGGTGTCGACATGGTGCTGTGCAAGCCGGTCTCTGTCAATATGTTTATGGCCCGTGTGCGCTCGGTGATGCGCCGCTACAAGGTCATCATCTGAAAAGATTCTCCCTCCTCCTCCCCACACTAAGAGCTTGTTTGATAATAAATGTTGCCAGACTCCCTTTCTCCGGACCTTGTCGAAGCCGGTTGCGACGAAGCCGGCCGCGGATGCCTTGCCGGCCCCGTGTTTGCCGCCGCGGTGATCCTGCCGCGCGGATTCTCACATCCTGACCTCAACGACTCCAAGCAGCTGACAGAGCGCTCGCGCGACAGGCTGCGGGCCATCATCGAAAAAGAGGCCCTGGCGTGGGCTGTCGCCTCGGTCGATGCGGCCGAAATCGACCGGATCAACATTCTCAAAGCCTCGATCCTGGCCATGCACCGCGCCCTCGACTCTCTCGGCGTCGAGCCGCAGCATGTGGTGGTCGACGGCAACCGTTTCACCCAGTGGCGCTCAGTGCCGTTCACCACAGTTGTCAAAGGTGACTCCAAGCTTGCCAACATCGCCGCCGCTTCGGTGCTTGCCAAAACCCACCGCGACGAGTTCATCAGGGCGGCTGCGGCCGAGTATCCGCAATATGGCTGGGAGTCCAACAAGGCATACCCGACGGCATCGCATCGCGCCGCGATCGCGCTCCACGGCCCGTGTCCGCTTCACCGCATGACCTTCCGCCTGCTTCCGTCGACTAAGAAATGAGGCAGTCCAACTTCGAACTGCTGCGCATTGTCTGCATGATGCTTGTGCTGACCGTGCATGCCGACTTCTGGAGCCTCGGAGTGCCGTCGTGGGCGGAAATATCCGCCACTCCCGTTCCGGCTCTCACCCGCATGCTCGTGGAATCGGCCGCATTGGTGTGTGTCAACGTGTTTGTGATGATTTCCGGGTGGTTCGGCATCCGTCCGTCGTTGCGCGGACTGGCGGCGTTCCTTTTCCAGTGCCTGTTTTATTCGGGCGGCATATACCTTGCCATGATCATGCTCGGCAAGGCGCAGTTTGACCTTGCCGGCGTGGTTGACAACGCGTTGCTGCTCGGGCGCAACTGGTTTGTCGGCTCATATCTGGTTCTCTATCTGGTTTCGCCGCTGCTCAACCGCCTGATCCGCGGAGCCTCTTCCGTCACGCTTGCCGTCATTGTGGCCGCATTCTATCTGGTGCAGACCTGCTTTGGCTGGATTGCCGACGGCGCCATCTTCGACGGGGGATATTCGTCGCTGTCGTTCGTCGGGCTATACCTGCTCGCCGCCCTGCTGCGCCGTCGCAGTTCCGCTCTGCGCCCTCTGTCGTGGCTCTATCCGGTCAGCGTGGTGGCCAACGTCGCCCTGATGGCTCTGATTGCCCGCACCGGGGTGTCGCTGTCGGCCGAAGCATACACCAATCCGCTGGTGATCATGGCGTCTGTGGGATTGTTCAGCGCCTTCGCGCGACTGAAGATTGACCGGTCGAATTTCATAAACACGCTGGCTTCCTCGGCATTCGCGGTCTATCTCATACACATGAATCCTTACATAGCCCCGTCGTTCAGGGCCGCATGCATCAGGCTCTATGAAGCCGTTTCAGGGCCGCTTTGCCTGCTGTCGTTCGCTCTGGGACTTGTGGTAATATATGCGGTCTGCGTTGCCGCAGACCGCATCAGAATCGTTGTGTGGCGCCTGATAGTCAGCCGCATTGGCCTTATGCCGCAGCAGCCGGCAGCCAACTCTGTTGATCAGTAGTTTTCGGCGCGGATCTGGAAGAAAGCCCGCGGGTGGTCACACACCGGACAGCGCTCGGGCGCCTTTTTGCCGAAGTGCAGGTGTCCGCAGTTGGCGCAGATCCACACCATGTCGCCGTCGCGCGAAAAGACTATCGCCTGGTTGATATTGTCGATGAGTTTGCGGTAGCGTGCCTCGTGGGTGCGTTCGACTTCGCCGACCATTCTGAACAGATTGGCAATGTGGGTGAAGCCTTCTTCCTTGGCCACCCGCTCGAATTCGGCATACATGTCGGTCCATTCATAGTTCTCGCCGGCTGCGGCGTCTTTCAGATTTTCCAGAGTGTGGGGCACTCCGTGATGCAGGATCTTGAACCAGATTTTGGCGTGTACGCCTTCATTGTGGGCTGTTTCCTCGAAAATGTCGGCGATCTGTTCATATCCGTCTTTGCGGGCCTGCGAGGCATACATCATGTATTTGTTGCGAGCAACGGATTCACCGGTAAAAGCTGTCAGCAGATTCTGCTCAGTTCTCGAACCTTTGATTTTTTCTCTGAAGTCTTTCATAATGAGGGAAGATGGAATATTGTTGTTATGTCATCATAACAGCATTCCACTCCCTTTGGTTCACGGGATGCGTGCGTGTGGGTGTGTTGAGTCAGATGGTGCGGCGCATGCGCGACGGGGCGATGCCGAGCCGGTCGCGATATTTGGCGACGGTGCGTCGGGCGAGCTTGTAGCCCCGCTCATTGAGCATGGCCGTGAGGGTGTCGTCGCCCAGCGGGGCGGATGGATCTTCGTTTTCGATGATTTCGCGCAGGGCGGCCAGCACTTCGCGCGACGAAGAGTCGGCCACCTGTTCGTTGAAGAAGCTTTTCAGCGAATAGACGCCGAACTGGGTGGCTATCCATTTTCCGGCAACGGCGCGGCTCACCGTCGATATGTCCATGCCTGCGGCCGAGGCAACGTCGCGCAGCACCATCGGCCGGATGCGGCTTTCATCGTCGCCCGACAGGAAGAATTCGCGCTGGATGCGCACGATGACGGAGGCGATGAGCATCAGGGTCTGGCGCCGGCGCCTGATCAGGTCGATAAATGACCGGGCTTCGCGCGCGCAGGTGCGTATGAATTCGTTGCCGTCGGTGTCAGGGGCTTCGTCGGTGATGTTGAAACTCTCCTCCACGGCCAGTTCCGGCAGATTGCTCGGCATGCTCACTGTCACGGATTCGCCGTCGGTGTCGACAATGAAGTCCGGCACCACGCTCTGGGTGGGGTTTGCGTCGCTCTCGGCCGCGATATGGGCCGCCGGTTTCGGATTCAGAGTGAGTATAAGTTTGTTGGCTTCGCGGATGCTGTCGGTGTCGAGTCCGCTCTCGTCGGCCAGCAGAGCGAAGTTGCGGTGGGAGAAAATGTCGAAGTAGTGGCGCACCACTTCGCGTGCCGCCTGCACGTGGGGAGTCTTGTCGGGCAGACGGTCGAGCTGGAGCAGCAGGCAGTCGCGCAGGTCCATCGCGCCGATGCCTGGCGGGTCAAGGGCGCGTATGGCGCTCCAGGCGCGGCGCACGTCGTCGGTCGAGAAGTCAAACGCCGGTTCAAAGTTGGCCTCGGCGTCGGCCTCGAGTTGCGGTATCGTCCTGGTGAACCATCCGTTGGAGTCGATGCTGCCTGTCATGTATTCGGCGAGCCGGAGGGTCTTTTCCGGCAGATTCTGTTCGTGCAGCTGCTCTGACAGGAATTCCGACAGAGTCGCCGCGCGCGCCACTGCCAGAGTTCCCGGGTCTGGGCCGTCGGTGGACTGAGGGCGTATGTTGAGATAGCGGCGTTCGCCTGGGTCTGAGGCCGCGGGCTGAGCGTTGCCGTCGGTTTCCGGCGCAGGATTCGCCTCTGATTGCTCGAGTGCGGGATTCTCCTCGAGCTGATGCTTCACCTCCTCTTCCATTTCCCGGTCGGTCAGCTCGAGCATGCGCGCCAGCCGCACTTGCTGCGGGAGCAGGCGCTGGGAGAGGCTTTGCTGTTGTGACAGGCGTGACGAGGAGCGTGAAGGCATCGGCATCAGGAGTTTTGTGGGTGCGGGTGATTATTTTTTCAGAAAGAGCTGTGCGATCTGCACGGCGTTGAGTGCGGCGCCTTTCTTGATCTGGTCGCCGACGATCCAGAACGACATGCCGCGGGGATTGGTGATGTCGCGGCGCAGACGGCCCACGAACACCGGGTCTTTGCCAGCTGTGAAGAGCGGCATCGGATATTCTTTTCCGGCGGGGTTGTCGATGACCACAAGACCGGGAGCGGAGGCGAAGGCGTCGCGCACTTCGTCAAGCGACAGCTCGCGTTCGGTCTCGACCCACACTGCTTCGGAGTGGGCGCGCATCACCGGCACGCGCACGCAGGTGGCCGACACGTCGAGCGCCGGGGCGTGCATGATCTTTTTGGTCTCGAAATACATTTTCATCTCTTCCTTCGTGTAGCCATTGTCCTGGAAGACGTCGATGTGGGGTATCACGTTGTAGGCCAGCTGATAGGCGAATTTCTCAACTGTCGGTTCCTCGCCTTTGACAAGGCTGGAGTACTGGCTGACAAGCTCGTCCATGGCCGAGGCTCCGGCTCCGCTTGCCGCCTGATAGGTGGCCACGTGCACGCGGCTGATCGGCGAGAGCTTGTGGATCGGGTTGAGGGCCACGACCATCTGGATGGTGGTGCAGTTGGGGTTGGCGATGATGCGGCGCGGCGCGTTGAATGCGTCGTCGGGGTTTACTTCAGGCACTACCAGAGGCACGTCGGAGTCCATGCGGAAGGCGCTCGAATTGTCGATAAGCAGCGCGCCAAGAGCGGTGATGTCGGCCGCGAATTCCTTGCTGGTTCCTGCGCCGGCTGACGTGAAGGCTATGTCGATGCCGCGGAAGAGTTCGGGATCGTGCACAAGCTCTTTGACCACATATTCTTTGCCGCGGAACGTGTATGTCCGGCCGGCGCTGCGCTTCGAGCCGAAAAGTTCAAGACGTTCGATGGGAAATTCCTGCTCGGCCAGCACGCGGAGAAGCTCCTGGCCGACGGCTCCTGAGGCGCCGACGATTGCTATGTTCATTTTGTTGTTATGATGGATAATTGTTATGATGTGATGGTTCAGTTTTTGTTGACGTTGACGTCCTGGTCGCGCGCCAGCTGCAGTTTGGCTTTCAGCTGTTCGAGTCGTGAGGCCATCGGGGCGAGGCTGCTCATGGCCTGCGACAGGCGCCATGAGTCGGCGATTGCGTGGACTTCCTTGGCCGACAGCCGGGCTTTGGCTTCGGATTTGCCGCCTGCGAAGATGACGGTGGCAGTGCGTCCGTCGTCGATCGACTCGGCAAAGCGGCCCACTTCGTCGGCCGAGCCGGTGGCGAATCGCACGCTTTCGCGGCTGAGCGGAAGGGAGGCGTCGAAAGCCACTGATCCTGTTCTGGCGGATTCCTGGCCTGAGCTGAGGATTATGTGGGTGTGGCGGGTGGTGCGTCCGGCAAGCGACGACACCATGACGAACTCGCCGCGGGGGGTGACGCGGGCGATCACCGTGTTGCGCGAGCGGAAGTCGTCGGGCGCGTCGACGCTGATGTAGTAGCCTTCGAGCAGGTCGTCGCCCGGCGGCACGGCCTTGAAGCGGGGCCTGAGCGAGTCGACGCGTGCGGAGGCGTCCTGCATGAGCATCTGCAGTTCCATGATTTCCTGTTGTGTCTTTCCGGCGATTGCCGCGGGGCGCAGGGCCAGTCCGCGGCGTCCGGCCTCGATCTGGCGGGGATAGCCTGAGCTGAGCGAGTCGAGATATATGAATGCCGAGTCGAAATCGGAGCGGTCGATGGCGCCTTTGGCCTGGGCCACAAGGCGGTCGGCGGCTTCGGCCTCTTTGTCAGGCCCGCATGACGACAGGGCGGCGGCAGCGGCCATTACGGCCAGTGCGGTGATTTTACTTATTGCGTTGCACATGTTTAACGCCTTTGATTGTTTTGATTTTGCGTATTAGAGTGTCGAGCGCTGAGGTGGAGCTTACGCCCACGGTGAGAGTGCCGCGGAAGGAACCGTCGTGTGAGTCGATGGCTATGTTGCGCAGCGAGATGTCGCGCTCCTTGTTGATGATCGACGAGATGTTTGTGACGATGCCGAGGTCATCGACTCCCATCACTGAGATTGTGGCGCCGAACTGTTCGCCGGCCTTTCCGCTCCAGCGGGTGTTGATGATGCGGTAGGGGTAGCGTTCGCGGATATGGGCGGCGTTGGGGCAGTCGTCGCGATGTATTTTCACGACGCCGTCTGACGATATGAAGCCGAACACCTTGTCGCCATAGATCGGCGAGCAGCAGCGTGCCAGCTTATAGTTCATGCCTTTGATCTGGGAGGAGCCGATGATCAGCACGTCGGGCGCTCCGCCGCCGGCCGATTCGTCGGAATCGGGCGACTGAAGCACGAATTCGCCGGCCGAGCGCGTTTCGGCGGTCTCTTCGTGGTGGAGTGCCGCGGCATATTGTTCGACCACGCGTCCGGGGTCGAGGCTCTCGGCCGCGAGTTCGGCAAAGAAGTCGGTCACGGTCTTGAACCCGAGTTTTTTGATGAGACGCATCAGGGTCGGTTCGTCAAACTCGATTTTGCGGTTCTTGAGTCGTCGCATCAGCATCTCCTTGCCCAGCGTGGCCTGTCGGTTTTTGGCTTCGTTGATCACTTGCCGGATCTTTGTCCGCGCCTTTGACGTGAGAGTCCATTTAAGCCAGTCCTGGTTAGGGGTCTGGTTGGCCGAGGTGTTGATCTCGACCGTGTCGCCGCTGTTGAGCCGATGGTTCAGCTTGCGGTTCTTGCCGTTGACGCGGCCGCCGATGCAGCTGCATCCCACTTTGGTGTGGACGGCAAAGGCGAAGTCGAGCACTGTGGCGCCCTTGGGCAGTCGGTGCAGGTCGCCTTTGGGAGTGAACACGAACACCTCGTCGCTGTAGACGTCCATGCTCATGTTTTTCATCAGCTCCATCGGTCCGGAATCGGCCGTCTCCAGAATGTCGCGCACGTTGTTCATCCAAGCGTCGAGCGAGTTCTCGCCTTTCAGGCCCTTGTAGCGCCAGTGTGCGGCCAGACCTTTTTCGGCCACGAGGTCCATGCGGCGGGTGCGTATCTGCACTTCGACCCAGCGCCCCTGCGGGCCGTTGACTGTGGTGTGCAGGCTTTCATATCCGTTGCTTTTCGGAATGGAGATCCAGTCCTTCATCCTTGCGGGATTAGGCTTGTACATGTCCGTGATTATGGAGTATGCCAGCCAGCAGTCGGCCTTTTCGCGCTCGGCCGGGGTGTCGATGATCACGCGGATGGCGAACAGGTCATAGATGTGGTCAAGGTCGTTATGCTGTTTCTGGATTTTGTTCCAGATGGACGAAATCGATTTTGTGCGGCCTTTGATGTCGAATTTCAGACCGGCCGCTTCGAGTTTCTGTTTGACCGGGCCGATGAAGTCGGCGATATATGCCTCTCGCGCGGCTTTGCGCTGATTCAGATCGTGGGCTATGCGGGTGAAGATCTCGCGGTTGGTATATTTCAGCGCCAGGTCTTCAAGTTCGCTCTTGATGGCGTATAGTCCGAGCCGGTGGGCCAGCGGGGCATACAGGTAGCGCACTTCGGCGGCCACGTGTCTGACGGCCTCTTCGTCGCGGTGGTGGTTTATGGCCCTCATCAGCTCGAGGCGCTCCACGATCATCATGATGATCACGCGTATGTCGGCCGCGAAGCTGAGCAGCAGATTCCGGAAATTGTCGGAATCAACGGCAGGAGTTTTGGCATAGAGGCCGGCCACGTTCGACATTCCGCCCACGAGCTTCTCGACGTCGGCGCCGAACTGCGCGGCCACCTGCTGGCGCGTCAGCACTCCGCCGCTACACAGCGGGTCGATCAGCAGGGCCAGGGTCATGCTGCGGTCGGGGCTCACGGCCTCGGCCATTAGCAGCGCTGTGTAGAGTCTGTGTTTTAGTTCGTCCAGCCCGAATGGCCCCTGCGAATAGATTCCCGCCTCAACGCCACGCCCGATGAGCGAGCGCATTGTCTTGATGTCGCCCGGTTCGGCCACGGAGCCGACCGCACGGAGCAACGCTCTGAATATCTGAGGCAGCTCCGTCAGATGGTGGTGGGTTGGAATCAGCTGCATAGCATAAAAGTCGTTTTAGATATGATGAAATGCAAAATTACTCATTTTTTCGTTATTGCGGTGAAAATCGAATTGAGAGGCGTTAAATTTAACGTACATTAATATGCCGTGCCGCTTCATGGAGCGGGTCTGGTTGGCGCTGATTCCGAAAAAATGTGTAAATTTGTGGCATTGGAAAAAATAAGCAAGATTCAACATTATGATTTATAAGTTTGAACCGCTGCTCAAGCCCACGGTGTGGGGTGGCAGCAAACTCACCGAATTCAAGCACCTGCCCGCCGCCGAGGAGCCGATGGGCGAAAGTTGGGAAATAAGCGCCGTCAAAGGCATGGAGTCCGTGGTGGCCGAAGGCCCCGAGGCAGGACTGACGCTGCCGCAGCTGATTGAGCGTCATGGCGCGGACTTGCTGGGCAAGCGCGTGGCCGAACAGTTTGGCGGAGTGTTTCCGCTGCTGATCAAGTTTATCGACGCCCGTGCCGACCTGTCGGTGCAGGTGCACCCCGACGACGAGACCGCAGTGCGTCTGCACGGTCCCGGCTCGATGGGCAAGACGGAAATGTGGTATGTGATCTCTGCGGCCGATGACGCCACTCTGCGCGCCGGTCTGGTCGAAGGATCCACAAAAGAGAAATATCTGGAAGTGGAAGGCACTGCCGGTCTGGAAGATATGCTCGCACTCTATCGCGTGAAGCCGGGCGACGTGTTTTTCCTGCCTGCCGGACGTGTGCACAGCATCGGCGCCGGCTGCTTCATTGCCGAAATTCAGCAGACGAGCGACATCACCTATCGCATCTATGACTTCGGTCGTCCGCGTCAGCTCCACATTGCCGAGGCGCGCGAGGCGATTGATTTCGACACGATTCTGCCGGACTATCGCACGGCATATGACCCGGCAGACGCCGCCACGCCGATCGTGACCTGCCCGTATTTCACCACCCGCCACTGCCACGCCACTGAACCTGTGGAAATCGAGCCGACCGAAGGATCGTTTACGGTGGTGATGGTTCTGGAAGGCGGAGCCAAAGTCGACGGCATTGACGCTCCGGCCGGCACAACGCTGTTGCTCAGTGCCGATCATGGCCGTGCCACGGTTGTTCCCGGAAATGAAGGTGTGAGATTCCTGACTGCTGTGTGCTGATGTTTTCCGGAATAGTAGAAGAGGCCGCCCGCGTGGTGGCTGTAGAGCCGAAAGGCGGCAACGTCGATCTGGTCATGCACGCCCAGATGGCTTCCGAACTGAAAATAGATCAGTCGGTGGCCCACAACGGCGTGTGTCTGACCGTTGTGGAAGTGGACAAGGCGCAGTCGGTCTATCGCGTGACGGCGGTGGAGGAGACTCTGCGCCGCTCCAATCTCGGTCTGCTCAAAGCCGGCGATGAAGTGAATCTGGAGCGCTCGATGCTGATGAACGGCCGGCTTGACGGCCACATCGTGCAGGGCCACGTGGACTGCACCGCCCGGTGCACCGCCCGCGAGCCGATGGACGGCAGCATATATTTCACGTTTGAATATGACGTCGACCCGCAGCTTGCAGCCAAAGGCTACTTCACTGTGGAGAAAGGCTCGGTGACGGTCAATGGCGTGAGCCTGACCGTTTGCGATTCGACCGACCGGTCGTTTCGAGTGGCCATTATCCCTTACACGCTCGAACATACCAACTTCCGTTGCATAGAAGAAGGTTCTGTCGTCAATCTCGAATTTGACATCATCGGCAAATACGTGGCCCGTCTTGCCGGTCATCAATAACACTTTGTAAGAAAAGAAAATATGTTCCTGCCTCCTCGTCTTGACGGTAAGCCCGCTCCGATTCTGCCCGACTCTGCCAGGCAACTTCTTGTGATAGGCGCCAATGGTTCCGGCAAGTCCCGGTTTGTTGACCGGATGCTTGCCGACGCCGACCAGGCCAAAGTCTTTCCGCTGTCGCCGCTGAAGGCACTGTTCGGCGCGTTTGACGGCGATGCCGCCCCGGCGTCGCTCGACGGACAGTTTGCCGCCGCCATGGCCGAATCTCCGCTGCTCCACGGAGGCGGATGGACCGCGCCGGCCACCCAGTTTGAACGCCTTGTGGCTCTGATGATCTCGGAAGAGGTGGTCAATCTGCTGAAATTCAAGATCGAGCGTGGCGGCAAGGGCGACATGCCGGAAACGATGATCGACCGCGTGCTGGCCATGTGGCAGGAAATATTTCCAGACAACGGAGTGTTGCGCAGTGGCGGAGAACTGCTTTTCACCGACCGTTCAGGCGCGTCGCGTCCTCGCATGAAGCTCTCGACCGGCGAGAAGCTTGTGCTCTATTATCTCGGCGCCGTTCTTCACGCCCCTGCCGAAGCCATAATTCCCGTTGATTCTCCCGGAATGTTCCTCCACCCGTCGACCATGCGCCTTGTGTGGGACCGGGTGGAGGCGCTTCGTCCGGACTGCCGCTTCATCTATGCCACTCATGACCTTGATTTCGCCTCCACACGCTCGGCGGCCACTACCGTATGGGTGAGAGGCTGCTCGCCCGACGGTTCGGCCTATGACTATGATCTGCTGCCGCCCGACACGCAGTTGAGCGAAGAGCTCTATATGACCATTCTCGGTTCGCGGCGTCCGGTAATGTTTATTGAAGGCGACGACACCCGATCGATCGACGCCAAACTTTATCCGCTTATATTCCCGGAATATACGGTCAAGGCGCTCGGGTCGTGCGACCGCGTGATCGAGTCGGTCAGGGTGTTTAATTCGCTTGGCGCGTTTCATCATCTGGACAGTTGCGGCATAGTTGACCGGGACCGCCGCTCGGCCCAGGAGGTAGAATACCTCAGACGCAAACGCGTGATGGTGCCGGAGGTGGCTGAAATTGAAAATCTGCTGATGCTCGAGGAGGTGATCAAGACCGTGGCCGCCGCCCACCGCCGTGACGAAGAACGCGCTTTTGCCAAAACCAAAGCGGCTGTGATGGCCATGTTCAAGGCCGATCTGCGCCAGCAGGCGCTGCTTCACACCCGCCATGTTGTCAAGCACACTGTCGAGCACCGCATCGACGGCCGGTTTGCCAACATTTCCAGACTTGAAGATCATCTTGCCGATCTGGTGGACTTCATAAATCCCCGCGCCACCTATGAAAACTTCTGCCGCGAGTTCCACGGATATCTCGATGCCGACGACTATGCATCGGTGCTCAGGGTCTACAATCAGAAGTCGATGCTCCCGCAGAGCAACGTGTCGTCACTGACCGGCTGTGGCGACAAGCAGAGCTATATCACTGCCATCCTCAATCTGCTGAAGGCCAACGGCGCGCACGCCGCGCGTCTTCGCTCGGCCATACGCTCCGCGCTCGGCCTCTGATCAGGGCCATCGCCACTTATTTCTTTGTTTTTCAATTATCAGATCGGTCCGTTGGGAATCGTTTGTCAACAAAGTGAATACTCGCTTTGATTGCCCGTTTATTCGGGTTCGTAGCCTTCGTAATAGTAGGATTGGTCGAGGCCGTGGAAAATTATGTCGCGGTCGTCGGTTCCCGCGGTGAGGGCGTTTTGGAGGAGAAAGCGGAGTTCAAGATCGTTGATAGGGGAGCGTTCCATGGCCTGCATATAGGCTTCGCGAGTGATCTGACGCCAGTCAACGACTTTGTCGAGCGCACGGCGAAGCATCATGTCGAGCCATATCCGGGTAGCTCGTCCGTTTCCCTCCATAAATGGGTGGGCTATGTTCATCTCAACGTACTTGGCAATGATTTCCTCAAACGTCGTTTCCGGCATCTTTTCAATTGCTTCAAGTGCCGGTATAAGGTAGAGAGAGTAGGCAAAACGAAAACCGCCTTTTGATATATTTAATTTGCGTATTTCACCTGCAAATGGATAAAGTCCATCAAACAGCGCGCGATGAATAACTTGAAGTCCGGCAGTAGTGCCGACCTCAATCTCATACACTTTGCCTGTCGAGAAAAGCGCCTTGGCCTTCTCAATGCTCAAGCGGTCAATCTCGTTCTGTGTCATAATCAGGAGAAAATAGTTATTTAGTAGCCGCGATTGTTGCGACGAAGTGTTGACATTCTTTCTGAGAACCCACCATTATTAATAAATCCTTCTGATAATTTCTCAAGTTGTCTAAAGAGCAAGTAGTCGGCCTGATTGATTAGAATAATAGCCATGTTGGCTATCGTTTCGGGTGGGCGTCTTACTATTAAGTTCATGAAAAATTCGGCGTCATTGTGCTCTCTGCCAAGTTTTCGCATTGCCTCAAATTCCAAACATCCTTTGAGCCATTGAGGTTTATTATGAGTCTTTAGATAATCCTCATAGTCCTCGAGCAATTCCTTCAGGCTTGCTTTAGCCACATTGACAAGCTTAATTTCAGTCTTGGCAGACGTGGAAGAAGCTGCACATCCTTCGATGATATTTTGCTTCCCGCTACGAGCCGCCTGAATCATCTGGTCCTTAGTCCTGTCGCCATAAGGAATATAGTGTTCAGCGAAATAGTAAGTGATTTGATAAATAACATCGGCTTTTTGATAACTCAAAAGTTTCTTGTAATTGCCTCTGTTGGGGATTAAATCGCTCATAGCCTAAATTTCATAAGGATTATAAAGTCTTTAGAGTCTTTAAGGACTTTAAACACCTTAAGGATGTAAGTTCTTAAAGAAGTTAGAAAAGGCTGCAATGCTGCCGATTGGGACATGCATTGCAGCCTTTGTTAATTGCTGATTATTCAGGGGATTACTCTTCGATGGCAGCCTGCGCCGCAGCTACGCGGGCGATGGGCACGCGGAAGGGCGAGCAGCTGACATAGTTCATGCCGAGTTTGGCGCAGAACTTGACTGACGAGGGTTCGCCGCCGTGTTCGCCGCAGATGCCGACTTTGAGGTCGGTGCGGGTTGCGCGGCCTTTCTTGACGCCCATTTCCACGAGCTGGCCTACGCCTTCCTGGTCGAGGACTTCAAACGGATCAACCTTGATGATGCCATGTTCCTTGTAGTATTTGAGGAACTTGGGAGCGTCGTCGCGGCTGAAGCCGAATGTCATCTGGGTGAGGTCGTTTGTGCCGAATGAGAAGAATTCGGCCACTTCTGCGATCTGGTCAGCCACCAGAGCGGCGCGGGGCACTTCGATCATTGTGCCGACGAGGTAGGGGAGCGAGCGGCCCTGTTCGGCAAATACTTTGTCGGCAGTGGCGTGGATGACGGCAGCCTGGTTCTGGATTTCTTTGAGCGAGCCTACCAGAGGAATCATGATTTCGGGGTGCACGTCGATGCCGCGGGCCTTGACGGCGAGGGCGGCTTCGATGATGGCGCGGGTCTGCATCTCGGTGATTTCGGGGTAGGTGATGCCGAGGCGGCAGCCGCGGTGTCCGAGCATGGGGTTGAACTCTTCGAGTGAGTCTACCTTGGCTTTCACTTCTTCGAGGGTGAGACCGAGTTTTTCGGCCAGTTCCTTCTGGGTTGCGGTCTGGTGGGGTACGAATTCGTGCAACGGGGGATCGAGCAGGCGGATGGTCACGCCGTATCCGTCCATGGCTTCAAAGATTCCTTCGAAGTCGCCACGCTGCATGGGGAGCAGTTTGGACAGAGCGACGCGGCGGCCTTCGACGTCGGAAGCGAGAATCATTTCGCGGACAGCGTCGATGCGGTTGCCTTCAAAGAACATGTGTTCTGTGCGGCAGAGGCCGATGCCCTGGGCGCCGAATGCGCGAGCCTGTTTTGCGTCGCGGGGTGAGTCGGCGTTTGTGCGGACGAGGGTCTTGGTGAATTTTTCGGCGAGGTTCATGATTGCGCCGAAGTCGCCGTCGAGTTCGGGTTCGGTGGTGGGCACCTGGCCGTCATACACGTCGCCGGTCGAACCGTTGAGCGAGATCCAGTCGCCTTCGTTGTAGGTCTTGCCGCCCATGGTGACGGTGCGGGCTTCATAGTCGACAACGATTTCACCGGCGCCGGATACGCAGCATTTGCCCATGCCGCGGGCCACAACGGCTGCGTGGCTGGTCATGCCGCCGCGCATTGTGAGGATGCCTTGTGCCACGGCCATGCCGCGCAGGTCTTCAGGCGATGTCTCGATGCGCACGAGCACGACTTTCTTTTTGCGTTCGGCCCAGTTTTCGGCGTCGTCGGCAAAGAATACGATCTGGCCGGAAGCTGCGCCGGGCGATGCGGGCAGACCCTTGGCGGCCACTTTGGCGCGCTTGAGGGCGGCTTTGTCAAATACGGGGTGGAGCAGTTCGTCGAGTTTCTGCGGCTCCATGCGCATCAGGCAGGTCTTTTCGTCGATTTCGCCTGCGCGGAGCAGGTCCATGGCGATTTTCACCATTGCTGCGCCGGTGCGTTTGCCGTTGCGGGTCTGGAGCATCCAGAGTTTGCCGTCCTGGATGGTGAATTCCATGTCCTGCATGTCTTTGTAGTGGTCTTCCAGACGGTGTGCGATGGCGATCAGTTCGGCGGCGCAGGTGGGCATTGATTCTTCGAGCGAGGGATATTTGGATGCGCGCTCTTCTTCAGAGATGCCCTGCAGTGCGGCCCAACGGCGTGATCCTTCAGTGGTGATCTGCTGGGGGGTGCGGATGCCGGCAACGACGTCTTCGCCCTGGGCGTTGATCAGGTATTCGCCGTTGAAGATGTTTTCGCCGGTGGCTGCGTCGCGGCTGAATGCCACGCCGGTGGCTGAGTTGTTGCCCATGTTGCCATAGACCATTGCCTGCACGTTGACAGCGGTGCCCCATTCTTCGGGGATCTGGTTCATGCGGCGATAGAGGATGGCGCGTTCGTTCATCCAGCTGTCAAACACGGCGCAGATGCCGCCCCAGAGCTGATCCCATGCGTTGTCGGGGAAGTCTTTTCCGGTGAAGTCTTTGACGGCGCCTTTGAAGAGTCTTACAAGAGCCTGAAGGTCTTCGACGGTCAGTTCGGTGTCGAGCTTGACGCCTTTTTCCTCTTTGACCTTGTCCATGATGGCTTCAAACGGGTCGATGTCGGTCTTGGACTTCGGCTTCATGCCGAGCACCACGTCGCCATACATCTGCACGAAGCGGCGGTAGCTGTCCCAGGCAAAACGGGGGTTGCCGCTCTTTTCGGCCAGAGATGCCACAGTCGCGTCGTTCATGCCGAGGTTGAGCACGGTGTCCATCATGCCGGGCATTGATGCGCGGGCACCTGAGCGTACTGATACGAGAAGGGGATTTTCGGGGTCGTTGAACTTTTTGCCGGTCAGGGTCTCGACGTGGGCCATAGCGGCTTCCACTTCGGCCTTGATGCGGCTGACAACCTCGTCGCGGCCATACTGTGTGTATTCTGTGCAGACGTCGGTGGTGATGGTGAAGCCGGGAGGCACTGGCATACCCAGAAGGTTCATTTCAGCCAGATTAGCGCCTTTGCCGCCGAGCAGGTTTCTGTCGGAGGCTTTTCCTTCGGCTTTTCCGTCGCCGAATGTATAGACTCTTTTCATAAATCTTGGTTAATTGATTGATTATAATAATATTATATTGAATTCGTTCTGTCGCTGCCACTGATGCGGCTAAATACTATTGTGCAAATTTAGTGAATTTTCTCCGCAGAGTCAAGAATGTGGAGATAAAAAATGGTGTCGGTCACAAATAATCAACATTGGCCCGGGTGACGCGAGGTGTCGGGCATTGGCTCGGATGCTGCTGCGGCGTGAAATGGCATGATGTGGTTATGTGGCTGATAATCAGTTGGCGTGTAACGTGAAGAAAGATATATGTAACGAAGTTGCGTTGATATGTAACGCAGATAGAGTCATTTGTTTCATTATCAGTTGAAGGCTTCCGCTTCCTGGCGTTAACTTTGCAACCTGATATCATAGCATGACAATAAATCAAAAACACAGATAGACAATGAAGAATTTAATTGCGCTCACAGTGGCCGCCGCTATGTCGGCATCAATGGCCTTTGCGGCCGCTCCGGCCACAAGTGATGATTTTGACTCGGCAACCCTCGGCAGTCACTGGCATTGGAAAAACGCACCTGCGGAATCGGATGGCATGAGCCTGACGGCCGCTCCCGGCAAGTTGCGTCTGAAGACAACTGCTGTTTCCAAGGATTTCGGATCGGCTCAGGGCACTCTTGTGCAGCCCGTGGGCGATAAGGCGTGCACGGCCGTTGTCAAGATCACGACGGCGAAGATGAAGGAGGGTGATGCGGCCGGATTCGGCATTGTCACAGGTCAGAACAATGCGCTTCTCAGTGTGAAGGTGCGTGGCATACGCAAATTTGTGGTGCTTGAGGAGAATGATGCCGACAAGCTCGTCATTCCGATGCCGGGCCACACAGTCTATCTGCGGACGGAGATCGGCGACAATCATCTCGCGACGCTGTCGTTCAGCTCCGATGGCGAGCAGTGGACTCCGGTCGGCGATTCAGCGTTTGCCGCCGATCCGTCAAGCGAGTTCGCCATATATAATTTCTCAACAAAAAAGACCGGAGGATCTGTCGATGTTGACTTCTTTCACGTGGACTGATCCAATGTGTGTGTAGTGTATGTTAGAATATGCGGCCACAGCCTGGTTTCAGGCGGTGGCCGCTGTGTTTCCGGGCGGTTCTGATCAAGCCCCTCAGGGGTTGAACTGGTCAGGGTTGAAAAAAGACATGATGGCCATGGCGTGTTCGGCGGCCACTGCCCCCGGGCCGTCGGGGTCGATGCGGGCCGATGCGTTGAAGTCGGTTATGGCGGCTGCCCGCCGGCCGAGTTTCCAGTACAGGCTTCCGCGGCGATAATACGCCTGCGGGTCATCGGGGTTCTGTTCGATCAGCTGGCTGAGCTGCGCGATTGTCTCTTCTGTTGCGTTCATTTCGGGTCGGCTGTTATTGGCAGCGCTGCTGTCAGCGCATAGTCATCGGTAAATATCGTTGTCAGGCTGAACCGTCGTCCGTCGGGCACTGAGGCTTCTCCGGCAACCGTCAGGTCAATGTCGGCCAGTGCCAGTCCGCGGCATCCGGCTGCTTTGTAGACGGCCTCCTTGCAGGTCCAGGCTTCCAGCAGACGTCCGCTCCAGATCGGCTGTTCGCGCTCCGACAGAAACCGCCGGGCCACTCTGGCCAGCTGTTCGGGGCGATCTTCTTCAATGTCCACTCCGGGCCGCAGGGTGGGGTGTATGGCCAGAGCGGCCCAGTGGCGCGAATGGCTTGCCGAGATGCGCTCCGGTCGGCCGGAGAGCGCCGGCGAACCGTCTGCCTCATGGATATAATCCACGTCTGGACCAAAGTGTTGCGCCACCAGTTGCCTGACCGCGTCGCGGCCTGAAGAGGTGATGCCGGTTACGGCGATTGTTATATTCATGCTGCAAAAATAAGATTTTTTGGATGGAATATGCAAATAAATGACTACATTTGCACACTGACTTTAATTTTTAACCATGACACAAAACTCACATTTCGATTTTGTGACGCCGGTTGACCGTCATTACACCGGCGCTATAAAGTACTGTCGCATACCGGCCATGACCGGTGCTGAAAGTGAAGATGCCGATCTGATCTCGCTCTGGATCGCCGACATGGACTTTCCGACGCCAGACTTTATCATCGACGCGTTGCGTCGACGTCTTGATCACCCTGTGCTTGGGTATACAGATCCTCCAGTCGAGCTTTGGCCCACCGTCAGCCGCTGGATAGAAGGTCTTCACGGATGGAAGACCGAGACAGAATGGTTCCGCTTTGTGCCCGGCATCGTCAAGGGCATAGGCTTTGTCATCAACCGTTTTGTCAAGGAAGACGAGAAGGTCATCATCCAGCCTCCGGTCTATCATCCGTTCCGCATGGTGCCTGAGGGCAATCGCCGTCAGGTTGTGTTCAATCCGCTTAAAATCAATGCCGAGGGCAAGTATGAGATGGACTTTGACCATCTGGCTGAGGTGGCCGACGAAAAGTGCCGTCTGCTGATTCTCTGCAACCCCCATAATCCAGGCGGGGTGCTCTGGGATGCCGACACTTTGCGCCGTCTGGCCAAATTCTGTCACGACCGCGGCATAATCGTGATATCCGACGAGATACATTCGGATATGGCTCTGTGGGGACAACGCCACATTCCGTTCGCGTCCGTAAGCCCCGAAGCCGCCGAATGTTCTGTCACCTTCGGATCTCCGAGCAAGACTTTCAACATGGCCGGAGTGGTCAGCTCATATGCCATCGTGCCTTCCGCCCGACTTCGCAAGGAGCTGTTTGAGTGGATGGATGCCAATGAGTTTGCCGACCCCAACATCTTCTCGCCCATCGCCACCATCGCTGCATTCACCCATGGAGCCGAATGGCGCAAGGAGATGCTCGCCCAGATCGAGCGCAACGTCAATTTTGTCAGCGAATATTGCGCGGCCGAGATTCCGGCCATCAAACCGTATCATCCCGAAGCATCGTTTCTGGTGTGGCTCGACTGCACGGCGCTTGGTCTTGACCATGACCGGCTCCAGGAGCTTTTTGTCAAGAAAGCCGGTCTGCTGCTGAACGACGGCGAGATGTTCGGCCCCGGCGGCGAAGGACATATGCGTCTTAACGTGGGAGCGCCGGCTTCCGTCATGGCCGAGGCCATGCGCAGGCTCAAGGCCGCTGTCGACTCATTATGACCGACAGACGTCTGACAGTCCGACATTACGTCCCGGAGGCCGACCGCGGCCTCTGGGACGATTTTGTCAGCAAAGCGCGTAACTCCACGTTTCTGCATATGCGGGGCTATATGGACTATCACAGCCATCGCTTCCGGGATTCGTCGCTTATGGTGTCTGACGGTGACACCCTTGTGGCGGTTTTTCCTGCCGACCGTCGTGACGACGGCACGGTGTGCTCGCACGGAGGGCTGACGTATGGCGGATTGCTCACGGCGCCTGCGGTGACGCAGTCGGCTGTCATCGAGGCATTTGCAGGTATCAACGCTCTGCTGCGCGCCGAAGGCTGCGTCGGGGTCGTGTATAAGCCTGTGCCGCATATCTATCATCGCTTGCCGGCCGAAGAAGATCTGTATGCTCTTTTCGCCTGCTGCGGTGCGCGTCTCGAGGCCCGGGCGGTGGCATCGGTCATTGACACCGGTAGCCCTCTGGCCTTCAGCCAGAATCGCAGGCGCGGCGTCAGGAAGGCTCAGAAAGCCGGGGTCGTTATTGAAACGGATTCAGCCGACTATGCCGCATTCTGGAAAATCCTGGCCGACAACCTGGCGGAGCGTCACGGCGTCGCTCCGGTGCACACGATCGACGAGATGATGCTGCTCGGCAGCCGGTTTCCCGACAATATCCGTCTGAACGTGGCCCGTATTGATGGTGAGGTCGTGGCAGGGTGTGTCACTTATCAGTGTGGACCGGAGGTGACACACGTGCAGTATATTTCGGCGTCGGATGCCGGACGCGACTGCGGCGCGCTCGATCTGTTGTTTCAGACGCTGATATGCGGGTGTGGATCGCGGTTTTTCGACTTCGGGATCTCGACCGAGCGCGGTGGCGCGGTGCTCAACCACGGACTGATCCACCAGAAAGAGGGATTTGGCGCCCGCGCCGTCTGCTATGACGCCTATGCCTATGATCTCTGAGCGGTGCTTTTTGTCAGATATATCATGTCACGCAAGGTCACTCCCTCCTCAACTATCGGGTGCGGATAATTGTCGGTGAAAAATCCAGGTATGCGATGGGAAAATCTGTAGCCGCACGATTCATAGAAGCGGAGTGTTGATGGAGTTTCGCCGGTGCCGAGAGTCACGGTGGCTCCCTGATGCAGCTTTTCGGCATATCGGAGCATCTGCCGTCCGTAACCTCTGCGGCGCACGCCCGAGTCAACTGCCAGGTTCTTCACTTCGACCAGCCCGTCGGCCTCCTCGGTGACCACACAGACGGCAACGGCCCTGTCGCCGAGAAAGCCGGCATAGAGTCGTCCGCGATCAAGATAGCGGTCGATCATCGCTTCCGACTCATCGCCCTCGAGCAGCAGCGGCAAATATCGCTTTTTGTCGGCGGTCACCTCACTGATTGCCAGCGGCGTGTTGTCGCGGTCAATACCAGTCGACGCCATCGGAGTAGGACGATCGTTTGTCATATTTCAGATCGGAGAGCAGCGACGATTTGACGGCAATGTGGAAATTGTAGCTTTTATATGGGCCGACAGGCACGAAGCTCGCCGTCATGGTGAAGCAGTGGAGATCGCGGCTGATGTTGCAGTTCATGTAGGCGATTTTGCCGAGATCAAAGTTGTATGATGCTGAAAATGAGAAATTCCAGTTCGGTGTAGGCTGTACGGAGCCTGAGAACGACAGATTCTGGGTGAACTTGCCGTCATATTCCATTTTTTTCTTGTTGAAGGCGCCATAACCATAGTTCACGGAGTAGTTGACCGAGAAATTCCACGGAAATTTCCAGTGCTGATATCCGTCGGCGTCAAATTCGCCTTCGCTGTCGTTTTTCCCTTTTTTCCGGTTGCCCGACTGAGGCTGTCGGTCGGAATTGTCTCCTGGATCTTTTTCGCCGTTTTCCTTTTTGTCTTTGTCCTTGTTGCGGCGGAAGAGTTTGTCGAAGGTGGCGTTGTTGAACGTGTAGGAGAACGATGTGCCCGTGCTCGACAATCGGCCGTAACCTTTGCCTGCCTGCATGCGCAGGGTGTTGCAGCGGTAGGGGTTGCCATATTGGTTGAGCTTGTAGGTATAGACGTCCCAGGTGGTGGAGAGATTGAGGTTGAAGTTCTTGGCCAGTCGCAGAAGGATCGATGCGTTCAGATTGCTCAGGCGCATCGAGTCGGCCGCAAAATTATAGCTCTGGTTAAGTTGCAGATTCTCGATGATCGAGATTTTTTTCTCGCCCGTGGAGTCATTGTCGGAGCGCACTTTCATCTCCACGTTGTTGGCAAGCGACACCGTCATCATGCCCTGTTTGCCGCGCCCAGGCACGGAATACAAGGCGTTCGGAAACATCGAGTATACCTCGGTGGTGTGGCCCTTGCCGTCGGGTGTCGGCTTCTGATAGCGGCCGTAATATCCGAAAAACGGCGAGCTGAAGTCGGGCGATCCGGTGAATGAGATGGACGGCGTGAGCACGTGGCGTATCATCTTGACCTTGTCGCCGAGGAAGGGCAGCGGCTGGTAGAAGCCATAGAGCTTGGTGGAGAAGGAGAGCGAGGCCGAGAAGTCCCACACGTTGTAGAAACTGTAGGTCGTGTCACACACTTCGGCCGACGCGTTCGGGTCCCAATGTCTGCGCACTTTCGATGACAACATCCTGTCTTCCAGACGCAGCGACGGCGTGATGTTGATATATTTAAGCATCTGGAATGTGGCCGACACCGGCACTGAGTGCTTCATGCCGTTGCGCCAGTCTTTGATCAGGCTTTTCTTGAAAAATTCGTTTTGCTTGCTGGTCAGCGAGTTCTGGAATTGTCCGCTGTAGGATAGCTTGATTTTCTCATACCATTTTTCGGCGCCGACAGCCCTCTTGCGCTTGAACGGCGCGATCTGAGACATGGACACCGTCAGGTTGGGAAACGACATCGACATGGTGTTGTCGCTCGATCGCTGGTTGATGCTTGCCGTGGCGCTGAACGACCATTTCGACCCCGGCAGACGGTAGGTCATGTTGATTGTCGAACCTTTGGTGTTTTCGGTGAAGTTGCTGTTATAATATGAGTTGACGTCGTTGCGCGAATATCCGCTTGTTGCGAAGTTGACCGATGCCGAGAAGCTCAGATTCGGGTTGGCTTTCGGGTCCTGGGTGTGGCTCCAGAGCACCTGGAAGTTTGTCGCCGTGGCATAATCGGGATTGCCCTTTTCGCCATAGACCGTCTTGAGGAACGAGGCCTGGAAATTGCCCGAGAATTTATAGCGTTTCACGTATGTCGACCGTGCCGACAGGCCCCATGAGCCTTTTGTGTAGATCTGTCCGGTCAGGGCCAGGTCAATGTTGTCGGATATGGCGAAGTAGTAGCCGCCGTTGTCGAGATAGAAGCCGCGGTTGTGGTCTTCGCCGACAGTCGGGAATATCACGCCCGAAGAGTATTTTTCAGTGAACGGAAAGTAACCGAACGGAACCGCCAGCGGCAGTGGCAGTCCGGCCAGCACCATATATGCCGGACCGGTCACGATGTTGGACTTCGGTTTGACTTTGGCGCGCGTCAGCTGCAGGTGGAAGTGGGGATTTTCGTGGTTGTCGCAGGTGGTGTAGCGCCCGTTTTCAATGTAGAACTCGCCGTTGTCCATCTTTTTCGACTGTCCGCCGGTCAGATAGCCCTCGCCTTGCTGGGTAACCACATTCGTGATGAAACCACGTTCGGTCTTGAAGTTGTAGCTCATCGTTTCTGACTCATACGTCTCCGATCCGTTGCGGAACACGGGAGTCCCTTCGAGCACTCCGAGCGAATCGACTGTGCCGGTGGCATAGACGGTGTTGTTCTGCAGGTCCATCTCGATGTTTTCCGACTGCAGTTCGATATCGCCATATGTCACTTTGCTGTCGCCAAACATTTTTGCCAGCGACTTGCCCTCCATGATCATGGAGTCCGACGACTGGAACTCGACCTGATGGTCCAGATCGACTTTCTCGCGGCGAATTCTCGACTGGGGTCTGGCGGTCGGCGACGGTATGGCGGCAGAAGTCGTGTCGGGCTGTGACGCGATGCTTCTGATGCTGTCGGTTGCCGACATTATGGAGTCAGACACCTGCAGTTCCTGCATGGCGACCGCACCGTCGTCTGACGGCGCACCGGAAGCCATGCCGCAGAGCAGCAGGCAGAGCGCGAATATGGTGATGAGACGGGTTCTCACTGAGTAAACATTCAACTTACTGACCTGCAAAGATACGACATTCCGCCGTAATCCCCAAAACTATTCGCTATGGCTATACCACCGGGGGCGGATATTTTTGCCTGCTTTTTTGCGTGACAACTGAAACGGATGTATTTTTGAAGAAATAAAGCTGAAGCAGGACTGCTATTTGATGTTGCTGCCCTCCTTGAGAGCTTCTCCTAACCATGCTAAGGCGCAAAAGATCACGAGTATTGACATAGTGGTGTAATTGTTAGCAGAAAGCCAACGTGACTTTCTGCCGGCAAAGTTACTTCCCGTTTCGGGCCGTATGGCTGCTCAGGCGTGTTAATATTTGTGAATGCGTTCTTGCCCGATTCGATTCGGGACTGTGGTTCCGCGAACCGTAAGCTTCCGGCAGGTGTTATGATTAGACAATAGTTTAGATTAAACAAGCTCTAAAAAAAATCATGGAATTCCTTACAAATGAAAAGCTCACGATAGTGGGCGCAGCCGGCATGATCGGGTCAAACATGGCCCAGACTGCCATGATGATGAGACTGACTCCTAACGTATGCCTTTACGATCCATATGCTCCGGCGCTTGAAGGCGTGGCCGAAGAGATGCGCCATTGCGGCTTCGAGGGCATGAATCTGACGTTTACGTCTGACGTGCGCGAGGCGCTGACCGGCGCGGCCTATGTGGTGTCGAGCGGAGGCGCGGCCCGCAAGGCAGGCATGACGCGCGAGGACCTGCTCAAGGGCAATGCCGAGATCGCGAAGGAGTTTGGCGAGAACGTGCGCCGATATTGCCCCGATGTGCGCCACATTGTGGTTGTGTTCAATCCGGCCGATATCACAGGGTTGATCACTCTGGTGTATTCCGGACTGAAGCCCGAATGCGTGTCGACTCTCGCCGCGCTCGACTCTACCCGCCTGCGCTCGGAACTGGCCAAATATTTTCATGTTCCGGAAGACGAAGTGACCGGCACCCGCACCTATGGCGGCCATGGCGAGCAGATGGCCGTGTTTGAATCCACGGCCGCTGTCAAGGGCAAGCCGCTGAAGCAGATGATCGATGACGGCACTCTGCCTGCGGCAGACTGGGAAGTGATCAGGCAGAAAGTGGTCCAGGGCGGCAAAAACATCATTGAGCTGCGCGGACGCTCGTCGTTCCAGAGTCCGGCCTACCTGTCGATCGAGATGATAGCGGCGGCCATGGGCGGAGCGCCTTTCCGCTGGCCTGCGGGTGCATATGTCAACAGTGGCGATTTCCGCCACATCATGATGGCAATGGAGACGACCATCGACAAAAACGGCGTGACCCTTTTGCCGTTGGGCGGCACTCCCGAGGAGCGGAAGGAACTGGAAAAGAGCTATCAGCATCTGTGCAAGCTGCGCGACGAGGTGATCGAGATGGGAATCCTGCCGCGCATCCCCGACTGGCATCGCCTCAACCCCTATCTCGGCTGATCCGTTCAGCCTTGCATTGACGGCAAACCGGCCCCTGGATTTCGTGTGCGTCCGCACGCTCCCGGGCCGGTTTGTCATGTTGAAAAAACGGGCCGGAGCCGCAATCCTCGTCAGGATGCGGCTCCGGTCAAAAGAGGTTGTTTCTCCCTCAGCGCGTTTCTTATTTTGAAGCGAGGTGATCAGAAACGGTCAGGCTCTTGCGGCCTTTGGCGCGACGGCGGGCGAGGACCTTGCGGCCATCGGCGGTCGACATTCTTTCACGGAATCCGTGCTTGTTGATTCTCTTGCGGTTGGAGGGTTGAAATGTTCTTTTCATCGCGATAAATTATAGATTTTACGTAAAAATGTCGTATTTTCAGAGCCACAAAGGTAGGTGTTTTTTTTGAGTCTACCAAATTCCAGCCGACAAATGAGTCAAATTGATGTCTGCCGCAGGGCTGTTGACAGCATATTTCAGGTGGCTTTACTGCTTTCTGGAGAGGATATATTCGCCGATTTTCCGGGCCATCTTGCCGGCGCCTTCGGCCGACGGGTGCACCTGGTCGGGCATTATCTCCTTGTCCCAAACGTCGCCAAACAGGTCGTGCAGCTCGATGATCTCCAGGCCGTTTTCTGATGCGATCTGCCTCACGGCGGGAACAACGTCGGCGCTGATGAATGTCGAATCTATCTCATGGCCCTTGGGCAGATAGCAGCGCACCGGCGTCAGGAGGATCACGTCAGGATGGCTGTCAAGATTCCTGTAAGTGTCGATCAGAGCCTTGTAGTCTGTTTTGAATTCGCTGAAATACTTCCGGTTCTGAGGTTTGGAGTCGTTGGTGCCCAGCTTGATCAGCACGATGTCAGGGGCAAATTCCTTCGACATGCGGAACTCGTCGGTGGCAGTGTATGGCATATCGCCTTTCTCAAGCAGGGTGCGGCCGCCGCGGCCGAAGTTCACTACTTCATAATCGTCCTTGAGATACGATTGAAGCTGGGCGGGATAGCTGTTTTCTTCGCGGTTGACTATTTGTGAGCCATAGGTGATGCTGTTGCCGACGCAGGCCACTTTGATTTTGGCGCTGCTCCATGCTGAAGCCGACAGAAGCATGGCCACAGCCAGAGCGCCTTTAAGAAAGAGATTAGATTTCATGTATAGACAATGTGTAAAAAAATAATCGGTATAATCATCTGCAAAGGTCAACAAAAAAATTGAGAATGGCAAGTGTGGGAGCGTGGTTTTTACGCGCATGCTCGGCCGGTTATGACGCGAAGCGGCCGGCGGCAGACGTGTGCGCGTCCTGCCGCCGGCCTTCGTCGGATGTATATGCGGGTAGGTGTGTTTTTATTTCTTGTCGAGGAACTCGGTGTGATATCCGTCCAGAATCTGGCGGATGGCGCTGCCGATTTTCAGATAGGCGTCGCGGTCAAGGTTGGCAAGCGACGCGCGCACGGACCACTCCGGACCGTTGAAGCCTGAGCCGTTGAGCAGCACGACGGCCGTTTCGGTCGACAGGCGCATGACGGCGTCGAGCGGGTTGTGGGTCTTCTTGAGCCAGTCGGCAAACTGCTCGCCATAAAATTTGCGGGCCCAGACCATCAGGTCGATCTCTGAATAATAGCCTGCGCGGGTGGGGTCGGGCAGCAGTTTGAAGCCGGTGGTGCTCCACAGGGCGTCGAGGCGCTCGGATATTATATACTGCATGGCGTGGCGATACACGTCGGCCGAATCCAGCAGGCATTTTCCGGCAAAGAGCGACATCTGGATCTGCTGCGGAGTGGAGAGGCCGGCAGTGTGGTTCAGAGCGACGGCGCGTGAGTCGGCGACCATGCGGTCGATGAATCTGATGTCTCTCGGCTCCGTGGTCAGTGACCCATAGCGGTTATCGAGATCCTTTTTCTTCTCTTCCGGCAGGGCGGCGATGAGCTTGTCGAAAATATTTTTCCGGTGCAGGGCCACCACGGCCAGCCTCCATCCGGTGGCGCCGAAATATTTTGAAAACGAGTAGACGCAAAGCGTGTTGTGGGGCAACACATACATCAGCGACTCGAAATCGCGGGCAAACGTGCCATAGACGTCGTCGGTCACGATCATCAGATTCGGGTTGTCTTTCCTGACAATGTCGACGAGCTGCTTCATGTTCTCCTCGCTCAGTCGATAGCTCGGCGGATTTGACGGATTGATCAGGCAGAGCAGCTTGATTTTCGGGTCGCGCAGTTTGTCAAGTTCCTCCTTCGGATAAACCCAGTCGTGATATCCGTCCGTGTCGACGGCATTGGCGCTTATGTCGGTGACGTTGAACTGATAGCGGTCCAGCTCCGGAATCTCCATGTAAGGCGTGAATATCGGGGTCATCAGGGCGATGTGGTCGCCTTTGTTGACCAGATGGTTCACCTGGAGCGAGTCGAAGATATAACACATTGCCGCCGTGCCGCCCTCGGTGGCGAAGAGATCATAGTCGGCGCCCTTGCCGGGATCTCGGCGTCCCATCTCCTGTGCCAGATACGGGCGCACGATCTTCTCGGTGTTGGTGAGAATGCGCAGCGGTGTGGGATACTGGTCGCCGACGATTCCTTCCGCCCACTCATAGGCCAGCGAGTCGCGGTCGCATCCAAGCTCCGACGTGGCCATGCGGAACAGGCGGTTCAGCAGGCGGCCGCCCTCGGTGTCAGAGTGGTCCGCCAGATACTTTTCCAGCCTGTCGGCTATTCCGTCGCCCGCCACCGGAATTCCGGCTATGCCCGGTTCTCGTGTGCCCTGGCGGCGGCACTCGTCGAGCGCCCACGGACCCAGAATAAAGAATGCCTCGCGGGCATCGGCGGCAACCCAGTTCGGATTGCCGCGGCCGGCGTTGAGGAACGTGGCTGTTGACTGCCGTGCCTTTTTCTCGGCCAGGGCAATCAGTTCGTTCTTGATTTCAAAAGGGGAGAGTTCCGACAGGCGGCTTTCATAGTCGCGGGTCAGCGGTTTTGTCGTTTTAGTAGTCATAAGAAGGTCTGTTAGAGAGAAATTCTTAATCTACAACGCCGCTGGCCCGCAAATGGTTCAAGAGAAGAGCAGTGGGGGCCTGCCGCGTCACCTGACGCTGATCTTGAAACAGCGCCTGTTGCCGACTGTCACCAGATAAATTCCCGGAGATACTCGGTAGTCCGCCTTGCCGCACACGGTGCCGCCGGTTGCACGCCGGCCGTTGACATCATAGACCGACACAGAGGCCGCGGACGAGCTGCTCACTGTCAGCACTCCTTCGCTGGCGCTGACCGACACTCCGTTGTCATGCTCCACGCTGTCGGTCCCCGACTGTTCTATCGGCGCTATGTGGCTGAATTCACACCATTGCGGAGCGTTCCTGTAGAGTTCCACCGATTCCGCCGGGACGAAAAGACTGCATGCTTCAGTGTCTATGACTGAAAATGCGTCGTCTTCCAGTTCGATTAATGCAGGATCGATTGGAGTCGTGGCGTCAGAATCAGGTTTTTTTGAGCCTGACCACGCGATAGATGTGGACACAGGGGTCGCGGTGACGCAGTCTCACCTGTCGGAATCCGGGATATAGTTCTGGCGCGCGGCGGCTGACGGGGAGCGGCACGCCGTATTCCTCATCGAAATCCTCGACGATGGCCGGAGCTATGCCCAATTCCAGCAGCTCCTCCAGTGAAATCAGCGGGTGTGTCTTCCAGTCGAGTTTGCGCGCGCGTGCCACACCAGCCTGGCGTATGTATTCCAGCTGGATGGTGCGGGAGGTTACTGTGTGGTGTCGCCGGAGCTTGTCGCCGTTGATGATGTCGTACTCCACCAGCCGGTCTATCAGACGCTTGACCTCGTCGACCGTCATGCCTGTCTCGCCGGCCAGCACGGCCTGGTCCATCGCCGACCAGTCGCGCCAATAGCCTTCCGGCGAATCAAAAATTGAAGTCAGAAGACGGATCACTGCGAGCACCCCCTGGGCGCCGAACTCAGCCTGGATCGCCCGGACCCAGCGCTGCTCAAAGAATTTGCTGTCGATTTTCATATCGACAGCAAAGGTAAGGGTCGGCGACAGGGCCTGACGGTAGATTTCCGTGCGGAGCATCGGCAGTAGGCCTCCGAGCCGGCGCAAAAAAAGCACCGGACGCTATGGGGGGCGTCCGGTGCCGGAAGAGCTGTGTGCCGGAAAAGCGTTATTTTGCGTCGATCGGGGTGACTGTCACCTTGATCATGAGCGATTCGCAGGGGCCCACGCCGGCGGGTTCGTTGCCGAGTTCGCCATAAGCGTGTTCGTAGGGCACGAAGAATTCAGCGGTTTCGCCGGCCTTCATCAGGGGCAGGACCGAACGGAGGGCGTTGACCGTGGGCGAAGCCACATACATCGGGCGCGGAGTGCTCGTCGAGCTGATTTCGGTGCCGTCGAGATGGCTCATTGTGTAGTTCACGTTGACGCGTTCGTTGACAGCGAGCTTGTCGCCCGAGCCTTCGGTGATCACGCGGTGATAGAGTCCGGAATCATGTTTCATGAAGTCGGAGCTGCCGTCGAGGCGCTTGGCATAGTCAGCGGCGGCGGCAATGTTTGCCTTGCCGGTGTCGGAGTTGCGGGCCTCTTCTTTGGCTTTCTCTTCGGCTCTCTGGGCCACCAGGCGGTTGTAGTTCTCGAATTCGGCGCGGATCGGAGTCAGTTCTTCCTGGCTGACCGAGTCGAGACGCAGGGCGGCGACGATCGTGTTGACAAACGCCTCGCGGTTCACTCCTTCATTCTTGGCCAGATCGGCATACGTCTGCAGGGCGGTCGCGCCTGAGTTGAAGCCATAGATATAGCTCATGTCGGCCGTGTCGCATTTGAGAGCGTCTCTCATGCCGCGGATGAACTCGCTCTTGTTGATGGGCTTGGGGAGGTTGGGGGCGCTCATCTGTGCGTTGAAAAACGCGCCGATGAAGGTGCCTTCGACGGCGGTGAGGCTATCGGCAAATGTTTTGGCCGAAGCCAGAGTGTTGTCAAGACGCTGCTGCAGGGTTTCGCCGTCTGCGGCTGCCGCTCCGGTGTTGTCGCCACATGATGTCATGGCGCCGCAGAGCAGGGTGGCGGCGGCGAGGGCTGTCAGTGAGAAGTGTTTCATAATAGTTGATATATGACTGGTTGTTGGTTTAGAGAATCTCGAGAAGCTCAACGTCGAAGACGAGCACGGCGTCGGGACCGATCACACCGCCGGCTCCGTTTGGTCCGTAGGCCAGTTCCGACGGGATGTGCAGACGCCATTTCGAGCCGACAGGCATCAGCTGAAGGGCTTCGACCCATCCGGGGATAACCTGGGTCACGCCGAAGGTGGCCGGTTCGCCGCGTTCAACGGAGTCGTCAAACACGGTGCCGTCGATCAGGCGTCCGGTGTAGTGCACCTTGACGCGGTCGGTGTCTTTGGGAGTGGCGCCTTCGCCCTTGCGGATGATTTCATATTGCAGGCCCGATGCGGTGGTCACCACTTCGGGGCGCTTGCCGTTGTCGGCCAGATATGCCGCTCCGAGGCGGCGGTTCTGTTCGCCGGCTTTGGCTGCTTCGGCCTGCTGGCGTTCCTGCATGGCGGTGAAGTATTTGCGGATCTCTTCCTTGGCTTCATCATAGCTCATTTTCAGGTCTGTCGAGCCGGAAAAAACGGCCTGCACGCCTTCGGCGAAGTCAGCCACGTTGATGCTTTCGATTCCTGATGCGCGGAAGTTGTTGCCCATGCTCAGACCAAGAGCATAGCTGATGCGGTCAAAGTTCTTGTCGTTCATTGTCTTAAAGTGAATTTTGGTTTTTATTTCAGTGCAAATTTACGTATTTATCTGTGAATTCTAACAAATTACTCCGCCGGCAGGTTCTGCTCTTCGGGAATATCTGGTTCTTCGGGAAACTTGCGGAGATATTCTTCAAGAATGTGGCGCACGTTGAAGTAATATGCCGCGGGATCTTTCTCGCTCTTGGGAACCAGCGAGATGCGGTCGAAGTATGGAGGCTCGAATTCCTGCTTGTCGGCCACCCGGCCCAGAAGGTTGACCACGTAATACTCGTGTCGGGGATAGATCACATACCAGGCGTTTTCGGGATCGAGTCCGGTGCCGGTGCCGGCTATCGCTTCGAGCAGGTGGTTGAGCCTGAACTGCCATATGTTGGCCAGGTTGTTTTTCTTCTTTTCGCGCAGGGCATAGATCAGGAAGTTGATCTGCCTGAGGTCGAACGGGTTGTCTTTGAGCGAAATCTCGGCATACTTGATGATCGAGTCGCATTCCGACCGCGAGTGGTGGCTTTTGTAATACAGCTCCTCGATCAGGCCGGCATAGGCCGAATGGCGATAGGGGTTGAAATCCTCCTGGAACACGGCGCCGAGATACAGGTGGCGGTAGTCGTCGGCCGTCATCACCGTGTCGTTGCGTTCATATTCCGCCATGAGTTTCGGGTAGTAGTAGCGCGACTTGGGGTTTGTCACCTCGGCGCGTATTTGCTCCATGTCGGGCTTTACAGGCTCGATGGCGCCGGCCGTCATGGCGGTGACGGCCAGTCCGAGCAGCAGGTGCTTCAGTCTCATTGGTCTTGTTAGTTATCCGCCCGGTCCGCCAGAGGATTGCGGCGGACCGGGCGGGAGTTAAGTGTCTGTGATAGGTTGGGCAGACAGGCTCCGGATCAGAACTTGCCCAGCTGTCGGCGTTGGCCGTCGGCCTGCACCGCATAGAGGGCGGTGCCGCTTATGTTGACTTCTGACGGCACGGTGAAGGTCAGGAAGTTAGATGCCCAGCGGATTTCGCCGTAAGAACCGTCGTTGCCGACAGTGCGCACCTCGAAGGCCACTGCCTCGTTGCCATTGTTGATCTTGACGGTGCGTCCGTTGATGTTGGCCGAGATGCCGCCCGAAAGCTGCTTGTTTTCGGCATATGTCGAATAGTGGCCGACGTCGCCGACTGTCGAGTAGCGGTAGTCGCCGGTCGGGAACTCCGACGCATGGCGGTCTTCGATATACTCAAACGCGTGTCGGGGTTTGGGATACTGGGCCATGTGGCTCTTGGCCGAGTTGATCATGGTCTGGGTGACGCGATAGGTATAAGTGCCGTATTGCTCTACCGTGGTGGTGATCGGACGGAAGAAGCCCCAGGCTTCGAAGAAGTCGGTCAGGTCCTCGCCGGCTGCGTCGGCGCAGGCCTTGGCATATTCCAGCTGCTTGCGGCCGGGATCCTCGCCTTCGCTCAGGCCCACTTCGCGCATCTTCTGGAAGACGCGGGCAAAGAATTTTTCGTCGCCGAGCACGCGGTGGTAATAGTTCCAGAGCTGCCAGTTCATGCGCATGTGCAGTTCGGCGTCCTCGCCCTGATAGAGTCCGGTGTCGTGCCAGGTGAAGTTGGCCCAGCATTCATCGTACCGGTACATGTTTTCGTGGCGGTACATCAGGCCCTTGCCGCGGCTCTTGTATTTGCCGAGCTTGTGGAGCACATAGTTGGAGAAGAGGTTGTTGGAGCTCTCGGTGGTCGAGATCCAGTTGATGGCCAGCTGGTTGACGTGGCCCATCTCGTGGTTGGGACCCCAGGCGTTGTCCTCTTCGGCCATCAGCTGGTTATATTCAAGGATGTTGCCGAGATATGTGTTGATGAAGCCCATGCGCCAGTTGCTGGCCCACATGTAGGCTCCTTCCATCGACACTCCCATCAGGTGGTTGTTCCACTTCGAGGGGCGCACATCGTCGATGCCCATGAAGTCCTGCTGCCATTTCACGAACTGGTCCCAGGTCTGGATGGCGCTCACCATCGACGAGCAGGCCAGGCTGTTGCGGTGGAACATGAACATCATGCGCTCGCCCTTCACGACGAAGTATTTGTGGGTGGCCTTTGCCACGATCTTCTTATACATTTCGTCGGTCTTGTGCTCCTTCAGGTCGAAGTAGCCGGCCAGGCGGCCGTTGTCGCCGACGGGAACGTGCACCTTGATCTTCGGCTGCGAAGGATCGGCGGTGTACATCAGGAACAGCTGGCCGTCGGAGGTCATCGTGAGCACGTTGACGCCCTCGGTCAGCAGATACGACGGGCCTGAGGCATCGGGGATGGCATAGTCGTCGCTGCCCGACGCCTTGTGCTCGCCCACACACATAACCGACACGCTGTGGCCGTGGGTCGGGCCTACACACAGGATCACGGTCTGGCCTTTGGTGACGTGTATGCCCATCGGGTTGTCGAGATTGCTGTATATCTTGGTCATCAGCTTCTCGGCCCATTCCACGGGGTTGGAATACGGTTCATATTCGTGGATGCGGATCAGCTTCTCGATCGGGTCATAAGAGTCGGTGCGTATGATCTCGGCCAGATCCTGGAAGAACTCGTTGCTCAGGGCGCCGATCTCTTCAGGCCCTACACCCGGTTTCAGCTCGGTGCAGGTCAGGTCGGTAAACACCGTCAGCAGCTCCTTGTCGAGCTTGCGGTCGGTGTTGCGGCGCCAGAACTTCATCTCGGCACACGACGCGAATCCGCCGGTTCCGGACTTGACGATGAATTTCACGCCGGTGGCTTTCATGCTCTCAGGCAGGTTGATGCGGCTTGATGTGGCCTGCTCCTGGAAGTCGAAATCGCCGATAGACTGATAGTTGCTGCGTGAAGCATTGGTTGCCACCTCGACGCTGAGCTTGCCGAAAGCGCCGTTGCCGCCGCCCATGCGGGGCACATAGTCGATATAGTCGATCGACTCCTGGCCGGAGAAGTAATATTCCAGCGTCACCGGCATCCGGGTGTTGGTCCAGTGCGAGTGATACATTGTCTCCGGATCGTCGTCATAGCTGTATTTGATTTCGCCGCTGCCCGGCTGTTCCGACGATGCCGTCGCTCCGGTCGGTTTCACCTGGAAGTCCTCTTCGGCCTCGACGCCGTTGACTCCATACTGGCGGATGGTGATGTTGTAGTTGCGGGTCAGGCTGCTGACTTTCACTGTGGCCTCGCGCCGGTTGTCGGAATTGGGCTGCACGTTGATCGTGAGCGATGCGTGGCCGTCGATGGTCGACCCCTGCATGGCCATGAGCCAGTTGGCGTCGTATTCTACCGTCCATTGTGTTTTGGGCAGGCTCGTCAGGATGTCGATCTCGATCTGTCCGCCATTTTTGTCGACGCTATGATAGAGGTCGTCTTCGGCTATCGTGAAGTCATATTTGCCGAGTCCGCCGCCGTTGTCGTCGGGTCCGTCGTCTTTGCATGACTGCATGGCCGTGACGGAAACCACCGCCATCAGCGCCATCAGCCACTTGAAGAGGGTCTTTTTCATGTGTATAACTGTATAGGTGAAAGAATTGTGTTAAAAAAATGCGATGCTTGGAAAATCCGCTCAGAACGACAGCCCCACTCTGATCGCGAAGCCGAATCTGTTGCCCTGCGAGCGATACGGGGCGTTATATCCGTCGCTGACGTATTTCGACGTGAGCTGCGGGCCGACCTCGCCGATCAGGCCCAGACGCCGGCCAAGCGGAATCCGCACTCCGGCCGTCAGCGTGCTGTAGAAACCCGTGCCGCCCTGCTGCGCTATCAGGCCGCCGGCGCGTATGCCGATGTTGGGATAGATCCTGCGGCTGGCCGACTTGAAATATATGCGTCCTTCGGCAAACACGGGGATGGTCCATTTCGAGTTGCCGGTGTCATGCAGGAAGCCGGCTCCGGCTCCGAAATAATAGCGCTCCCGAAACATCACCCCGTGCACCGTCGTGGCGCCGATGGCCGTGTTTCCGTATGGGCCTGCGGCAAGAATGTCGAGCGAGGCCGCGCCTGCATAGCCTGGCCCCGGAATCGGGTCGTGGACCGACTGGACGCGCGCCGTGTCCTTGGGCGCTATGGCCATATCGTAAACGGCATTCTGGGCCTGGATTCCGGCCAACTGGCCGACAATCGCCACTATGGCGACAAGAATAAATCTTTTCATTCGATTGGTTTTTACACTGCAAACTTACATAAAAACGGCGAAACATCCAAATTGTTGCGCACGCGGAGAATTCTGCGTAACTTTGCACCATGTTTCCGCTAAAGCAACTTGACCGGTTCATGCTCAAGAGCTTTTTGCCGCTCTTTGTGATGACCTTCCTGATCTGCACGTTCATTGTGCTGATGCAGTTCCTGTGGCAGCATATCGACGACCTGGTCGGCAAGGGCCTGAGCATTGACGTGCTGGCCGAACTGTTTTTCTATGCCGCCCTGTCGATGGTGCCCCTGGCTCTGCCGCTGGCGATTCTGCTGGCCTCGCTGATGACGTTCGGCAACCTCGGCGAAAGCTTCGAGCTGACGGCAATGAAGGCGGGAGGCATCTCGCTCTTCCGGGTCATGAAGCCGCTTATATGGCTCATGGTCTTCATCTCGATAGGCGCCTTTTTCTTCCAGAACAACGCCCTGCCGCTGGCCCAGGCGCGCATGTGGACCCTGCTGCGATCGATGAGGCAGAAATCGCCCGAACTCGACATTAAGGAGGGCGAGTTCAACTATCAGCTCCCTAACGTCAACATATTCGTCAGCGAGAAGAACCACGAAACGGGAATGCTCTATGACGTGATGATCTACGACATCCGTCAGGGCTTCGAGCGGTCAAGGGTGATCCTGGCCGACTCGGCCGCGCTGGCCATGAGCGACGACAAGACCCACCTCTATCTGACCATGCACACCGGCGAACTGTTCGAGAATCTGCGCGACGCCACCGGAGTCAACACCGCGGCCCGCAATCAGCTCTATCGCCGCGAAAGCTTCAGGCTCAAGCAGTTCATGCTCGACTTCGACGCCAACTTCACCCGCATGGACGAGAGCGACATGCGCTCGCTCTATATCGGCAAGAACGTCAGCCAGCTCGCTCACTCGATCGATTCGCTCCATCAGCGGGTCGACAGCCTCGGCACCGACATCGGCAACGCCCTGCTCGGCGACCGGATTCTCGGACTCGAACGATATCGCGAGACGGTGGCGCCCGACGGATCGTCGGTGACCGAGCCGAAGCATATTGACGCGATGGCGCGCCCGGTCGACATCGACTCGCTCTTTGCCGCGGCCGATCTCTCGGCGCGACGCCGGTATTTCATGTCGGCCCAGGGAGCCGTGCAGCAGAAGCGCATGGAAAACCTCGGCCGCTCGCTCTATATGGACGACGAAGCCAAGATCATGCGCCGCCACTCGATCGAGCTGCAAAAAAAATTCACCCTCTCGCTGGCCTGCATCGTCTTCTTCTTTATCGGAGCCCCGCTCGGCGCCATCATACGCAAAGGCGGCCTCGGAATGCCGCTGGTCATCTCAGTGCTGCTGTTCATTGTCTACTATATCATCGACAACACCGGCATGAAACTGGCGCGCGACGGCAAGGTGGCCGTCTGGCAGGGCGTGTGGCTCAGCTCGTCGATCCTGCTGCCACTCGGTTTCTTCGTGACCTACAAGGCCGTCAACGACTCGGCCGTGTTCAATGCCGACGCCTATAAAAACATGCTGCGCGGACTGCTCAACACCGACCGCCGCGAGCTGCAGCGCAAAGAGGTGGTGATCGAGGAAGTCGACACGGAGCGCGCGCTGGAGATGACGGCCGCCCTCAGGCAGGCATGTCTCTCATTTCAGGCCGACTTCGGCCGGCCGCAGAGCTATCGCGACTACTGGATCGGCGGCGGATATCCGTCGCGGCGAGTGCAGGAAGTCGCCGCCGCGCTGGAACTCACAGTCGCATATCTCTCCAACTCCCGCTCGGTCAGGATTATCAACGCGCTCAACCGCCTGCCGCTGCTCCATAACTTCCGCATTCTCCACCCGTCGGCGGCATCGGCCGGAAGCCGCTTCATGTTCTGGTGCCTGCCGTTGGGAATGCCGGTGTGGCTCCTGGCCAGACGCTGGCAGCTCCGTTTCCGCCGCAAGGTGGCGCTCATAAAAGACGAAACAGACAAAATTGAAAATATAATCACCACTGAAAATGATTAAACTCGATACTATAGAAGAAGCTCTGGATGATTTCCGGCAGGGCCGGTTCGTCATTGTCGTTGACGACGAAGACCGCGAAAATGAGGGAGACCTGATTGTCGCGGCCGAGAAGATCACCCCCGAGCAGGTCAACTTCATGCTCAAAAACGCCCGCGGAGTGCTCTGCGCGCCGATCACCATGAGTCGTGCACGCGAACTCGCGCTTGACCCGCAGGTGCCTGACAACACCTCGGTGCTCGGCACCCCCTTCACCGTCACCGTCGACAAACTCGAAGGCTGCTCCACCGGAGTGAGCATCCAGGACCGTTGCGCCACAATCCGCGCCCTGGCCGACCCCGCGTCGGTGGCCGCCACCTTCGGCCGTCCGGGCCACATCAACCCGCTCTATGCCAACGATGCCGGAGTGCTCGGCCGCACGGGCCACACCGAAGCCGCCGTCGACCTGGCCCGCCTGAGCGGACTGCGGCCCGCCGCTGCGCTCATGGAGATCATGAGCGACGACGGATCGATGGCCCGCCTGCCGGAACTGCGCCGCCTCGCCGACGAATGGGGCCTCAAACTCATCAGCATCGCCGACCTGGTGTCATATCGCAACCGCACTGAAAGCCTTGTCGAGCAGGGTGTTGAGGTGGATCTCCCGACGGAATACGGACACTTCCGCGCCATCCCCTTCCGCCAGAAAAGCAACGGACTCGAACACATAGCCATCATCAAAGGCGACTTGCGCGAGTCTGACGAGCCGGTGCTGGTGCGCGTGCACTCCAGCTGTGCCACCGGCGACATCTTCGCCTCTCGCCGCTGCGACTGCGGCGAACAGCTCCACACGGCCATGCGCCGAATCGAGAGCGAGGGCCGCGGCGCCGTGGTCTACCTGATGCAGGAGGGCCGCGGAATCGGACTGATGGAGAAGATGAAAGCCTATAAGCTCCAGGAAGAGGGCATGGACACCGTCGACGCCAACATCTGTCTGGGCCACAAGGCCGACGAGCGTGACTATGGCGTCGGAGCTCAGATTCTCAAAGCCATCGGGGTGACAAAAATGCGCCTGATGAGCAACAACCCCACCAAGCGCGTGGGCCTTCAGGGCTATGGTCTGGAGATCGTCGAGACAGTGCCCATCGAAACGGCCCCCAACGAATACAACCGACGCTATCTGGCCACGAAGCGCTCCCGCATGGGCCACGATCTGAAGCAGGCGTGAACGGCCGCCATGCCACGATTGTTATCAGTGATGAGGCACTCCTTAATATATTAGCGGTGCCGCATCACTGACCCCTCCTATTGATACCTGAAAAATGAGCAAAAAAGCTGACATTCTGAAAATCTGGCAGGAGTGCTTTCCCGCCGATGGAGCTGAGTGGAAAAAAATGTTTTTCGACGCAGCATATTGCGATGACGACGCCCTGACCCTCAGCGATCCGACCGACAATGTGACCGTAAGCTCGTTGCTGTTGCTATCCTATGCCATGACGTTTCACGGCGACAGAGTCGGACTGGCCTATATCTATGGAGCAGGAACGCTCCGCAAATACCGCGCCCGCGGATTCATGAGCCGGCTCATGGCTATGGCCGTGGCCGAGGCGGCAGGACGCGGCGACACTTTCGTCGGCCTGATCCCGGCGTCAGACACTCTCCGGCAGTACTACCGGCGCTTCGGCTTCGCCACCGTGGGCTACTGCCGCCCCGAGCGCTACACCGCCGCCCACCGTTTCCCCTTTTCCGGCAACTATGTCGAGGCATCGGGCGACCCTCTGCGCCTATATCCCGACTTTGAGCGCCTGACGGCAACCCGCCTCTGCGCCGTTCAGCAATCGCGCACCCAGTTCCTCACCGTGATGGACGACGCCCGCATCGGCAACTCCCCGTTTGCCGCCGTGGCCGAGGCGGAGAGCGGCCGCGTCGTGGCCATGGCGTGGGGACGCAACGAGCCGGCTTCCGACGTGGTTCGCATCACCGAACTTCTCGCCGACAGCGACGACGCCGCAAACGCCGTGCTCACCGTCATGCGCAAACGCTGCCCCGACAGACCGCTGACGCTGATGACCCATCCGGGCGATGACGTTGAAGGCGGAAACTTCCAGCCCGGCGCCATGCTCCGGGTTGTCAATGCGGGCCATGCGCTCTCGATAATCGCGGCGGCCAATCCGTCGCTCGACCTAACCGTCAGAGTTTCAGATCCGATTGTGGCCGACAACTGCGGCTGCTATCGCATACGCTCCGCATCGGTCGAGCATATTGCCGCCATGCCGGCAGGCTGTGTTCCCGATCTCGACGTCACCCCCGAAGTGCTCACCGCGCTGATGTTCGGCAGCCGCCCCATTGCCGACGTGACCGGACTTCCGGCAATCCGGCCCCGCATCGCCCTGATGCTCGACTGAATTGCCGAAGTCAGGCATGTTGCTGTGAATGCTGTGGATTTTTGATTTTTTTGCAATTGATAGTTGCAAATTTGCATTTTTTAGGTTACTTTTGCCGGGTAATAATGCCATGATATTTTACAATTCACAATTATAACTAACATTACACACTTAACTTATGAAGAAGCATTTACTCTTCAAATCGGTGGCAGTTGCAGCCGTTGCGGGTATTGCCTCGGTGGCGAATGCAGCCGATTATGACTGCAGTTCGCTCGGCAACACAAACCGCAACGACCGCACTG
>CAMWSS010000002.1 GCA_947177035.1 uncultured Porphyromonadaceae bacterium | reverse complement strand
CTGCACGGCGCTTGACCGCCCCAGCGTTAACAAATATTGGGGAACGGGGTCTAAATATTTTTTGCAATGTAGCCGGAAATGTAGTAAATTTGCGGTCTGTAAAATCTGGACCGATATGATCGCCCCTGCGCTATACTTGTTTCCGGTCGGACTGAGCGATGTGTCAGCCGAGTCGGTGTTGCCTCAGCATAATCTGGAATTGCTGAAGCAGGTGCGTCATATGGTTGTGGAGAATGTGCGCACAGCCCGCCGTTTTCTTAAGTCGGTTGACCGCAATATTGACGTAAATGCTATCGAGTTCAGTGAGTTGAATGAGCATAGCGGCCCTGATACTGATCTGAAGGCCATGCTTGATCCGATTTCGCGCGGCGAGGCCGTCGGAGTGTTGTCGGAGGCCGGATGTCCGGCTGTGGCCGATCCGGGCTCCGATCTTGTGGCTGAAGCCCAGCGCCGGGGCATCAGGGTTGTGCCGCTGGTGGGGCCTTCGAGTCTGCTGCTGGCGCTGATGGGATCAGGATTCTGCGGCCAGAGTTTTGCTTTTGCCGGATATCTGCCCATTGAGGAGGGGGCGCGTTCCCGCCGGCTCAAGGAGATGCAGCGCCGTATAGTCGCTGAAAATCAGACTCAGATATTCATCGAAACACCATATCGTAACAATAAGCTGATTGAAGAACTGGCCAGAAGACTGCCTGGCGACATGTTGCTCTGTGTGGCGTCGGATCTTACCGGCCCGCGCGAGTCGATTCTGACAAAGCCGCTCAGGCAGTGGGCCAAGGGCGGGTGGGATTATGCCAAGGTTCCGACAATCTTTTTGCTTTATCATCAGTGACCATGGCCCGCAAAGTCAGAATTAATGATCAGGATCAGCCAGGACTTTTTTCGCCTGAGCTGCTCGGCGAGACACCGATGCGCGACGCGCCGGGTCCGTCGTCGCCTGCCGCCGTGGCCGACGATGAAAACCCGGAGCCTTCGCTGGCCGATCAGGTGTATCAGGTCGGCGAACACCGTGAAGAGCCTGTTCACTTCATGAGTTTCGGCAGTGGCAGCAGTGGAAACTGCTCCTATGTCGGCGACCGCCGCAGCGGGTTTCTGATAGATGCGGGAATCGACAGTCAGAAGGTGAGTGACGCCTTGTCGGCGCATGGCATTTCCATGGATCGGGTGCGGGGTGTGGTGATCACGCATGATCATGGTGACCATGTCAGATTTCTGTATTCGTTTCTGAAAAACAACCGGCATATGCTGGTCTACTGCACGCCGAAGGTGCTTAACGGCATAATGCGCCGTCACAGCATTTCGCGTCGCGTCAGGGATTATCATCGCGCGATATATAAAGAATTTGAATTCAAGATAGGAAATTTTGTGCTCACTCCGTTTGACGTGATGCACGACGGCACAGACAATTGCGGATTCTTTATCCGTCATGGCGAGACGCGAATGGCTGTGGCGACAGATATCGGCTGTGTGTCGGACCGGGCGGAACATTATCTGTCGCGGTCGCAGTTCATGGTGCTGGAGAGCAATTATGATCTGGAGATGCTTGTTAACGGGCGCTATCCTGACCATCTGAAGGCGCGCATCAAGGCTGACAACGGGCATCTCGACAACAGAGACGCGGCCCGTTTTCTGGCCCGGATCTATTCGCCGGAATTGCGCTATGTGTTTCTGTGTCATCTGAGCCATGACAACAATTCGCCGGAGGTGGCTCTGTCAGCCCATCGCGAGGAGTTGCTGGCGCGGCATCCCGATCTGCGCATAGGCGACGGCAGCAATGAGTACGTCACAGATCTGCAGCTCATCGCCCTTCCGCGTTTTGACGCCACTCCTCTTTACGCACTTCGTCCGTAGAGCCAGGTCTCAAGTTATACGAAAAACATTCAGGGCGAGTCCGGATTTCCGGACTCGCCCTGAATGTTGTGTTGAAGGAATGTCGGTTCAGATGGCGACCTTGCGGCCGTTGATGATGTAGATGCCCGGGCGGGTGGCGGCGTTGAGGCGGCGTCCCTGCAGGTCATATATTATCTCCTGGCCGTTGGCGGGGAGATTGGTTTCGGCTTCTGAAATTCCGTTTGTTTCGACGATTTTGACCACAATGTCGAGTGCCAGACCTTCATAGATGTCGGAAGCGTTGGCGCTTGACAGGGTCTTCCATGCGTTCTGGTAGATGACGCGCAGGCGTCCGGTGCGGGCTGTCAGTGACGGATCGATTGTGATGCTCTGGTTGATGTCCATGACCACGTTGTAGTTTGCCGGAGTGCTGGCTCCTTCGAAGTTTTCGCCGATCCGTGCTTCTTTAGTGAAGATGCCGTCGGCATCGAAGTCGCTATAGATCACGCAGTAGTTGTAGCGCAGGTCCTGGCGCACCACTGACGTGTTGCCGAGATTGTTGGCCACGAGGTTGAGGTTGAACGATTGTCCCGGCTTGACATAGAGGGTGTCGGGGATCAGAGTGTAGACTCCGTCGGGACATACGTTGTTGCGCCAGTCGATGTCGGTTTCTGCGCCAGTGGTTGTCACCTGCTTCACCCAGGCGTTTCTTTCCGAATGTATGGATCCTTGCGGGATCACATAGTCTGGTTCCGGAAATTCCGGTTCGCGAGGATCGCGTTCAAGTACTTTCAGGTCAATGTCATAGGCCACGCCTTCGGTGACGTTTTGCGCGTTAGGCCCGTTGAGGTCAAGCCAGGCGTTCTGGTATATGACGCGTATGCGCGCTTTGCCGGTATAGGTTTCGGCGGGCATCTGGATTGCCTGGGTGATGTTCATGACGGTGGCATAGTTGGCTTCCGTGTTGGCTCCCGCAAACCGTTTGCCGATGGTTGCCACTTCGGTGAATTCGCCGGTGCCGTGTCCGTCGAGATAGATGACGGCATAGTTATAGCGCAGATCCTGACGCTCGGTGTCGGGGGCGCCGAGATTGTTGGCTTCGAGCACTAAGTCGAATGTGCTTCCGGCCACGACTTCGGGGGTCTGTGTGAGCAGCGTGTAGAAGGCGGGCTTTTCAGAGGCGGTGTACTCGATGTCGGCATAAGCGTTTTGGGTGGCGATGCGCTTGACCCATGCGTTGCCCTCGGGGTGCATGCTGCCTTTGGGGGCGATGTAGTCGACTGCGGCTATCGGGTGGCCTACGGTGACAAGAAAATCGTATACGCGGCCGGAAGTGACCGGTCCGTCGGCTTTCGGTGTGCCTGAGTCGATGACCAGGCGTGCGCGGTAGGTTCCTGAGGTGATGCCTTGCGGCACTGTGAGCAGCAGAGTGTTGCCGTCGGTCTCCATGGCTTCGTCGGCAGAGAATGAATAGTCGCCGTTGAAGTCAACCCAAGCTTTTGCGTTTGCGCTGGCGGTGATGACCGGAGTGAGGCGCACTGCCGGCGAGGAGTGGGGGACGGCCAGCGTTAGGTCGCTGAGCAGGGTATAGAGCTTTTCGGGCGCAGCCGAGGTTTTGTAGCCAGAGAAGGCAAGGGCGCCTTCGGCTGTCAGTTCTGACATATAGAATGTCGAAGCGTTTCCTTCGGGGACTTTGTAGCCGACGCCGTCGGTGAGCAGCGGGGTGAACCGCAGTTTGTAGGAATAGTCGCCGCTGGAGGGGACTTTATATTTGTTCCATGTGCCGGGGCCGCAGGATCCGTTGCCGATTCCACGCTGCATATAGTCGAAGTGGATGACGGTTTCGGGGCGGTGTTTAAGCTCAAAATCGTGGCTCACGGCGATGAAGTCGAGGTCGGTGTTGTGCAGTGCCGAGAATGCCACCTGACCTTCGGTTTCGATCAGCAGTCCGAATCCGTCGTCGGCCGTGAGGCGCATGTAGCGGAGGTCTTCGCGGTTGCCCATTGTCTGCGGGCGGATGAATTCTTCATGCATGTCGGTGACCGTGGTCGAATAGAGCGCGGCGTGCGATCCCGTCTTTCGGTCGACGAAGTTTGCCCACGGTCCGCGGGCGAAGTAATCCAGGTTTTCAAGTCCGGGGCGCACCATCATGCTCATGCCGAGGCGGTCGATGTTGGCTGACTGAGGCGAGAAAGTGGCGCTCAGGTCTATGATTCCGTTGGCGTGGATGGTGTATGTGGTGGAATAGCCGGCAAAGCCTGCGGCGTTGAATGTGGATGTCAGTTTTACGGCTTTGGCACCAGATGCGTTGCCGTCGACGTATGTCACGCTGACGCCTTTGCTCGTGAATGTAGGATTGTCGATGGTCTGCGGCGGAATGCCTGAGTAGGGGGCGTCGTTTTCAATCCAGCGGATGTTGTCGAAAGCCAGACCGCAGTTGTTGGCCAGATATTCTGTTCCGCGGTATTTCATGGACGTCATTTTTCCGTCACCGTCGAACACGATGGTGAAATCAGGCCCGCTGACGGTTATCGGGTTGGAGCCGCTGACGGTTATCTGGCCGTCGCCGTGGTCGGTGATTTCAGGCAGAGCCGGCCGGGCCTTGACGGTGAATTGTTCTGAAGCCACGCTGTGGCCGGCTTCGGCCCAGTCTGATGCTTTTTTGGTGACGAAGTTGACTGTCAGCAGCCATTCATAGGGGTCTGTGGTCTTAGGCGCTGAAGTGAAGGGGATGGTCATGCGTTTCGAGGCCTCGGACGCGACATTGAAATCGGTGATTACGCCTGATTCGACTTCTTCTCCGTCGCGGCTCATTGACCAGACGGCGTTGAATTGCGACAGGTCGATGAAGTCGTATGTGTTGTTGACGTTGATGCTTTTGGTCGATCCGACGTAATCGGACATTTTGATGTATTGGTAGACGTGTTTCACTTCGGCCAGTTTCGCCGTCGGTTCGCGCAGCGGTCCGATGATGCCGTTGGAGCAGAAGTTGCCTTGATGCGGGCCGGGGAAGTCATAGCCGGTGTAGAATCCTTTGATGTCGCCCGCGGCGATTTCCTTCGGGTGATATATGGCCTGGTCCACCCAGTCCCAGATGCATCCGCCGATTGTGCGGCGGCTGTTTTCGATGATGTTCCAATAGTCCACGAGGTTTCCGACTGATTGTCCCATCGCGTGGGCGTATTCGCAGACAATATGCGGTCTGGAGTCCCAGCTGGCGTCAAATCCGTTCATCTGGTTTTCGTTGGGATACATTTTGGATGTCAGATCGGTGTAGCGCCATGTGTCCTGGTCGATGCCTTCATAGTGGATGATGCGCGGATCGAGCGCCCTCACTGCGTCATAGCAGTATTTGAAGTTGATGCCTTCGGCACTTTCGTTGCCGAGGCTCCAGAAGATGACCGACGGGTGGTTGCGGTCGCGGAGAACCATGCGCACCTCGCGGTCGACAAATGCGTCTTTCCAGCTTGTGTCGGCGCTGAGCGATGTCAGTGCGTGGCATTCAACGTCGGCCTCGTCCATCACGTATATGCCGAAATGGTCGAGCATGGCATACATCTTGGCCTGTTTCGGATAGTGGCTGGTGCGCAGGGTGTTGATGTTGTTTTGCTTGAACATCTTGACGTCGAGCAGGAGGGTCTCCATGTCGACGGCGCGTCCGGTCATTGGGTGGGTGTCATGATGGTTCGTGCCTTTGAAAAAGACCTTTTTGCCGTTGATGTGTACGAATTTGTTGACGATCGCTATGTGGCGGAATCCGTATTTTGTCGAGAACGCTTCTGTTTCGCGGCCTTGCGCGTCTTTTAGTATGACGGCCACGGTGTAGAGTTGCGGATCTTCCGCGCTCCAGAGTTTCAGCCCGCTGAGCGAAGTGCTGAAGTTGAGCGTTTTTGCCGATCCGGCCGCTATGCCCTGCGCTTTCTGTTCGGCGAAAGTGTGGGCCGTGGTGCCGTCGGGCGCGATCAGTTTGACAAGCGCGCTCACTGTCGTGGCCGCGGCCGAGCGGTTGCTCAGGTCGAGTTCGACATTGAAAGTGCCGGACGTGTAGCCTGACGACTTGTCGAGAGTCGACGTGATGTAATGGTCGCGGACGAAAGTGGAGGGCACTGCGGTCAGGGTGACGTCGCGGTAGATGCCGCTCATTCTGAACATGTCCTGGTCTTCGAGATAGCTGCCGTCGCTCCAGCGGAACACTTGGACGGCCAGGGTGTTTTTGCCTGTTCTTGCCAGGTCGGTGATGTCGAACTCATGGTCAGTGTTGGCGGCCTGGGTGTATCCGGCGAACTGGCCGTTGACCCATACGTAGGCAGCCGAATATATGCCTCCGAAATTGAGCAGAAGGTTATGGCCCGACCAGTCTGACGGAACCTCGAACGTGGTCACGTATGATCCGACCGGGTTTTCGCCGAAGTTGGTGTATCCGGGGGCGTGGCCGATGAAGGGCGGATTTTTGGCAAACGGATAGTCCACGTTGACATACATGGGCGTGTCATATCCGTGCATCTCCCAGTTTGACGGCACCGGCAGATTGTCCCAGCCCGACACGTCGTATCCTTCCTTGAAGAAGTCGGTCGGGCGTTTCGACGGTTCGTCGACGAAGTTGAATTTCCAGACGCCGTTCAGCAGCTTGACGCGGCTTGACCTGGTCTGGACCCACGGAGTGTCAAAGAAGGTCTTGTCGGCCATCATTGCGGCTTCGGTAGGGTAGGGCACTGTTGTGGCGTGGGCTTCCTCCTTGTTCACTGCGAAGACCGACTGGTCTTCCCAATAGTCGCCCCAGGAGGTCTGGCGCGCGGCCGAAACCGGAATTGCCACCAGGCTGAGTAACGCCAGCCCGGAGATCGTTTTAAACATAATAAATTAAATTTAGATGATTGTAAATTATTATGCAAAGAAACGATTTTTATTTTTATTGTGCAAAAATAACATTTGAAACTAACGTGAAAGTGTGCTTATTTTGTTGTCGTCGCCGTTGTGTGATGTGAGTCTGGGTCCTGAGGCTGAAAAATGTGAAAATAATTTAATGGAAATTGAAAAAAAAATAGTACTTTTGCAGTTGAAAAGAAGGCATTATACTCCTTTCACTCTATTAATTTTATGATCACATTATCCATATCAAATGGCGTATTGGCTGTCACGGCGGCACTTACGGGTGCTGCTCTGGTGGCTCTGGCTTTGTGGATCGCCGGGCTTATCTCGCCCCGGTCGTTCAATGCCCAGAAGGGCGAGGCATATGAGTGCGGTATTCCCACACGAGGAGAATCCATGGCTCAGTTCAAGGTGGGCTATTATCTCTATGCTATTTTGTTTCTGATGTTCGACGTGGAATGCGTGTTCCTGTTCCCCTGGGCAGTGCGTATGCGTGAACTCGGAGCGCAGGGACTTCTCTGCATCGCAGTGTTTTTTGTAATCTTGGTGCTTGGCCTTGTGTATGCCTGGCGGAAAGGAGCTCTCGAATGGAAGTGACAACAAAGTCGATGCCCTACGGGGACTGGAAAGACAACGAATATATCGAGGGCATGGTCAACGAACTGAAGGCCAACGGCGTGAACGTCGTTGTCGGTTCGCTTGACAAGCTCATCAACTGGGGTCGCTCGAACTCCATCTGGCCTCTGACATTTGCCACCAGCTGCTGCGGCATTGAATTCATTTCGCTTGGCGCCGCCCGCTATGATATGGCCCGTTTCGGCTGGGAAGTGGCGCGTTCGTCGCCCCGCCAGGCCGACTTCATGATGGTGGCCGGAACCATCGTGCACCGTATGGCTCCGGTTGTGCGCCGACTTTACGATCAGCTCGCCGAGCCTAAATATGTGATCGCCACCGGCGGTTGCGCCATTTCGGGTGGCCCGTTCCGCCACTCCTATCATGTGGTCAAGGGCGTGGGCGAGATTATCCCCGTCGACGTCTATTGCCCGGGTTGTCCGCCCCGTCCCGAAGCGATGATCTATGCCATCATGCAGCTGTCGCGCAAGATCAAGGTCGAGCGTTTCTTTGGCGGAGTGAACCGTCAGGAGAAGCAGCAGGATTTCCTGAAAAACCACCCGCTCGACAAGATGGCCGACTGACCGGATCATCGCACCTGTGATAGTTAACCCCGACGAACAACACATTATATATTATAATACAGCTTTCCTTTATGGCCAATTTACAGGCAATTGTGGCCGAGAAGTTTCCGGAAGCGGAAATCGTCAATGGCGAAACTCTCGAGCTTAACGTGCCCGACGCCAAATGGCACTCGCTTGCAACGACGCTGAAAAACGAACTCGGCTTCGACAATCTCACAGCCCTCATCGGCATGGACTGGGGCGATCTGCTCGGAGTGGTGTACTATCTGACAAATACCTCGACTTGGGAGGTGGTCAGAGTGAAGGTCACCACTGCTGATCGCGTCAAACCGATGCTTCATTCAATAACCGACCTCTATGCCGTGGCCGGTATATATGAACGTGAAGTCTATGACTTTTACGGAATTATCTTCATAAACCACCCCGATATGCGCCGCTTGTTCCTGCGCAATGACTGGGTGGGTTTCCCCTTCCGCAAGGACTATGACGCAAACCCCGAGGTGAACCCCGTGCGTCTTGACCATGAGAAGGTCGACGACGTGACTGTAAGTTACGTGGAGACCGCTCCCGGCAAAATCGAGAAGCGCAAAGTGGAAATCTTCTCGCCCGAGCAGTTTGTGGTCAACATCGGCCCGCAGCACCCGGCCACTCACGGTGTGCTCCGCCTGCGCACCGCCGTTGACGGCGAGACCATCACAAAGATCGATCTCTATCTGGGTTACATCCACCGCGGCATCGAGAAACTCTGTGAAGGACTGACCTATCCGCAGACTCTCCATTTCACTGACCGTCTGGACTATCTGAGCGCAATGATCAACCGTCACGCTCTCTGTCTCTGCGTCGAGAAGGCTCTGAATCTCGAAGTGCCCCGCCGCGCACAGGTGATCCGCGTGATGATGGACGAGCTGATGCGTATAAGCTCACACCTGCTGGCCATCGGAACTTTCTGCATGGACCTTGGCGCGACCACCATGCTGTTCTATCCGCTGCGTGAGCGCGAGACCATTCTCGACATTCTGGAGCGCACCACCGGCGCACGCATGACTTTCAACTACAACTGCATCGGCGGCGTGATCGCCGACCTCGACCCCAATTTCCAGGCCGATGTGAAGAAGTTGCTCGAGATCATGCCCAAGGCTATCAAGGAATACAACAAGGTGTTTACCGGCAACGTCATCGCCCACAACCGAATGGATGGAGTGGGTGTGCTCTCCGAAGCCGACGCCAAAGACTATAACTGCACTGGTCCTACCGGACGCGCTTCCGGCTGGGCCTGCGACATCCGCAAACGTCATCCTTACGGCATCTACTCCGAACTGCAGTTTGATGAAGTGGTGCGCCACGAAGGTGACTCCATGGCCCGCTTCAAGGCCCGCATCTCGGAAATGGAGCAAAGCTGCCGCATTCTCGCCCAGCTCGTCGATCAGATCCCCGAAGGCGATATCTGCGCCAAGGTGCCCAAGATCATCAAGCTCCCTGAAGGCCATTGGTTCCAGCAGGTCGAAGCCTGCCGCGGCGCTTTCGGTGTCTATATTGAAAGTGCGGGAGGCAATCAGCCATTGCGTGTCAAGTTCAATTCGCCCGGATTCTGTCTGGCCGGAGCGGTGGATCATCTCACTCGCGGCGAAAAGATCGCCGACCTTATCACTATCGGCGGCTCGCTCGACTATGTGGTGCCAGACATTGACCGTTAATCCCTCAGTCCAATCATCTTACCACGGATCATATGCAAGACCTTTCATTCATCACCCGCTGGATTGACAATTTTTTGAGCGGCACGCTCCATTTTCCCGAGTGGCTTACTGTCACGACCGAATGTGTCCTGATCGGACTGGTGCTCCTGCTGCTATATTCGGTGCTCGCACTGTTCTACATTCTGTTTGAGCGTAAAGTCTGCGCTTACTTCCAGTGTCGTCTCGGCCCGAACCGCGTTGGCCCATGGGGCATTCTGCAGTCGGTTGCCGACATGTTCAAGATTCTTATCAAGGAGCTTATTTCGCTGAATCATGTCGACAAATTCCTGTTCGGCCTGGCTCCTTTCCTGGTGATCATCGCTTCGATGCTCAGCTTCTCGGTGCTCCCCTGGGGCAACGGCCTGCAGGTGGTCGACTTCAATATCGGCATCTTCTTCCTGCTGGCAGTCAGCAGCATCGGCGTGCTCGGCATTCTGCTCGCCGGCTGGTCGTCCAACAACAAGTTCACTCTTATCGGCGCTTTGCGCTCGGGCGCCCAGATGGTCAGCTATGAGCTGTCTATCGGTCTGAGCGTGCTCACTATGGTGTGCTTTGCAGGCACCATGAGCGTGAGTGGTATTGTGGCCCAGCAGGAGCACACATGGTTCATCTTCAGCGGCCATATTCCCGCGATCATAGCTTTCCTGATCTATGTCGTGGCCGGTACCGCCGAAACCAACCGTGGCCCGTTTGACTTGCCCGAAGCCGAATCTGAGCTTACGGCCGGTTATCACACCGAGTATTCCGGTATCCATTTCGGTTTCTTCTATCTTGCCGAATATCTCAATCTGTTCATCATCGGCGGTGTTGCCGCGCTGCTGTTCTTTGGCGGATGGATGCCGCTGCACATTCCCGGATGGGATGGCTTCAACGCATGCATGGACTATATTCCGTCCGTCCTGTGGTTCCTCATGAAGGCCATTGCCGTGACTTTTGTCATGATCTGGTTCAAATGGACCTTCCCGCGCCTGCGAATCGACCAGCTGCTTGCCTTCGAGTGGAAATATCTTCTCCCGATCAATCTGTTTAATCTGGTGCTGATGGTGCTTGTGATCACCTTCGGTCTCCACTTCTAATAAAATCAGACTCCATTATATGAGCGAAAAATACGGAAAAGTCGCACAGGTGATCGGCCCAGTGGTCGACGTGGCTTTTGAAGGCGCCGGCAACGAGCTGCCCCCCATTTACACGGCATTGAAAATCGACCGTCCCGACGGGTCGATGCTGATCCTTGAGGTCGAGCAGCACATCGGCGAGGAAACCGTGCGCTGTGTGGCCATGGAGAGCACCGACGGTCTTCAGCGTGGCATGCGGGTGGACAGTCTTGAACGCCCCATTGCCGTTCCGACCGGCGAACAGGTCAAAGGCCGTCTGCTTAACGTGGTCGGAGAGGCGATCGACAATCTGCCGGCTCTTGACCGCAAAGATCTCCGCCCGATCCACCAGCCCGCTCCTGAATTCGAGGATCTGACCATCTCGACCGAAATTCTTCAGACCGGCATCAAGGTCATCGATCTGCTTGAGCCTTATTCCAAAGGCGGCAAAATCGGTCTGTTCGGAGGTGCCGGCGTTGGCAAGACCGTTCTTATCATGGAGTTGATCAACAATATTGCCAAAGGTCACAACGGATTCTCGGTGTTTACCGGTGTCGGCGAGCGCACTCGTGAAGGCAATGACCTGCTTCGCGAGATGATCGAGAGCGGCGTTATGAAATATGGCAAAAAGTTTGAAGAAGGAATGGAAAAAGGCGAATGGAATCTTGCCGACGTCGACATGGAGCAGGTGGCGCAGTCGCAGGCCGCTCTGGTGTTCGGCCAGATGAACGAGCCTCCGGGCGCACGTCTGCGCGTGGCGCTGACCGGCCTGACCGTGGCCGAGCAGTTCCGCGATCAGGACGGCGGCGGCAAAGACATTCTTCTCTTCATCGACAATATTTTCCGCTTCACCCAGGCTGGGTCTGAGGTGTCGGCTCTGCTCGGACGTATGCCTTCGGCCGTGGGCTATCAGCCCACTCTTGCCTCCGAAATGGGCACACTGCAGGAGCGCATCACCTCAACAAAGAATGGTTCGATCACCTCGGTACAGGCAATCTATGTGCCTGCCGACGACTTGACCGACCCCGCTCCGGCAACCACATTCAGCTTCCTTGACGCCACGACTGTGCTGTCGCGTAAGATTGCCGAACTTGGCATATATCCGGCTGTCGATCCGCTCGAATCGACGTCGCGTATTCTTGATCCGAACATCATCGGCGAGGATCATTACAACACGGCACAGGCTGTCAAACAGCTGCTCCAGAAGTATAACGAACTGCAGGATATCATCGCGATTCTTGGCGTTGACGAACTTTCGGACGACGACAAACTCGTGGTTGCACGCGCCCGCCGCGCGCAGCGTTTCCTCTCGCAGCCGTTCAATGTGGCCGAGCAGTTCACCGGACTGCCCGGTGTGATGGTGCCTCTGAGCGAGACCATACGCGGCTTCAAGATGATTCTCAGCGGCGAAATGGACCAGTATCCGGAGCAGGCGTTCCTCAACGTCGGCACCATCGACGAAGCCATCGCCAAAGGCAAGAAACTTCTTGCCGAAGTCAAATAACATACTCATCACATTACTACGGAAATGACACTTCGCATAATCTCTGCCACAGACATCGTCTTTGAAGGACAGGTCGAATCGGTGACTCTTCCCGGAGCCAAAGGCAGTTTCACTGTGCTTCCGCGCCATGCCGCCCTTGTGTCCACTCTGGCCAAGGGGGTGATCACGTATCGCACTCAGGACTCTGCCGAGCATATGGCCGAAGCCGACGGCGGTCTTGTCGACGTGGCTGATGATGTTGTTTCCGTGTGCATATACTGACATGAAGCATCTTAAAGCCATAACGATATTGTTTCTTTTGCTGGTGTCGGCACTTGCCGTTCCGGCCAAAGCTGCCGATTTCGATCCCAAAGAGATCATTTTCGAGCATCTTGGCGACGGATATGGCTGGGAAGTGCCCTTTGACCATCACCACAGAATGCCGCTTCCTGTGATCGTGTGTGATCAGAGCGGCAGCTGGCATTGCTTCAGTTCAGCGCATCTCGACCATCATGCGGTCTATGCCGACGGCGATGTGACGTGGCATGTCCCGGCAGAAGGCGATAACAAAGGCAAAGTCGTGCAGATTCTTGCCGACGGTTCTGAATATCGTCCGATCGATCTGTCGATCACCAAGAACGTGATGGCGCTTTTCATCACCGTTTTAGTGGTGCTGGCGGTCTGCATGCCGGTGGCCCGGTGGCACAAGCGTCATGGCTTCAAGGCGCCGCGCCGCTTTGTCGGAGCGGTGGAAAGCCTGATTGACTTTGTATACACGGGCGTGATCAAGCCTACACTGGGCCAGGACGCTCGCCGTTTCGCGCCATTTCTGCTCACCATTTTCATGTTCATATTTATAATGAACCTGATGGGGCTGATGGTCATATTTCCCGGCGGCGCCAATCTCACCGGCAATATCGCCGTGACCATGGTGCTTGCGTTGCTCACGTTTTTTGTCACCAATCTTTTCGGTCGGAAACATTATTGGAAAGAGATCTTCTGGCCTGATGTGCCCATGTGGCTGAAATGTCCAATTCCCATCATGCAGGTTATCGAAGTGTTCGGCGTGTTCACCAAACCGGCGTCACTGACAGTCCGCCTGTTTGCCAACATGATGGGCGGCCACATGATCGTGATAGTCCTGACGCTGATCATCTTTATTCTGGCTGACTTTGGAGCCGCTGCTCTTGGCGCCACAACAGTTGTGAGCCTTCTGTTCTCCATTTTCATGCTGGTGCTCGATGTTCTGGTCAGCTTCATCCAGGCGTTTGTCTTCACCATGCTCTCCACCACCTTCATCGCCATGGCCCAGGAACGCGGCCACGATGATCATCACTCCGAATCAACAACATTAGCAAAATAATTTATAAATCATCATTAACACTATGTTAGCTTTAGTTCTTATCGACATTGCCCTGAAAACTATCAGCGCCGGCCTCGGCGCAGCCATCGCAGCCATCGGTGCAGGTATCGGCATCGGCAAAATCGGCGCAGCTGCTATGGAAGCGATTGCCCGTCAGCCTGAAGCCGCCAACGACATCCGAAGCAACATGATCGTGATCGCCGCTCTTGTCGAAGGTGTGGCTCTGTTTGCCGTGATCGTTTGTCTTCTCTGTCTCTTCCTCGGCTGATAGCTTCTGGCCGCAACGTTCGAATCATTGAACCAAATAATCACCCTTTTGCACTGAAATGGAACTGTTCACGCCCGACTTCGGCCTGGTCTTCTGGATGTTCGTATGCTTTGCCGTGCTCTTCTTTCTGCTATGGAAGTTTGCATGGCCGGCGATCATGAAGGGAGTTGACAGCCGTGCCGAACTCATAGATCAAGGTGTGCTGTATGCCCAGCAGGCAAAGGAGCAACTCGACAGCGCAAAACTGCAGGCCGAGAAGTTTGAAGACGAAGCCCGTGCCCGCCAGGCGGAAATCCTGCGCGAGGCCGACAGAATGAAGTCGCAAATCATCGAAGAGGCGCGTACCGAAGCTGCCCGCGAGGCGAAAAAAGAGATGGATGCCGCAAAAGTGGCCATCGAGCAAGCCCGCAAGGAAGCTCAGCAGAGTTTCCGTAACGAGGTGAGCGCTTTCGCTCTTGATATAGCTCAGAAAGTGGTACGCACCGAGCTGGCCGATCCTGCCGCACAGGCCCGGCTTGTTGATTCGATTCTTGACCAAATGGAACCCGGTAAGTAAATGGATCAAGGTCTCATTCCCCGCCGCTACGCCAAAGCCCTGCTGCTTTTTGCCCGTGAAAAGCAGTGTGAAGCGCCGCTTTATGAGCTGATGCTTCGGCTTGAGAGCGCTTTTGCCGCCAATCCGCGGCTTCAGTCCGTGCTGGCCAATCCACATGTGGAGATCGCCGACAAGCTCGGTCTGGTCCGCACTGCTGTCGGAGAAGATCTGGAGCCTGATGTATTTGCCGATTTTCTGAAGTTGCTCGTGGTCAACAAGCGGCTTGGAGCACTCCGCGGGATCGCTCTGGCCTATATTGCCCTGTATCGCACTGCTCACCAAATTTACAGCGTATCCGTCACTTCGGCCGCGCCACTTGCCCAGACTGAACTGAACCGCATCCACTCTCTGGTGGACAAACACCTGCCCGACGGGGCGACAGCCGAGATATCACTGGCCGTCGACTCTGCTTTGATCGGCGGGTTTACTGTGGCCGTCGACAACGAGCGTCTTGACGCTTCGGTGGCCAACGAACTCAAACAACTGAGGCTAAAACTCCTTAGCAATTGAATGTACAAATGATCAATCCAAGCGAAATATCTCAAGTTCTTAAACAGCAGCTTGAAAATGTCAACCGCAAGGTCTCTTTTGAAGAAATCGGCTCTGTGCTGGAAGTGGGCGACGGCGTGGCCCACGTCTATGGCCTCGACAATGTCCGTGCCAACGAACTCGTTGAGTTTGAAAACGGAGTAAAGGGCGTGGCCCTTAATCTTGAAGAGAGCAACGTCGGAGTCATTCTGCTAAATAACGTCAATCGCGTCACCGAAGGCATGAAGGTGCGCCGCACCGGCGAAATCGCATCCATTCCTGTGGGCGAAGGTTTGCTTGGACGCGTCATCAACGTGCTCGGTGAGCCGGTCGACGGTCGTGGACCGATCGAAGGATCACTGATCAATCTGCCGCTTGAACGCAAGGCGCCCGGCGTTATTTTCCGCCAGCCGGTAAAAACTCCGCTGCAGACCGGAATCAAGGCCGTTGACTCGATGGTGCCGATCGGCCGTGGTCAGCGTGAGTTGATCATCGGTGACCGACAGATCGGCAAAACCGCCATCGCCATTGACACAATCATCAATCAGCGCGACAATTTCAAAGCCGGCAAACCTGTCTATTGCATATATGTGGCAATCGGACAGAAAGCATCGTCAATCGCCGCCACGGTCGAAACTCTGCGCCGCAACGGCGCCATGGACTATACTGTGGTTGTGGCCGCATCGGCGTCTGACTCCGCTGCCATGCGCTACTACTCGCCATTTGCGGGAGTGGCCATCGGCGAATACTTCCGCGACACCGGCCGCGACGCCCTCATCGTTTACGATGATCTGTCGAAGCAGGCCGTCAGCTATCGTGAAATCTCGCTCATTCTGAAGCGCCCTTCGGGCCGCGAAGCATATCCCGGCGATATCTTCTATCTCCATTCGCGCCTGCTTGAACGCGCCGCCCGCATCATCGACAACCAGGAAGTGGCCTCGCGCATGAACGACCTGCCTGAAGCCCTCAGACCCATTGTCAAAGGCGGAGGTTCGCTCACAGCCCTGCCGATCATCGAGACTCAGGCCGGCGACGTTTCAGCCTACATCCCGACAAACGTGATCTCGATCACCGACGGACAGATCTTCCTGGAAACCGCGCTGTTCAACCGCGGCATCCGTCCGGCCATCAATGTCGGCATCTCGGTGAGCCGCGTCGGCGGCAACGCTCAGATCAAGCCGATGAAAAAAGTGGCCGGTACGCTCAAGATCGACCAGGCACAGTTCCGCGAACTTGAATCGTTCACCAAATTCGGCGGCGACATGGATGCCGTAACAGCCCGTGTCATCGACAAAGGCCGTAAAAACGAGCGCCTTCTCATTCAGCCGCAATACCAGCCCTGGTCTGTCGAAGAGCAGGTGGCTGTGATCTATTGCGGCACCAACGGACTGCTTGAATCAGTGCCGATGGAAAATGTGGCTGAATTCCAGACCCAGTTCCTCCGCTCTCTGCGCGCCAACCATCAGGCCGACGTGCTTGATGTCATACGTGGTGGCCAGTTGACCGAGGAAGTGACAGGCATTCTGGCCAGAGTCGCATCTGAAACCGCAGCACAATTCGCAAGAAAATAATCACGCATGGCCACACTTCGAGAATTAAAAGGACGAATCGGATCGGTCGGCTCCTCTGAAAAAATCACCGGAGCCATGAAGATGATTTCTTCGGCCAAGATGCACAAGGCCGAAGGTGCCATCAGGCGTCTGCTCCCTTTCCGCACACAGCTGGAGAATATTATAGGAAATCTCTTGCAGGCCGATGCTGAATTCACCTCCCCGTTAACTGACGCGCGCGAAGTGAAGCGCGCCTATGTGGTGGTTCTCGGCAGTGACGATGGCCTGTGCGGAGCCTATAATGTCAATATTTTCAAACAGCTGATAGCGCATATCGACGCTCTTCGTTCTGAACTCGGCGACGACAGACTGCCTGTTACGGTCTATCCGGTCGGCAGCAAAATGCTGAAAGCCTGCCGCCGCCTTGCCATGCAGGGTGTCGATGTGGCTCAAGAATGCGGAGTCAACTCCAAAAGCTCCGACTCCGATGTCAAAGAGTTTGTCGGCAAGCTTAGCGCCGATTTCCTCGGCGGCCTCACTGACCGGGTCGACTTCATCTACATGAGCTATCAGAGCGTGAGCCGACAGCGTCTGAAAGCACAACAGATCCTGCCTGTGCTTCCGACGAATTTCGCCAATGCGGAAAAATCGGCGTCCAGCCGTCCATACATCTTTGAACCGGATGCCGAAACCATTTTCCGCTCAGCCCTGCCGCTGATGGTGCTGAGTTCTGTTCAGGAAATATTCTGCGAAAACCGCGCCTCGGAGCAGGCTGCCCGTGTAATGGCCATGCAGAGCGCCAACGACAATGCCAAGAAACTGCTCGAACAGCTCAGTCTGGAATACAACAAGCTGCGCCAGCAGAGCATCACTAACGAACTGCTTGATATTCTTGGCGGACAGGTCAGATAAAATTGAAATAATAAACAACAGCATAAATCACTCACAAAACCACTATGGGTAGTGTAAAAGACTATTTCTCAGGCCTCGGATCCGGACTGGTATCGCTTATCAAGGGCATGCAGGTCACCGGCAAGGAGTTTCTGACCCCCAAAGTGACGGAACGTTATCCCGAGAATCGCAGTACGATGCAGATCCCCAAGCGTTTCCGTGCTATTCTCACACTGAAGTACGACGCCGAAGGCCGCCACAAATGCATTGCGTGCGGTATGTGTCAACGCAATTGCCCCAATGGCACAATCACCATCGAGGGCAAGATGGTCGACACCCCTGACGGCAAGAAGAAAAAGAAACTGGTCGACTATCGCTATGATCTCGGATCGTGCACCTTCTGCCAGCTCTGCGTCACTTCTTGCCCCACGGGAGCCATTGAATTCTCCAATGACTTCGAGCAGGCTGTCTTCACCCGCGAACTGCTGGTGAAAAAACTCAACTATCTGCCCGACGTGCCAGACCCGGTGCCTGCCGCCCCGGTTGCCACGGAACCCAAACCAGAATCTAAGAACTAATTCACAGAGGAGATCAAAAAACTATGGAAATTCTGTTTGTCGTAGTCGCTCTGGCGATTATCATCTTCTCGGTTCTCACCGTGACCGCGCGTCGCATCCTGCGCTCCGCCACCTATCTGCTCTTCACCCTGTTTGCCACTGCCATAGTCTATTTCATGATGGATTATGAATTTCTCGGCGCCGTGCAGATTGCCGTCTATGCCGGCGGCATCGTGGTGTTGTTCGTGTTCTCGATTCTGCTGACATCACGTCCCGGCGAAGCCGGCGAGCGTCTTGAATCACGCCGTCGCGGACTGGGCATTCTCACTGCCGCGGCCGTGGCCGCCGTGTTCGGATGGGTGCTGATCAGCCGCTGCTCCCAGCTGCTGGTGCCGCAGCCCGAAACCGGCTTCTACACCATGCAGCAGCTTGGCGCCGACATGCTCTCGACATCGCGTGGCGGTTATATGCTTCCGTTTGAAGCTGTCAGCGTGCTGTTGCTTGCCTGTATAATCGGAGGCGTGGTTGTCGCCCGACGTCGTTAAACCCCGCTAATACACTCGTAATCTTATGGAAATAAAACTTCTTTACTATCTGATACCGAGCTTGATCATGTTCTGCTGCGGAGTCTATGGATTCCTGACGCGCAAGAATATGATCGCCATCCTGATCTCGCTGGAGCTGATGCTCAACTCCATCGACATCAACTTTGTGGTGTTTAACCGCTATCTGTATCCCGACGGACACGAAGGCATGTTCTTCACCCTCTTTGCCATAGCGATCGCCGCAGCCGAAACCGCCCTGGCAATCGCCATCATAATCAACCTCTATCGCGCCACCAAGAACATCGACGTGCGCGACACCAACAAACTCAAAGGCTAAGTTCATCACCATGACTCCCATAAATCCGACTATTCCTTTGCTGATCCTTGCTCTGCCGCTCACCATGTTTCTGGTGCTCGGACTGCTCGGACCCAAAATGAGCCACAAGGCCGCAGGCTGGCTCGGCGTGTGTGGCATGGGCACTGTGCTCATCCTTTCATATTTCACCGCGTTCACCTATTTCTTCAGCGGCAACGAGGCGTTCACCGACGGTGTCAACCGCCTCCAGTACATAGTCTTCAACCAGGACTGGCTGCAGTTCTACGATAAACTCGTCATCCGCATCGGATTCCTGCTTGATCCAATCTCCGCAATGATGCTTGTGGTCATTCCCACCATCTCCTTCTGCGTCCACCTTTATTCGATGGGCTATATGGAAGGCGAGAGAGGTTTCCAGCGCTACTATGCCTTCCTGCAGCTCTTCAGCTTCTCGATGCTCGGCCTGGTGGTTGCGACCAACATTTTCCAGATGTATATCTTCTGGGAGCTTGTGGGCGCTTCCTCATTCCTGCTCATCGGATTCTACTATCAGCGCCACAGCGCGGTGTCGGCTTCCAAAAAAGCATTTATCGTCACCCGCTTCGCCGACCTCGGATTCCTCATCGGCATCCTTGTGCTGAGCTACTACACCGGCACCTTCAACTTCACTGAACTCACCTCGGCTGCCACCGCCAATGGCTCATATGCCATCAGCGAGACCACGGCTTTCAGCGCCTTCTCGTCATTCGGCGGCGCCACCTTCATGGGCTGCTCGCTCTTCAGCTGGGCTCTGGTGCTCATCTTCATGGGCGGAATGGGCAAGAGCGCGATGATGCCGCTCCACATCTGGCTGCCCGACGCAATGGAAGGCCCGACTCCCGTCAGCGCCCTGATCCACGCCGCAACGATGGTCGTGGCCGGTGTCTACCTTGTGGCCCGACTCTTCCCGCTCTTCCTGCTTGACGACTTCTCGGCTCTGACATTCGTCACCGTGGTCGGCGCCATAACAGCGTTCTATGCCGCAGTGGTGGCCTGCACTCAGGTCGACATCAAGCGCGTGCTCGCATTCTCGACCATCTCGCAGATCGCTTTCATGATGGTGGCTCTCGGCGTTGCCCGCCCCGACATACACCATGGCATGGGCTACATGGCAAGCATGTTCCATCTGTTCACCCACGCAATGTTCAAAGCCCTGCTCTTCCTTGGCGCCGGCGCTCTGATCCATGCCGTGCACTCCAATGACTACACTGCAATGGGCGGCCTCCGCAAATACATGCCGATAACCCACATCACCTTCCTGATCGGCTGTCTGGCCATTGCCGGCATACCTCCCTTCTCAGGATTCTTCTCCAAAGACGAAATCCTCACCGCCGCCTATGAAAACAGCTTCTTCTGGGGCGCGTGGATGAGCATGGTGGCCGCTCTGACCGCTTTCTATATGTTCCGCCTCTACTACATGATCTTCTGGTGGAACGAACCCGACTACTCGGCCCATCACCATAAGCCGCACGACGCGCCGTGGGTCATGACCGCTCCGCTGGTCTTCCTCGCCGCTGTCAGCTGCGTGGCCGGATTCATTCCCTTCGGACATCTGGTGACATGGAACGGCGCTCCTTACACCATCCACCTCGACTGGTCGGTGGCCATCCCCTCGGTGATAATCGCCGTGTGTGCCATCGCGCTTGCCACCTTCATGTATAAAAAAGAGAATCCTCTGCCCGACCGAGTGGCCAAAGCCACCGGCAAGCTCTGGACCGCCGCCTACAATCGCTTCTACTGGGATGAAATCTATCTGTTCATCACCCACAAAATCATCTTCAACTGCATCTGCCGCCCGATCGCATGGTTTGACCGCCACATCATCGACGGAACAATGGACGGATTCGCCTGGGTCGCTCAGCGTCTGTCAATCGCCATCCGCCCGCTCCAGTCAGGCAATGTGCAGTACTATGTATGGGTCTACATCTCCGGTGCGCTGCTGCTCGGTGTCGTAACCGCTTTCTTCATGATCTAACTCCCCGTCATCACTTTCACCAATCATTAAGAATCATTTCTGCACTATGTTCTCCAATCCTTTGATATATTTTGTGGTGATCCCGGTGGTGATGCTTCTGGGAATCTACCTCTCGCGCTCAATGGCGCAGATCCGCTCAGTGGCTGTGGCCGGCTCGATCCTGCTCACTGCCCTGTCGGTGTGGCTTATCGTTGACTATCTTGGCCTGCGTGCCGCCGGTGATATGGCTCCCATGCTCTATCGCGGCGACTGGATGTGGTTCTCGGCTCTCAACATCAAACTCTCTGTCGGAGTCGACGGCATTTCGCTGGCCATGCTGCTGCTCTCGTCGATCATTCTGCTCACCGGCTCATTCGCCTCATGGAAAATCAATCCCCTGCCCAAGGAATTCTTCCTCTGGCTGATTCTCCTCTCCATCGGCGTGTTCGGCTTCTTCATCAGCATCGACCTGTTCACCATGTTCATGTTCTATGAAGTCGCTCTCATCCCCATGTATCTGCTCATCGGCATCTGGGGCACCGGACGCAAGGAATACTCCGCAATGAAACTCACCCTGATGCTCATGGGCGGCTCGGCATTCCTCATGCTCTCGATCATCGGCATCTACTATCACTCCGGTCCCGACGTGAACGGCGCTGCCCACACGTTCGACCTGCTGCAGATCGCAGCCAACGACGCCATCCCCCACAGCTGGCAATATTTCCTCTTCCCGATGGCCTTTGTGGGCTTCGGCGTGCTCGGCGCCATGTTCCCCTTCCACACATGGAGCCCCGACGGTCATGCCTGCGCACCCACTGCGGTGTCCATGCTCCACGCCGGCGTGCTGATGAAACTCGGCGGTTACGGATGCTTCCGCGTGGCCATCTACCTGATGCCTTTCGCGGCCCAGGAACTTGCCTGGATATTCCTTATCCTCACCGGCATCTCAGTGGTCTATGGCGCCTTCTCGGCCTGCGTGCAGACCGACCTCAAGTACATCAACGCATACTCCTCGGTCAGCCACTGCGGTCTGGTGCTCTTCGCCATCCTGATGCTCAACACCACCGCCATGACCGGTGCCATCATGCAGATGCTCTCTCACGGTCTCATGACGGCCCTCTTCTTCGCCCTGATCGGTATGATCTATGGCCGCACCCACACTCGCGACATCCGTCAGATGGGCGGTCTGATGAAAATCATGCCCTATCTGGCTGTCTGCTATGTGATCGCCGGTATGGCTTCTCTCGGACTTCCCGGCCTCTCGGGCTTTGTGGCCGAAATGACCATATTCGTCGGATCATTTGAAAACACGAACACTCTCAATCGTGTATTCACCATCATCGCCTGCTGCTCGATCGTCATCACCGCCGTCTACATTCTCCGCGTGGTGGGCAAGCTGCTCTTCGGCCCTGTGCAGGATGAACACCATCTCCAGCTCACCGATGCCACATGGTGGGAACGCACCTCGACCGCCACTCTCATCATCTGCGTGGCTGCCATCGGCTGCTTCCCCAACTTCTTCGCAAACCTAATCCGCTTCACCTTCAGCCCCGACATCTTTGCGGTGCTCAAATAACGTCAGCATAGACCAATGGATTATTCACAGTTCCTTGCAATGAAACAGGAAATCGCCCTGCTTGGCGTTTTCCTCCTGGTGTTCCTCTATGACCTGTTCATGCCAAAGAATTCGCAGCGCGGACTCAGCGGCTTCACCATCGCAATCTTTGCCATTTTCACCGTCAGCTGTTTCTGCCCCGTGTTCATCTCGGGCCACGAAGTCGCTTTCGGCGGAATGTACGTCACCAATCCGGTGATGCTCACCATCAAAAACATACTTAATGTCGGAATGCTCATCGTGCTTATCCAGGCTTCCCGATGGGCCAACAGCGAGATGCAGGTCATCAGACGCGGCGAATTCTACTCGCTCATGCTCGTCACCCTCTTCGGTATGTATCTGATGATCTCGGCCCGTCATTTCCTCCTGTTTGTGATCGGTCTGGAATGCGCCTCGCTGCCGTTGGCCGCCATGGTAGCCTTCGAGAAAAACCATTACGAAAGCCACGAAGCCGCTATCAAATACATCCTCACCGCAGTCTTCTCTTCGGCCATATTCATGCTTGGCCTCAGCTTTGTCTACGGTCTGGCCGGTTCGCTCTATTTCGACTCAGTCTACTTTGCGCTGACAGGTGCCGACGCAACTGACCCGATGCTCATCGTGGCCCTTGCGTTCGTCATGGCCGGCGTGGGCTTCAAACTCTCGCTCGTGCCCTTCCACCTCTGGACCGCCGACGTCTATCAGGGTGCGCCCACATCAGTCACCTCCTACCTCTCGGTAATCTCCAAAGGCTCGGCTGCTTTCGCCTTCATGGTGATCCTCACCCAGGTGTTCGGCTGCGTCTACTCCCAAGTGTGGGAATGGATGCTCTATGCGCTGATCATCCTCACCATCACCGTGGGCAACCTCTTCGCCCTGCGCCAGCACAACATGAAGCGCTTCCTCGCTTTCAGCTCCATCTCCCAGGCCGGCTACATAATGCTCGGCATCATCGGCTGCAACGCCATGGGAATGGCATCGCTGATGTTCTATATTCTGGTCTATATCTTCTCCAACCTGGCCGCCTTCGGTGTGATCCAGGCCATCGAGAACCAGACTGGCAAAGTTGACATGACCGACTATCGCGGCCTCTACAAGTCAAATCCCCACCTTTCGGTGGTGATGATGCTCGCCATGTTCTCACTGGCAGGTATTCCTCCCTTCGCCGGCTTCTTCAGCAAGTTCTTCATCTTTACCGGCGCGCTGAGCGGCACAGAGTCAACCGCACTCTATGTGCTCGTGCTCATTGCCCTTATCAACACCATCATCTCCCTGTTCTACTACCTGCTGGTGGTCAAGGCAATGTTCCTCAGCTCCGACGAACCTGTCATCGCCCCCTTCCGCTCGGCCTGCTCCGAACGTGTGGGCATGTGGATCACCGTTGCCGGCATCCTGGCCCTTGGCCTTGTAAGCTGCTTCTATAACCAGATTCTCATACTCTGTCAGACCTGGGGACTTCCCTCGCTCGCCTGATAGAGTTACACCACCCTCATAACCAGACAGACGCCATGACTCCGCCTTCCGGAGCCATGGCGTCAATTTTTTAGATGCTCAGGCGCACCTCGGCGCGGCGGTCTTGTGCCGCTGAGGCATATGCCTTTGTCGGCCCGCGGCCATAGGTTCTGACATGATCTCTTGCCACACCGTGGGCGACGAGATAGTCACCGACGGCCTTGGCCCGCTGCTCGCTCAGGCGTATGTTGTAGTCCGTGCGGCCGCTGTTGTCGGTATATGCGTTGACCGTCACTTCGGCTCCGGTTTCGCGGGCTTTCTTTGCCACCGCGTCGAGCACGTCGCTTTCTGCTATGGCCGATCCGTTAAGATCGAAAAAGTAGACGGCATCCGGTTCCGACGTATTGTCGACAACAGTCATGCTGCCTGACTGCCTGCTGTCGGGAACCGCATATGTCCGGGTTGTCTGCGCCACGTCGTTGCCCGTGTGTCTTGCCGGCCGATCCGGCGACATGAACACTCCGGCCATATAGGCCACCGAGCCGACAATCAGCGCCGCCGCCAATCCGCCAATCGCTGCCCAGCCGAATCCTCCTCCTTCGCGCACTTCGTCAATGTCGGCGGTCGATGATGAGGATGGTGGCGCTGGCTGTGGCTCTGGCGTCTGCTTTGCTGAAGCCGCGGCCTCGTTGGAAACGTCTGCCGCGTGTTCCGGCAGTTCTTTCGGTTCTGGATGTCCTTCCAACCGTTTGAAGTCTTTGTCTGTTTTCATAAGGAGAGTTGTTTTATCCGAAAATTGGTTGAATCTCGTTTTCTGGTAAAACGCCCCATGACGGCATTCGGTTTTGCCGGTAGATGGAAAATCCGTATATTTGCGGTTCTTAAAAAACTTTACTTATGATGAAATATATAGGTGCTCATGTTCCTGTGTCCGACGGCGTGGCCTCGGCTCCATTATATGCCGGCGCGATAGGCGCCACCGCTTTCGCTCTGTTCACCCGCAATCCGTCGCGATGGAAATCAGAGCCTCTGACCGACGAAGACGTGGAGGCCTTCAAGGCCAACTGTCGCAGCTTCGGATACACTCCGGCGCAGATCCTGCCGCATGACTCATATCTGATAAATCTTGGCGCTAAAGACCCGAAAAAGCTGTTTATGAGCCGCATGGCCTTTCTTGACGAAATGCAGCGCTGTGAGCAACTGGGGCTGACCATGCTTAATTTTCACCCGGGCTCCCACCTCAACGAAATGACAGAGTCCGAATGTCTGGCCCGAATCGCCTCGTCGATCAACAAGACTCTCGACAAGACCTCAGGCGTGAAGGCCGTGATCGAAAACACTGCCGGACAAGGCTCCAATCTCGGATTCAGCTTCGGGCAGATCGCCGAAATAATCGACCGGATCGAAGACAAGAGCAGGGTGGGGGTGTGCATAGACTCCTGTCATGCCTATGCCGCTGGCTATGACCTTGCCACTTCCGAGGGCTATGAGGCTACCTGGGCTGAATTTGACCGCGTCATCGGCCTGGAATATCTTAGCGCCATGCATATCAATGATTCAAAAAAGGGACTCGGTTCGCGAGTTGACCGCCACGCTCCGATGGGCGACGGCACTCTCGGCATGCACTTCTTTGAAATGCTGATGGCCGACCCGCGCATGGACTCGATTCCTCTTATTCTCGAAACGCCCGACGACACACGATGGGCATCTGAAATCTCAACTCTCAAACAACTCGCTTCTTCTGAAAAATGACAACTCTCTCACTCATTGTCGGCTATGCCGCTTCCATCTGTATGGTGTTCGGCTATCTGCCCCAGGCCATCGCCACCATACGCACCCGTCAGACCGACGGCATCGCCACTCCGACCTTCCTCTCGCTCGGTCTCGGTTCGGTGCTCTTCGTGATTCAGGGGCTTATGCTCGGCAACTGGCCGCTGGTGCTGACCAACGCCATCACCACCGCCTGCTCCGCAATCATTTTTGCGATCAAGCTCAGCAACGACCGCCGCAAGCGTCGGCGTCAGTGACGCACGATCTTCCTGACGCCGTCGGCATCACGGCATATGTATATTCCAGGCCGGAGATCATCTTCGTCCACCCTGATGCCCTGGATTGAAAAATACTCGGACCTGATGACTGCTCCTTCAGGGGCGTCGGTCGGCGCCATTTCGTGGCTGAGCTGTTGTCCGATCCACGATGCGTTGTTTATCAGTCCGCCGTGCACATAGGAAAACTGCGTGGCCGAATTGCCGTCCTGATCGGGCCAGCGCTTGTTGTTTGCAATCATGGCCTCGCGGATGTCAATGCTCAATTGTCGTCCATAATAGTATAGTTCCGGCAGCCGTGGCTCAAACAGAAACCATTCGTCGGCCGCCTTGTTTCTGAAAAGCGAGGTGGCAAACAACGGTTCGATCCAGTGCGTCTCCGCCGCCTCGGGGTGATCGTTCACGATCCAGTCCGTCTTGTGCTTGCCGAATCCCGGATCCCACAGCGGTCCGAAATGCCACTTGCAATCCTGGCCGAGATCCTTGTGGATATAGAAGCTGCCGTTGTAACCGTCACAGTCATGAAACAGTTCCCGCGACAGGAAATATCTCACGGCCGATTCAGCGTCAATATATTCGGCCCACGTCATGCCGGTGGAGTCGTTGCTATATATGGCGGCATTCACCTTTGTCATCTCGTTGCGCAGCCACTTCAGCTGCGTCGGCGACAATTTCTCCGGACAATGATACGTCAGCCGCAGATCCTTGTCGGCAGTCTCTTTGATCACGATCTGCGCCGGATCATCGTAATTGTCGATCTCCAGCAGCCACCCGCCTTCAATCAGCTCCGGATCAGTACAGTTGTCGGGTTGACCAAAAATGTCAAGCCGGTCGGGATGCACCTTCACTGTCTCGCTCAGCAGATATATGCCGTCATAGCGTCCGTTGAGCACCAGTTCCACCGGCTCACCCCGCGGCACCCATCCCAGATCGAGCAACCTTGCGGCCTCCCGCTCCATCATGATGGCGATAATGTCGCAATAACCCTGTTGCGGCACCAGAGCGAAATGTTTGTTGGCGGGCATTCCCAACAGCTCCGTTTTCTTGTTGAACTTCAGTTTATATGGTTTTTTCTCCCGTTGCCACGACACGTTTCCGCGGCCGCGTATGGTCATTGCCGGATAATCTGTGTCTGCTGCTCCTCCGGATTCCGTGATGACGCTGAACGAAGCCGGAATCTGGGTGACCTTGTCGATCACAGGTCTGCTGTCCTCAGTGTCGATACAAATCACCGGTAAGGTATATGAAGCCATTGAAGGCGGAAAATTCGGATCATTAGCTGTCGCCGTCACGGTAACCACGAAAGCCAGGAATGCCATACAGAGTTGTTTTATCATATCAGTATTGATTGTGTGTGAAATAAAATTGTACCTGTTTGCCTATCCTGAGAATAAGGACTGCAAAATTACCAAAAATCTGCATCATGTGCAAATGCCCTGATTCCATTGCATGTCATAGTGTGTCGCTCCTGCAGATGTCTGCCATGTAACGTTCCACAAAAAAGCCGCAATATTCGTCGGGCTGGTTTGGCCGGATGCACGGAAATGTGTAATTTTGCTGTTGCAAACTCACTCAAACATTAACTAAAATACTTCATTAACAAAACATCCATGAAGAAGAATCTTATCAAGATTATGGCGGTGGCTGTTGCGTTGGCTGCAACTGTGCCGGCAACCGCACAGTTCAACCTTGGCCGCGCCATCAATGCAGGAGCTAAAGCTGCTAAAGCAGCCACTTTGACAGACGCTCAGATGGCGGCCTATGTCAAAGAATCTGTAGACTGGATGGACGCCAACAATCCTGTCACTCCCGCCGACAATCCTTATACGGTCCGCCTGATGAGACTGACCGAAGGCCTGACCGAAGCCGACGGCATTCCTTTGAACTTCAAGGTCTATGACGTGATCGACGTCAACGCCTTTGCCTGCGCTGACGGCAGTGTGCGGGTGTTTTCGTCGCTCATGGACATTATGACCGACGATGAACTGCTCGGCATCATCGGCCACGAAATCGGCCACGTCGCCAAGCATCACTCCAAGAAAGCGTTCCGCACAGAGCTGCTGTCGGGCGCGCTCAAGGACGCTGTGGCTTCCACCGGAGGCAAAGCCGCGGCCCTGACCGATTCACAGCTCGGACAGCTCGGCTCTGCGCTGGTCAATTCAAAATACTCGCAGAAACAGGAGAAAGAAGCCGATGACTATGGCTATGAATTCCTGAAAAAGAACGGCAAGAATCCATGGGGCATGGTGCAGGCGTTTGAAAAATTCCAGAAAATGGAAGGTGACGCCGGTGCCAAATCGACCTATATGAGCCGAATGTTCTCTTCTCACCCCGAAACCGTTGACCGCATCAAGCGCATGACTGAGCGATGCAATGCCGACGGAATCGAACGTCCCGCACCTGCCGAATGAACCTCCATCAGTTTCTCGACGCCTCGACATGCAACTTCCTTGCTGTCGACGCCATCACATCGCAGCTCCGCGAAGCCGGTTTCACCGAGCTTCGCGAGGCTGACAAGTGGAATGTCAAGCCCGGCGACAAACACTATGTCGTGAAAAACGGTTCGGCCGTCATGGCTTTTGTGGCCGGCAGCGACCCTGCCGCCGGATTTGCCGTGATCGCCGCTCACAGCGACGCTCCCGGGTTCCGCCTCAAGCCGGCTCCCGTCATGCCCTGCGGCACCAATCCGGCCGATGGCCGCACAATGGTGAAGCTTAACACCGAAGTCTATGGCGGAGCTATCTGGCACACATGGTTTGACCGCCCGCTCGGTCTGAGCGGACGCGTGGTGCTCCGGTCCGACGATCCTGTCTTTGCTCCGCGTTGCGTCAACGTGCGCATTGACGATCCCCGACTCATAATCCCTCATCTTGCCATCCACTTCAACCGTCAGGTCAACTCCGGACTCAGCCTTTCGGCTCAGAAAGACATGCTCCCGGTGCTCGGCTATGTCAGTGATTCGCTGGGTGGCCACAAGGCCGTCACCCGCATGGTGGCCGAGAAACTTGGTGTCGATCCTGACGAAGTGCTCGACTATGACCTGACTCTCTTCGACTGTCAGCCGGCCATGAACGTCGGAGCCGACGGTTCATGGATCAACTGCGGACGCCTCGACGACCTGGCCATGGCATGGTGTGCGCTGGAAGCCATCCGTACAGCTCCGGCCGGCACCCGCACAAAGGTGATGGCCATATTCGACAACGAGGAAACCGGATCCGGAACCAAACAAGGCGCCCATTCCCCTCTGCTGCGCACGATCCTTCACCGTGTGTGCCGCAATCTCGGAGGCGATGACGAGGCCATGGCACGCGCCGTTGCCTCGAGTTTCTTCATTTCAGCCGACTGCGCCCATGCCTTCCACCCCAACTATCCCGAAAAGATGGATCCAGTCAACCATCCGATGCTTGGCGGCGGCCCGGTAGTGAAGGTTAACGCAAACTGCAAATACATGACCGACGCTGATTCTGCCGCCGCTTTCAAGTGGCTTTGTGCCGAAGCCGGAGTGCCGTGTCAGGAATTTGTCAACCACAGCGACTCGCCCGGCGGATCTACTCTGGGCAACATCCTCACCGGACAACTGCCCATGCGCGGTGTCGACATGGGCATTGGCCTGTGGGCCATGCACTCTGTGCGCGAAACCGCATCGTTGACCGATATTGAATTCACCATAAGCGTATTCCGGCAATTTTTCAAATGATTGTCTACAACGTGACCTTTTTCTATCTCCCGCAGCTTTCCGACGGCGTGCGCTCCTGGCTCTCCGAGACCTGGATGCCCGCCGCCACAGCTGCCGGATGCCAGCCCCCGATGGCTCTGGCCATGGACAATCCTGACCCCGACCTGCACCGTCTGGCCGTGCAGGCCTATTTTCAGGATATGGCCGCCATGCAGTCGTTTGTCGACAACGAGGGCGCTCTGCTGTTTGGCGACATGCAGTCGCGATTCGGCGGCGAGAACGTGCTTGCCCATCCCACTGTGATGACCCGCATCGACCTATGAACGGCGAGTGGGACAAAATCTATATAGGAATTGACCCCGGCACCAATGTGATGGGGTGGGGCATACTCGGCATCAAAGGAAAGAAGCCGGGAGTGATCGCGCTTGGCGTGATCCGGCTCAACAAACTCGAGAGCCACTATATGCGCCTGCGTCGCATCTATGACCGGGTGCTTGGTCTGGTTGAACAATATCTCCCGGACGAAATGGCCATCGAGGCACCGTTCTTTGGCAAAAACGTGCAGTCCATGCTCAAGCTGGGCCGGGCGCAGGGGGTAGCCATGGCGGCGGCTTTGGCCCGCGAGGTGCCCATCACCGAATATGAACCCCGCAAAATCAAGATGGCCATAACTGGCAATGGCGCAGCATCGAAGGAACAGGTGCAGGAAATGCTCCGTCGCATCCTCGAGATTCCCCGCGAACGCCTTGCCGACCTCCAGCTTGACGCAACCGATGCCCTGGCGGCTGCCCTCTGCCACCACTATGAAATCCAGCGTCCGGTGCCATCGGGCGGACCCAAGTCATGGAAGGAGTTCATTGCCCGCCACCCTGAAAAACTGAAATAACGTTTAAAAATCCCGTTATGCGAGGTCTGCTATACATGGTCATTGTGCTGGTCATTACCGGATGCAGCTATTCAAGCTCCCAGACGGCGGTGCTCGACGATGCCCAGCGCCTGCTGCCGAGCGATCCAGCCGCAGCCCTTTCCAGGCTCAATGGTGTGGACGTGTCGGAATTTCAGGATTCCGCCACAATGGCCCGCTGGGCGCTGCTCTACAGTGAGGCCATGGTCGCCAGCAGATTGTCCGCTCCCAACGACACTATTGTCAACATCGCCGTAGACTATTATGGCCGGCATAATCTGCCCGATGAATTTCAAAAGGCTTCACGTCTGAAGAGGCTTATCCTCTCATCCGACGACGCCGACGCCCTCGCCACCGCTCTTTATCTCCAGAAGGAAAAAGAGTTTCTGCTCTATAAAGAAAGGGCAAAACGAGAACTCTACGTGTTTGTCGGACTTGTCATTCTGCTTGTCGCCGCCGGAATTATTGTGTGGATGCGCCAGCGCATCAAGCTTCAGTCGCTGCAAAACGAAGCCCTGATGGCCGAAGCCTCTGGGCTTAAATGTCGGATAGACGTCAGTCGTGGCGACATCGGCCGTCTGGAAGCAAAACTCCGCGGGTTGCTTGAAGACCGCTTTGCGCTCATTGACTCGCTATGTCAGACTTACTATGAATCGCAAGGCACGAAAACAGAGCGAAAGGCAATAATCGACAAAGTTAAAAGCGAAATCGAGTCGGTGCGCACCGACTCCTTCGCCAGAATGGAACAGGCCGTAAACGATTGCCGCGATAACATTCTGGTAAAGGTCAAGGAATACTGTCCCGACATCAAGGCGGAAGATTATCAGCTGTTGGTATATCTTGCCGGCGGACTTTCCTCGCGCACAATCAGCCTGCTTCTCGGCGAGTCGGTGACGGTTGTCTATAAGCGCAAATCGCGGCTGAAATTCCGGCTCAAAGAGTCGGTGGCTCCGGTCTGTCCCGATATTATGACCGTTTTCTGACGGCGTTTTTCCTGTTGGTCAGATTTTTTTGGAATCGCACGCTGTATCCCGCTTATTATCTGGTGTTTGAGCCTGGCGCGGTCAAATTATTATTTTGACGTTTCAGTGGTTTTGTGAGTAATTTTGCAGCAAAAACAACTCACATGAACACGAAACATTTCATCGCGACGATGCTGGCTGCCGCTATTGCGGCCGCAACAGCTCATGCACAGAATCAGGAGACGGCCGACAGTCTCACCCTCGGGTTACAGGAGGTGGTGGTTTCCGCAAGGCAACCGGCCACAAAACTTGTCGGCTCAACACTTGTGTCGACTATTCCCGGCTCCAATCTTGCCGACCTCGGCAGTGCTCTCGATGTGCTGGCCCAGCTGCCGATGATCAAAGTGCAGGACGATGCTGTCAGCGTCATCGGCAAGAGCGGTGTTGAAATCTATATTGACGGCCGCCCGATGCGTGACGATCAGGAGCTGCAGCAGATACTCTCCTCCAATCTGAAAAAAGTGGAATTGCTCATGGCTCCCGGGGCGGCATATTCGGGCACCACCGGGGCTGTGCTGAAAATCACCACCCGACGGAATTTTGTGCAGGGACTCTCGCTGACCGACCGCCTCCAGCTCCAGCGGCGTCGCAAATGGTCGGTGATGGATTATCTCGGACTCGGCTATCGGGCCGGCGACTGGGAATTATTTGTCAACGCAACGGTCAATCACAACAATACCCTGATAAAAGGCGGAACCACAAACACGCTCTTCTATGACGGCAATGAGTCTGTCGTGGTCGGCGGCAGTCAGCATAATTCCTATGTCGCGACCACCGGCGTTGTCAAGGCCGGATTCAACTATGCCGAGGGCAGGCAGTCGTTAGGCGCGTATTACCGTTATAATCCCGAGCATGGCGACTTCAACAATTCCGGCTCTGAGTGGCTTGACAGCAATCCTGTCCTGAGCCGCGAGATCGACAAGCGGATCCGCTCACACAGCCATCTTGCGGCTGTGTATTATGAAAACACTTTTGCCGACAGATATCTGTTGCACTTCGACGGTGACTTCCGCCAGTCGCGTACCCGCAACGGAGTGGTCACATCATATCCCGGATCGATCTACGCCGATGTTCGCTCCACCGATATTCGCAAATCGACTCTGTGGGCAGGAAAACTCTATCTGGATTTCCCGCTTTGGGGCGGCGGTTTCACCGTCGGGACGCAAGACTGTCATACCCACACCTCGCTCGACTACCGGATGCTCAACGCCAGCGTCGGCCAATACATTCCTTCATCGCTGACCGATGCGAGGCAGACTTCGGCAGCCCTGTTCGCATCATGGTCGCGCACTTTCGGCAGGCTGTCATTGTCGGCCGGTGCAAGATATGAATATGTTGATTATGATTTCAAGGTTGACGGCAGGCGTGATGACGAAATCAGCCGCCGTGACCATCTGCTGACACCCGACTTCTCGCTCGGTTATTCATTTAACGATGATGCTCAGCTGAGTCTGAATTATAAGACGGCCACTGTCAAGCCTCCGTATTCACAGCTCACCGGTTCGCTGAGCTATGTCGGGCTACATGAAATCGAAGGTGGCAACCCGTCTTTGCGTGACGAGAGGATGCACGACGTCCAGTTGTTTGGCATGTGGAAAGGGTTCATGCTTCAGGCCGACTTTGTCCGAAGCATTGACTCTTATGCTTATGTCAAACAGCTGTATCCCGCCGGTGATCTCCAGCTGCTGATGCATCCTGTCAACATTGACGTGTCGGCTCTCAGTCTATATCTTGTCTGGAGTCAGCCTGTGCGCTGCTGGACACCTGACGTAACCATCGGCATGTATCGTCAGTGGCTCATGCTCGCGGATACCGGATACGACAGACCGATATTCTCCTATTACTTCGACAACACCTTCTCCTTGCCGCGCGGATGGATGATCACGGCCAACTTCAGCGGGCGCACGCAGGGCGACATGCACACCAACCGTTTTGGCGCGACATGGTTTACAATGGATGCATCGGTCGGAAAGAAATTTCTGAACAAGTCACTGACCGTCAAACTGTCGGCAACCGATGTTTTTAACACGGCCAACAATGACTGGACGATGAACACCTATGGAATCTTTGTCGACAAGCGCCAGAGTTATGACCACCGTGGGGTCTCGCTCAACGTAATCTATGACTTCCAGCCCCGCAAGAGCGGATATAAAGGCTCATCGGCGGCAGAAGCTGAAATGAACCGGCTCTAAGGTGGGGAACGGGGTCTAAGAGGAAACGCAGAATAGTAATAGTCGCCTAAAAATCTCGGTTAAACAAGCTTTTATATCGGATTTTTCGTAACTTTGCACAATTACTATATCATTGCAATGAAAAAAGCGTTATCCCTCTCTTTGCTGGCGGCTGCCGTGGTGGCCCTCAGTTGCTGCGCGCCATCGCGCCCCCGCACTGTTGAAAATCCTGTTGTCGAGGCAAATAATACCGGCTCGCTCACTGTCACTTCGGTGGATCTGACCGACTCCACCACTGTGCTCAACATCCATGCCGAGTTCCGGCCGAATAATTGGATCAGAATCGCGTCGACTGCCACGATTGAAGCCGACGGCCGGAGGTATGGAATCATCGGAGGCGACGGCATAACTCCCGATTCGCTGTTCTGGATGCCTGAGAGCGGACAAGCGGATTTTTCGCTGATATTTCCCGAAGTGCCCGCACGCACCGAATCAATAACTTTCGCCGAGGCTCCCGGTGAGGGAGAGTGGCACATCTGGGGCATCGACCTGACCGGCAGGCTCACCGAGCCGCGCTGGAAGTCGGAGGCCGCTGCCCTGAAGCTCCCTGCGGCCGACCTCGAGGCGTCGCTGCCCGAGGCTCCTCTGACCGTCGACTCCGCCCGCGTCAATGTGAAGGTGCTCGGCTGGCAGCCCGATATGCCGACTACTCTTTCGTTCTATGTCGGCTCGCTCGGCAACCCCGGTGAGGTGACAAGCGTGGATCTGAAGTTAGATGGCAACGGTTGCTGCACACTCGATCTGTGGACGCCCGGCCTCACCGGCATAACCACCTACCGTGGCCGTGTGGCCAAGACAATACGTGTTGCTCCCGGCGAGGAGATGAATCTCTGGATCTCTCCCGCAGGCAACGTCGAGATCTATTCCGACGGCAAGTTCTCGGTTGTCGATCAGGCAAACTCCATGATCCAGCGCATCTATGTAGAAGATCCTGATTTTAGCTATCAGGACACTCAGGACGCCTACTTCGCCAAGGTAATTAGCGCCTATCATGCCTCACTGGACAGCATCAATGCCGCCGCCATGCCGAAAATGGCGCGCGAACTGGCTCTGGCCAACCTCCGCAACTCGGTGATGGACTGCGCTGTAAATCCTGTAAGGCAGTTGATGCTGAGCTATTATCAAACTTTCGGTCATGAGGAATTCTACAAGAGCTGGAGCGACGACAAGATGAAGTTCACGGGTCTCAGTGACGCACAGCTCGACAGCATCGGCTCGCTCTTCGACCCCGCTGATCCCGTTCTGCTCTGGGTGAACGACGGATTCTACGGCGACACCGACGTGGACTGGACCGCCCATGGCGCCACCTCGTCGCTGCCCTCGGCTTTCAGCTATCTGGCTCGCGTGCTCCCCGATGCCACCGCGCTGAAGCTCACCGACCAGCAGTTGGACACTCTGCGTCAGTATGGCGAATTCTTCGCCAACACCGCCATCGGCGTCTCCGCCCGCGCAAAGGCCTTGCTGGAGTCTGATGCCGCCAAACTGGTCAACCCGACCCCCGACGTGGCCGACGACAAAGTCTTTGACGCCATCATCGCGCCCCACAAGGGCAAGGTGGTGATGGTAGATCTCTGGAACACCTGGTGCGCCCCATGTCGCAACGCCCTGGCAGCCAACGAGCCGCTGAAGGACGGCGAGTTTGCCGACGCCGACGTGGTCTGGATCTACATAGCCAACGAAACCTCGCCCATCGAGAAATATCTCACCATGATCCCCGACATCAAGGGCGAGCACTATCGCGTCAGCAGCGATCAGTGGAAGGCTATCTCCGGTCGCTTCGGTGTGGACGGAATTCCATATTACATTCTTGTGGACCGCGACGGCAACGCCGCCGGCCGCCCCGACCTGCGTGACCACTCGCTCTATGTTTCGGAAATTCACAAAACTCTGAATGGAAAATAAATATATAGTTTCGGCGCGCAAATACCGTCCTGCCACCTTTGCGTCGGTGGTAGGGCAGAAAGCGCTGACCGTTACGCTGAAAAACTCCATAGCCCAGGACAGGCTGGCTCATGCTTATCTGTTTTGCGGTTCACGTGGAGTCGGCAAGACTTCATGCGCCCGCATCTTCGCCAAGACCATCAACTGCGAGAACCGCACGGCCGACGGCGAGGCATGCAACGAGTGCCCGTCGTGTCGCGACTTCAACGAAGGCCGCTCGCTCAATATCATCGAGCTTGACGCCGCCTCCAACAATGGCGTCGACGATATCCGCGCGCTCACAGACCAGGTGCAGGTGCCCCCGTCGTCGGGACGATACCGCGTCTTCATCGTCGATGAGGTCCACATGCTCTCAACGGCCGCATTCAATGCCTTCCTCAAGACTCTCGAGGAGCCGCCGTCGTATGTGGTCTTCATTCTGGCAACGACCGAAAAACACAAGGTGATTCCCACCATACTCTCGCGTTGCCAGATCTATGACTTCAACCGCATCACCATAGCCGATATGGTGGAGCATCTGAGCTATGTGGCCTCGCAGGAGGGAATCACGGCCGAACCGGCCGCTCTCAACGTCATTGCCCGCAAGGCCGACGGCGCCATGCGCGACGCTCTCTCGATTTTCGACCAGGTTGCCGCGTCGTCGATGAACGCGATCACCTATCAGTCGACCATCGACAGCCTGAATGTGCTTGATTCGGAATATTACAACCGTCTGCTCGAAGCGTTTCTTAACGGCAACGTGCCTGACGCACTTATTATATATAAGGAGATCCGCGATCATGGATTCAACAACCACTTCTTTCTGACCGGTCTGGCTGACTATTTCCGCGATCTGATGGTGGCCGCCGATCCGAAGACGCTGGAGCTGCTTGAAGCCGATGCCGAACATCGCGCCCGCATGGCGGCCCTGGCCGCACGCTGCACTCCGCAGTTTCTTTATCGGGCCATGGATCTGTGCAACACGGCCGACCTGAACTACCGCGAGGCCGCCAACAAACAGTTCCTTGTCGAACTGACACTGATAAAACTGTGCCAAGCGGACGGCCCCTCTCCCAACAACGATGAAGTCGGCTACGGAGAGGGGCAGGAACTTCAGCCGATAGTGGCAATGGAACCGACGGTGGAGATGAAAGCCGCTCCGCCGCCTCCGGTATCTGCCGCCCGCCACTCATCAGTGGCGCAGCAACCTGACCACAATACCCCCACGCGTCCGGTTCCCGCAGTGCCGTCGCCGGCTCCGGCTCCGGTGTCGCGCCGTGCGCCTCAGATCGCCAATCTCTCGGGCCTTGGCCCCGGAGTATCGATCAAAGCGCCGCTCAGGAATCTTTCCGACACCAAGTCCGCAGCCTCCGCCGCGGCCTCCCGGCGACCTGACGCTCAGGTGCGCACCGCGTCGTATACCGGCAATGCCGTCGACGTGGCGTGGGAAAACTATATCCAGAGCAATCCGTCGGCCCAGAGCCTCATCGCCACCATGCGTTCCTGCCGTCCGAAGCATATGCAGGACCATATGTTTATAGTGGCGGTGGAGAGTCCGGCCCAGCAGCAGACCCTTGAGTCAAACATCGGCAACATTCGCCGATATATGCGCGACAAGCTTGCCAACGATCTGGTGGATTTCACCATCGAGGTGGTTGAAGGCGAAGGCTCGCCGCGCACGTGGACGGCCCGTCAGGTCTATGAGAAGATGCTGGCGGATCATCCGGCGCTTAAAACTCTGGCCGAAGAATTGAAATTGACAATGGAATGACACCGTAAAGTCACAGCATTGTAACGATGCTACCCTCTGATTTATGCCAAAACATGACTATTTGGCAATTTGAAATGCAAAATGTTTTCAAATGTCAGGAAAAATTCGTTACTTTGCACCGAATTTTGAAATAATAACCCCAATTAATAATTCACATCACTATGTCAGAAATCGCAAATCGTGTGAAAGAGATTATCGTCGAGAAGCTCGGCGTTGATGAAAACGAAGTTACCGAAACCGCAGCATTCACCACTGACCTCGGTGCTGACAGCCTTGACACCGTAGAGCTCATCATGGAGTTCGAGAAGGCTTTTGAAATCACCATCCCCGACGAAGACGCAGAGAAGATCACCACCGTTGGTGACGCTGTTGCCTACATCGAGAACGCCGGCAAGTAATTGCCTCTTCCGCACGAAGCAACAATCAAAACCTTCACTCCCTCCTCGCCCCTTTTCACTCAACAATCCCACTTACATCTGAAAATGGAATTAAAGAGAGTTGTAGTCACCGGCATGGGTGCAATCACCCCGCTCGGCAATGACGTGGAAACAACTTGGCAAGCCGCCGTCGCCGGCAAAAGCGGAGCGGCTCCCATCACCCACTTCGACGCCTCAAAATTCAAGACTCAGTTTGCTTGTGAAGTCAAAGACTTCAATGGAGCCGATCACTTCGACCGCAAGCGCATCCGTCAGCTCGATCTCTATGCCCAGTATGCCCTTGTGGCTGCCAAGCAGGCTGTCGAAGACTCGGCGCTTCTTGGCGAAGATGTCGACAAGAACCGTGTCGGAGTTATCGTGGCTGCCGGTATTGGCGGCCTTCACACCTTTGAGGAAGAAGCCGGTTACTACGCCCTTCATCAGGAACAAGGCCCGAAATATAACCCGTTCTTCATCCCCAAGATGATCGCTGACATTGCGTCAGGCCACATTTCCATGGATTATGGCTTCCATGGCCCTAACTATGGCACTGTCTCGGCTTGTGCATCGTCAAACAACGCACTGATCGACGCCTTCAACCTGATTCGTCTCGGCAAGGCCGACGCGATCGTGACCGGTGGCGCGGAAGCGGCCATATTCCCTGCTGGAGTAGGCGGCTTCAATTCCATGCACGCTCTGTCGACCCGCAATGACGATCCCACCCGTGCGTCACGTCCGTTCAGCGCCTCGCGCGACGGTTTTGTGATGGGCGAAGGTGCCGCTGTGATCGTTCTTGAGGAATATGAGCACGCTAAAGCCCGCGGAGCCAAAATCTATGCCGAACTGGTCGGCGGAGGCATGAGTGCTGACGCTCACCATCTCACAGCCACTCATCCCGAAGGCCTCGGTGCGATGCTCTCGATGAAAAACGCTCTCGAAGACGCAGGCATGAAGCCGGAAGATATTGACTATATCAACGCACACGGAACCTCCACTCCTGTCGGTGATGTAAGTGAAATCAAGGCAATTGTTGGTGTGTTCGGCGATCATGCCAAGAAACTCAACATCAGTTCGACCAAGTCGATGACAGGTCACCTGCTCGGTGCCACCGGCGCTCTTGAAGCTATATTCTGCATCAAGGCTGTTGGCGAAAACATCGTGCCCCCGACCATCAACCACGATGCCGACGATGTTGAGCCGAACATCGACCCTGAACTCAATCTGACATTCAACGAGGCCCAGAAGCGCCCGGTGAATGCCGCCCTCAGCAACGTGTTCGGTTTCGGCGGTCACAACGCCACCGTAATCTTCAAGAAATACGAGGCCTGATTTCTCTCCAGAAGGTCATCAAAAAAACAACAGCGGAGCGCCTGAATGGCGTTCCGCTGCTGTTTTGTGTAATCGGTCAATACAGGCGATATGGACGCGACTGTTCGCGGAAGTCGCTTTGCCACAGCGGCAGGATGTCGGCCACCAGATGGCGCCGCGAAAATTCCTGACGGATCTTTTTGCTGCCGCATACGCGGTCAAACATCTGTAGCCGCGAACTTGATGCCGCCGGCTGGCTGAACGCCGCTTTCGCAGGGCGCATGGCCGCCAGTTCCTGCATGGCATAGAATTGCAGCAGGGTCAGGTCGACTGGAGTGTGCGGATCATTGATATAGACTTCCACTCCGTGGAGATCCTGGCCGTTTCCGAACCCATAATATGGCTTGATGTGCACCGGTCTGAATGTCACCGATGCAAGTTTCAGCGCATTGAGTCGCCGGGCCAGCTCGTCGGCATCGGCCCAGGCCGTGCATATCAGCCGGAACGGCATGGTGTATCCCACTCCCACCGATGCATAGTCCAGTTCGCCCAGAATTCCGGTGGCCGGATAGAACATGGCCGTTTGCGGAGTCGGGACATGTGGCGATGGAAGCACCCATGGCAGCCCCGTGTCGGCATAGGTCATGCGGCGTTTCCACCCCTCCATCGGCACCACGGTCAGCCTGACGCGCCCGCCGAATTCCGAATCGTTGAGATAGAGGGCAAGCTCTCCCGGGGTGAGTCCATAGAGGTAAGGGATGTTGTATTGGCTGACAAACGAGCGGCAGTCGCTGTCGAGCATCGCGCCCTCCACCCGTTCGCCGCCCAGCGGATTGGGCCTGTCGAGCACTACCATCTCCTTGCCCTGTTCGGCACACGCCTCCATGCAGAGTCCGAGAGTGGAGATGAAGGTGTAGGAGCGGCAGCCCAGATCCTGGATATCATAGACCAGCACGTCGGCGTCGCGAAGCATCTCGGCGGTCGGTTTGCGGGTGCGGCCATAGAGGGAATGCACCTTCACTCCGGTGGCTGCGTCGGTTTCGGTGGCCACCCTGGCGCCGGCGGTGATGTTGCCGCGCACCCCATGTTCCGGGGCAAGCAGCGCCACAAGGCTTACGCCGGGCGCCGAATGGAGAATGTCGACCGTGGAGCGCAGGCGTCGGTCAACGCCTGTCGGGTTGGTGACCAGCGCCACCCGTTTGCCTTTGACCGGGGCGAAGCCGCGTGCGGCCAGCACTTCCACTCCGGGAAGCACCTGTGCGGCCGAGGCTATGGCCGTGATCAGCGCCGCCAATGCCAGAGTCAGTCTGTTGTTCATCGGTATAGTCTTGTGAGTTGTGTTTCTGGAAAATAGTGTGAGAGAATAGTGCGGAATCCGTTGCCGCGGCATGCCATCATGGCCGCCCCGATCTGACACAGTCCGACTCCGTGGCCCCATCCGGCTCCGCGGAGTATGAACGACCCGTCGTCGCCGCGGCTCACGCTGAATGCCGAGCTGCGCAGATGGCTCTCCGACAGCCAGCGTCTTATTTCGAGTTCCTTGCCGACGGTCATCTGCCGGAGAGTGCCGGCGATCAGCAGCCGGGTGATGCGCCCCGACGGTCCGCGATGGAGCGGGCGCAGTTCGGTGATGATGCCGAAGTCTATGCCTGAGCGCCGGCGCACCAGTGCCGACAGTTCTTCCTGGCCATAGGTCTGTTCCCACCTGAAGAAGTCGGGCGTTGTTTCCACGTCGAAATCGTTGAGCACCTGGCCGAGCACGTCTGGATCGGAAGTGTTGCAGTTGCATTGCGGTGTCGCGGCGATCCACCTGGCGGCTCCTTCCTCGCCGGTCAGATCCGGAAGATCCGGAGCGCCTTGTGCATCGACGATTGCCCGGAGATAGCTGTGGGCATTGGGTTGCCAGCAGTTCTGAAACAGCTCTGTCACCCCGCCGCAGCACTTCGAGAAGCGGGTGTCGGCAATGCGTCCTTCGGCATCGGTGAGCACCAGCCCTCGCGTGGCGTCGATGGCTTCGTCGACCTGCGGTGTCGAGGCGCGTCCGGCGCCCTGATAGCGCTGGCAGTGGTCGTCGGCGCAGACGTCGAAGTCATGGTGATCGTCGCGGTCATACCACCGCACGATGGTGTCGGTGCAGTTGTCGGCCGGCTCAGGCACCGGAACTCCCTTGCAAGCCAGCGCGCGCGTCATCCTTAGCTGAGCCATGAGCCAGCTGCGTGAAATCACGGCATGGGCTTTGAGCAGTTCCACCGACGAAGTGGCGTTCATCTCCGACGCGATCACCGAGCGCAGATATTCCTCGACGCTGACGCGGTTGACCACCCGGGTCATTCCGCCTGGCAGCGGGTGGAGTTCCACCGATCCGGCAAACAGCTGTGTCATGCGCCGCTGCCAGTGGAATCCGGCGCCGATCGTCACTCCTCCGACCTCGGTCAGGCCGTCGGGCCGGAGCTTAACCTGCGGGTCGGCACACTCGGTTATGCCCACCTGCACTTCGGGCTGGAGAAATGTCACATCGGCGAGTATCCGCTCGAGTGTCTGGGTGTCTGTCCGGTCGAAGTCTTCGCGGCGCACCGTGATCAGCGTGCCTCCCAGATCGAGTGAGGCCGGGCTGACAAGCATCTGCCCGTAACACTGCGGGCGGTGGGCGCGGCGCGGGAGAATGCGTATGCGTCCGTCGATGCAGTATGCGTTGATCATTCCGTCGTCGTCAGGTTCCACTCCCTCGGGCAGCTCATAGGTGAAGCACCAGTCAGGCACTGTGACATAGCCGGCAGGCACGGCCTGGAAGTGCATATGGTCAGGAGCCGATGCTCCGGCGCGTGCGCCGTTGAACACCAGCACATAGCCGGGAAGCAGGCGCGAGATTTCGCGCATCTGCCGCGTCTTGCCCCTGAGCGTCTGAGGTTCATGGATTTTGGAGGCTATGACAAGATGGCCGGGAAAGATGGGAAACGGGTTGAGCAGAACGGTGAATCCTCCGTCAAGTTCGATGCCGCACTGGCATGCCGGCCTGTTTGATTCGCATAAAAAGCACGGACGAGCGGCGATGGCGGCGGGGTCGACACGCGCGGTGGTGCTCACTGCACGCGCCGGGTTGAACTGCACGCGCATCGTTGTGCCGAATGCGGTCACCTCCTTGACAGCGACGTCGCGCAGAGCGGCATGGCGTTCGGCCGCTTCGGGCCACACATCAAGCTGATGGCTGATGAAGCGTTCAATCTCTTTCTTTTCCATGGCGGAGTCGGCGCGCGGCGAGTTCGATGGTGCGCAGGCGGTCTTTGTAGCGGTTGTTGGCATTGATGCGTGACAGCGGCAGGGCACTGTCGGAGTTGCCCTCCCACCTGCGGCAGAAGTAGAGGTTGGAGTATATGCGCGCGATGCGGTAGTGGCGGCTCATGCGCAGGCCCATGGCATAGTCCTCGCCATAGCAAGTGTCGGGAAATCCGATTTCGCGCGCTATCGGGGTGAAAAATGCCCTTGGCGCCCCGAGGCCGTTGATGCGCAGCGCGTTGTTGCGTCCGTTGTCGTCGGTCCATTCAGCGTGGTCGATGAGTCCAGGCGGAATCACGTTCAGGCGGAAATCGGTCAGAGTGTATGATCCGATGACCATGGCGGCTTTCGTGCGGCGGAACTCTTCGGCGATGCGTTGCAGGACGTCGGGCGCCGAATATATGTCGTCGCTGTCGAGCTGCACGGCAAACCGTCCGCAGAGCGGGTGGGCCAGTGCCGCGTTCCAGCAACCGCCGATGCCGTGTCCTTCGCCCGGATCTACCTTTATGACGCGGCTGTCGGCAGCGGCAAAGTGCTCGACCGCCTCGGCCGTGCCGTCGGTGCTGTGGTTGTCGACCACAAGCACGTTGAACTCAAAATCAGTTTCCTGCTCAAGAGCGCTGATCATCGCGTCCACAATGGTGGCCACGCGGTTACGCACCGGAATCACCACCGACACTTCCACCGGAAAATCGCCGCTGAAGTCAACGTCGGCCACTTCGTCTGGTCCGATGAAGGCGCCGATTTCGCGCAGGTGGGCCGTGCAAGCCTGTTCCATTTCGATCTGGGCCTGGCGGTTGCGCGGATCCACATAGTCGAACTGGGCTTCTGATGCCGCCGTTGAGGAGGCTTCGGTCTCAGGGCATGCGGCTACCGACAGCGTTTCGGGAATGCACACGATCTCGCCGAGCCGGCTCAGCCGCAGAATCATGTCATAGACTCCGGCGGCGCGGTAGTCGTCGGGGATATCGCCGGCCACCTGGCGCAGCAGCCGGGAGTCGACAAGCAGAGCGGGACCATAGTCAAAATCATCGCGCAGTGATCCTTCCTGACGGTCTATGACCTGAACCGTGTGGCGCACGCCGTCGGCATCGGTCAGCGCATAGTCGGCATATGCCATTGCCGGAGCGGTGTCGGCCGCGACACGGCCGAAGCGTCTGATCTCTATCGAGGCGGCCGGTGCACGTCCGGTCCACAGCAGGGTATAGTCGGTGGAGGTCTCTCTTGCGGCGCGTTTCACTTCGGCCGCCGAGTTGTTTTTTAGACGTATTATGTCAATCATTTTTCCTGAATGAATTTAAGAGCCTGGTTCATTAATTTTTTGCGCGCGTCGGCGCGGGTGACTGACTCGAACGGGAAGCCAAGAGTCAGCGAGCTGTATCCGCCGGTTCTGAAGGCCACTGCGGCCGGCATGAGAGAACCGTCGTAGCGCATCACCACAGCCGCCTGTCCGGTGCCTGCTGCGTCGAGTCCCGAGCAGCTGCTGATACGATAAGGCAGGTCGGAGTCAAGCAAATAGTGGCTTCCGGGGAACGTGGAGAAGAAGACCGACGTGACCTCGTGGACACCTGCCGGCGCCGATCCGATGGCGCCGCGGCCGATGATGCCGAGATCGGCGGCCGTGACCGCTGGAGTATCTGCGCCGACAAATGCGCCGCTCACTATCAGGCCTGAGCCGCGTTGTGCGGCCGAGTGCAGACGCCGCTGCAGGTCGGGGCTGATCTCGGTCTGTAGGCCAAGCATGAGGTCGACCACCGGCGGAGTGTCGAGCGAGTCGGCGCAGAAGGCCGCCGCCGAAGTGCTGACAAACGAGCGTCCGCATCCGAGAATGGCTTCGCCGTGTATGGTGGTGAAATCAAACGAATTGCCGGCGATGGCGCGGCCTTCCAGCTCCCAGCCCGACGCTCCGAATCCAGGATCGTCGTCGTCGGCCCATGCGGCGCTTCTTCTGAACTCATGGACCTTTCCGGTGTGGAAAACGTCGGTGCCCCATGGCACTCCGGCATCGCGCAGTCCGAAGCCGGCATAGTCGCCGGCCCAGAATCCGTCGGGCGCCGACACTCGGGTGAAGGCGTTGACAACCGTGATCCATTGTGTGGCGCTGCGCACCGAGTATCCGGCCGACAGCACTTCCGACGGGAATGACTCTCCGCCGTCGTTGATGGCGATGACGCGATATGAGTGTATCTGTCCGGGCACTATCTCAACGTCGAGATGCGGGACCACCGTTTCGGCCAGATGGCGGAACGGGTTGTCGGGGTTGCCTGTGCGCTCTTCGACGCGATAGCGCGCCGGGCGCGCCGTCGGTTCCAGCGGATCGACGGCCGGTTGCCACGACAGCGTCAGTTCGGCTGGCGACGATGCCCGCTCGCGGCGCTTGACGGCAAAGTCTGTGACGGGAAGCGGCTGCACGATATAGCGTGCCTGCCGGCGTGCCGACAGATAGCGGAGAAGCCCTTTGTAGACGGCGCGGCTCACGTCGAAGCGGAACTTCGGGTCGAGTCCGAGGGTCATGTCGGCATAGTTCTGGTGCGACAGCAGTTCGAGCAGCATGGACGGGACTTCGGGAATACGGATTTCGACGTATGACCTGTCGCGCATCTTGCGTCGGGTCCATTCCGGAGCATACTTCGCTCTGACGTCGCGCGTCACTGAGCTGACAACCGAGTCGGCCAGTGCGCGGTTGAGCCGGCGCGATCGTCCGTCGGGAAACGATTTGCCACGGTCGGTGTAGAAAATTCCCATTGTCCCCACTGTCTCTGCGGGTGAGTCTTTCACGCCGGCGTCAGTGTGGAAGCTGAGAAACAGGTCGATCGGCACGTCAAGTTCGTTTTTAAGGTAATTCACCCACTTCGGGCGGGCGAACATATCGTCGCGATAGTCGCCTCTGTCACCTTCTGCTCCGGCATATATCGAATCGGGCATTCCAGCCCATTGCAGCCAATATCGCGCGGCTTCGGCATAGCGCGGCAGCCCGCTGGTTTGAGGCTTTATGCCGCGCGCCACGTTGCCCATTCCGCCGCCGATCTTCACCGCGTCGGCGCTGACTGTGCCCGGTGAGGCCGACAGCGACGTGATCTCAACCAGCGGAGTCTCGGTCTCTGCGGCCATGAAGCGGAATGTGCCCAGATAGGTCCACGTGCCTCCGCCGCGCCGTTGGTCAACCGTCACTGTCACCGGGCCAGCCGCGGCATTGACGGTGTAGGTCACAGCCTGGCAGCTTTGTGGCGATGACCGGTAGCTGACATAGACGGCATAATCGCCCGTGGCCGGGATTTCGGCGCTCCACCGGGCCGTGACCGCCTTATCGGGTTCGGCGGTTGCCTGGGCCTGGCGCGCCATGCCCATTGCGAATGGATTCTGTCCGTCGGTCAGTTCGGCCACGCTCAGTCCGAACCCTGGCTCCGGCGCGTCGGTCCATGCCAGCTTCCTGTCGCGTTTATGGGCGTGGGTCTCGTCATAACCGTGTATGGCGAACTCTCCGTCGGGATCGATGATCAGTTCGCGGGTTGAAGTGTCGCGTTCGCGCGGCATCACCACGTATGCTCCGGCGTTTTCGAGCATCGGAGTGAGAAACGGCAGGACGAACGATGTGGAAAACAGATCTTCGACCGTTGTGTGCAGCCTGCTCCGCTGCCATTCCCACCGGTCGAGTTTTTCTTCATAATAACGTCCGTGGCTCGGTGCCACCGCGATCACGCGTCCCGACATGGCGCCCTCCGGCGCGTCGGCCCGCTGCACGTAAGCTCCTTTGGCCGCGGCCGATAGCGCCAATGCCATGGAGAGCATATATACTGAAAGTCTTTTCATGTCAAGTTTTTTACAAAAGTAGCAATTATATCGATCATTTCTGATGCCTTGATTGTTAAAAAGGTAAAAACTTCATCCATGTTATGATTCAGCAACACAAAGTGGCCACATGGCTTCTCCAGACTATCGACAGCGCCTTCGGACGACTGGGATTAGGCGGCTCCCGCTCTCTTGAAGAGGTGATATATTTTATAATAGTCATAATAATAGCCCTTGCCGTCGGCACCCTTTTGCGCCGGCTTGTGCTATGGGCCGTGCGCCGCTGGGTCAGACTCCGCCACACGGTGTGGGGGCAGGAACTGCTCAATGCCCGCACTCTGCAAAAGTGTTCTCATGTTGTCACTCCGCTGGTGTTGATGGGATTCGTGCCGTTTATATTCGATTATTCCACGCGTATGCACACTGTGGTGTTGCGCGTGGTGCTGATATATCTGGCTGTGGCCGTGGGTGTTGCTATCAATGCAGTGATGCGCTTTGTGTGGCTCCACTATGACCGTCACGACAATGTGCGCCATCTTCCGCTGAAAGGGATTCTCAACGTGGCCGAAGGGCTGCTGTGGATCGTGACAGTCATTCTCTGCGTCAGCGTGGCGGTTGGCCGTTCGCCGATGGCTCTGCTTGGCGGACTGACGGCATGTGCCGCGGTGCTGATGCTGGTGTTTAAGGACAGTATTCTCGGTTTTGTGGCCGGCATTCAGCTGAGCCTTAACGACATGCTTCATGTCGGCGACTGGGTGACGGTGCCTGGCACTCCTGCCGACGGCATAGTGACAGACGTGACCATCTCGGTGGTGAAGATCCAGAATTTCGACAACACGATAATCATGTTGCCGCCATATGCTCTGGTGTCAGGTCCGTTTCAAAACTGGAAAGGAATGAGTGACTCCGGCATGCGGCGCATTGCCCGCAGCGTCATCATCGACGCGACGTCGGTGACCGGCGGCACGTCAGACAATTCCACCGATCAGCTGTCGACCAATCTCGGAAAATACCGGGCCTATTGTCTGCAATATCTCAGGAATCATCCTCGCATCACCAAAAACGGACTGATCATGGTGCGCCTCATGGCTCCGACCGATGCCGGACTGCCGCTGCAGATGTGGTGTTTCACCGACACAACCGACTGGCCGGAATATGAAGCTATCCAGTCTCAGATATTCGAGCATCTGAACGCCGTGGCCTCCGACTTCGGCCTGCGTGTCTACAACTATCCTTCCTCACTTTCGCCCAATGCCCAGTCCGCCGGATGATCGTGAAAGCTGCGTACTATAGCGTTTTTGTCTGTCGTGAAAGCTGCGTATTGCAGGTGATTTGCGCATATAAAAATTGCGTACTATAAATTAATTTGTTAAATTTCTATCGCAGTCTTGGTTCTATCCGGGAATTGAGTCTGGGCGGAACACTATGATGGTGTCGGCCACAGGTGCCGCAAGGAAGTAGCCGAGACAGGGTTTCCGGCCTTGCCAGAGCTGCGGGCCGTTGCTGCCTCCGGCGGTCAGCGACTCAAGCATACGATACATCGGCGCGTCGATCTGCGCCACAGTTGCGCGGATCACGTCGCCGTCCACCAGAAGGTCATCGTCATCTTCGGCTGTGGTGTCGCGCCGTGTGGTCATCTGAATGGCGCTTATGGTGCCGCCGGATGCGGCTCTGTCGTCGCCGACGCTCCAGCGGTAGGGCTTGCCGTTGCGGTATAGCCGCAGCCAATAGCTGTCGCCCGTGGTTGCGGGATTATCGGTGAACTCCACTTTCAGAATTGCCACGCGGTCATAGGGCATTTTGATCCACTCCATGGCTATGTCGGTGATTCTGACCGGTTGTTGCATCACGCTCTGCGCGCTGAACTGCTCGCCGTTGATGTCCACGTCGATCCGGTAGCTATGGCCCGGCACTCCGGGCGTGGCCGACAGAAATTTTCCGTCGCTGTCGGGCATGAGAGTGTGCAGGCTTCCGTCGGTAATGTCGGTGAGCGTGACCGACGCGCCGGTCAGGAGCGTCGTGTCCATAGGCTCGTCCATCGGGGTTGTCTGCGTGATCGCCACTGTTGCGCCTTCCATGTCGAGCGTTGCCTCGATCACCGGCACCGGATCGATTTCGGCATAGTCGAAGTCGAGCTCTTTCTCGCAGGCACACAGGCTCATGGCGACGATGGCGGCAGGGATGAGTGGAGAATGGTGGATGTTCATGAATGTCAGAATCTGAGCGTGTAGGACACCGACGGCACAATGCCATAGAGCGAGCGCTGCATGGCGCTTGTGCCGCTGGGGCGCTTGTCGTTGTCGACGAAGTATATTATATAAGGATTATAGCGGTTGTATAGATTGTATATTCCGATAGACCACTCATAGGTGAGTCCGGGTCCGCGACTGGTGTAGGTCGCCGCCACGTCGAGGTGGTGGGTCGGCGGCGTGCGGTAGGAATTACGGGCCGAATAGTAGTAGCATGTGGCGCCGTCAAGTTCATATTTGGCGTCGGGGGCGGTGAGCGGAGTGCCGGATGCATATGTCCATGTGGCCGACAGATTCCATTTCGGAGTCAGAGCGAAGATGGCCACGGCGGCCACGTGGTGGGGTCTGTCGTTTGACGCGTCATACCATTTGCCGCCGTTGATTCCGTGGATCCGGCTCTGTGTTTTTGAGAATGTATAGCTGATCCAGCCTGTGAGCCGGCCGGAATTCTTGCGCACCATGAATTCCGCGCCGACGCTGCGTCCGCGTCCGCCGGTTATGACTGACTCCACGTCGATGTCCGACAGCATAGACCTGCCGTCGGCATAGTCATAGACATTGCCCATCTGCTTGAAATAGGCTTCGGCCGACCATTCAAGGCCGCCGTTGTCTGTCATGCCGGTGTAGGCCAGACTGTATTGGGTCACTTTGAGCGGCCTGATTTCCGCCGATGCAATGGCATATCGGTCAAAAGGAAAGCTTGACGAGCTGGCCCGCAGCGAGTGGATGGCCTGTGACGAGATTCCGGCTCCGGCTTTGATGGAATGAAGCGGACCGGCAGCAAACCGGATGTTGATCCGGGGCTCGGTCGCGAGATATTGTCGGTGGTCAGTTGTGGCGTGGTCTGTGCCGGCGAGAGAGATGAATTCGTGCAGATGCCGGCCGCCGAGTGCCGAAAAGAGCGACATGCGCACTCCGCCGTCGATCGAGAGCCATCCGGCCGGAGTGCCTGAATAGCCGGCCCAGAGCGAATTCTGCACTCCGCTTTTGAGCTGTCGTTCGTGATTGCCCTGGGCCACCCAGTCGGCCGACAGGACTGACAGCAACTCCGACCGAAAGCCCCATTCAAGCTGGTGCTCTCCGTTGATTCTCAGATTTATCCGGCTGTCGAGCGAGCCATTGCGTATGTATGTGTCCATGACCTGGCTGGTCTGCATCATGCTCATGCCCATTTCGGCGGTGTAGGATGTGAACGCACCGGTGGTGACAAAGCGCCATCTGTCGCCCCGGGTGGCGTTCCAGCGGGCCGAGACTCCAACGTTGCCCCACTTCATGCTCATCAGATCGTCGATTGCCATATTGTCGCGTGCGGCATAGACCGACAGATCCACGCGGTCGGACGGGGTGGGGGTGTAGGTTACTTTGCCGGTGACGTCATAGAAGTGCATCACTATGTCGCGGTATTTTGGCACGATTTTCAGAAACATATCGGCATATGACCGGCGTGCGGTTACCGACATGGAGAGACGGTCGCGGATCACCGGTCCCTCGGCCTTGGCTTTGGCGGCGAGCAGCCCGATGGTGCCCGACGCGTGCCACCGCTCCATCGAGCCTGACGCCAGCCCGACGTCGAGAACCGACGACGTGGCCTGGCCGAACGACTGGGGGATAGGGCCTTTGTAGAGCGTGGCCGAGCCGATGGCGTCGTCGTTGAAGATCGAGAACGTGCCCATTACGTGTGACGGGTTATAGAGCGTGATACCGTCAAGAGTCACAAGATTCTGGGCGGATGTGCCGCCGCGCACCTCGAATCCGCCCGAGCCTTCGCCTTCGGAGCTGACTCCGGGCAGCAGAGTGATCGCCTTGACTATGTCGCGCTCGCCAAAAAGCACCGGGGTCAGCGCCAGTTTCTTCATCTCCAGCCGTTCGGCTCCGAGTTTTGTGCCCCGGATTCTCATCCGGGCCGACTGACCGTCAACGACCACTTCCTCGAGCTGTCGCACTGAGGTTGAATCAGGAGCGTCAGCAGCCGCAACGACCGTCATGACGCTTGCCAGCAGACTAATCAGCGACATTATATACCTTTTGGTGGATTGCAGCGGCTGCGGCGGCAAGATCTGAGGCCTTTAATCCAGGCGATGACATGAGTTTCATCGGCAGCGGAGCGTCGCCTGGGCGATAGGGCGGCTGCACATATTCAAATCCGTGGTGACACACCAGCCCGCAACGTTCGTAGAATCCGATGCGACGTCTCGACATTTCGTCGGCCGGCATCTCCACTTCAAGCACCAGCGGCTTGCCGGTCATGGCCATTACCTCGCTCACGATCTTCGCTCCGAGTCCGCGTCCGCGCACGGCCGGGTCGGTGGCAAAATGCTCGCAATAGGTGAAATCTCTGAAATCCCAGAGGGTGAACATTCCGGCCGGATGCCCGTCTTCCAATGCCAGCAGGCATGAAAACAGGGGATTATGGTCAGTGTTGTGGCGCTGGTCTGCTTCGTCGCGCCGTTCGTTGCCGGGGAAAGCGTCGAGCCAGAGACGCTCTACGAAACCGTAACAAGAATGTGATGTTGTGATTTTTTCGAGTCGAAACATATACGCAAAATTAGTGATTTTGCCGGATTCCGACAAATCAAGACAGGCGTATTGTGCTGAATTTTTACGCATTTCTGAGTATTTCCGATCCGGTGGGATGGGCGTAACTTTGCACCCGTCAAATCAACAAAACCAACAGTTCACACGAATCAACTATGTCGAAATGTAAATTACTCACATCTCTTATTGCGGCTTCCGCACTTTCCTCCATGCCCGTTGCCGCGCAGCTCACTGTGGGAGGATATGGCGAGGCCGTCTATTCCTATAATTTTTTCTCAGACGCGTGGAATCGCTATAAAAGTCCGCAGAATTTCAAATCAGGCCATCATTCGCGCGTGGATCTGCCTCACGTGGTGATCTATCTTGGCTATGACTTCGGCAAAGGATGGAGCATGGGCACCGAAATCGAGTTTGAACATGGCGGAGTGGAGTCGGCCGTCGAGATGGAAGACGACGAAGGCGGCGAATATGAAACCGAAGTGGAACGTGGCGGCGAAGTGGCTCTGGAACAGTTCTGGATTCAGAAGAGTTTCTGTGCCGCGGCCAATCTGCGTGTCGGCCATATGGTGGTGCCGGTCGGATCGACCAACAGGGCGCATATGCCGACGGAATTTTTCGGTGTCTACCGACCTGAAGGCGATGCAACCGTGATTCCGTGCACTTGGCATGAAACCGGCATCAGTTTCTGGGGCCGTGCAGGCAAATGGCGCTATGAGGCCATGGTGATGCCCGGACTGGATTCCGACCGCTTCGGGCGCGACAACTGGGTGGCCGGAGGCACCGGCAGTCCATATGAATTCAAGATTGCCAATGCGATCGCCGGAGCCGCAAGAGTCGACAATTACTCTGTGGCCGGTCTGCGTCTGGGGCTGAGCGGCTATGTGGGCAACACGTTCAGCAATACTCTCGCTCAGCCCAACGACAACTGGAAAGACGTGAAAGGCACTCTGGCCATCGGCTCGTTTGACTTTGACTATAACGGCGGATTCGGTCTGATAGTGCGCGGCGGGGTGACTTACGGCCACCTCTCGGATTCGGATCAGATCACAGCCTTCAACAAGAAGATGCGCTCCGATTCGCCGTCGCCGAAGACCAACGTTGCCTCCGACGCCATGTCGGCCGGAGTGGAAGCCGGTTACGACATATTCCATCCCATGAAGATCGACAGGCAGAAACTCTATGTGTTTGGCCGTTATGATTTCTATGACACGATGCTGAAAACGGCCAACGGAGTGCTGCGTTACGACTGGTGCGGACGCAACCGCATAGCCGCCGGCATCAACTACTATCCGATTCCGCAGGTGGTGGTCAAAGGAGAATACTCGATCGGGCTGATGCGTTCGCCCTACAATAATGAGCCGGCCGTAAGCATCGGTGTGGCCTATGCCGGATTCTTCACCCGCAAGTAACAAAAACAATCTATAATCATCCAAAATTATGTTTGAAAAATTTACCAGAATTTCTGCTGCGTTGCTCGCGGCAGTGTCGTTGGCGGCATGCTCTGACAATGATGGCCCGATGACCGGCAACGACGCCCAGGAAGACGCACTGCGCCCTGTGGTCGAGGATTATGTGAACAACACAGTCGTGCCCACGTATCGTGGTCTTGCCGACGCGGCTCTCAGACTCTCGGAAACATGCCGCTCCATGTGTGACGGCGGAGTGGCGGCGCTGACTCCCGAACAGATCACCGACGCGGGACGCGAATGGATCGAGGCGCGCCGATACTGGGAGCTGAGCGAGGCGTGGCTCTTTGGCGGAGCGGCCGTCTATAGCATCGACCCGCATATCGACACCTGGCCTCTTGACAAGGCGGCCATGAACAGCATGCTCAACAATGCCGCACAGATGGCCCAGATGAGCGATGCCGAGAGCGCAGGCGAATATGTTGGGTCCTCACTCGGCCAGGGGCTGCTCGGTTTTCATGCCATAGAATATATGCTGTTCGAGCCTGCCGACGACTTGTCGGCGGTAACTGCTCCGCGCCCTGTGGAGAGATTCACGCAGAACGAGCTGTTTTATCTTGCCGCCGTTGCCGACGATCTGCGCAACTGCTGCCTGCGTCTGGAAGCGTCGTGGGCCGACGAAGGCACTGTCGATCAGGCCAGACTCGACATTCTTGACGGTGCCGAACTGGACTATGCTGTAAATTACGGCTATTACATGAAAAATGCCGGAAAAGCCGGTTCGATCTATGTGAATTATGCTTCGGCAGTGCAGGAGATGATCATCGGCGCCCAGGATATTGCCGACGAGGTGGGCAATCAGAAAATCGGCAATCCGGTCGGTTCCGGTCTGGAAGCGGATCCCGACTATATTGAATCGCCCTATGCCCTCAACTCCATCACCGATTTCATCGACAATCTCCGTTCGGTGCGCCACTTCTATTGCGGATATTCGCAATACGGCACCGAAACCGAGACCTACATCAAGCCTTCGGTCCACACTCTGAGCGGATACGTGGCCGGCATCGACAAGGATCTCGACACCCGCATCAAGGCCGCGATCGACAATGCTATCGACGCGATCTCAAAGATGAAAGAGCCTTTTGCCTCGACATCGCAGGATGCTTCACTGAAAAATGTTAACTTTGCGGCTGTCAACGCCTGCAATGATGTTGTGGATATTTTTGACGAACTTCTTGAACTGATTCAGAAAAATTGATAATGATGCGAAAATATTTTGCATTCGGCATGTCGGCTATGGTTCTTATGACCATGGCCGCTTGTGCTGACGATGAGAAGGTCAGCGGCGGCAATGACAAAGAAGAGACCCGGTTGCCCGAATGGTATTATGCCGGCGGAGAACTCGGCACATCGTTCATCACCACATCGGCTGCATTCGAGCAACCAGCAAAGGCAGTGGAGCAAGGCGGATTTCTCGCTTCGTTCAAGCGCGGCGAACAGCTTTTTGAGAAAAATTATGTGACAAACACCGATGGAGTGCGTTCCGGCCTCGGTCCGACCTACATCCGGTCTTCGTGCATGCACTGCCACCCAGGCTATGGCCACGGCAAGTCCCAGCCCGACGGACCGTTCCGCACTAATGAAATGGGCAACGGTTATCTGCTGGTGGTCTACAATCCTGCCACTCAAGGCTATGTCAACTGGCTCGCAGGTATGCCACAAGGGCATGCCGTGGATCCTTTCAAGGCTCCGCTTGACGAAAGCCAGGTGATCATCACCTGGCATGAATACACCGACCGCTATGGCAACAAATTTCCTGACGGCGAGAGCTACTCGCTCCGTTATCCGGAGGTGACCATGAGCCGCGATGCGGTCTATGCCTATCGTCAGGGAGTTCTGACCGAGGAGCAGATGGGCGATTATGAAGTCAGACTTGAAAGCACCATCGGAATCTATGGCACCGGTTTGCTCGACGCCATATCTGATGAAGATATTCTTGCCCAGTATCAGGCCGAAGAGGCCGCCGGAGTGCCGCTTAATCCGGCCATTTTCTCAGGCGGGCAATTCACCGGACAATACACCTCGAAGGAGGCCTCGTCTGACGGTCGTCAGTATCCGTTGCGCTACACCTATGCGCTGAGCCGCGGTCCGCTACAGGACGCCGCCGGTGCCAATGCATACTGGAACATCACCAATGTGACCCGCTCCGACCGCCGCTATCACTATAAGGACGCGGGTGGATTCTATGCCAGAGCCGCTGCCGCCGATCCCGAAGTGCAGGCCGGATTCCCTGAATTCATTGCCCAGGCGGACCCCGAACGCACTCATCCGGAGTGGCACTCTGGCGATGCCGAAGCCGACATTCTGGCCTATCTGAACTCGACCTCGCTTCCGGCCGAGGCTTCGGATCAGAACTATATCGACCTGATGGTGTGGCATCGCGGTCTGGCCGTGCCTGCTGTGCGTGGAGTGGAACGCCCGGAGGTGCAGCGTGGCAAAGAGGTGTTTGAAGAGATCGGGTGCACATATTGCCACAAACCGTCTTGGACCACAGGCGCCGACGAAGTGCGCGATCCGGCGCAGTTCTTTAACGGCACGGCCGGCCGGGAGCTTCCGAGGTATCCTTATCAGACGATATGGCCGTATACCGACATGGTGCAGCATAAGCTGTTTATGGTCAACGATATCCGCAACGGATGGTGTCGCACGACTCCGTTGTGGGGCCGCGGATTGCACCAGATCGCCACCGGATCGACCTATGCAGACCGGCTGCACGACTGTCGCGCCCGCACCACCCTCGAGGCTATTCTCTGGCATGACGCCGGCTCGGACGAAAGTCATGCCGCGCGTTCAATGACAAAATTCCGCGCATTGAGCAAGGCTGACCGCGATGCTGTGGTCGAATTCCTTGATGCCATTTGATAATATTTATAACAAACGATTGTGCTGGCATTTATCTTACTGGCCGTGATGGTTCTGGCAATGGCGCTGATCTCCTGCATTCCCGGGGGTGAGGTTGCCTATGGCTCGCCGCTGTTTGTGGCGGGGTGGGGTGCTCTTGCCGTCATCTCGCTGGCTGTCATGGTGCGTCGCAGGCTGTATCGCCGCATGGCCCTGTTTCTGTTTCATCTGGCATTTATCGTGATTCTTGCCGGAGCGCTTGCCACTCATCTGTGGGGCACTTCGCAGTCGCTCCATCTGCGGGTCGGACAGACTGACTTCGTCGGCAAGATTCCGGTCACACTTGTGGACTTCAGGGTGGAATACTATCCTGGCACACAGGCGCCGTCTGACTTTGTCAGCACATTGGAAATCGACGGTAGCCCGGCCGTCGTGGCCATGAACCGCGTGGCTTCGGCCAAGGGCTACCGTTTCTATCAGAGCAGCTATGATTCCGACGGTGCAGGCTCGGTGATGACTGTGACACATGACCCGATAGGCATTGCTGTGACCTACTGCGGCTATGTGCTGTTGTTTGCGGGCATGCTCCTGTTGGCGTCGCGGCATTTCCGGGGCTTTCGTGTCGGGCGTGTCGCGCTGCTGGCGCTGGCAATTGCTGCCGGCGGAGCGGAACGCGCCCATGCGTCGCCGCCCGAAACTCTGCCGGCCGATGTCGCAGCCGGGTTCTGCTCGCTTTCGGTTTGCCACGGCGGACGCGTGGTTCCGCTGTCGTCGCTGGCCCGTGACTTTACCCGCAGGCTCACCGGCTCGTCGACCTATCGGGGCTTGTCGGCCGAACAGGTGATGACAGGATGGCTTTTCTATTATGATTCCTGGAAATCCGAGCGGTGCATCAAAATAAAATCGGCCGATAGCCGCCGCGCCCTCGGCATTGATGGCAGATTTGCCGCTATGGCCGATTTTGTCGACCCGATCGAAGGATACAGACTCGCTGAGTCCGGCCATCAGGACGCCAACGAGCAGTTCTCGCTGGTGTCGCAGGCCGCTGCCGGCTCTTTGTGGCGCCTGTTTCCGGTGGCCGCTCCCGACGGATCCATGGTCTGGTATTCGCCGGTTGACGGATTGCCTGACTCGCTCACCGCAGAGCAATGGACCGTGACGCGCCACAGCCTGAACTATCTGGCGGAACTGTCGGCTCAAAAGCGCTGGAATGAGATGGATGACGCGATTGATAAAATTGCGCGCTATCAGCACCGCGTTGCCGCCGGGGCATTGCCAGGACGGGCGCAGACTGTGGCCGAACGCTGGTTTGTCGGTATGGGCGGAGAGATTGCCGCGCCGGCTGCGATGATGATATGCGGGCTGCTGCTCTTTTTCTGCCCGCGGAGGCGTGTGGCGTATTTGGCCGTGGCTGTCGCCGTCGGATGGGTGGCGCTCCTCCTTCTGGCCGATTATGTCGGCACCGGGCGCGTGCCGATGGCCAATGGGCCGGAAACAATGCTCTGGCTCTCGCTTTTCGCGCTGCTGTCGGGGTTGTGCACGTCGCGGCGTCAGCCGCTGATGCTTCCGCTCGGACTGATTGTCGGTTCGCTGGCGCTGCTTGTGTCGGCAATCGGTCTGCGCTCGCCGCAATTGTCGCCGCTCATGCCGGTGTTGCGTTCGCCGCTGCTCAGCGTCCACGTGCTGTGTGTGATGGTCGCTTATGCGTTGCTGGCGCTGATAGCCCTGTGTTGCGCCGGATGGTTATGCGGGCGGCGTCAGCTCATCTTCATGGCCAGAGCCATGCTCTGTCCGGCGGTCTGTATGCTTGCGGCGGGAATTTTTGTCGGTGCCGTGTGGGCCAATGAATCATGGGGCCGATATTGGGGCTGGGATCCCAAAGAGGTGTGGGCGCTGATCACGATGCTGGTGTATTGCGTGCCGCTTCACGGCGGTATGGTCAGGTTTGTGCGCCATGACCGCGGTTTCGCCATCTGGAATCTGGTTGCTTTCGTCTGCGTGCTGATGACATATTTCGGCGTTAATTTCATCCTTGGCGGTCTGCATTCATATGCCTGACCGGAAACTTTTTGTCTGAAAGGGCGTTATTGTAGATATAAGATTCATATCAACAAAAACACTAAACTTCTCTCTCAGTATGAAAAAGATCTTAATCGCACTTGCCCTGACGTCGGGACTTGCGGCTGCCGCTTCGGCACAGGAAATCACGGTCAGCTATGGCGCATATACCCAGATGGATGCGATCAACTGCCACAAAGGAATGTCGGATGTGAAAAATGCCTGGGGCGCATTGAACCTGGGGCTTTATATTCCGGTGAGCAAGGGCATATCCATTGGCCCGAGCTATTCCTATTCAAGCGCCCGCACAAAATCGTTCTCTCTTCCGGTCTATGAATACGGCAGCTCGCAGCTGTATGGCACACAGTCGTTCCACAATAGTGTCGGTTATCATGCCATCATGCTGAACGTCAAGATCGACTATTATCAGAACTCGATTGTAAAGCTCTATGGCCATGCCGGAGCCGGTGCGGTGATCTCGCACATGATGCCTGAATTCGGCGACAGTTACAACAAGGGTTATTTCGCAGGTCAGATCTCTCCAGTGTGTGCCGAAGTGGGCCTGATGCCTCATCTGGCCATTTTCGGCGAACTCGGTTTTGGCGCCCAGGGCCTTGTGCAGGTCGGAGCCAAATATCAGTTCTGAGCCATGGCCGGCTGACAGGACTGCCGATGGCGGTCACGTCAGCCTTCGGACATTGTCTATTTCGGTTTTTTAGGTGAATATAAGTGATGCGTCCGGGTCTTTTTGAGAAGATCCGGACGTTTTTTGTGCAACATGACACATAATAGTAACAGTTCTAAAGATTTATTTCGGTGTTTTAAGATTTTTTTGTACCTTTGTAGCTTCAAACACAACAACATATACAGCCAACTGTTTTTTAGATGGAAATAAAGATTAAGAAAGGGCTGGATATCAACTTGCAGGGAGCGGCTCCCCGTCCTGCGGATTCCGGCAGTCTTTTGTGGGTGCGGCCTGAGAGTGTGGCTGTCTGTCCCGATGATTTTCCCGGTTTTGTGCCGAAAGCGGCAGTTAAAGAAGGCGATGCCGTCGAGGCAGGCGCTCCATTGCTGTTTGACAAAAACAATCCCGAGATCAAGCTTGTCAGCCCGGTGAGTGGCACTGTCAGGGCGGTGGTTCGCGGCGATCGCCGCAAGCTGCTGCGCGTGGAGGTCGTCCCGGCCGAAATGTCAGCGCCATCGGCACTGAAGCCGGAACCGGCAGCTGATTTCCGCACAGCCCTGATGGGCAGCGGACTGTGGTGCATGATGCGCCAGCGTCCTTATGACATCGTGCCGGATCCGAAGCGCACTCCGCGCGACATTTTTGTGACGGCATTCGATTCCTCGCCTCTGGCTCCGCATCTGGAATATGCCGTGGCCGATGGCATGGCTGATCTTGAAGCTGCGGTCACGGCGCTGTCGGATCTCACCTCGGGCAAAGTTTATATCTGCGTGCCTGAAGGCACTCCGCTCAAGCCGGTCAAGGGCGCCGAGTGGGTGACCGTCAGCGGCCCGCATCCGAGTGGCAACGTCGGTCCGCAGATTGCCGCCATAGCTCCGGTCAACAAGGGCGAGACGGTGTGGACGCTCGACGTGGTGACTCTGCGCAAGATCGGACAGCTGGCACGCACCGGTTCGATCGACGCTGCCGACATGATCACGGTGGCAGGTCCGGAAGTGGCCACTCCGGCATATCTTCTCACCGTTGCCGGCGCTGACGTCAAGTCGTTGCTGGCCGGACGCATGAAAGGCGCTCCCGGCCACCGCCGCATCATTTCCGGTTCGGTATTTACCGGAGTCAAGGTCGGCATTGACGGATATCTGCGCTACCCCTACCGTCAGGTGTCGGTGATTCGTGAAGGCGACGATGCCGATGAATTCATGGGCTGGGCCAATCCTGGCGCATCGAAAATGAGCGTCAAACGCAGTGTGCTCGGCCATTTCCTCCGTGGCAGACTGTTTGCCCCTGATGCAAGAGTCAACGGCGGACACAGAGCGATGATCCTCTCCGGAGAGTATGACAAAGTGCTGCCGATGGACATTATGGGCGAATATCTGATCAAGGCCATCATGGCCAGAGACATCGAGCAGATGGAGCAGCTCGGCATATATGAAGTGGCTCCTGAGGATTTCGCATTGCCTGAATATGTCGACACAAGCAAGCATCCACTGCAGCGGATTGTGCGCGAAGGTCTGGACTTTATGCGTTCTGAAGTAGAATAAAAGACTTATAGCTGAATATATGAAAGGACTGAAAAAACAACTTGAGCGCATCAGACCGCATTTCCAGCCTGGCGGAAAGCTGTCGGCGCTGCATTCGGTCTATGACGGCATGGAGACGTTTCTCTTCACTCCGAATGAAACGGCAGGAGAGAGAGGCGCCCACATCCGCGACGCGAATGATTCGAAGCGCACCATGATCATTGTGGTGATGGCGCTTATGCCATGTTTCTTTTTTGGAATGTATAACACCGCCTATCAGCACTGGCTGGCTGCCGGCGCATCGGAATTCCCGTTCTGGACAATGATGCTCTATGGCTTCCTGGCTGTGTTGCCGCGCGTGATTGTCAGTTATCTTGTCGGTCTGGGCATTGAGTTTGTCGTGGCCCAGTGGCGCAAGGAGGAGATTCAGGAAGGATTCCTTGTGACCGGCATTCTGATTCCGATGATATGCCCGATCGAGACTCCGCTGTGGATGATCGCCGTGGCCACCGCCTTTGCCGTGATCTTCGTGAAAGAGGTGTTTGGCGGCACAGGCTATAATATTCTCAACGTGGCCCTGGTGACCCGTGCTTTCCTGTTCTTCGCATATCCGAAGCAGATGAGCGGCGACAACGTCTTCGTGGCGACCGATCCTGTCTGCGGTATCGGCGGCACCGCGGCCGACGGATTCACCGGAGCGACCCCGCTTGGCGAAATCGCAACAGCGACATCGCCGGAGCAGGTCGGCCAGATTACTGCTGACTGGTGGAACGCATTCGTCGGACTGATTCCCGGCTCGTTTGGCGAGACTTCGACTCTTTGTGTGCTTATCGGCGCCGCAATCCTGCTGTTCAGCGGCATGGCCAGCTGGAAAATCATGCTGTCGGCCCTGATCGGCGGACTGAGCATGGGAGCTGTTGCCCACGCATTCCCGTCGGCAACCTTCCCGGCCAGCTATCTGTCAGCATTTGACCAGCTGATATATGGCGGTTTTGCATTCGCCATCGTCTTTATGGCCACTGATCCGGTAACTGCCGCCCGCACCGAGACCGGCAAATGGATCTATGGCTTCCTGGTCGGTGTCATGGCTATCGTGATACGCGTCTATAACAGCGGCTACCCCGAAGGCGCCATGCTGGCGGTGCTGCTGATGAACGTTTTCGCTCCGCTGATTGACTATTGCGTGGTGCAGTCCAATGTCAAACGTCGCCTTAACCGCGTCAAAACTTCCGCACGCTCATGAAGATCAATAAACAAAGCAATATCTACACCATAATATATATAGTGGTGCTGGTGGTGGTGGTGGGCTGCGCTCTGGCGCTGACCTCGCTGGCTCTGCGCGACAGGCAGCAGGCCAACGTCATGGCCGACACCATGGGCCAGATTCTCAAGTCGGTTCATGTGACTCCCGAGGCCGACGTCACCGCTCAGTTCAATTCGCTGATTGTTAAGCAGCAGATTGTCAATGCCGAAGGCGAGATTGTCAGCGAGTCAGGAGCCGCGTCTGTCAACGTGGCCGAGCAGAGCAAGAAGCCTGCTTCTGAACGCCTGCTTCCGGTTTATGTGTGTCAGTTGCCTGACGGCGAGGTCAAATACATTGTCAGCTGTTATGGCGCCGGACTTTGGGGGCCGATCTGGGGCTATGTTTCATTCGATGCCGACGGATCGACAATCTATGGCGCATATTTCAACCATCAGGGCGAGACTCCGGGACTTGGCGCCGAAATTGAAAAGCCGGCTTTTGCCAGTCAGTTTGACGGCAAGAGCGTCGTGGCCTCCGATGGCGCGTTTGTGCCGGTCGATGTGGTCAAGGCGGGACAGAAACCCGTTGACGCACGCCGTGATTATGTCGACGCTGTGTCGGGCGGCACAATCACGAGCAAAGGTGTCGCTTCGATGCTTGACAATTGCCTGGCTCCATATGCCGCTTACCTTCAGAATATTAACAAGCAAACTAAATGACGCTACGAGCTATGGCTGAAAAAATCAAAAACTCGCAGGTATTTCTGAATCCCTTTTCCAAGGACAATCCGGTGATTGTCCAGGTGCTCGGCATCTGCTCCGTGCTGGCCGTCACTGCCAAACTGGCTCCCGCCATGGTCATGGGCATCAGCGTGATCGCAGTGCTTGCATTCAGCAACGTGATCATATCGCTGCTGCGCAACACTATTCCCACCAACATCCGCATCATCGTGCAGCTGGTGGTCGTGGCCGGCTTGGTTGTCATTGTGAGCCAATTGCTTAAGGCATATGCCTATGCCGTCAGCGTTCAGCTCTCGGTGTTTATCGGACTTATCATAACGAATTGCATACTCATGGGCCGCCTTGAGGCGTTTGCTCTCGGCAACAAACCGTGGCCGGCGTTTCTTGACGGTGTCGGCAACGGCATCGGCTATGCCGTTATCCTTGTCATCGTGGCGTTTTTCCGCGAGCTTCTCGGTTCAGGCACTCTGTTCGGCTATCAGGTCGTTCCAGATTCGTTTTATGAGGCCGGCTATGTCAATAACGGCATGATGATCCTGCCTCCGATGGCGCTGATTGTCGTGGCCTGCATCATCTGGGCACACCGCGCAATCAACAAAGATCTACAAGAAAATTAATCATATCCGGCAATTATATAATGGAAAATCTGAATCTCTTTATCAGGTCGATTTTCATCGACAACATGATATTTGCCTATTTTCTGGGTATGTGTTCGTATCTGGCCGTGTCCAAAAATGTCAAGACCGCCCTCGGTCTCGGCGTGGCCGTCACGTTCATGCTGGTGATCACCCTGCCGATCAACTATCTTCTCGAAAACTATGTGCTCAAGGCCGGCGCGCTCAGTTGGCTCGGCGAGGAATACGCCGCCGTCGATCTGAGCTTCCTGTCGCTGATCATGTTTATCGCTGTCATCGCCTCGATGACCCAGCTGGTGGAGATGGCGGTCGAGAAATATGCTCCCGCGCTCTACAGTTCGCTGGGAATATTCCTGCCGCTGATCGCCGTTAACTGCGCCATTCTGGGCGGATCGCTGTTCATGCAGCAGCGAGAGTTCGCCAGTGTGTGGACTTCGGTGTGTGCCGGCGCAGGATGGGGCATCGGCTGGCTTCTGGCCATTGTGGCTCTGGCCGCAATCCGCGAGCGCATATCGACCTACAGCAAGGTGCCCCGTCCGCTCCGCGGCATCGGCATCACATTTATCATCACCGCTCTGATGGGCATTGCCTTCATGAGTTTTCTCGGCATTAAAATCTGATCAACGTCATGATCCTGCAATCCATATCCCCCGACACGCTCACGCTCCTTGCCGGTGTGGGCATATTTCTGGCCGTGACATTGCTTCTTGTGGCAGTGTTGCTCGTGGCCAAGCATTATCTGGTTCATTCCGGCAAGGTGACAATAACTCTAAATTCCGACACCCGGCTCGAGGCTGAGACCGGCTCGTCGCTGCTCGGCACTCTGGCCAACGCCAATGTGTTTCTCCCTTCGGCATGTGGCGGCAAAGGCTCATGCGCGCAGTGCCGTGTGCAGGTGATGGAAGGAGGCGGCGATCCGCTGCCCACGGAAACAGTGCATTTTACCCGCAAGCAGCTTCAGGACCACTGGCGCCTTGGCTGCCAGGTGAAGGTGAAGTCTGATCTTGACATCAAGGTGCCTGCATCGGTGCTTTCCGTCAAGGAGTGGGAGTGTACGGTCGTGTCAAACAAGAACGTGGCCACTTTCATCAAGGAATTCATCGTGGCTCTGCCTCCGGGCGAGCACATGGACTTTATCCCCGGCAGTTACGCGCAGATCAAGATTCCCCCCTATTCGATGGATTACGACAAAGACATCGACAAGGATTCCATCGGTCCGGAATATCTGCCGGCATGGGAAAAATTCGGACTCTTCTCCCTGCATGCCGAAAACAAGGAGACGACCGTGCGCGCATACTCCATGGCCAACTATCCGGCCGAGGGTGACCGCTTCATGCTCACGGTGCGCATCGCAACCCCTCCGTTCAAGCCGAAACCTCAGACCGGATTCATGGACGTGCCTCCCGGCATAGCGTCGAGCTATATCTTCACTCTAAAACCTGGCGACAAGGTGATCATGAGTGGCCCTTACGGTGACTTCTTCCCGATTTTTGACTCCAAAAACGAGATGATGTGGATCGGAGGCGGCGCGGGCATGGCTCCGCTGCGCGCGCAGATCATGCACATGACCAAGACGCTGCACACTCAGGACCGCGTCATGCACTATTTCTATGGCGCACGCGCTCTCAACGAGGTGTTCTATCTTCAGGACTTCCTCCAGCTTGAAAAGGAATTCCCGAACTTCCACTTCCATCTGGCTCTTGACCGTCCGGATCCCGAGGCTGACCGTCAGGGCGTGAAGTATACTCCCGGATTCGTGCATCAGGTGATCTTCGAGACCTATCTCAAGGAGCATGACAATCCTGAGGATATAGAATACTATATGTGTGGTCCCGGCCCGATGAGCAAGGCTGTGGTCCATATGCTCGATGAACTTGGAGTTCCGGCCGAGAATATCCATTACGATGACTTCGGAGGCTGATCAGACAGCGATACGACACTTATAAAAACAGATCAGGTGGAAGAGTCCGCATCCGCGCGGCAGCCTTCCACCTGATCTGTTTTTTTAAGCGGAGTCCTTTTTATATCGGGAACCACACGAAAACGGCAGCGTCCCAGACGGCATGCGAGACAATGAGCGCGCCGAGCCGGTCAGGGCGGAATCTGTAGGCCAGCCCCCAGAATCCTCCGGCCACCAAGGCCGCCATCACCAGCATGAAGTTGCATGATCCGATGTGGACCAGCGAGTACACCGCCGTTGCTGCGACGAATCCGATGCCGGCTCCCCATTTTGCCGAAAACTGTCGCTGAATGTATCCGCGCCAGAAGATCTCTTCTGCCGGTCCGATGACCAACAGCAGCAGGGCCGACAGCAGCCACGGCTGTATGTCTCCCTTGAAATCATAAATATGGTTCACCTCGGGGCGGGCGAATGAAAACATCAGCTGCGACAATTTGTCGCCGATCCAGAATACACCCCACAGCAGGCATGCGCTTACGATGCCGAGCGCGATGTCGGATATCCGGAATCTGACGCCGCGGTACCATTTGCCCCAGAAGGTGGCCATGCAGGTGAGAATCACTGCCGATGCGGTCATTACCGGCCACAGGCTCAGATGTGGCGCGGTTAGCGGTGAAAACATCACAGTCCACAGGATCAGTGCTGCGAATATGGCTGTCAGTATCCGTTTCATGCCATGAACGATATGAATGCCGCGCAGATCGACAGAGCCAGGCAGAGCGACATGCTGAAAATCAGTTGTAATTGGGCCGTGTGCTTGTCGAGATCGCAGATCTGCATGTAGTTTCCGGGTGTGGCGCGGGCGATCATGCGGATGTTGCGCGCGGCAGGCAGCAGGGCCACGGCGCAGGCCGCGCCGGCTGCGATCGGAAGCATTCCGGCTGCGATCAGGGTGCCGATAATGACAAACGGAACCACCAGTTCGGCCACATAGAGGGCGCGTGAGGCCCGGTTTCCGATGATCATGGCCAGGGTTCTGATGCCGGCCTGGCGATCAGTCTGCACGTCGCGGGTGTTGTTGGCGTGAAGGATCGCCACCGTTATCAGCCCGACTGGAATCGACAGGATTGTTGCCTCGGGGAGGTAGCTGCCGGTCATCAGATATGACACTCCGGCAGTCGGGATCAGGGCATAGGTCATGAAAATGTCAGCATCGCCCAATGCGTTATATTTCAAAAAAGGATACAGGACGGCGAGCGCCACTCCGGCCAGACCGAGCAGCAGGATCTCGATGCCGCAGTTGAAGGCCAGGATCAGGCCAAGCGAGGAAGCCAGGCCGAACAGCACGATGGACAGCGTGGAGATTTCGCGTTGTGAGAATTGACCGGACGTCAGAATCTTGACGGAGAAATTGTCGGCGGCGGTGTCGACACCGTGTCTGAAATCATGCAGGTCGCTCCATGTGTTGCCGGCGGCCTGAAACAGAATCATTGACAGCAGAGCCAGGACGGAATATATCCATTGGTCGGAAGTGATAGGTCCGGCCATTCCAGCCGATGAACGATAGTAGCAATATGCCATTGTGACGGCCACCGGCATTGTTGATGCCGGAAATGACCATGGTCGGGTGGCAATAACCCAGTCTTTGAGAGTGTGGACGCTCATAATGGAAATGTAGGAAAAAATATAAATTAGAACATAGCCGCTTCGGCAGCGGCCAGAGATGCGGGGCGGCCGATATCGAACCATCGGTAGCCTCCGGGAATGTCGCACCCTGTTATGCGGAGTCCTCGCGACGCGCAATGCAGATAGAACGGGGTGATGGAGAATGCGGGCGACTGCAGCCCCGACGCATAGGCGGCCAGTTCGTCAAACAGCGACGGGTCAAACAGGTGTATGCCCTGAAACGCCAGCGGCCGGTGTGAGGCGGGGTCATAGACCGTGCCTTCCGGTCTGGTTTCGCCGGTGGAGGTGTTGAGCCACCCGCACAGGCGGTTTTCTGTGCGGTCAAACAGCAGCCGGCGTGACGAATCGCGGTCGGCCACAAGCAGAGTGGCCTCCGCTCCGTCAAGTCTGAGGCGGCTTAGATCGGCGTCGGTGCAGATGTCGGCATTATGCAGCAACACAGGTTCGTTGCCGTCGAGTATCCGGCGGGCTTTCAGCAGTCCGCCGCCGGTTTCGAGCAGCATGTCGCTCTCGTCGCTGACAATGATCTCCATGCCGAAATTGTTGTTGTCGGCGAGATAGTCGATGATTTTCTGCGCGAAATGGCAGACGTTGACCACCACTGTGGTGGCTCCGGCTGCTTTCACGTTGTCGATCACCCGTTTCAGCATCGGCACTCCGGCCACTTCCACCAGAGCTTTCGGACGGTCGGCCGTCAGCGGATAGAGCCTTGTGCCGAGTCCGGCGGCAAATATCATGGCTTTCATTGCTCGAGCTGCGGTTGTTCGCGGTGACGCAGAGTCACCCGCAGGTTACGTCCGGCAAATTTCCGGCGCAGATGTTCCGCCATATGGTCGGCGCTGTAGAGCGACCGGTGACGTCCGCCCGTGCAACCGAAAGCCACTTGCAGATGGGTGAATCCGCGTTCGAGATATCGCTCCACCGATGCGTCGACCAGTGAGTAGCAGTGGCTGAGAAATTGCGTGATCTCACCGTCGTTTTCAAGAAATTCGATCACTTCCGGATCTCGTCCGGTCAGAGCGCGGTAACGCTCATAGCGTCCGGGATTATGAATGGCCCGGCAGTCGAATGTGAATCCGCCTCCATTGTCGGTCGAGTCGGCCGGCAGTCCTTTTTTGTAGCTGAAGCTCATCACTTCAACTGTCAGTGCGCCGTCTTCTTCGCTATGATTGCGCCGGTCGGTGCTGATTGCCAGATCGGCCGTCAGTTCGCTCAGATAAGGGAACGAGTTGGGGTTTAGCGACGACCTGAGAGACTGGAGCGACGCGGGAATCTGCGTCATGAAGGCCGGTTTGCGCTCATACAGGCCGCGGAATCCGTATGCTCCGAGCACCTGCATCATTCTGAACGCGACAAAGTCGGGCAGTTGAGCGAGAAAAGACTCCCGGCTGACTCCGGCCGCGTCGATATATCGGTCGATCATCTGCCGGCGTGTTTCGTCGGAGAAGCCGGCGCGTGACTGCCAGAGGAATGACGCCACGTCGTAATGGACCGGTCCGCGCCGGCCGCCCTGGAAATCTATCAGCCAGGGGTGGCCGTCGTGGATCATCACATTGCGGCTCTGGAAATCGCGCACCATGAATCCGAGCGGTCGCGCGCTGACAATGCGTTCGGCCAGCAGCTCAAACTCATCTTCAAGGCGCGGTTCGTCGATTTCCACGCCCATAGGCTTCAGAAAGCAGTATTTGAAGTAGTTGAGGTCCCACATCACCGATCGCCGGTCAAGCTCGCTCACCGGATAACACTGGCTGAAATCCATCCCTATCGCTCCGTTCAGCTGAAATTTCGGCAACATCTCCATTGCCCGGCCAATCATCTCTTTGTCGGAAATGCAGTCGAGCAGCGAAGTCGAGCCGAGGTCCTGCTGGAGATATGCCATCGAGTCGTCGCTGACAGCGATTATCTCGGGCACGGGCAGCGATCGCTCGCTGAAGTAGCGTGCCAGGCTGATGAATGCCTGGTTTTCGGCGATGTTTGTGCCCAGACATCCGATCATTGTCGATCCGTCGGCAAATCTGAATCGGAAATAGCGTCGGTTTGATCCGGATCCGGTGATCGGTTCGGTCGCGATCACTTCACCGTGTTTTCGAGCCAGTTGTTCAAGCCTGAGCATAGAGTCGTTCGCGGGCAGCGAGCACACGTTCGTCGGAAATATAGTCGTCATAGTCCATCATCTTGTCGATTATGCCGTTTGGCGTCAGCTCGATGATGCGGTTGCACACAGTCTGGATGAATTCATGGTCATGGCTGCTCATCAGAATGTTGCCTTTGAAGCCCTGCAGCGTGTTGTTGAACGCCTGGATGGATTCGAGGTCGAGGTGGTTGGTGGGCGAGTCGAGAACCATTGTGTTGGCGTCACGCAGCATCATCCGCGCGATCATGCAGCGCATTTTTTCACCGCCGGAGAGCACCGATGCCTTTTTGAGCACCTCTTCGCCGCTGAACAGCATTTTGCCCAGGAATCCTTTGAGGTATATTTCGCTTGAATCGTTGCTGAACTGACAGAGCCAGTCGACCAGATTCAGGTCAGTGTTGAAGAACTCGGAGTTGTCGAGCGGCAGATATGCGGTCGTGATGGTCTGTCCCCATTCATAGGTGCCGGCGTCGGGCTTGCGGTGGCCTGTGATTATTTCAAACAGAGCGGTCATGGCACGCGGGTCGTGTGACAGGAACGCCACTTTGTCGCCTTTTTCAATCTGGAAATTGACGTCGGAGAAGAGCACGTCGCCTTCAATCGAAGCGCTCAGTCCCTTTACTTCAAGAATCTTGTTGCCGGGTTCGCGATTAGGGGTGAAGATTATGCCCGGATAGCGCCGGCTTGAAGGCTGGATCTCCTCGACGTTGAGCTTTTCGAGCATTTTTTTGCGCGAGGTCGTCTGTTTTGACTTGGCCACGTTGGCCGAGAAACGCTGAATGAATTCCAGCAGCTCCTTGCGTTTTTCCTCTGCTTTTTTGTTTTGCTGCTGCTGCTGACGCAGAGCCAGCTGTGAAGACTGATACCAGAACGAATAGTTTCCGGCAAACAGTTGCATTTTGTTGTAGTCAATGTCGAGAGTATGGGTGCATACCGAGTCGAGGAAGTGACGGTCGTGGCTCACCACGAGCACGGTGTTCTCGAATTTCGACAGGTAATCTTCCAGCCACGCCACTGTTTCGAGGTCGAGGTCGTTGGTCGGCTCGTCGAGCAGGAGGTTGTCGGGATTTCCGAACAGCGCTTTAGCCAGCAGCACGCGCACTTTTTCATTACCGCTCATGTCTTTCATGAGCATATTGTGCTTGTCTTCCTTGATTCCGAGTCCGGACAGCAGTGAGGCCGCGTCGCTTTCAGCGTTCCATCCTTCCAGTTCGGCAAACTTCTCTTCAAGCTCCGATGCGCGTATGCCGTCGGCGTCGCTGAAGTCGGGTTTGGCATAGAGCGCGTCTTTTTCCTGCATGATTTCCCACAATACGGTATGTCCGCGAAGCACAGTTTCCAGAACCGTACATTCGTCGAACTTGAAGTGGTCCTGTTCGAGCACACTCATTCTTTCGCCCGGGCCTTGTGTCACGTTTCCGTGTGTGGGTGAAAGCTCGCCGCTCAGAATTCTCATGAGGGTCGATTTTCCGGCGCCGTTTGCGCCGATTATGCCGTAGCAGTTGCCTGGGGTGAATTTCATGTTCACGTCCTGAAAGAGCACCCGTTTACCGAATTGTTGTCCTAAATTGTTGATTGAAATCATAGACTTGTGTATAAGTGATTGGAAACCGGATGCAAATTTACAAAAAAACTCCGGCATGTGCTAATTAATCGTGCGCGGGTTTGCGTATCTGGTTGATTTTTAAGTGTGGTTTACGAATTATCAATATTTGAAAAATTGCAACAGATACGATTTTTACAAATTGTCAATCTGATTTTTATGTATAGCCAATCGGCGTATGGCTAAAAGACGTAAATTTGTATCGTTAAAAAATCACCCACGGTGATGTCTCCATGGCAAATTCTATCTAAGAAAGGATACACACGCACACAGACTCCGAGACAGACAAATCTCTTCGATAATGGACATGGAGTTTTTATGGCGCGCAGCCGGATTCAGTCCGGCAGTGCGCCATCTAATTTTGCGTAGATTTGTCGGTGAGTGAAGATGGGTGGTGCGTCTGGTGGGCTGCCAATGATTGCCCCATTTAGTGGCGTTCAGCGGGCCATGCGTTTGAGCAGATTGTAGCCCGACAGGATGCCGAGCTGTCCGGCACGCGAGATGTCGGTTGTGGCGGCGTCGCGGTTGCCCAGGCTATAGTGCGCATATCCGCGGTTGAACCATGCGGCAGCCATGTCTGGTTCGATCTCGATGGCTCGGGTGAATGCATCGATTGCTCCGTCATAGTCCTTCATCATCAGCAATATTGTTCCGCGGTTGAACCATGCCGGCGCCATGCGTGGCGAAATCTGGATGGCCTTGTCCAGATCGGCAAGCATCTGATCGATGGCCAGACGGTTGCGTGCGGCGATTTCCTGTTCGGTGCTGTCGGAGGTGATGTCGGTCACTTCGCCTCGCTTCGCTTCAATGATTCTGTATCGGGCCACTGATCTCAGGAACCAGGCCGAAGCGAAGTCGGGAGTTAGTTCCAAGGCCTTGTCGAGATCGGCGATGGCGGCGTCATAGTTGTGTACGGTGACGTGGTCCATGGCGCGTCCGAAATAGTCGATTGCCCGCGGGCTGCCAGCCGCGATTGCCGATCCGTAGTTGCGGATCGATTCGAAATGGCGGTCTATGTCTTCGCTGCGTGTGAACGAAGGCAGTGAGTTGGTCACGTGGATCACGAATCGGAGCGACCGGGAGTCGTTTATATCGGCCACTTCGCGCACGTACACGTCGCTGTCGAGCATGCCGTTGTCGTTGGCCGTTCCTGCCACGTAATAAGATAATGTGTAGATAGGCTGTATCTCCACTTTCACGTCGCGGTCCTGTACGCGTCCGCGGATAGAACCGTTGTTGAACTTCTGCTGAGGTTCTGTCTCGGAGTCTGTGTTTATGGTGAGCAGAGTGTCGAAGCGTGCCGAAGTGTTGTTGTCATTGCCGTCGGAGTCGCCTCCGGCTGTCGGTTGCGGCGTGTTGTCGTTTTTGTCGTTGACCGGTCTCTGTGCCAGCTGCATCGAGCGGTTGGCGTCGGCGCGGGCCTTGCGGTTGTCGCCAGCCAGGCTGTAGATGTGGCTTCTCAGGCCATAGGCGCTCTCCATTGTCGGATAGGCGTCGATCACGGCGTTTACGTCGGCCAGAGCGCCTTCGATGTCGCGTTTTTCGGCCAGGATGGCCGCGCGGTTATAGCGTGCGCGCAGATCGTTGGGGTTCATGCTGATCACGCGGTTCAGGTCGGCCACCGCGCGGTCGTTGTCGTTCAGTTCCGCGCGGAGCAGTGCCCTGTTGAAGAGCGCCACCGAGTTGAGCGGGTCGGCTTCGATCACGTAATTGAAGTCGGCCAGCGCGCCGTTCAGATCGTCGAGATTATATCGCAGGACCGCGCGGTTGATCCGCAGGGCCGTGTGCGACGGTTGCAGGCGTATTGCCTCCTCCATGTCGGCCAGTGCGGTCTGATAGTCACCGGAGTTGTAGCTGATCATCGACCGCAGCACGTGGGCCTGGCCCGACGACGGGTTGATTTCGAGCGCCCGGGTCAGGTCGGCTGTCGCCGCCGCTGTGTCGCCGCGTTCCAGATTGAGCTGCGCGCGCCCGACATAACCGTTGTCGAATCGCGGGTATTCCTTCAGCAGGACGGCGAATGTCGAATCGGCGTCGGCATACAGTTCGGCTTCGTTCTGCGCGATGGCCATGTTGAACAGCAGGTGGATGTTGAGCGGGAGCTGACGCAGTGCTCCGCGATAGTCGCCGATCGCCTCTTCGGTTTTGCCGAGGTTCTGTCGGGCCACGGCTCTGACTTCCCATGCGTCGGGCAGAAACGGGTTGCGGTCCAGCGCCGCGCTGGCGTCGGTTTCTGCTCCGTTGAAATCATCGAGATTATATTTCGCGATGGCCCGCAGCAGATATGGTTCGGCCATTCGCGGCTTCAGCTCGATGACCTGGTTGAAGTACTGAATGGCCAGCACATAGTCGTCGAAAAAGAGCGCGTTTCGTCCCACGTTGAGCGCCCGCTCGATGTTTATCTGAGCGGAGGCGCACAATGCGGAGACTATTATCAGCAGCAGAGAGGAGAGACGTTTTGATGTCATTTTTTTGAAGCGATGCTGTTTGCCATTTCCACGGCCTGGGTGATATGCGAGCAGATGTGGTCTGCGCCGACAAGCGAGTCGATGGCCGAATTGTGGAGAGCGGCGCGCACTTCTGGGCGAACTCCCGACAGAACCACGTGTATGCCATCGGCTTGCGACGAACGCACCAGGATTTCCAGATTGTGGAGTCCGGTTGAATCAATAAACGGAACTTTGCGCATCCGTATTATGCGGACGAGTGGCTTTTGTGCCATCGAGTTGCGCATCAGTTCGTCGAACTTGGTGGCGACGCCGAAGAAGAACGGGCCGTCGATTTCGTATACTTCGACTCCCTGGGCCACGTCGAGCATCTCGTGGGTCGACAGATCGGTGCCCTCTGCGGTGTCAAGCTGGTTGGAGTAGACTTTGATTTCGGTGTTCTCCATCACGCGGCGCAGGAAGAGCACGATGGCGAGCAGCAGTCCGATCTCAATGGCGATTGTGAGGTCGAAGATCACTGTCAGCAGGAAGGTGACGATGAGCACTGAGACGTCGCTTTTCGGACTTTTGAAGATTCCGCGCACGGTGCGCCATCCGCTCATGTTGTAGCTGACCACGATGAGCACTGCGGCAAGACATGCCATGGGAACCAGATTGATCAGCGGCATCAGCAGCAGGAATATTGCAAGCAGGACGAGGGCGTGTATGATTCCGGCCACCGGTGTGCGTCCGCCGTTGGTGATGTTGGTCATGGTGCGTGCGATGGCGCCGGTGACGGGTATGCCTCCGAACAGCGGCACCACCACGTTGGCCAGTCCCTGGCCGATCAGTTCGGTATTGGAGTCGGTGCGCGAGCCGGTCACGCCGTCGGCCACGGTGGCCGACAGCAGCGATTCGATGGCGCCGAGAATCGCGATTGTGAAGGCCGACGGCAGCAGCATGTTGATCGTGGCCATGTCGAGGGTGAACCCGTGGGGTGTGGGGATGTCGGTGGGCAGTGAGCCGAAGCGAGCGCCGATGGTCTCGACCGGTATGCCGCAGAAGTACACCACCGGGGTGACGATCAGTATGGCAAGCAGTGCGCCGGGCAGTTTTTTCGACACTTTAGGCGCCAGAATGATGATGAGCAGGGAAACGAGTCCCACAGCCAGGGTGACCCAGTCGATTTTATCGAAATTGCGGAAATATACGCCCCATTTCGGAATGAATTCGCCAGGCAGGTCTTTCAGCCCAAGTCCGAAAAAGTCGTTCATCTGGGTCGAGAAGATGGTCAGCGCGATACCGGCCGTGAAGCCCACGACGATCGGGTAGGGGATGAACTTTATGACAGTGCCTAAGTGAAACAGACCCATCAGGATCAGAATCAGTCCGGCCATAAGAGTGGCCACGGCAAGTCCTTCGAGTCCGAACTGGCCAATGATGCCATAGACGATGACGATGAATGCGCCTGTGGGTCCGCCGATCTGCACGGTGTTTCCTCCGAACGCCGACACGATGAAGCCGCCGATGATGGCGGTTACGAGACCTATGGTCGGGCTGACGCCTGATGCGATTGCGAATGCGATTGCGAGCGGCAGGGCCACAATGCCCACCACAATGCCTGCCACCAGGTCGTCTTTGAATCTGCTCAGTGAATACTGGCTGAACGTTGACCATAATTTTGGCCGGAACGAAATAGCTCCTGAAAGTTTCATCTCTTAACTTTGATTACCTTGAAACGAAATATGATAAAATTGGAAAACACGGCGCAAAGATACTGAATTTTCGTGACGTGACAAAAATGAAGCGTTTGGGCGGTGTGTTCGGCAATCGGGGTTTATTCCACAGTGGTTTTTATATAAAATTTGTATTTACGGAAAGATGTTTGTAAATTTGTGGCAGAGTATAAATAAATATTAAGTCTATGGATAAATTTCGTTCAGTCGCATCCTGTGGCATGGCGCTCGCTTTAGCGCTTGTGGCTGGAGTGTGCGGCAAATCTGTTGCCCAGTCTGTGATTTTTCCTCAGCCGGAGCAACCGGGTCAGGCTGTGTTGACCATGGTCTCCGACGGCGGGTTTGAGCTTGGCAATGATCTGTTTATGGCATCGTTCGTTCCGAAAGGCGGTTCGCTTGTGTTCGGCGGCTGCGATGCCATGAATCTCATTCCGGGTTCAGAGCTGTTCAGTGTCACGTTTGCCAACGGCGTCACTGTCAATGCGTCTGAAATGGAGATGTCGTCAGCCAGAGCGATGCGCTACAAGGGTGATCCCGAGGCGGCCCGCGGTTCCGAACGTTTCGACGGATGGGCGCTGGTGGCTGATTTCACGGTTGACAACCTTGACATCAGGTGGCGGGCTGTGTTGCGTGACGGTTCACACTATCTGCGCACCGAAATGGAACTGACTGCCAAGTCTGACGTGGCTATGCAGGCTGTCACCCCGATGATCTATGAGGTTGCCACTGGCAATGGCGTGAGCGCTCCGGTGGTTGTCGGCAATACCCGCGGAGCCATTCTGGCCAGCGACAACCTTTTTGCCGGCGTCGAGTCGCCGATGGGCATCAACACGGCGTCAGGCAGCGCGCAGGCCGCATCTTTCACCTATAATTCATGGACCCCCGAGTCATTTTCATGGGCCCCGGGCGACGACACTCCCGCCGGGGTCAAGGCGCTTGGTTTTGACAGTTCCGACATTGTCGGCGCCAAAGGTTATCTGGTGTTCCGCGAGGCCGGCGCCAACAAAATCACGTTTGAATATCGGTCGGGCACCCACCGCCTGAACATTGTGGGTGTAGACGTTGTCGATCTCGACAGCAAGAAAGTCGTGGCCTCCGATTATCATGTGGGCTATACCGGCGGGGCGAAGGCCAACAATGTGTATACTCTCGCCATTCCTGAATCAGGAGCCTATATGCTGCGCTATTTCATGGAGACCAGGACCGAGACGATCACCAGTTCCGGATCGATCAGTTTTGACAAGAAAGTCACCGTGCCCGAGATCGTCTATGGCGATGCTCCGGCCCGCGCTCCGCGCAAAGTGGTGGCCGACGGAACTGCGATGGCCGACGGATCGGCCATCACTGACAACTGGAATCCCTCGATGTGGCGTCAGGTGAGCCAGAACGAATTTCCGGCCAGAATAGGTGAACTGGGCTATGTCGCGGCCGACGTGAAGAGCATCAGCCGCCGAATCAACTTTGCCGAGACCGGCAAGTTCTCTGCTGAATTCGTGTATTCGTCGGGCAATTGTGGTCTCAGCATTGTCGGCATGGACCTGATCGACGACGAGGGCAACGTGGTGACCAGTGACTATCACAAGGGCTTTTCAGGCAATCTCAAGGAGAACAACGTCTACTCTTTCCAGGTGCCCTATGCAGGAGAGATGACAGTGCGCTATTTCTGCGAGAACAAGACGGAAGAAAATGTGTCGTCGGGCAATATCAACCTCTCGCTGGCCACGCATTACGTGGTCTACGTGCCGGTTGAGGGCACAACTCCCATCGAAGGCCGCTGGAGCCGCAACACGACACTGGCAGCCGGAAAGACCTGGACAATCAGCGCCGTGGCCGGCATTATTGCGCCCGGACAGGCCCGCCGTTCGGTGCTCGCTTACAGCGAACGCGAACGCGCCGTGCCCTGGCGTGCGTTCCCGCTCTACAATTCGTGGTATGAGCTTAACATCGACCGCAACAATGCCGCTCCTCCGACCTACACCGGCAACATGACCGTCGACCAGTGTGTCGACGTTGTGGGCCAGTGGCGCAAGAATCTGTATGACGCCCACGGCGCGAATATCGCGGCTTTTGTGTGGGATGACGGATGGGACGAATACGGCACCTGGACCTTCAACTGCAACTTCCCCAACGGATTCAAAGAACCGAATGAGGCGGCTACCGCCATGAACACCGGTATCGGCGGCTGGCTCGGTCCGGTCGGCGGTTATGGCGCCAGCGGCAACTACCGCCGTCAGTACTGGAACGGAAAGGGCGGCATGCAGCTCAGCAATCCCGCGTATTATAAGGTGTTTCTTGACGCCTGCTCAAACCTGGTGAACGACTATGACTTCCGCTTCTTCAAATTCGACGGTATCAGCGCCCAGTTCAGCTCGGTCGGCCCGGACGCCGGCACCGTGGGCGAGGAAAACGCCGAAGGCATCATCGACCTCGAGCAGCAGGTGCGCAAAATCAAGCCCGACATCTTCCTGAACACCACAGTCGGCACATGGGCATCGCCGTTCTGGTTCCGCTTCACTGACGCAGTGTGGCGTCAGGAGGCCGACTATGGCACAATCGGCAACCAGGGCACTGACCGTGAACGCTGGATCACCTATCGTGACCGTCTGGTCTATCAGAATTTCGTGCAGAATTCACCGCTGTGTCCGATCAACACCCTGATGACTCATGGCGTGATTCTGACCCGCAAGGGCGCCGTTGCCACCGACATGGGTTATGACGGAATCGTGCGCGAGCTGCGTTGCGCTTTCGCCTGCGGTTCAGGCATGGTGGAACTGTATTGCGACTATGCGGCTCTCAACGGCATCAACGGAGGCGCTCTCTGGGGCGACATCGCCGAGTGCATCAAATGGCAGGAGAGAAATGCCGATGTGCTTCCCGACGCACACTGGGTTGGCGGCAATCCGTGGGACGGCTCTCGCGCCAACGTCTACGGCTGGGCTTCGTGGAACGGCGACAAGTCCACTCTGGCGCTGCGCAATCCCGCCGCGTCGGCCGCTTCCTTCACATTCACCCTGCGCGAGGCGCTCGACATTCCTGACTATTTCACAGGTTCGATCATTCTCTCGCCGTCGTTCGAGAAACAGGATGAACTCTCGGGTCTCACAGTCGGCGAGCCTGTCGACATTGACGCCGTCATCACCGTGAACATGCCGCGCTCGTCGGTCTTCGTGTTTGACGGAATCGACAGCGATAAGGTGTCGATAGAATCAGTTGACGCTGTCGACGACGTGAAGCCGGCGCCTTCAACCGGATGTTTCGACCTGATGGGCCGTCCGGTGGCCAATCCCTCAACCGGAATCTACATTGTCAACGGGCAGAAGACCATCATCCGCTGATCTTCCATCGCTCAATATATCAGAGAGAGGCCGCGTGCGCACGCGGCCTCTCTCTGTGTATGTATATTGTCATCTTTGCTGTAGTATAAATTATTTCGCAAAAGTTGTATTTATTTTGGAAAATTCACTATATTTGCGGCTGAATAGCGCAAATCGCGTGTTTTAGTTAACTTTTTAATTCTTTTTTACCTCAAATCACACACCATGCACAAATCTCTGGTGGCTCTGCTGTCGGTCGTGCTGACAGCTACGGGAGCGTTATTTGCCGATACTCCCGTCGGATGGACGGAGCAACAGCCCGTCTACTTCACAATCAAAAGTAACCGTGACAGCAAGTATGCGACCGAAAAAGGCGGAGGCCTTGTCGGCAACAGCAGCGTGACCGAGCGGGGCAAATGGTATCTCATCGATCGTGGCGACGGGTCGTTTGATATCCGCAACGGCATCTCCGACAACTATGTCGACCCTTCGGCCGCCAACGACACGCAGTTGCAGGTGAGTTCCGCCAAGCCGGCCAAAGGATGGTCGTTTAAGTCGAGTGCCGCCAGCGGCTACTATATCATCGTCAACGGTTCCAGCCAGTTCAACCAGACCAGGGCAGCCCTCGGATTCCTGGTCTATAACTGGGGCGGTGGCGTCAACACCACCGACGATGGCTGTCAGTTCGTCCTGACCCAGACCTCGGCTCCCGACAAGAGTGCCATCGAAGACGTGAAGATTCCCGCACCGGTGCTCACGGTGACAGACCGGAAGTTTGACGGCGTGGCCGCCTATCGCGCCGATCTCGACTTTCCCGAGGAGGCTGCCAGGATATTCGCCGCCAAAGCAACAACCACCGCAGTGGAATATAGCATGGAGGCGAACGGCAAAGACTTTCAGGCGCTTGTAGGATCCAGTAATGTCAATTCGCCCAACTACTTCTGCTATGCGGTGCGTCCAGGCGGCCCCGCTTTCCGCGGTGTGTGGCGTAACGGCGACGATAACTGGTACACCATGAACGGCGGCGGCACCGGATCTCACAAGGTGGTCTTCGTGTCTGACCCCGCGGTGGGTATGTGGGCTTTTGTCGACGGCACCCGCATCGCCACCTATGACCTCAACAAGCTCGGCGACTATGGCGTGATAGGCTATGGCAACATCGACGAGGCTCCCGACGCGCTGACGATCGGAGGCGTTGTGTGTCCTAAGTCAGTGAATTCGGGCACGCTGAATTATATGACCGGCACTGTCAAGTCTGTCCGTTTCTATGACACGGCTCTTACCGACGAGCAGATAGAAGCGCTCGAATGGAGCGGCCTGACCGCCAACCAGTCGGCCAACGTGGAGCCTGATCCGGTCACCCCAACCGGCCCTTACGGAGTGAACTACCCAGACGGCACCATACTCAGCTCTGCAAAATATAACCGCGCCACCGAGTCGGTGAGTCTCTCCACCTCCCGCGGCCGTCAGAACCGCAGCGTGAGCCAGGGACTTGACCGTCTGCTCTATCATTCGCTGATGGATGAAGCTCCGTTTGTGGTGAAGCAGGGTGAGGCGGTCACCGCCACTTTCGGCCACACTTCCGGCGCCATGAACGGATACGTTTATGTTGACCTTGACAACGACGGCCAGTTCGATCCCGCCACTGAACTGGTGGCTAAGTCGCAGGGTAGTCAGGTCAATCCACCGGCATTCACTATTCCAGCCAGCCTGGAGCCGGGCGTGTATCGTGTTCGCTTCAAAGTCGACCTCGGCAGCGATGATCCCGCCGGCGCCACCGCCAAGGGCAGCAGCATCGTCTACAACAATGGCGCCATCATCGATGCTCCGCTCATGGTCATGAACTCTGATTTCACCGTTAATCTCGGTTACACAGGCGGCACACTTGTCGACGTGGAGGGCGCTGACCTTGCCGGCGTCAGGCCCGCGGCGCGCGCGCTGCTCTTCACGGCCGTGCCTCCTTCGGGCCAGCACCTCGAGTCTGTCACCGTGACTTATGGCTTTCCGTCTCGCGAAAGCAAGTGGGGCAACGCCCAGACATTCGAAGCTGTGATCGACGGCGATCTCTTCCGCAACAGCGGCACCGTCGAAGCGTCGTGTATGCTCGGAGCCGAAGTCAGTCTCGCCGCTGAATATGCCGGCGGCGACTATGTCGATCCGCGCGAGAAGGACGGATACAAACTCGTGTGGAACGTGGAGTTCAACGAGCCTGACGGCACTCCGGCCGACATGGAGAACCACTGGCAGACCCCGTGGGTGAATCCGGGCGCGGCATGGGCCAAATATATCATTGAAGACAACTCGCTGCGCAACGTGCAGGGGGGCCGCCTCGTCCTCACCGCCAAGGAGCAGGACGGCCGCTGGACCACCGGCGCCGTGTGGAGCGAAGACCACTTCTACTTCACTTACGGTTATGTCGAGGCCCGCGTGATGTGCAACTGGCAGCTCGGCACCTTCCCGGCATTCTGGATGATGCCTCACGATTTCACTGATCCCGACTGGCCGGAATGCGGCGAGATCGACATATGGGAAGCGGCCAAGAACCCGACATCGTCACACCATACCGCCCACGGCGTGTGGAGCAACTACAACGGTTATGGAGGTTGGGGCAATCCGCAGCCCATCGACTATTCTGTGCCCCACACCTTCGCTCTCGAGTGGACCCCGACGTCGCTTGAATGGTTCGTCGACGGCAAGAGTGTCCACTTCATCGACAAGGGCAACAGCAAGCTCATCGACAGAAACACCAACAAGCCATCGTGGCCTTTCGACAAGCCGTTCTTCGTGATCCTGAACCAGAGCGTCGGCAACGGCGGCTTCGCGGCCAACCCGACCGGCGGCACTGTCTACACCACCGAGTTCGACTATGTCCGCGTCTACCAGAAACCCGGCCAGAGCAACTTCGGCGGCGACCAGAGCTCCATTGTCGAGACTGAGTGTGCCGACGCTCCCGCCGCCACCGTGGTCTATGATCTGCACGGACGCCGTGTCGCCAACCCCACCCGCGGTCTCTACATCATCAACGGCCAGAAGGTTTTTCTCCGCTGATTGGTCGTTAGCTGATACGATCTTATTAAAAACCACGCCGACATAATTGAAGCGCCCCCTCGAAAAGGTTGAATACAAAACTTTTTTCGAGGGGGCGCGTTTCAGTGTCAGGTATAAAAAACGTGCAGATTGCCGTTGGGGAAAATGGTAATCTGCACGGAGTGAGCGACAAACGGGGCTCGAACCCGCGACCCTTGGCTTGGGAAGCCAATGCTCTACCAACTGAGCTACTGTCGCATCTGTCGGTTGTGTCGCAAAATTACAGCTTTTTCACGAATCCGCCAAATCCTTTTTTGGTCAACAAAATAAAAATGTGTATTTTTGCACTCAAATTTAACAGATAACCTAATTTCTATGGCAGTAGAACTGAAAGATTTGACCAAGCGGGCCGATAATTACTCGCAGTGGTATAATGAGTTGGTGGTAAAAGCCGATCTGGCGGAACAGTCAGCCGTGCGCGGATGCATGGTCATTAAGCCATATGGTTACGCCATATGGGAAAAAATGCAGCAGCAGCTCGACAAAATGTTTAAAGAGACGGGCCATGTCAACGCATACTTCCCGTTGCTGATTCCCAAATCGTTCCTTAGCCGTGAGGCTGAACACGTTGAAGGTTTCGCCAAAGAGTGTGCGGTTGTGACGCATCACCGTCTGATGAATGCTCCCGACGGATCGGGTGTCGTGGTCGATCCCGACGCACGCCTGGAGGAGGAACTGATTATTCGTCCGACATCAGAAACCATCATCTGGAATACCTATAAAAACTGGATCACGTCATATCGCGACCTGCCTATTCTGGTCAATCAGTGGGCCAACGTGATGCGTTGGGAAATGCGCACAAGAATGTTCCTCCGCACCGCGGAATTCCTGTGGCAGGAAGGCCACACGGCGCATGCTACTGCTGAAGAGGCTCATGCCGAGACCGTTAAGATGCTCAACGTTTATGGCGAATTTGCCGAAAAATATATGGCTGTGCCGGTTGTCAAGGGCGTGAAGAGCGCCAACGAACGGTTTGCCGGCGCGTTGGAGACATATACGATTGAGGCCATGATGCAGGACGGAAAGGCTCTGCAGAGCGGAACCAGCCATTTCCTCGGCCAGAATTTCGCCAAGGCCTTCGACGTCAAGTTTGTCAACAAGCAGAACCAGCTTGAATACGTGTGGGCCTCGTCGTGGGGCGTATCCACCCGCCTGATGGGCGCCCTGATCATGACCCACAGCGATGACAACGGTCTGGTGCTGCCTCCGCATCTGGCTCCCATCCAGGTGGTCATCGTGCCCATCTACAAGAATGACGCCCAGCGTGACGAAATCACCGAGAAGGTGTCGCCCATTATCGACGCTCTGCGCGCCAAAGGCATCAGCGTGAAGTATGACGACGCCGACAACCGCCGTCCCGGCTTCAAGTTTGCCGACTATGAGCTGAAGGGCGTGCCTGTGCGCCTGGCCATCGGTGCGCGCGACCTTGCCAACGGCACTGTGGAGATCATGCGCCGCGACACTCTTGAAAAGGAGACCGACGCGCTCGACACCATCACCGAACGCATACCCGCGCTGCTTGAGGAGATTCAGGAGAATATCTATCAGAAAGCACTCAAGCGCCGTGAGGAAAGAACTGTCAAAGTCGACAATTATGAAGACTTCAAGGCTGCGATCGAAGGCGGCAACTTTGTCCTTGCCCACTGGGACGGATCGCCGGAGACCGAAGACCGCATAAAGGAGGAGACAAAGGCCACTATCCGCTGCATTCCTCTGGATTCTCCCGACGAAGAAGGCGTCGATATGCTCACCGGCAAGCCTTCACACCGCCGGGTGCTCTTTGCCCGAAATTATTAAAAGGATGCAGAGGCTGCCGGACGGCTCGTCGCTCGCCTGCCTTGATGGCGGCGAGAGGAAAGTCCGGGCAACGCAGAGCGCCATACTTTCTAACGGAAAGCTGTCGGAACTCAACATAACGGCAGAGTAACGTGACAGAAAATAACCGCCCGACGCGATCTCTTCTCTTCCGGGAAGAGATTCGCGCGGGTAAGGGTGAAAAGGCGGGGTAAAAGCCCACCGGCGCCGATGGCGACATTGGCGGCCGCACGTCTTATGGGTTGCAAGGTCAAGTATACCGGCAATTAAGGGTTGCTCGTCCGTTGCCGGGGGGTAGACTGCTAAAGCGCGCGTGGCAACACGCCGCTCAGATAAATGACGGGCCGGCACCGTGGTTCGCCTTGTGCGATAACTCCGGCGACCGACATAACCCGGCTTATAGTCTGGCAGTCTCCGCATCTTTTTTAGCATAAAAAACGGTGATTCAACAGAGTCGATAAAGAATTAAACACGAAGCCATGATAATAATAGCCGATGCCGGCAGCACAAAAATAGACTGGAGCGTGGTTTCCGCTGCCGGAGACTGCCGTCTGTTTTCGTCGGAGGGTGTGAACGCTTTGATGGCTGGCGAGGCAGAACTCCATGAGCGCTTCGCCCTCGCTCTCAATTCGGTCGTCACCGCTCCTGATGCCATATATTACTATGGAGCCGGCTGTGTCGATGCCGAAGTGTGTGCCAAAGTTGCGGGAGCATTGCGGCGAGTGCTTCGCCCGGCGGCTGACGCAGTTGTTGAAGTGGCTTCCGATCTGCTTGGCGCCGCCCGCTCGCTCTGTGGGCGCGATCCGGGCATAGCGTGCATACTCGGCACCGGATCCAATTCAGGATTTTATGATGGCGTGGGTCTGGTGGACCATATTCCGTCGCTCGGATATCTTCTCGGCGACGAAGGCGGCGGAGCGGCCATCGGCCGCCGTCTGATCAGTGCGGCCTATCGCCGCAAGCTGTCGCCGGAACTTACGGCGGCCATGGAGCGCTATCTCGGTCTGGACTATGGCGGCATTCTGCGTCGCGTCTATTCCGAGCCGAGGCCAAACGCTTTTCTGGCGTCGCTTGTGCCGTTTGTGGCTGAAAATATAAGAAATGAACACGTCAGACGGATCGTGGCCGAAGAATTCCGCTCGTTTTTTGACGGAACAGTCAAGGCCTATGGTCCTGTTGCGTCAACTCTGCCGGTGCATTTTGTCGGTGGAGTGGCTGCGACGTTTGCCGACATTCTTGCTCAGACGGCAACCCTTGTCGGTCTGACCGATCTTGGAAAAATTGAAGCCCGTCCTCTTCCTGGGCTTATTGCATATCATACACATTCAGACATATGAACACCGTTGTTCAAAACTCGGCTACCGAGCTTATTCTCATCAACATCACCGGCCCTGACAGACCGGGCGTGACTTCCGTTCTGACCGAAATACTCGGACGTCACAAGGCGTCGATTCTTGATGTCGGCCAGAGCACGATCCATCATTATCTGTCGCTCGGCATTCTCATAAAGACAGAATCGGCAGTGAGCGGAGAGATTCTCAAGGATATGCTTTTCAAGGCTTCGGAACAGAATCTCAACATCCGCTTCACCCCCATCTCCACTGAAGATTATGAACAATGGGTCGGAATGCAGGGAAAAAGCCGGTGGATTGTCACCCTGTTGGGACGGCGCCTCACAGCCGCCCACATTGCCAAGGTGACTCACGAAGTGGCTGCACAGGGACTCAACATAGAGAATATCAAGCGTCTGACCGGCAGAGTGCCGATCGGCGCCGAGCCTTCTCATCTGAGCAAAACCTGCATCGAGATGGCGGTGCGAGGCAATCCGTCGGACCGAAACGCGCTTCAGCGGCGTTTTCTGGAAATTTCAAGTTCTGACGAGGTTGACATCTCGTTTCAGGAAGACAACATTTTCCGTCGCAGCCGCCGCCTGATCTGTTTTGATATGGACTCGACTCTGATCGAGACCGAGGTGATCGACGAACTGGCCATCCGTGCCGGCGTCGGCGACAAGGTGAAAGAGATCACCGAGCGGGCCATGCGCGGTGAGATCGACTTCTGCGAGAGCTTCAAGGAACGCGTGGCGCTGCTCAAGGGGCTTGACGTCAGCGTGATGCAGGACATAGCGGAGAATCTGCCCGTCACCGAAGGGGTGGAGCGCATGATGACGGTGCTTAAGCGCGCCGGCTACAAGACGGCGATCCTTTCAGGCGGATTCACCTATTTCGGCAATTATCTGAAGCAGAAATATGGCTTCGACTATGTCTATGCCAACGAACTGGAGGTGGCCGACGGAAAGCTTACCGGCCGCTATGTCGGCGAGATAGTCGACGGTCGTCGCAAGGCCGAGCTTCTCAAGCTGCTTGCGCAGGTTGAGAATGTCAATATCGCCCAGACAATTGCTGTCGGCGACGGTGCCAATGACCTTCCGATGCTTGCAACCGCCGGACTCGGAATCGCTTTCCATGCCAAACCCAAGGTGAAGCAGACGGCCGAGCAGAGCCTCTCGACGATAGGGCTTGACGGCATTCTGTATTTCCTTGGTTTCAAGGATTCGTTTATCTGAAACATAACAATGCTTTACTAACAGTTAATAGTTATCCGTATATGTCTTTTATCTCTGATTTCAAAGCCTTCGCAATGAAGGGCAACATCATCGACATGGCTGTCGGTGTGATCGTGGGCGGCGCTTTCGGCAAGATCGTGAGCTCGCTTGTCAATGATATCATCATGCCGGTGATTTCCATTCTCACCGGAGGCGATGGATTCGCCAACCTCAAATATGTCATCACCCCGGAATCGGTCAGCGAAGCCGGTGTCAAGGTGGAGGAAGTGGCTGTCAAATACGGCATGTTCATCCAGAATGTGGTTGATTTCCTGATCATCGCTTTCAGCATCTTTGTCGCTCTGCGCGTGATCATGAAATTCAAGAAAAAGGAAGAAGCCGCTCCGGCCCCGGCTCCGGCTCCCTCAAAAGAAGAAGTGTTGCTGACCGAGATTCGCGATCTGCTCAAGCAGCAGAATGCCGATAAGAAATAATATGCCTGACTGCGGGCCTATAGGTGTTTTTGATTCCGGTTATGGCGGCCTGACCATTCTCGACGGCATCCGTCGCCGGCTGCCTCACTATGATTATCTTTATCTGGGCGACAATGCCCGCGCTCCTTATGGAACGCGGTCGTTCGAGGTGGTCTATCAATTCACCTTGCAGGCCGTAAAGGCGCTTTTTGAACGGGGGTGCCGCCTGGTTATTCTTGGCTGCAACACGGCGTCGGCCAAGGCGTTGCGCACCATTCAGCAGCGCGACCTTCCGCTCATTGACCCGACGCGGCGGGTGCTCGGAGTGATCCGGCCGACGGTCGAGGCCGTTGGGAGCGTGAGCCGCACCGGCCATATCGGAGTGTTCGGCACGCCCGGCACCATCCGTTCCCGCAGCTATGACATGGAGATTGCCAAGCTCTATCCTGATTTTGTGACTGTCGGGGTGGAGTGTCCGATGTGGGTGCCTCTGGTCGAGAACCGCGAGGCAGATGGTCCCGGAGCCGACTATTTCGTGCGAAAATACGTCGATGTCATGCTCGGTTCCGACCCTCAGATCGACACGGTGTTGCTCGGGTGTACCCACTATCCGTTGCTGCTGCCAAAGATCAGGGCCGCCGTTCCGGGTCATATCCGGATTGTGCGTCAGGGAGAGATTGTCGGAGAGTCGCTCGCCGACTATCTGCGACGTCATCCTGAAATGGATGCCAGATGCTCGCGCGGAGACTCATGCCGCTATCTCACGACGGAAAATTCCGACAAATTCGCCGAGATGGCGTCGGCCTTTCTGTCACGACAAGTAACCGCCTCAACCATAACGTTATGAAAATAGGAGAAATAGATCTTGGTCCGCAGCCGGTCATGCTCGCGCCGATGGAAGACGTTACTGACGGATCATTCCGGCTGCTGTGCAAGGAATCAGGAGCGGATATGGTCTACACGGAGTTCGTGTCGGCCGATGCGCTGATCAGAAATATCGCCGCGACCACTCGCAAGCTTGCCATCAGAGACGCGGAGCGTCCTGTCGCCATACAGATATATGGTCGTGAGGTCGACGTGATGGTCGAAGCTGCTAAGATTGTCGAAGAGGCCAGGCCTGATTTCATAGACATAAATTTCGGTTGTCCGGTGAAGAAAGTGGCCGGCAAGGGGGCCGGTGCGGGAATGCTCCGTGATGTACCCAAGATGCTTGCCATCACCCGGGCGGTGGTCGATGCCGTGAAGATTCCTGTCACTGTCAAGACCCGCCTGGGCTGGGATCACGACAGCCGCATAATCGTCACGCTGGCCGAGCAGCTTCAGGATTGCGGAATCAGTGCGCTGACGGTCCACGGACGCACGCGCGCGCAAATGTATAACGGCAGTGCCGACTGGGAGATGATTGCCAGGGTCAAGGAGAACCCCAGGCTGAGAATCCCGCTGATCGGCAATGGCGACATCTGCTCGCGCGGGCAGGTCGAGGAGGCTTTCGGCCGTTATGGAGTCGACGGAGTGATGGTGGGCCGTGCGTCGATCGGCGCGCCGTGGATATTCCGTGATCTGAAAGGTCTGGAGCCGCTGTCGGTGCAGGGACGTTTCGATATGCTCCGTCGCCAGATTCTGGAGAGTGTGGAGCGCATAGACCCCATCCGCGGCATTCTCCACATTCGCCGTCATCTTGCCGTGACCCCTCTGTTCAAGGGAATACCTGATTTCAAACAAACCCGCATAAAGATTCTTCAAACGCCGGATCTCGATGAGCTGATGGGGCTGATCGATATGGTCTGGCAAACGTATTATCAGAAATGAAAACGTCTGTTGTGTGTCTGCTCATGCTGGCGCTGTCGTCTGTCGGTGTCCGTGCGCAATCAAAAGAATATACTGTCAATGTCGGTGATTTCAATGAACTGAAAGTCACTTCGGCAATCAATGTGGACTATGTCTGTTCGGCCGATTCGGCCGGAACAATACGTTTCACCGCCGAGCCGGACATGGTCTCCGCCATCGAGGCTCAGGTCAAGAAGGGACGCCTGCGCATATCAGTGAAAGATGACGAAGGAAAGCTTCCGGCTGGTCCGCTTCCCACCGTCACGGTCTACTCCGGATCGCTGCTCAAGGTTGAAAATGAGGGCGACAGCACCGTGAGGGTTCTCTCATCGTCGGCTGTCCCTGCTTTTTCGGCCCGGCTGATCGGCAATGGCGCGCTGGTTGTGCGCAATGTCAAGGCCACGACTGTCGACTGTTCGCTTCTGGCCGGACATGGGCGTATGGTCGTCTATGGCGAGTGCACCGACGCCAGGTTCAATCTCGCCGGCACCGGCATCATGCAGGCCGATGGACTCAATGCTGACAATGCGTCGTGTTTTGCCACCGGCACTGGCGAAATCGGAGTCAACGCCAAAAAGATAAAAGTGAGCGGTGCAGGATCGGCAATAGTCTACTATGTCGGTTCGCCGGTCATCACCAAATCTCTTGCCATCGGAGTGAAAATTCTTCCGGTCGAAGAAAAGTAACAGTTTCATATGGGGCTTAAGGAACAGACTGCCGGCACGATCAAATGGAACCTTGTTGACAAGGTGGTGACGCAGCTGCTCTATGCTCTGACCGGCATCGTGCTGGCCCGGCAGCTGTCGACCGAAGATTTCGGTCTGGTCGGCGCCGCGCTGGTCGTGCAGGCTTTTGCCCTGATGTTTGTCGACAGCGGCTTCGCGTCAGCGTTGCTTCAGCGCAAGAGCCCTGACGAGCGCGACTATTCCACGGTCTTCTGGTTCAATATGGGGGTGTCGACGGGGCTGTACGTGCTGTTGTGGTTTGCCGCGCCGCTCATTGCCTGGTGGTTCCACTCCGATGAGCTGGTGCCGCTGTGTCGCGTCATGTTCCTGTCGTTGCCGCTCAATGCTCTCGGCATCGTGCAGCAGAACCGCCTGGTCAAGCGGATGAACGTTCGTCCGGTGGCCGTGAGCAACGTGCTGGCCTTGTCAGCCGGATCTGTTGCCGGCATAGTCATGGCGCTCACCGTGGCCAATGCGTGGGCCATTGTGGTGCAGACGCTTGTCAACACCGCCGGGCGGTCGCTTGTCTTGTGGATCTGGACCCGCTGGCGTCCGTCGGCATGTTTCTCATGGTCTGTGCTCCGCTCTTATTTCAAAGTCGGCTCCGGAGTGATGGCGCAGTCGTTTCTCAACAACGTTTTTCTTAACGTCTATGGCATCTTCATCGGCAATAGGGTGGGGATGGTCTCGCTCGGGCTTTATTCTCAGGCCGACAAGTGGAGCAAGATGATCTATACGTCGGTGATGTCGACTCTCACCACTTCTTTCTTGCCGGCTCTTGCCGAGGTGCGCGACGATCATTCCAGACTGATGCGCGTCGTTGCAAAGATGAACCGTTTTTCGTCGTATGTGGTGTTCATCGCCATGGGCGGAGTGATCATTGTGGCCGAACCGCTGTTTCACCTGTTGTTCGGATCTAAATGGGATGCGTCGATCATTCTGTTTCAGCTGCTTTTGCTGCGCGGCATATTCACCACGTTCACAAGCCTGTTTTCCAATTATATTCTTGCCATGGGCAACTCGCGCATGCTTGTGATCACCGAGCTTGTGCGCGACGGTGTGGCGCTGGCGGCTCTGGTGGCCTGCTTTCCGGTGCTCGGCTGGTCCCGGCCAGACAGGCCCGTCTATGGCCTTGAACTGATGCTGTATGGCCAGCTTGCCGCCGCGGTGCTCATGTGGGGCTTCTCGCTCTATGTGGCCGCCCGCTCTGTCGGGTCGACTGTGTGGCGTTTTCTGGTTCAGACACTCGGCAGCCTGCTGCCTGCTTCGGTGGCGCTTGTCGTCGCGTGGCGGGTGTCGGTCTTTTTCTCCGGAGAGCCGCTGTTTGCGCTTGTTTCCGCCGCGGCCGCCGGATTGTCGGTTTATCTGCTTATTAATCTGCGTTCTTCGGTGCAGAAAGATCTGCTTCCGGGGCGTAATAAAAATCGGCGGAATCATGACTGATTTCTTGTGATTATTTAAGTTTTTTTGTAACTTTGCGCACACAGATATTCACTCACAAACAAAATGAGCTATAGCATTCTTGATCTGCTTTGCCTGCTTGGAGCTGTCGGCCTTTTCCTTTATGGAATGAAGGTGATGAGCGAGGGACTGCAGAAAGCAGCCGGCGACCGCCTGCGTAACATTCTCGGAGCCATGACCCGCAATCGGCTCACAGGTACTATAACCGGCTTTATTATCACGGCCCTTATCCAGTCTTCGTCGGCATCGACGGTCATGGTGGTGAGTTTCGTCAATGCCGGATTGATGACTCTGGCGCAGTCCATGGCTGTGATAATGGGCGCCAACGTCGGAACCACGTTTACGGCATGGGTGATCGCCCTGTTCGGATTCAAAGTCAATATGTCGGCCTTCATGCTGCCGCTTATCGGTCTGGCAGTGCCGCTTCTGTTTGCGTCGAGTTCGCGCAAGAAGTCTATCGGCGAATTCCTCATAGGCTTTGCTTTCCTGTTCATGGGCCTTGACATGATCAGCAAGTATGTGCCTGACTTGCAAAGCAATCCCGAAATGTTTGCATTCCTGCAGCATTACACTGGCATGGGTTTTGGCTCTGTGCTGACCTTCTGCATTGTCGGCATGGTGCTCACGATGATTATCCAGTCGTCGGCCGCAACTTTCGCCATAACCCTGATCATGTGCAGCAAAGGATGGATCTCGTTTGATCTGGCTTGTGCGATAGTGCTCGGCGCCAACATCGGCACCACTATCACTCCGCTGCTTGCTTCAATGAGCGGTAATGTCGCCGCCAAGCGCACGGCAATGGGGCATCTGCTGTTCAATGTGCTCGGCATTGTGTGGCTTCTGCCGCTGTTCGTGCCGTTTGTCGAGCTGAATGTGTGGCTGACCGAAGCCATCGGCCAAGGCAATCCTGAGCAGCTGTATCGCTTTGTGAGCGAGATCGAAACGACTCAGCCGGAACTTTATAATCATCTGTTTGATAACACTCTGCCGGCAAATCACCCGGTTGTCGCACAGATCGGGGCCATGCAGGTGAGCGTGTCGTTCGGCATGTCGCTGTTCCATACGGTCTACAATATAATCAACCTGTCGATAATGATATGGATGACAGGTCTCTATGTGAAAGTCGTGGAGAAGATCATTCCGGCCAAGAAGAACGAAGAGGAAGAATTCTCGCTTAAATATATCGGAGGTGTGCTTGTCAGCGCTTCGGAGCTTAACATTGCTCAGGTCGAGAAGGAAGTTGCGGTGTTTGCCCGCCGTGTCGACCGGATGATAGGAATGGCTCACGATCTGCTTCACACCAAGCCTAATTCCAAGGAATTCAACCAGCTGTATTCGCGGTTGGAGAAATATGAAGATATTTCCGACCGCATGGAAAAGGAAATTGCCGACTTCCTTAACCGCACAAGTCAGGGTCGACTGTCGAACGACAGTAAACACCGTGTGGCGTCGCTTTTCAACATTAATTCTGAGATCGAATCCGTTGGCGACGGTTGCAATAATTTCGGACGTGTGCTGTCGCGCAAGCAGCAGGTCAATGTGGAATTCACCGACACCATAGTCGAAAATATCGACGGTATGTTTGTGCTGGTAGCCGAAGCCATGAACGGAATGCTCGACATGCTTGACAATATTGAGAACGTTAAAGAGGACCAACTGATGGCTGCCTATAACAAAGAGCGTGAAATCAACAACATGCGGAATCAGTTGCGTTCTGAAAACATGCAGAATATCAATGAAGGACTTTATGACTATCAGGCCGGCATATTCTATATGGATGCGGTGTCTGATCTTGAAAAAGTCGGGGACTATATTATAAATGTGGTGGATACTCTGCGTGACTCCATGACGCGGAGACCGATCTAAACAGACTGAAGAATAGCAAGATGAAAAAAACAGCGACGTCTTTTCTCTTTGCGGCTGCGGCATTGGTTGCTTCGGCCGAAGTGTTGACGCCAGCCCAGGCACTGCAGCGTGCCGGAGGGCAGATGCGTGTGGTTTCTCTGGCCGGAGGGTCAGAGGTTGCGGTTCCGGCCATGACGGTCAATGCGGCCGACCATATGCCGGCTTTATACGTGTTCGGCACACCGTATGCCGGCAATGGATTTGCCATACTCTCCGCCGATGATCTGGCCGTGCCGGTTCTCGGATATGCCGACAGCGGCAGTTTTTCCGCTGCGGAAATGCCTGACAACATGAAGGCGTGGCTTGATTTTTATGCAGATGAAATCGCGGCTGCGCGCCGTGCGGAAACTGCTTCCTCCAACAATGGCGGCATGCGCCTTGCCCGTCCGGATCGTGAGCCGATCGCTCCGATCTGCACGACAAAGTGGAATCAGGACTCGCCTTATAATGACATGTGTCCGACGGAAGGGGCCAGCAGGTGCTACACCGGCTGTGTGGCCACGGCAATGGCCCAGGTGCTCAAAACTTATGAGCATCCGGCAAAGTGCAACGGCGGTGAGGTCACATATTCTTATTATATGAATATGGATAACAAAAAACCGGCAAACCAGCGTGAACTGACCCTGAATTTTGATGAAGTTGAGCTTGATTGGGCTGAAATGCTGGATTCATATTCCGGCTCGGTGACAGCTTCGCAGCGTCGAGCAGTGGCGAATCTCATGTATGCGGTCGGTGTGGCGTCTGAGATGGCTTATGGCACTTCGGCGTCGGGTGCTAATGCCGCTTATACGGCGCAAGGCCTGATCCGCAATTTTGATTATAACCGCGACATGACATATGAAATGCGCGAATGGTATGATCTTGTGACGTGGGAGGATATGATATATTCTACTCTGAAGGGCGGACATGCCGTATATTATGACGGACAGAACTCCAATTCCAGCACCGATAATCTTTCTCGGGTCGGCGCACACGCGTTTGTGGTCGACGGATATACCGGCGACGGATTTTTTCATCTCAACTGGGGCTGGGGCGGAACTTCCGACGGTTACTTCCTCTTGTCGGCGCTTGATCCTTACAGTCAGGGCATCGGCGGTTCATCCTCCGGATATAACTTCCGTCAGGGCACAATTGTCAATATGGCGCCTAAATCGTCGAACAAAATAGTAGCTCCGCTCGTGTTCGCGATTGTTCATGAATCGAAATTTGGTGTGACACCGACATCGGTCGTGGCCACATCTTCGGCCCGTGTCACGTTCTCGGGCGGATATTATAACCTCAGCCCGTCTGCATCGACGTCGAATGCGCGTCTGGCTGTCAGATACACTGCGGCCGACGGCACCCAGACTTATGCCGACGGAGTGCAGCTGCTGCCGTCGCTGGTGTTGTTCCTCGGACCGGAAGATTTTGTCTGCAAGGTGCCGACCGGCCTGGCCGACGGACGCTACATTGTCGAGCCGATGGTTAAGTCGGCCAGCGGCCGATATTATGAGGTGCGCTGTGATGCCGGCGGTTATGGCCAGCTGATAGCCGAAGTGTCTGGCTCGACAATCCAATTCTCCAGACCGCAGTATGCCGCCGTGTCTGTTGTCGAGGCTGATGTGCCGTCGGCGATTTATTCCGGCACAACATTCATGGTCAACGGTTTGCTTGGCAATGCCACAGACCAATTGTATGTCGGCGGTTTGCGCGGTTGCTTTGTCAGCGCTGTCGGATCTGAGGCGAAGATCGGCGAGACTCTGGCTGTGTCCGTTGAGGTGGCTCCGGCTTCTGAATCGGAATTTTCGTTGAATGTCAGTGTGCCGTCAACCCTTTCTGTCGGTAACTATCGATTCTGTCTCACCGATTATCGCGGAAAGGTAATCTCCGACCTTTATGACATCACTCTGCAGAAAAATCCCGGACTGGCCAGCTTTGCGCCGTCGACCATGGAAGTGACCTCAGCTGCCGCAAACGAACTTTGTTTCGTTGTTGACGCGAGTGTGCTTTCTGGCTATTATTCCGGAGAGATCACTGTGGTTGTGCGCAACGGCAATGACTCGTCGCAGTCGCGTCATTTTGTGTCGCGTACTGTCAACATCGGAGCCGGCGAAACAAAGTCCGTCAGGATCGAAGGAGAATACACTGACGCAAAGGTTGGTGAAACGTATACCGCACAGGCGTTTGTGACTGTCAACGGACAGAAGCGGAGTCTGACTGACGCTGTCAGCTTCCGCATGGCCGATCCGGTCATGTCGTCGATTGAGACGGTGGATGCCACTGAAACTATCGCTCCTGCTGAATATTTTGACCTTCAAGGCCGTCGCGTTGACAATCCGCGCCCCGGCTCTATATATCTCATGCGCCATGGCGCTCTGTCTACCAAGGTGAGATTATGATGGAATCCAGACCACGATTACTCATTGTCGGTGCCGGAGGGTTTATCGGTGGCTTCATCGCCGCCGAAGCCCTCCGGCGCGGTTTTGACACGACTGTTGCTGTGAGAGCCTCCACGTCGCGTTCGCGTCTGACGGATCCCTCGCTGAAGTTTCTGGTGCTTGATTACGATGATCCGGCCCAGATGGCCGATGCCATTGCAGAACATCACAGGTGGGATTATGTGATATATAATCTCGGTGCGACAAAGTGTGCGAATTTCCGAGATTTCAACCGCATCAATTTTGAATATCTGCGTTCGTTTGCCACTTTGCTGCGTGAATCAGGACGCACGCCCGAGAAGTTTATCTATATGAGTTCGCTGTCGGCAGTCGGTCCTGGCGATGAAAAAGGCTATGCGCCGATCACCGAGCAGTCGTTGCCGTGTCCCGACACCCGCTATGGCCTGTCGAAGATCAAGGCCGAGCAATGGCTGGAGATCTCTTCGGGTATGCCGTGGATAATACTTCGTCCGACCGGGGTTTATGGGCCGCATGAGCAGGATTATCTGATGATGATAAAGTCGATTGACTCTCATTTTGACTTCGGAGTTGGTTTCAGGAAGCAGATGCTCACGTTCATCTATGTGGAGGATCTGGTGGAGGCCATGTTTGCCGCGCTTGACAAGGCTCCGGTCAAGAGACGCTATAATATCTCCGAGCCGAGAGCTTACACGCAGGCTGAATTCCGTGCGATTGTGGCCCGGTTGCTTGGCAGGAAGCTGGTCGTGCCTCTGCGTCTGCCGCTGTGGATGGTGTATGTCGCGTCTGCCGTTGCTGAAAAAATTGCGGCTTTGCGTGGAAAACCGTCGACTTTGAACCGCGACAAGTATAATATCATGCGCCAGCGCAACTGGACATGCTCGACTGAAGCGGCCACCGAAGACTTCGGATTCGTTGCCCGGACATCTCTTGAGGATGGTTTGCGCAAAACAATCGATGCTTATCGCGCATTAAAATGATGATGTTAAAATGTTGGATATCAGCGACAAATGAATTTTGTTGAAAAATAATGTAAAAAAAATAGCTGAAAAATTTGCACAACCGGAAAAAACGTCCTAACTTTGCACTCGCAAACGAGGAACAACGGTTCCTTAAGAAATAAAGCAAGACGGCTCCTTAGCTCAACTGAATAGAGCATCTGACTACGGATCAGAAGGTTACAGGTTTGAATCCTGTAGGAGTCACACGAAGCCCGATATCGTTCCGATGTCGGGTTTTGTGTTTCTGGTGGGTGGTCTGTGTTGTGAATGTTATGAAATTGTTGTATCTTTGTACGGCATAAAATAACTTTACATTCAATAATCTTATCACATTCTGTTTCTGAACCATGAAGAAAAGCATGATTCCCGCGGCGATGTTGATGCTTGCGACTGCCGCCTGCACAGGTAGCGGATCGTCATCGCCGGATCGTCAGGAGTGTCTGGATTTCCTTCAGACCTATCTGCCGATGCCAGACACCGCCGACAACTCGATCGAATTTCTTGAAGCCAATGTCGACGCCGCTATCATGGCCCGCGCCGAAATGCCGTGGGGCAAGATTGTGCCCGAACGCGAATGGCGTCATTTCGTGCTCCCGATGCGCGTCAACAATGAATGGCTTGATTCCTGCCGCATGGTGTTCTATAAGGAACTGAAACCGCGTGTCGAGGGACTGTCGATGAAGGATGCTATTCTTGAAGTGAACCACTGGTGTCATGAAAAGGCCACCTATCAGCCTTCGGATTCCCGCACGCATTCGCCGCTGATGACGGTCTATACGCATCTTGGTCGATGTGGTGAAGAGTCGACATTTGCTGTTGCTGCTCTCCGCTCGGTGGGCATTCCTGCCCGTCAGGTCTACACCCCGCGCTGGGCGCACACCGACGACAATCATGCCTGGGTTGAAGCGTGGGCCGACGGACAATGGTGGTTCCTCGGTGCATGCGAGCCTGAGCCGGTGCTTAATCTCGGATGGTTCAACTCTGCTGCCGCACGCGGTGTGCTGATGAACACCCGAGTGATCGGGGCCAACTATGACGGTCCGGAAGAAGTGCTGGTGCGCACCGACAAGTATGTCGACATCAATGTGACTTCCAATTATGCCGAAACAGACACTCTCCACGTCACGGTGCTTAATGCCGACGGCACCCCTGCCGACGGCGCGGAAGTGACGTTCCGTCTCTATAATTACGGAGAATTCTATCCTATTGCCAGAAAGACAGCCGATGCCGACGGCCACGCCTATCTCATTGCCGGCCTCGGCGACATGGTGGTATGGGCCTCTGACGGCGAAGGCAATTTTGCCTACACCAAGTCGCGTCCGGGCAATGAAGTGACACTCACTATCGGTGACTGCGCCACGCTGGCCGATATGGATATAGTGCCCCCGGTGCCCGGAGGATCGACTCCCGAGGTGACTCCCGAGCAGGCTGCTGAAAATGAGCGTCGCAAGGCTTATGAAGATTCGCTGCGCACTGCCGTGCCTTTCCATCATGCCGTGCTCGACGAATTTATCGCATCTGTGCCTGAGGCTGACCGCAGCCGTGCCGAAGCGCTTGTGGCGTCGCTCAGCGACAAGGACCGCCGCGACGTGACCATGGAGGTGCTTCGTGATCACTTCACCGCTCCTGTGGTCGACACAGAGCTTTATCGTGACTATATTCTCTGTCCGCGAGTGGCCTCGGAGGAACTGTCGCCCTGGCGCGGTTTCTTTGCCGAGACGCTGTGTGCAAGCGACTCCGCCGATATCTTCCGCGCCAATCCGGAACTATGGGGAGAATGGGTGCGCGCCAACATCGACGGTTCGATGGAGTGGTATCCGCCGTCGCTCACCCTGCATCCGGCGACTATGTGGAAGCTGCGTCGCGGAAGCGCGCGTTCACGCGACATTTTCTTTGTGGCCGGCGCGCGTTCACTCGGCATTCCGTCGCGCATAGATCCCGTTACTTCGCAGACCCAGTGGGCCGACGCCCAGGGCCGCTGGCACACCGTTGACTTCAAGCCCGCGCAGGCAGAGGCTCCTGCAACCGGAAAGGGACGCCTGAAACTCACATACAGCAAAGTGGGCCGCATTGATGATCCGAAGTATTATACCAACTTCACCATTTCGCGCATTACTCCGGAAGGAGTGCCCTCGCTGCTGGAATATCCTGAAAACGGCACCTGGAGCCAGATTTTCGCCAAAGGCACTGATCTTGATGCCGGAGACTATATGCTGGTGACCGGACAGCGTCTGGCTGACGGCACTGTGCTTGCCCACAACTCTTTCTTCACCGTTGAACCCGGAAAGACTGTGACCGCGCCGCTCGAAATCCGTCAGGACAATTCTGCCGTGCAGGTTATCGGCTCGTTCAATGCCGAGAATCTTTATGAGCCTGCCGACGGTTCAGGCGCGCGTTCGCTGCTGAGCACAGCCGGACGCGGATACTATGTCGTTGGTCTGATTTCGCCCAATCATGAGCCTTCGGCCCATGCTCTGAATGATCTGATTGCCGAAGCGCCTGAACTTGAAAAGTGGGGCCGCTCGATTATCTTGCTTTTCGATACTCCAGAGGCTATGGCCCGGTTTGACGCCGACCGATTCAAAGGGTTGCCTTCGAATGTCACGTTCGGAACCGACATAGATGGAAAAATATCGGCTGAACTCACCGAAAATCTCAAACTTGCCGCCGGAGACCGTCCGGTCATCGCTGTGGTTGACTCGTTTAACCGCGTGCTCTTCGTCATCCAGGGCTATAACATTGGCCTTGGCCACCGTCTGCTGCAAATTACAGAAAAATTATGAAGCGATTAATATTTGCAATCAGTGTCCTTGCGGCGTCATGCGCCGCAGGGGCTGTCAATTCCGGGTCACAAGTGATTCCGAAGCCGCTGTCAGAGCAGTTTACCTCTGACAAAGCGTTTGTGCTGACTCCTAAGTCGGTTATTGCCGCCGATACTCAACTCGCATCTCAGGCCGATTATCTGGCTTTGGCGCTCGGCGCGCCTACCGGATGGGATCTGCCGGTTAAAATCGGGTTGAAGAAGGGCGCGATTGTACTGACCGTTGACACTGTGGCCGCTCCGCGTGCCGAAGGATACCGGCTTTCTGTCACTCCGAAGGGTGTGACAATCGCCGCTCACGATCCGGCAGGCGCGTTTTATGGAATTCAGACACTGTTGCAATATTTTCCTTCAGAAGTTTATTCCCCGACCCGTCAGAAAGGCATAGACTGGTCTGTGCCGTCGGTTGTGGTCGACGATGCTCCCGATTATCCCTTCAGAGCCATGATGCTCGACGCCGCACGATATTATTACGAGCCTGAATACGTGAAGCGCTTTATTGACATTATGGCTGCCTATAAGCTCAACAAGCTTCAGTTTCATTTTATCGACGATTGCGGCTGGCGCATGGAGAGCAAGAAGTATCCGTTGCTGACTGAAGTCGGCGCGTGGGCCGGCGAGGGTGCCGACAGGCTCGGCGGATTTTATTCGCGGCAGGATATCGCCGATATTATAGAATATGCCGCGGTGCGCGGGGTGGAAGTGATTCCTGAAATCGAGTTTCCGGCCCATTTCCTAGCCGCCATTGTGGCATATCCATGGCTCGGCTGCACCGGCGAGATTCATTCCGTGCCGCGTCAGCACTTTATCAGCCGCGATCTGATCTGCCCCGGAAAGGAAACGTCGCTTACTTTCCTTCGCGACATTCTTGATGAGACTGTAGAGCTGTTTCCAAGCCCATATATCAATATAGGCGGTGACGAGGCTGTGTATTCCCGCTGGGAGGAGTGTCCGGATTGTCAGGCGCTGATGAAACGCGAGGGTCTTGCCAAGGCTTCTGAACTTCAGGGCTGGCTTACCAACAAGGTGGCCGGATGGATGAAGGAGCGCGGTCGCAAGGTCATCGGCTGGGAGGAGATAGTGCTTCGCGGCGATGTCGAGACCCCGGTGACTGCGCTGGTGTGGCATGATCCGTCCGATTCCACTTCGGTTTCGCGCGGTGGCCGTCATAAGGTCATTCTCACGCCGGCCTCACACCTGTATTTCGATTTCCCTGAAAGCGGACTTCCCGGCGAGCCGAAGCATGCGACCTGGATGCCGCCAGTGTCGGTGGAGAAGGCCTACACGATGCCTCTGGAGGATTATTCGCCGGACGGATGCGTGATTGGCGTGCAGGGCAGCATGTGGAGCGACCAGTTCATTCACGGAACTCTGTTGCAGGATATTCCGGCGCTGAATGAAAACCGTTCGATGCAGTATGTCGAGCATTTTGTCATGCCGCGTATGCTCGCTCTCTCTGAGCTGGCATGGACTCCGCAGTCAAAGCGGGAGTGGGCAGATTTTAGTGACCGTATGGGGTCGCATTTCAATCGTCTGGAGGCTATGGGTGTGAATTACCGTGTGCCGGTGCCCGAGGTGGAATCCCGCACGGTGAATCCTGATGGCACGGTGACTTTCGCTCTGACTCCGAATGTTGATGGCGCGACAATACGCTACACCACCGACGGCACCTGGCCGACTCGTCATTCGGCTGTGTATTCCGGTCCGGTGACTGTTGATAAGTCATATAAGTTTATGGCCATCAATATGATGTCGCCGCGCCATTATTCTTTGCCGCTGATGGAGGTGCGTGACTATTCGGAATATTCGGATCTGGGCGCGTTTACTGACGAGTGGACGCCGAAGCAGGTGCCGACCACTCCGGCCAAAATGCGCACTGACTGCACAGGCAAAATCTCGGGCAACGGCAGATTCATTGTCACTTTTGTGCCTGAATCCGGAGCCGACCGACTTCAGACCGCGACTCTTGAACTCTACAAGCGTGATGAGTTGATTGCAAGGGTGGAACGTTCGGAATTCGTTGCCGGTGCCATTTATGAAGTCGAAGTCGATTGTTTTGAAGCCGGTACGCCTTTCACTCTGGTATATGACGCTGTTTCTACCGGCGGCACCGATTCCCAGGGGCTGATCTTTGTCCGAAAGGCTGACTGAGCCAGATAAGGCATAATAACACAAAAAAAACTGCACTCCGGAAGTTTCATACCCGACTTCCGGAGTGCAGTTTGGTTTTGTTCGGTTTTGTGATGCGTGAGGTGTTCAGCGCACAAGGGTCTTTGTGCCGTTGATGATATAGATTCCTTTGGATGGAGTGGCGTTGACGCGGCGGCCGAGGAGGTCGAAGACCGCGTCATCGTCGTTTCCGTCAGTGGCGGTCATGCTTAAGCCCACTTCGGGGTTTTTCACAATGTCGACGACTTTGATGCGGTATTGGCAGCCTGCGTCGGTGGTGTTCGTGCCGCTTCCCCAGTTGAAAATCTTGTAGGCGTTGCCTCCGTTGGCCTGATGCAGCTGCACGCTGCCTTCGGAGGTGACAATGTAGTGTCCGGCGGTTGCCGCGGCTGAAAATTGCCAGCCTTTGGCCGGGCTTGAGGCGGAGGTGTGGAGCTGTTGTCCGTTTGCGGCCGATGCAGGGTTGATGTAGCCGCCGGTCTGGCGGTTGATTATGTCGAACGAGCTTTCTCCCTCGCGCGGCACTATCTTCCATTGCACGGCCTGGCCTTCTGCATTGCTTGTTCCGGTCATGGGGCCTGTAGCCGAGGTGTCGGCACTGACATATTTGTTTTCGCGCATGGGGGTGAAAAACACGTGCCAGACTGTTTCGGCTTCGGTGCTCGGGGTTGGCTCGAATATGATTTTGTCAGGATCGATGACCGGTGCGTCCTTGTCGAGTTCAGTGATGGTGAATTCGCATCCGGCATCGGTGGTGTTGAACGATCCGGGTGCGTCGGTGACGCTGCCATAGCCCCAGTTGTAGACTTTGTAGCCCAATGCCGATGTGGTCTGGTTGAGCTGGGTGGTGCCGGAGGTTATTATGTAGAGTCGTGTGGTGGATCCGTTTGAGAGTGTCCATCCGGCTGAAGGTTCGGAGGCTGATGCGGAGAGTTGTGAATTTTGAGGGGCGACGGGGGTGATGTAGTGTCCGGTGAAGCGGTTGATGATATTCCAGGTGCCGTCGTCGCGCTTTTCAAATCGCCATTGGGCGGCCGACGATGATGACTCGCTGTTGCCGGTGAGCAGTCCAGTCTCATTGTCGACGGTGACATAGCGGTTGTCGCGCCGTGAAGAACAGATGGTGTACCATGATGTGGAGTTGGGCTGGTTGAGCACTTGAGCCTGGCTGAGCAGAGGTTCGCACTCCTTTGCCAGCGCGGCGAGTCCCTCTGTCGATGTGTTGTCACTGCCGAGGGCGTTGTATATTTCGTCGAGCTTATTGTTGAGGGCGCCCATGGATTCGATGTCGTATGTGCCTGTGGTGGTGCCTACGGGCAGGGTTAGGGCTTTGTTGATCACCAGGCCGAGTCTGCGTCGCGCTTCGATGGTGGCGTGGTGGCTGGTGAATTCTTCTTCGCTCATCACGGAGCAGTCGTCGCCGATAAGCGGAGCAAGCACTCTGGCTATTCTGTTGTAGCCGGCGGCATATACGTAATTGTCGGTGATGTATGCCGGATCGGGGCTTCCGTCGGGCAGTGCCAGGGGGGAGAATATGTCAACGTATGTGTCTCCTCCGGTGGCGGCCATTTCGCGCAGGTGTTGGTTGAACTGTTTCACGCGGCTGTTGGCGGCGGCGTTGCTCACCGGGAGCAGCGACATAAGGTGCAGTCTTGTGTCGGGGGCGTGTTTCTTGATGTTGTTGACCACGGTCTGGTATTGCGACACGATGGAGCTGATTGGTTCCGATCCGTTGACCTGTGCCACGCCGGCATAGAGATATGTCTGCGCGGGAGTCTGTTTGTTGGCGTTGGATTTGAATATTGGTTCGATCATGTTTGCCCAGCTTGGCAGACCGTTGATAACTCCTCCATAGCCCCAGCCGGAACCACGGTTTTTGATGCGCGGACAGTTGAGCAGTTCGTGCCATTCGCCGCCGTTGATCATTTCGTCGCCGATCATCAGCACGTCATCGGCCTTGACTGGCAGCGCTCCGAATAGTCCCACGCGCATGCCCCATGAGTAGTTGAGTCCGCCGGTGACGAGGGTTGGGTTGGCCGGAAGGGTCACTGTCACGCCGTCGTCGGCAAGCAGTTCGGCGATCTTTTTGCTCCAGATGTAGTATCCTTTTGCATTGATGTGCAGATTGTCGGTGGATAATGCTCCGGTGGTTATTCCCATGAGTTCGTTCCAAAGATCCACATATGCAGTCCCTGTCTGGTCACATACTTCTTGCAGCAGCCGGTTGGTTTCGCCGAGGTTTGTCAGGTTGCGGTAACCGTTCTGGCTTGGGAAACAGCTGGTGATGTATAGTCTGGTGGCCGGGCTTTCGCGTTTCACTCGTTCGATCATCACGCGGGCGTTGAGTGCGATGCTTTCCGGAGTGCCGGTGAGTCCGCCTATATCGTTGGTGCCTACCATCACGAAGATTTTTGCTGGTTTGCCCACGAGTATGCTTTCCAGTTCATCGAGTGATTCATAGGAGTAGCATCCGGAGTTGCCTCTGTTTATGAATCGGCTGTCGTCGCCGAAATGTTCCGGCCATGCTCCCATATTCGTTATGGAGTTGCCGATGAACACGATGCTGTTTTCGTTTACTTTGCAAGCGTTGAATGAATCATAGCGGTGCATGCGGAATGGTTCATCGCCTCTGGCTGTAAGGGCTGATGCTAAAATTGTTGCGCCAAGGAGCCATTTGTGCAGTTTCATGGGGTGTAATGATTTAAAGTGAATTATAATGTGCAAAGATAGTGTATATGGTCGATATTTACAAGTTTCTCGCAGTCAGCCACAGCGCATGTTGAAGGTCTTTTGCCATTAAATTGGATCTGGTTGTTTTAGCAAAAAAAGGAGTGTAACCGTGTTGGCTACACTCCTTTTTTGGTGGGTTTGGATGTTGCTGGATTGAGATGACTTTCTCAATAATCAATGTTTTGTAGTCGCATGATAATTTGGATATTCAAGTCCATAGGAATGACATCGGTTCCCTTGTCGTTTTCTATCTTGGAAGTATAGTCGATGCCCAGGCGGGAAGCTCATCGACATAGCGTTTTGCAAGCTCGCCGTCGCTCAGTCGGAACAAAAGACGGGCTTCTGCGTTCTCAATCGAGTTGTCATAGATATAGAGCCTGTCAACTATCCCAGATAGGATTTTGCAGTTGGCAATAGACTTGTCGTATCGGGATATAATTTTGGGAATTGGCACATCATGTCCTCCATCCAACACTCGTTGAGCGACACGCTTTGCGTTGATTGTCGGAGATTCAGTGGATACGAAGAACAGGCGGATGAAGAATCCGGCTTGCTTCGCTCTAAGGATGTAATATTCTGTTTATTGCATCGCCCCATTTCTCTTGTGCTGCCTGCGTAGCTGCTTCAATCCCGGCAGCCACGCGCTCGGCAGCACGGCGGGTGCTTTTGCGGGCATCCTCGGCAACCTCACGCATAATCTGGGCCATGCGCTCGTCGCCCGGCTCCTCCATCGACGTGAGTCGATAACTGTTCATTTCAGCTTCCGACATAATCTATAATTGTTTCTTATTCAACATCAAAGTTACAAAAATTTTCTGAACTTCACATATTCCTCGCATAGGTATTTGTAAAAAAAAAGGAGTGTAACCGTGCTGGCTACACTCCTTTTTCTTATTTTGTGGTTTTGGAGGTTATTTTACTTCCTCGAAGTCTACGTCGGTGACGTGGCCTTCGTCGTTGGCGCCGGGGGTGGGGCCGCCGGCCTGCGCTCCGCCCTGTTGCTGGGCCTGCTGCTGGGCTTGAGCCTGAGCGTTGAGGATGTCTTGCTGGGCCTGTCCGAATGCTGTTTCAATTTCTTTGATGGCAGCTTCGATGGCAGTGACGTCTTGAGACTTGTGGGCGTCTTTGAGTTTCTGGAGGGCGCTTTCGATGACGGCTTTTTTGTCGGCCGGGATTTTGTCGCCCAGTTCGCCAAGCTGTTTCTCGGTCTGGAAGATGATGGAGTCAGCTTTGTTGATGGTGTCGACGCGTTCTTTTTCTTTTGCGTCGGCGGCAGCGTTGGCTTCGGCTTCTGATTTCATGCGCTGGATTTCGGCGTCGGTCAGGCCGCTCGAAGCTTCGATGCGTATGCTCTGTTCTTTGCCGGTGGCTTTGTCTTTTGCGCTGACGTTGAGGATGCCGTTGGCGTCGACTTCAAATGTCACTTCGATCTGCGGGATGCCGCGGGGTGCGGGGGCGATGCCGTCGAGGTGGAATTTGCCGAGAGTCTTGTCGTCTTTGGCCATGGGGCGTTCGCCCTGGAGCACGTGGATTTCAACAGACGGCTGGTTGTCGGCAGCTGTTGAGAAGACTTCGCTTTTGCGTGTCGGGATGGTGGTGTTGGCTTCGATCAGTTTGGTCATCACGCCGCCGAGGGTTTCGATGCCGACTGACAGGGGCACAACGTCGAGCAGGAGCACGTCTTTGACGTCGCCGCTGAGCACTCCGCCCTGGATTGCGGCACCGATTGCCACCACTTCGTCAGGGTTTACGCTCTTGTTGGGTTCTTTGCCGAATATTTCTTTGACTTTCTGCTGGATGGCAGGGATTCGGGTTGAGCCGCCGACGAGGATCACTTCGTTGATTTCGGCCGGGGTGAGTCCGGCGTCCTGCATGGCTTTGCGGCAGGGTTCGACAGTGGCCTGGATGAGACGGTCGGCCAGTTGTTCGAATTTGGCGCGTGTGAGTGTCTTGACCAGGTGTTTTGGCATGCCGTTGACGGGCATGATGTATGGCAGGTTGATTTCGGTGGATGTTGTGCTGGAGAGTTCGATTTTAGCTTTTTCGGCAGCTTCTTTGAGTCGCTGCATAGCCATCGGATCTTTGCGCAGGTCCACTCCTTCGTCTTTGAGGAATTCATCGGCGAGCCAGTCGATGATCACGTGGTCGAAGTCGTCGCCGCCGAGGTGGGTGTCGCCGTTGGTAGATTTTACTTCAAAGACACCGTCGCCGAGTTCGAGGATGGATATGTCGAATGTGCCGCCGCCAAGGTCGAATACCGCGATTTTCTGGTCGCTTCCCTGTTTGTCGAGTCCGTATGCCAGTGCAGCGGCGGTGGGTTCGTTGACGATTCGGCGCACTGTGAGTCCGGCAATTTCTCCGGCTTCTTTGGTGGCCTGGCGCTGTGCGTCGTTGAAGTATGCCGGCACTGTGATGACAGCTTCGCTGATGGTTTGTCCGAGGTAGTCTTCGGCGGTTTTCTTCATTTTCTGGAGAATCATTGCCGAGATTTCCTGTGGGGTGTATTCTCTTCCGTCGATGTCGACGCGGGGGGTGTTGTTTGCGCCGCATACGACTTTATAGGGCATGCGTTTGATTTCGTCGGACACCTGCTGGCAGTTTTCGCCCATGAAGCGTTTGATTGAGTATACTGTGCGGGTGGGGTTCGTGATGGCCTGACGTTTGGCCGGGTCGCCAACCTTGCGTTCGCCACCATCGGTGAAAGCGACCACCGACGGGGTGGTGTTGCGTCCTTCACTGTTAGGAATGACAACGGGGTCTTTGCCCTCGAGGACAGCCACGCAGGAGTTGGTGGTGCCTAAGTCGATACCGATAATTTTACCCATAATTTTGGTCTGAGTTTTATTTGTTTTTTCTTATTTGTTAATTCAAGAGGTTGTTTGGAGTCACCCTGGGTTTTGAGGGTTTCCGTTTGTCTTCATAACAAATAGCGTGCCAAAAATGTTGGGCGGGCCGGTGATGTTTTTTGTGTCAGTCTGAACTGACATTTCTGTCAGTCGGGGCTGAGATCGAGGGGTGTGGTGCTGTCAGAGTAAGAGGTGGGGGAGGTTCATGACGATAGCGCTGAGATGCGGCGGCGTATCAGCATGGTGTTCTGGGCTGATGAGAGGGCGATGAAGGCTGCGGTGGCTCCGATGGCGGTCCAGATGTTGCCTCCGCCGAGTCCTGCGGAATGGAGCGCCGGAAGCCAGAGCGAGCGTGCGGCGAGGGATGCTGTCAGTGCAATGGCGCCGATGCCGCAGTTTATGTGTGTGACAATGCGTTCGTATATCCGGCTGACTTTGTTGGGCTGGTATCCGAGGCGGATTACGTTTCGGAGCATGTTTTCGTTTTTTTGGAGCAGCAGGTATATGCTCAGTGTCAGGATGAAGAATGCCAGTGCGCAGATTATGGCTCCGTTGGCGGTGACTGCTATGGCCACCGTGCGCATTAGGCCGGCAATCCGGGAGTCGGCTTCGCGGTCGCCTGCGATTTCTATGTCGCGTGTTGAGAAGTATTCCTGCATCTGTGATGTCAGGAGCGGATCGGTTTTGACTATCAGGCGCGATGACCAGGCGTTTTCTGTGGTGCTGCCGGGGGCGAAGCGGTTGTTGGCCCAGTCGATGAATGATTGTGGGACGGCGATGGTGTTCAGGCGTGATGAGAATCCGACGATGGCGGCTTCGAATGTGGCGGAGAGTCCGTTTTGGCCTGTTAGTGTCACGTCGATTGGGATTGATCCGATGACGTCTTCGCTTAGTTTCGGCAGTCCTTGTGGCATTGCGAAGCCGAAGTTATAGAGCGAGAGGTAGTCTTTGCTTATTATTATAGGAATGAAGGGGTGCTGTGGGTCGAAGTTCCAGCGGGCCGGTTTTATGTCGAAGAATTCGTCGGGGACTGATTCGCAGAACATGTATGTGGAGAGTCCGCGGCCTCCGAGGCTTGCGGATGCGCGCATGCCGAATTGTGAGGATGAGAAGCGGCCGACTTTTCGAGCCCATGGCTGTCGGGCAATGTCGGCAATTTCGTTTTCGGAGAAAGCGACCGGAGCGAATGCGATGCCGTCGATGTTTTTCGAGACGATCACATAGTCGTTGGCCATGAAGCGGTCATCGGTTTCTGTTGATGTTGTGGTGCAGTCGCTATAGAACAGCACGCCTGTCAGGATGACGGCGAGTCCGATCACGTTGGCAACCACATATCCGGTCAGTTGTGCTTTCGATATGTTGGTGCGGAGCAGGCGGATCAGTAGTGCGTCCTTTTTCATGAGTTGTCAGAGGCGGATGGTGGTGGATTCGGGCAGAAGCAGGTTGTGGCCGACTGATGTCGAGATTATTCCGGCTCCGGAGGCGGCGGCTTCTTCTGTGATCATTGTGGCGGCTTCACGGTTGTTTCGTTCGTCGAGGTGGCTCACCGGTTCGTCGAGGAATATGAAGTCAAATGGTTGGCAGAGCGCGCGGATGATCGCGACCCGTTGTTGTTGCCCGACGCTCATTCTGGCCACAGGTGTGTCGGCTTTGTCGGCGATGCCGAGGCGTTCGAGCATGGTTGTTATCTGTTGTGTGGATTTATGGTTTGTGAGCGCGTTTTTAAGTTGTATGTTTTCGCGGGCGGTGAGTGAAGGGAACAGGCATAGTTCCTGTGGGAGCAGAGACAGATGGAAGGTGCGCAGCCGGCTCCAGTCGGCGGCATTCAGCAGCGAGATGTCGCGGCCGTCGAAGAGGATGCGGCCGTCATAGTCGGAGCGCCATCCGTTAATGAAACTGAGCAGCGACGATTTGCCGCTGCCCGATTCTGCGGCTATGCACACCCGGCATCCGCGTTCAAGCGTGAAGTCCGGCCGCAGCCACACTTGTGATTGTTTTAAGGAGTCGCCGGCCTCCATGCCGCGGAAAATCCGCGGCAGGAGGGCTTGCGACGTGATTTTTTCGATCATATGGCTTTCTGGATGTCCATTGCCAGGTTTATAGCCTTCTCTAAGAATTTGCGTGATGTTCCGTCCTTGATGGTGATGTTGAGGCGGCCTTCGGCGGCTTTGGTGTCGCTCACGCCGTAGAGGCTGACGGAGTAGTGCAGCCCCAGGTCGCTCATGAGTTTGCTGTCTTCGGGCAGATAGATGGCGAAGGCGCTGCAGTAGTCGGCCATGTGGCTTTGCTTGACGGCATCGTTGGAGTGACGGTCGGATACGGGGTTGTTGGAGACGATGATCATGTTGTCTTTTACGGCCGCATATACGGTCACTCCCGACAGATCCACGCTCAGTCCGCCGTCGGCCGATGTGTAGGGCAGGCCGGTGCTGTCGAGCAGCGAGCGGATGTCGGTCATCAGCCCTTCGGCCTGTCCGGGTGTGGTTTCCAGCACGAGGGTGGCCGAGAACTGTTTGCCCGGGTCGATGTTGGCGTCCAGGTTTCTGAACGATGTCATTCCGTCGGTCACACCGAGGCCCAGGGCCACCGTGCCGTCAAATTTCTCGAGATATGTGCGGGCCAGCGATATGGCCACACGTTCGCTGCGGCTCACATTGGGGATCAGATAGTCGTTGAACAGTGTGTTCCAGTCCAGACCCTTCAGGTTGAAGGCCAGAACCATCTGCTGGTCGTCGCCGAGATATGACAGCGCCTTGTCGCTGACATTGGCGGGAGCGGATGTGTAGAGTCCGGTGGCCATGATGTCGATGGGCTTGCCGTCGGCGTCAAGGCTGCGCACGGTGCCGGTGAGCGAATTGTCGCTGAGTTTGAAAGTGCCGCACACGATCGCGCCCTTGAACATATCGAGCAGCATGGTCGGCATCTGCATTCCGCGAGCGAAGCTGTTGATCATATTCTCGGAATATGTCATGGCAAAGGCCAGATCGCTTGCTTCGGCCGTGAGAGCGCGGCCCATGGGGGTGCCGGCGAGCGTTGATTTGTCGGCAATCTGGTTGGCTGCGCTTTCCATCAGGCCTATGACGGTTTCAGCATAATTGCCGGTGGAGAACATCATGTAGCTTTCGGTCAGGCCCACTATATTGGTTTCGGCTCCGTAAATCTCGAGCGAGCCCATGGGATTGGCCTGCGGAGTGAACTCGTTGGCCTCGAGAGTGGCCACGAGCTTATCGTAGTCGGCATAGCTGGTCACGATTATCGGCGCGCTACCGTTGCTGAGATATCCGAACAGAGCGCTGGTTTCGGTGCTGATGCCGGCTTCGTGGATGAACTGGAAGAAGTCGGTCATTTCGCTGGCCGCAGTTCCGATATTGTCGGTCAGGGCTGCGGGCAGGGTGATCTCACCGTCGGTGACCGAACCGCCTGCCGACTCGATGAAGGCAGTCGGGTTGAAGGTTATGGCATAGTCGGCGTCGGCGGGAACCGCGCCGAGAATCTCGCAGTTGTCGGCTTTGTCGCCACAGGCGGCGAGGAGCATTGTCGCGGCTATTGTGGCCAGGCCCCAGAGTGTTTTTTTCATAATTTGAGGTTTAAAGAATGATTATTTTATGAGTTTGAATTCTGATCCGGATGCGAAGTCGGCTCCATTATGGGAAGAGAGCAGGTTGAGGCGGATGAAGCGGGCTTTGACCGGAGCAGGGAACATGATGGATTGTGGGGCCTTGGAGGTGGCAAATGCGCCGGTCATCACGGGGGTCCATGTCTGGCCGTCGGCGCTCACTTCGACGCTGAAGTCTTTTACGTCGCCGTTGGTGCCGTTCTGGCGGTGTTGCCAGGTGAAGCCTTTGGCGTTGACAGTGTCTGTGTAGTCAAACTCGAGGCGGTGGGGATAGTTGGCCACGGTCACGCCATAGACAGAGTGCCAGATGGTGGAGGGGTCGCCGTCGAGCAGGTTGACCGCGGCTTCGCCTGCGCCTCTTTCTTCGGATGAGACGAAGCTGACGACAGCCGGGATTTCGAGGATCGGTTCGAAGGTGACGGTGGGCTTGTTGTCGGGGTCGGACTCTGACCAGACGGTGATTGTGCCGCCGGCACGCATGTCGACGGGTGTGGTGTAGGGCAGAGCTTTGGGTTTGCGGGGCGCTTTTTTGCCGGGTGCCACTATATAATATAGGAAGTTGTCGGCCTGGTCGGCTGAGATGATGGAGACAAGGCCGGTCTTGGAGCGGGTGATGCCGATGGGAGTGTTGCCGGCAGGGCTGACTTTGGCAAGCTGGGTCATGTCGGCTCCGGCCTTGACGGGACGGATGATGAATCCGGCGGTGCGGCCGTCGGCATAGACGCGGTCAGGTTCGAGGGCAAAGCCTTGTCCGCAGCTTGCACCGCCCAGACCGAGAGTCTTGGCGTCGAGGTGGACATGGGTGGCTTTGCTTGCGGGGAGGTCTTCGGGGTGTGGCGCGAGCATCATCTCCAGGTCGTTCCATGGGAGGGCCGACACGCTGAGGGTGTCGAGTGCCACAAACATCAGTCCGTTGTCTTTGGCGTTGGTCAGCGCGGCCCAGCGCACGTCTTCGCGTCCGCCCATGCTCTGCGGTTTGGGGAAGTGGACGAACTGGTCGGCGACGGCGGATTTGTGGAGGCCTATGTCAGAGCCGGCGCGGCGGTCGCGGAAGTTGTTCCAGGGGCCGCGGCCATAGTAGGTGAAGTTGCTGAATTCTGTTGGCACGTCGAGCGAGTAGCCGAGGCGGGGCAGGAGCAGGTTGTGGTTGTTGGAGTCGATGATCGACTGAAGTTCGATGGATCCGTCGGGGTAGATGGTGTAGACTTGCGATGCGGTGATCTTGAAGTCGTTATCGTTAGTTGCGCGGCGTGCTTCGTAGTCATAGTGTCCGCTGGTCACATTGCGTTTGGGCGCATAGGTGGCGGGAGCTTGTGATTCGATGGTGTATCTGACGATGACTGTGCCGTCGGGGAGAGTGTTGATGTCGTGGGCCAGTACTTTCTGTTGCAGGTTTTGCAGGCCGGCGGCAAACCAGTTTTTGACGAAGTGCACGTCGTTGTCGACCGGAGCGCGGAACGCGTCGATCTTCGGTCCATTGCCGTCGGTGATGACTGCATCGCCGCCATAGGTCAGGTTTTCAATGGCGCCGGTGGCGTTGTTGAATTTCACTGTGAATCCGGGGCCGGCCACTTCGTCGAAGTCGGCTTCCTGTTTCACGCCGAGGGTTGCCGGCTCTTTTATTCCGGAGTAGACTGGCGGGAATGCTGCTGCGGGAGACTTGACCGGCAGCTGGGCTTCCATCTGCACATAGCCTTTTTCGGCCCACGGCTTGTCGGCGTTCAGACGGAACTGGACGTTGAGGAAGTATTCTCCAAGGGAGTCGAGCGCAGCGTAATCGTATGGCACTCGCCATGTCTGGCTGTCGCGAGGGCCGACGGCCATGCGCGGCCGGGCGACGCTGTTGCCGCTCTCAACGACGACGCCGTCTTTGAGCAGTTCCCAGGTCACATAGTAGTTTTCGTCGAGGGTGGTGAAGTAGTTTTTGTTGAATACTTCAAAGGTGCCTTCGGTCATGTCGACAGGTTTGACGCCGACGTTCTGGTAGACGCGTTTGACTTCGGAGTAGAACGGTTTCGGGGAGAAGTCAGGGAACATCACGCCGTTCATGCAGAACATTCCGTCGTTGGGCGTGTCGCCGAAGTCGCCGCCATAGGCCATGTAGCGTTTGCCGTCGGGACGTCCGCGCCATAATGCCTGGTCGACCCAGTCCCAGATGGCTCCGCCGCAGAAGAAGTTGGTTGATTCGATGGCGTTCCAGTAGTCTACCAGATTGCCTCCGGCGTTGCCCATGGAGTGGGCGTATTCAGAGATGTGGAAGGGGTATTTGATGCTGCTGTTGCCTTTGACTTCATTTTGCACCTGACCGATGGGTGGATACTGGTTGGATCCCATGTCGACAATGTCGTTGTTGCGCTCATACTGCACGGGGCGGGAGGTGTCGATTGCTTTCAGGGCATTGTAGGCTTCAACGAAGTTCTGGCCGGGACCGGCTTCGTTGCCGAGGCTCCAGATCACGATGGAGGGGTGGTTGAAGTGGGCCTGCACCATCTCCACGTTGCGGGCCACGTGGGCGTCGCGCCATTCCTTGGGGTGGGAGAGCGACGCGTCACCATAGTAGTATTCGTGGCTCTCGATGTTGGCTTCGTCTTCAAGGTAGATGCCATATTTGTCGGCCACGATATACCAGTAGGGGTCATCGTTGTAGTGGCTGTTGCGCACGTGGTTGATATTGCCGCGCTTCATCAGCATCACTTCCTGTTCCATCTGTTCGCGGCTCACGTGGTGGCCGGTTTCGAGATTGTTTTCGTGGCGGTTGACTCCTTTGAGTTTGACCGGCTTGCCGTTGACATAGTAGTAACGTCCGGCCAGGCCGAATTCGTCTTCAGACGCAGGAGTGTCGCGGATTTCGACCGTGCGGAATCCGAAATATGTGCTGACGGTCTCTACCGTTTTCCCTTTGCCGTCTTTGAGTTGGGCCACAAGGACATAGCGGTTGGGCTTTTCGGCGCTCCACAGGCGGGGGGATTTGTAGGCGTATGCGTCGGTTGAGACTGTCTGAGCGTTTTTGGCCACGCTGAATTTCTGGGTCTGGAAGGTTGCGCCGCAGGCTTCGGTGTCGTCGGTGTATAGTCTGACGGGATAGACGGCATAGTCCAGAGTGTAGTTCTTGGCGTCTTTTTTTGACAAGTTGCGCACAGTGGCTGTCACATCCATTTTTCCGTCCATGCCGGCAAGCACTTGCAGGTCTTGAATCTGGACCATAGGGGTCGATGTCAGGTATGTCGACCGGAATATGCCAGGCAGTCTGAACATGTCTTGCGCTTCAAGAAATGAGGCGTCGCTCGAGCGATAGACTTCTACAGCAACAGTGTTTTCGCCGGATTTTGTCAGATATGGTGTGATGTCGAATTGGGCGGTGTTGCGGGAGTTTTTGCTGAATCCGACGTATTGTCCGTTGATCCAGAGATAGAAAAATGAGTCAACTCCGTCGAAATTGATGTAGACTTCGCGGCCTTTCCAGTCGGCCGGCACCGAGAAATTGCGGCGATAGGAGCCAACTTCGTTGGGGTATTCATGCACAGTCCAATGCTCGGGTGCCTGGCGCATCACTCCGCCTTTCCAGTCGTCGACGGCAACGGTGTGCTGAAAGATCACGGGCTGGTTCACATAGATAGGTACACCGTATTTCATCGAACCGTCAGGCTGGAGTCCCTGCAGGTTCCAGTTTCCGGGAACGGCGATGTCGTCCCAAGCCGAGACGTCGAAGTCAGTGCGATAGAAATCGGTCGGCCGGAGTTCAGGGCTTTTTACCCAGTTGAATTTCCAGGTGCCGTCGAGCGACTGATAATATTCGCTGTTTTCCGGGAGTACTTTCAATGCGTTTTCTACCGTAGCGAAAGGAAAGAAGTAGGCGTGTGGCAGTTCTTTGTTGAAACTGAGGTTTTGAGGATTCTGCCACTCGGAGCCGTCAGGCCCGGCAGCGGTGCCGAAGTTGAATCCGCTAAGCGGAGTCACAGCGGCGGCGCTTATAACCGAAGCCAGCGCCAGAGCCGAAAGAGTTTTGCGCATAATTTAAGGTGTGAATTAGTTTCAGCCACAAAGATACGACAAAATTCTGTCATTAGCAACAGAGGGCCGTGATGCATGTATGATGTTGTGTGCTTTGGGGTTGAATTGTTGTTTTTATTTTGTAGATACGAAAAAAAAGGTTAAATTTGCACCCGAAAAAGTATCTCTTCCGAAGAGATTCTTTTAAGATAGGATGGCGGATTGATGAGATGGAGATGAAAAATGCAACTTGTCAAAACACACCGGTAACTGTTTGTGCATCACCTGAATATATGTGCAGACAGGATTAGAAACTATGTTTGGATGATAATGCAGACGGACATGTCGGAATCAGAAAACAGCCGCCAGTGGTTTGTTTTGCGCGACCTGAAGCGCGCGAATGCGAAACTCCCGGCCTATAAGCAGCTGGCAGAAGCAGGATTTGACGTGTTCACTCCGCTGACCACACGGATCAGAGTAAATGGAGGCAAGCGAATGAAGGAGGATGTGCCAGTGATCCGCGATCTGCTTTTTGCCCATGCCACCCGATCGGAGCTGGATCCGGTTGTGGCCCGCACCGACACCTTGCAGTATCGCTTTGTGCGCGGCGGCAAATATTGCGACCCGATGACAGTGCCCGCAGTGGATATGCATCGCTTCATCACGGCAGTAGGCAGCAGCGAGAAAGTGCGCTATTATCAGCCTGCGGAAATCACCCCCGATATGCTTGGCGCAGAGATCCGTCTGGTGTGTGACGGCCCGCTTGACGGCTATACCGGCCGCCTGCTCAAAGTGCGCGGCTCTTCCCGGCGTCAGCTTCTGGTCCAGCTTCCCGGCCTGCTTCTTGCCGCAGTGGAAGTCTCCCCGACCTTCATCCAACTTATGTAATTGATATGACACAAGTTGATAATAAAAGAGTTGCAAAAAATGCTATTGCTCTGACATTCCGTATGGTGTTGGTAACAATCGTTGGATTGTTTACCTCACGGATTGTACTGCAGGCTCTTGGTGTTGATGATTATGGTATTTATGGCGTAATTGGTGGAGTAGTCGGCATGGTTTCGTTTCTAAATACGTCTATGGCTGGTGCAACATCACGTTTTATCACTTTTGAACTTGGACGTGGTAATGAAGATAAATTGCAAAAAATTTTCTCCACATCACTTATCATTCACATAATCATAGCTGTTGTAGTGGCTCTATTAGCCGAGACAATAGGTCTCTGGTTTGTGAATAATAAAATGAATTTTCCTCCAGGCAGAATGGTTGCTGTTAATGTACTCTATCAGTTTACTATTGTGTCAATGATGGTGAATTTCACGCAGGTGCCTTATTCTGCTGCGATCATAGCCCATGAAAAAATGAGCATTTATGCTTACTTTGAAATTATAAATGTCACGCTTAAATTGTTGATAGTATATCTTTTACTGATTGTTGCGATAGATCGTTTAATTTTATATGCAGCACTCATGCTCGCAGTAAGTGTTATTTCGGCCTTGATTTATCGGTTTTATTGTATTCGTCATTTCAAGGAATCCCATTTTTCATGGAGTTGGGATAAATCTATAATGAGAGAAATGTTAGCCTTTTCTGGATATGATTTATATGGTAATATGTGTGCTGTTATGAAATCGCAGGGGCAGCCAATCATATTAAATTTATTTTATGGAGTAATTGCTAATGCTGCATCTAGTGTTGCATCAACAATGACAAATGCTATTTCTGGTTTAACTGGAGGAGTTTTTCAGGCATTTAGACCTCAAATAATAAAGACGTATGCTAGTGGGCAAATTGACTTATTTGAAACTATGTTAAGACGTTCTACGCTATTTTCGCTTATATCATATTCAGGTATTGGAATTCCTTTTTATGTTTGTGCGGAAGAAATTTTATATTTATGGCTTGGGGAGGTGCCATTGTATGCTGTAGACTTTGTTAGATTAATAATTATTGCTTCAATTTTCAGCATGCTAATTAATATTAACAACACAATCATGCATGCAACAGGAAACATAAAAAGAATTTCGTTTGTGAATGGAACATTTTATTTGCTGTGTCCGATAGTATCTTACTTTGTGTTGAAATATTTAATGCTGAATGTCTTGGTCGTTTATGTTGTAAATGTCGTTTTTCTGTGCCTAATCTGCGGTTTTGGGTGGACTTTTATCTCAAAACAGGTTCCTGAAATATGCTTGCGAAAATATATTCTTATAGTTATCAAGTGTTTTATGATCATAAGTTTCGTTGGTTTGATAAGCATTATGAATAAGTCCATGCTTGCAAATATATGTGTAAATTTTTCAAGCGTGATACAAGCCCTTTTGGTTGGATTGCTTAGCTTGATCATGATCATTATATTATCAATTAGTCTTCTTTTTAATAAAGAAGAGCGTAGTTTTTTATTGAGTAAAATAAAAAATAGAAAATGGTCGTAACGATTTTTTATTTTGCAATGTGTATGTCGAAAAGCATCTACATTTTACATCATTTATGTTTACCTCTTATTTCTGAATGAATAGCTTAATTAATTATAGTAATGATAAATATACCACTAATTTCGATAATAGTTCCAGCATATAACGCTGGATCTACTTTAGCATTAACGATAGATGCAATTTTGAGTCAGTCAATAAGTAATTATGAGTTGATCATTGTTGATGATGGTTCGATAGATAATACTTCTAAAATATGTGAGAGATATACAGCCAATAAAAAAATTAGGGTTGTTAAACAAGAAAATAAGGGTGTTTCCAATGCGAGAAACTTGGGGATAGAATTGGCGAATGGTGATTGGATTACGTTTGTCGATGCAGATGATGTAGTCAAACAGGATTATTTAAAAAACCTGATTGACTCTGTGATTAGTAATAAAACTGATTTTGCAATGTCTAATGTGATAGCGATTAATGTTAATCATAATGAGCAATTATTTGAGATACCAACAATTAATTATTGTGGAAGTCGAGGAATGAAAGAATTTTTGAATCAGTATATAGATCATCCAATTCTAAAAGTTAATCATGCGAAATTATATAAGCGTGAGATTATAGAAAAAAATAGAATTAGGTATAGATCAAAAGTCAGATTGTCAGAGGACGCATTATTTGTTATAGAATATTTGTCTAACGTGAAGAGTGTTAGCATAGTTTCAAATGCGGATTATATCTACTATCAGCCATTAAATTTAGAATTTAAGTATAAATTAACATTTGAGGAAGCGGTATATAAGTGTGTAGAAACAGAAAAAGCACTAATGCGATTGGAAGAATTATATAATTGCTCTTTTGTAACTCGGAAGTCAAAGAATTGGCATAGAAGTATTGGATGTATTTCGTTGGAGCAATATATTGATGATGTACAGTACGAAAAAATTTTAGGCTTATATGCTAAATATTGTCAGACTTATGAAATTAAAACTGATTTAAACTGCAATAGATATCTAAAATTTTGTTATAATTTAGCTTACAATCCACACTTGTCAATTGAGGATCGAAAAAAGCTATGTCATTTTATTCAAACCAAAGGTGCTAATGAAATTTACGATATTGATTTTGCGCCTAAAAAGATGCAGATAATACATAGATTATCTAGAATATGTGGTTCGGTACTATTATTGTGTATACTGACGAGATTGATGAATTGATAAATGGGTGTTATAAAGTCTATTTTAAGAAGGGTCTATAACCATTATTTTGTTATACAGGATAAGGGGAAAAACAACAAAATTAACGTTAAGACTATTGGCGTCAGAGGTAAATTAAACGTATTTGTTTATGGAAATGATAATACAATAACAATAGATCGTTCTTGTGTGTTCAATGGAGTGACTATTTGTGTTTGGGGAGATGGCAATAGTTTAAAAATTGGCAGAGATGCAAAAATTCAACGTGGGAACATTATGTTACAAAAAGGTGCTAGACTTGTTATTGAACACAATGCCACATTTCAAGAAGTTTCATTTGTGCTGCAAAGTAAATGTTGTGAAATTGGAGCAGATTGCATGTTTAGTAGTGGTGTGAATATTAGGAATCATGACGGTCATAAAATTATAAATCAAATAACAGGTGCACAGTGCAATTCTCCAGGCGATATTTTGATTGGTCCTCATGTGTGGGTGGGACAAGATGTGACGATTTTAAAAAATTCCAAAATAGGTGAAGGCTCGATAGTTGGAAGTAAGGCATTGGTTGCTGGCGATATCGAAGCTAACAGCATTGCTGTAGGTATTCCCGCAAAAGTAATTAAACATAATTCTACATGGATACGGCATTGATTACGTTATCAATTATAATCCCGATATATAATGTCGAAAACTATTTATTGGATTGTTTTGATAGTCTGACTCCATTATTAGAAAATCCAAAGGTTCAAATAATTTTGGTAAATGATGGATCAACAGACAAATCATCAGATTTGTCGTTGGATTTTGCCAATAAGCACGTTAATGTGTTCTATTTAACGAAATTAAATGGTGGATTATCTGAAGCTAGAAACGTTGGTATGGAGTATGCTGTTGGTGAATATATATTTTTTTTAGATTCAGATGATCGCATTGATGGAAAAAATTTAGTTTCTGCATTATCTTTTGCCAAAGAGAATGAGCTTGATTGGGTGCAATGTGGCTATGTTTATGATTATGGAGATTATTTGTTGGCACATAAACACATAGGCAGTTTGAGTCTGATGAATAGAGATCAGGTGATGGATTGTCTTGTGAGGGATGGTATTATCAAGAATTTTGCTTGGGGCAAGTTGTATCGGTCGAACATAGTGCAAAAAGTAGAATTCCCCAAAGGAAAGTATTTTGAAGATTCATATTGGCAATATCAGATAATACATCAATCTAATCGTTTTGGTTTTTTTCCTGATAGGGTTACATATTATCGTTCACGAAACAACAGTATTTCTGGCAATTTTTCGTCACGAAACTTGGATTTAATCCATGGGCTTATGTTTCGGCTGGATTTTATTGAAAAGAATTATCCTCAATTGGCGTCTACTGCGGCATTTAAACTTTGGGATACTGCAACAAAGTTTGAATTGATTGCACAGGAGATAGAAGAGCTTCGAGATATTTATTCAAGTGCATCTTTGGAAATACGGAATAAGTATTATGATCTGATCAAGCGTGGTATTCAAGAACAAAAAGGCTTAAACAGATTCACAAATGAGGCAAAATTTTGTCATCATAAATTGCGACATAAAATAGGAGAATTGCTATTAAAAATATATGATAGAATTTTTCTAGCAAAATTTGAAATAATTCGACTGCGTAAATGAATATAAAAAAATTGTTGTATAGATTATATCGCTATTTGCCAATTAAGAGGAAGCGAGTTTTGTTTATCGGGTATTACGGTGCTCAATATGGGTGTAATCCTAAATATATAAGTGAGTATCTGGTGGATAACTATGCGTCAGAGGCGGAGGTTGTATGGGCGTTTACAGAGCCACAGAAGCATCAAGTTGAAGGCGTATGCAAGGTGAGATTTGGGTCGTTCGCCTATTTGAAGATGCTTGCAACGAGTCGTATAGTGGTGACAAACTATAGGATGACGTCGGATTTTCAGAAACGGAATGGGCAAATATATATTCAAACTTGGCATAGTTCGTTGCGTCTAAAAAAAATTGAAGGTGATGCAGAGAAATCATTACCGGTTCATTATGTTGAAATGGCAAAGCATGATTCAGCTCAGACTGACTATGTGGTGGCTGGATGTCGTATGAGTCATGATACTTTTGCCAAGTCTTTTTGGTATAAAGGAGAAATATTGAATATAGGTACACCACGAAATGATTTGTTGTTATGCCATAATGAGCAAAAAAAGCAAGCCATAAAAAAAACATTGTTGCCGGATGACGCCAAAAGAGTGGTTCTATATGCTCCTACCTTCCGAAAGGACAAGTCGACGGAATGCTATAATCTTGATTTTAACAGATTACGCGAAGTATTGGCAGAAAAGTTTGGCGGAGAATGGATGGTTATGCTACGATTACATCCTCATTTGATAAATTGCGAATTATTCAAAGAAGAGGATGGGATTATAAACGTGACACGTTATGATGATATTCAAGAGCTATTGATGATTTCGGATGTGTTGGTCACCGATTATTCTTCGTTAATGTTTGATTTCGCAATTTCAGGTAAGCCAGTTTTTTTGTATGCTGTTGATGTTGTGGATTATAGCAAAAACGATAGGTCCTTGTATTTTGATGTAAAAGAATTGCCATTTTCGGTGGCGATAGACAATGACCAAATAGCTGAAAATATACATGGTTTTGATAGCGCTGATTATCAGGATAGGATCAAATTATTTAATTCAAAAGTAGGCAGTTATGAAACTGGAACAGCGGCAGCTGAAATATCTAAATTGATAATAGAAAAAATACGATTATGACAATAGGTTACACCACTGGGGTATTCGATATGTTTCATATTGGACATCTCAATATTTTGAGGCGAGCTAAAGAACAATGCGATTATTTGATCGTTGGAGTGTCTACGGACGAACTTGTTGAACGTGATAAACATAAAAAAACGATAATTCCGTTTGCCGAGCGTTGTGAGATTGTAAAGGCTATAAAGTATGTGGATGAAGTCGTTGCTCAGCCTGACAAAAATAAACTTGGCGCATATTTGAGACTTGAAAAACGATTTCATAAAATGTTTGTTGGAAGTGATTGGCAAGGGTCGCCACAATGGATTCAATTTGAAAAGGATTTTGAACCATTTGGAGTCGAAATTGTGTATTTGCCACATACAGATGGCATTTCTTCTTCAATTTTACGAGGAAAAATCAGCTAGAAATAGACGTGTTTAAGCCTCGGATTTTGATTTTGATGCATTATCTGGAGCTGGGTGGGGCAGAGATGGCTTTGCTGGGTCTTCTGGGTGCATTGGATCCTGAGCGGGTTGATGTGGATTTGTTTGTCTACAGCCACCAAGGTCCGTTGATGAAATTTATTCCAGGGCATATCAATCTGTTGCCGGAAAGGGCCGCTTATTCTGTCATTGAGCGGCCGATGGGCGAAGCCATTCGCAAAGGGTGTTTCGGTGTTGCGTTCGGTCGCTTATTGGCCAAATGGCAGTGCCGCAGCTATCGAAAGAGATATCCGGCTACTGGCGATGACGGAGCTATCATGCAATATGTAGGTGATTGCGTTACGCCATGGTTGCCGAAGATCAATCCGACGGCGGAGTATGATCTCTGCATAAGCTTCCTGACGCCGCATAATATAGGCCGTGACAAGGTGAACGCACGGAAGCGGCTGGCTTGGATTCATACGGACTATAGCACGGTCAGCATCAATGTCGAGAAGGAATTGCCGGTTTGGAGTGCATATGATGCAATTGCATCGATTTCGGATGATGTCACTCGCTCTTTTGTGAAGATTTTCCCGTCTCTGGAGTCGAAGATTGTGCCGATTGAAAACATTTTGTCTGAGTCATATGTGAGAGCCAGAGCAGATGAATTTGATGCGGAGCTTACAGGTCAGATTAAGCTATTGTCTGTCGGCCGCTTCTGCACGGCAAAGAATTACGATAACGTACCCGATATTTGCCGCCGGCTTTGCGACAATGGATTGGATGTCAGATGGTATATCATTGGCTATGGCGGTGACGAGGCTCTGATCCGGCAGAAGATCGCCGAGGCCGGAATGGAGGATCATGTTATCCTGCTGGGGAAGAAGGATAATCCTTACCCGTATATCAAGGCTTGCAACGTGTATGTGCAACCGTCGCGCTATGAAGGAAAGTCGGTTACCGTGCGCGAGGCACAGATGCTCTGTAAGCCTGTTGTGGTGACTGCATATCCTACTGCCGCATCTCAGATCAATGACGGTGTTGATGGCGTGATTGTGCCGCTCGACAACGAAGGTTGCGCCCAAGGTCTGGCACGTTTTATCGCCGACACCACACTTCAGGATCGCATTGTCGCTCATCTGCGCACTCACGACTATGCCAATGCATCGGAAGTAGAAAAAATTTACGGATTACTGAAATGAGGCAACGAGATATAACACTGGACATACTGCGCGTGATTGCCTGTCTGCTTGTGGTATTGATGCATTCGCCAATGCCGTCAGCCAATGTAAACGGGCCGTTTCTGGTCGTGTTGAGTTATTTTACAGCTCCATGTATAGGCCTCTTTTTTATGGTGAGTGGAGCGTTGCTTCTGCCGGTAAGAGAAGATTACGTTGTGTTTCTTCGTCGCAGGTTTGGAAAAGTGATTGGCCCGACTCTGTTCTGGACAGCTGTCTATATCTCACTTAAAATTTATAAAACCCCGGAAAATATAGATATTGTCAGGACAGTATTGTCTATTCCGTTTTCTGCTCAGGGTCATGGTGTGTTGTGGTTTATGTACACTCTTGCCGGTCTTTATTTGCTTGCTCCAGTGTTGAGCGCTTGGTTGGAAAAGGCCAGCCGGAAGGATTTGCAGACTGTTTTGGCTCTTTGGGGAATCACGCTGTGCTATCCGATTATTGAGCAATGGATTGAGATAAATGAAGGCAACACCGGCATTCTATATTATTTCGGCGGTTATGTCGGATATTTTATTCTTGGATTTTATTTGAAAAAATATCCTGCCTCATTTTCACTCCCTGTGGCCGCATGTATTGCAGCCCTGGGTGTGGTAGTTTTGTTTCTGACAAAATATTACGGCATAGAGGTCGATTTCTACCGGATGTTCTGGTATCTTTCGCTCTTTATTGTGGCTATATGTGTCGCAGTCTGGAAATCAGTGGTTTGGTTGCGCGATAAAGCAGCATTGATTCCCAATGGCGCAATCACTCGTATCGCAAACATTTCTTTCGGAATATATCTTTGCCATATATTGATAATGAGAGAGCTGCTGTGGCGCATGGATTTTATTTCCGGAATTGGTAATTATCTGTTGCAGACCGCTGTAGTCTTTATTCTCACGTTTATTCTGTCATTTGCCGTTTGCGAGTTGCTGTCTCAATTGCCTTTTGCACAGTGGCTGATCGGTTATAAACATTCACGAAAATGATACCCAAGAAAATACATTATTGCTGGTTTGGCCGCAATCCGTTGCCGGAGTCTGCGCTCAAGTGCATTGCTTCATGGAAGAAGTTCTTTCCCGGTTATGAGATAATAGAGTGGAATGAAGATAATTTCGATGTCAACTGCATACCATACACCGCCCAGGCTTATGCATCCAAGAAGTATGCATTCGTGAGCGACTATGCCCGCTTCAAGATTCTGTATGAGCATGGCGGGCTTTATTTCGACACTGATGTCGAGGTGATCAAGTCGTTTGACGACATACTTGCCCGCGGTCCATTCATGGGCTTCGAGATTGATCCAGGTAATGCCAGAAAATTTGGGGCGGTTAATCCAGGTGTCGGTATCGGTGCTGAAAAGGGAATGGAGCTATACAAATCTGTATTGGACTACTACTCGAAATTGAGTTTCCTGCAGCCGGATGGCAGTTATAATACGACTGATGCTGTGGTTAATATCACGACTCGCGAACTTATAAAAGTAGGGTTGAAGGATCAGCCGGGCATACAGTCTGTTGCTGGTATAACTATTTATCCGATGGATTACTTTAATCCTCTTGATGATGCCACCGGACGTTTGACCAAAACAGATAACACCAGATCAATACATTGGTTCACGAAGACATGGCTCAACGTAAGCCCATGGAGACAGAAACTGTCGCGAATCGCACATCGTATATTCGGTGTGAATACCTTTTCTCAACTGCGTAAAGTAATAGGCAAGTGATACCAGCTTCACTTTATCACGGTGTATTTCTCTACACTGTGATTATACTTACATTTGTTTCTCTCTCCAAGGTGAAGTCACTTGGATATAATCAGATCATACGCGGACAGGATAATTATGTGCCGGCTTTGATTGTTAGTTTGATAATGGCTATCTGGCTTGGAATGAGGCCAATTTCTGGTTATTATTTTGGAGATACCTCAAATTATGCACATACGTATGAATTGTTTCAGCTTGGCTATATGGCAGCGCCTGAAGATGCAGGTGAATGGGTCTGGGTGAAGTTTATGTTCGTTTGTTCGCAAGTGATGGATGTAAACGGATTTTTTACGTTGGTAGATTTAGGCTATTTCGGATTTACACTATGGGCTTGTCGACGTTTGACTCCAAATAACGTAATGGTTTCGTTACTTTTTGTTATGGGCGCGTTCTCGTTCTATACATATGGAGTCAATGGCATACGTAATGGGTTGGCTTGTAGTATTGTTTTGCTGATATTTTCTTATGCTAACGGCAACAAGCGAGATTTGATCATTGCCGGTTTGCTGTCATTTTTTGTTATAAATATTCACAGAACAACGATGTTGCCTATTGCTCTGATGGTAGCGTCGTTGTGGTGCGTCAAAACGTTCAAGACCGCTTACACATTCTGGATTCTGTCGATTGTGATTAGTCTTGTCGCAGGTGGTGCGGTTACGGCATTTTTTGCGGCGTTAGGGTTTGATGATAGGCTGTCATATCTGTCATCACTGGATGATGATATGTTTTCTCGCACAGGTTTCCGATGGGATTTTCTGTTGTATAGCATGATGCCTATTGTGTTGGGCTATTATGTTGTTATCAAGCGTGGAATTCAGGACAAGACGTATCTGATGCTACTTAATACGTATACATTAGCAAATGCATTCTGGGTGATGGTCATAAGAGCCAACTATTCCAACCGTTTTGCATATCTGTCGTGGTTCATGTATCCGCTGGTTCTTGCTTATCCATTGCTCCGTCTTGATATATGGGGCCCGGATCAGGGACGGCGTCTCAATCAGATCATGCTTGCACACGTTGGGTTCACCTGGTTCATGGAAACATTTTATTGGTCATGAAAACACTTACAATATTTACACCAGCGTATAACCGCGCACATACTATCGGGCGGACATACGAAAGCCTTCTTCGTCAGACGTCAAAGGATTTTGAGTGGCTGGTGATTGATGACGGTTCGACTGACAACACTCAGGAACTTGTCGAAAAATGGATTGCTGAAGATAAAATTCCTATCAGGTATATTCGCCAAGAGAATCAGGGCATGCATGGCGCGCATAATACAGCTTATCGAAACATCTCCACGGAACTCAATACCTGTATCGATTCAGATGATTATATGCCAGATGATGCCGTTGAGAAAATCATTGCATTCTGGCAGCAGAATCAGACTGAGGTATATGCCGGTATAATGGGGCTTGACCAGACGGAAGATGGGAAAACCATCGGTTCGCGTTTTCCTGACGAAATGAAGGAGTGCACACTCCAGGGATATTATGCCGCAGGTGGCTCAGGTGATAAGAAACTCGTTTATCGCACAGACGTCATTAAAAATTATCCGGAATACCCTTTGTTTGACGGTGAGCGTTACGTCGGTCTGGCATATAAATATATGTTGATGGATCGAGATTATAAGCTGCTGACACTCAACGAGCCTCTTGTCACGGTTGAATACCAGCAAGATGGTTCAAGTTATAATATGTATCGTCAGTATTGGCGTAATCCACGTGGATTTGCATTCTTCCGTAAGACAGAGATGGTGTGTGCGCCGACTGTTAAACGTCGGTTCATATCCTGCATTCATTATGTTGCCAGTTCGATCATTTCCCGCAATTGGCGCTTTTTATGGGAGTCGCCTCAAAAAATCTTGACGTTCTTTGCTGCTCCTCTCGGATTATTGTGGTATCTGCGAATTCGCTCAAAAGTTAAATCTAACTCTAAAATGAATTTCAGATGAATAAGCTTTTAAAATCAGATTTAAGTTAAAATATTGCATATGAAGATTAGTTGTATAATTCCGGTTTATAATGTTTCTCGCTATCTGCGTAAATGTGTCGACTCGGTGCTGAATCAAACGTATACGGATTTTGAAATTATTTTGGTAAATGATTGCTCGACAGACAACTCAGCAGAAATTTGCCGGCAATATCAAATTTCATATCCGAATAAGGTCACTTTTATCGATAAGCCCATAAACGAAGGGGTAGACAAAGCGCGTTTTACGGGACTTTATAAAGTCCTGGCAGAAAATCGCCGGGGAGGGGTAATGTTCATAGATTCAGATGATTATATTGAGCGGGACTCTCTGCGTTTACTAGCAGATGAGATGATTCGAACAAATAGTGATGTCGTTCAGATGAGAGTAACGCGGTTTTTGGGACCAATAAAACGACAATATTTTTCGCCAATAGAGCCTCAAACCATAGAACAGCCAACATTGTTTGACGATTATTTTAGATCATTTTTTGGTATAAATATTCTGGATGTTAATATGTGCTCTAAACTATATCGAGTGGAAACTCTTGCTGCGTCCGGGCTACAACCGACAGGGTTTAAAATGGGAGAGGATTTGTTGTTCAACATGAAATTGTTCCCTAATCTCAAAAAATACTCGATAATTGATTATAGAGGATATAATTATCGCTTGGGAGGTTTGACATCTCGTTATAATCCAACTTTATGGGAAGACTTGAAGCGTCAGTATTGCATAAAGCGTGATTTTGCCCATCAATATAACTATTCCAAAGCATATCGTCCGCTAAATATTGAATTAAAGAATATATTTATATCGTCTTTGTGTCAGAGAATCATCTATCTTAAAGAAAGTAAGGACGAATTAAGCAGATGGATTATAAATGAACTGAATGACTCAACCTTATGGGCTGACATCTGCGAAATGTCTAAGAAGGAAAAAGATGTAATATACTCATATATTGCCAACAGAGACATTGACGCACTTATTGATGAGGCGCAGATGAAGATACATGCATCAAGATGGCGTCGACGTGCAAAAAAAATACTTTCACTATTATTCCGATGAAGATACTGCACGTTATAACGTCGCTTCGTACCGGTGGTGCCGAGAAACTGATGGTTGATTTGCTTCCGCGGCTCAAAGATCGTGGATATGAGGTAGATTTGCTGCTGTTTGATGGAACGGAAACACCGTTTCGCCGCGCGGCTGAAGAGGCTGGTGTCAAAGTGATGGATCTCGGCAAGGGCGGTTCGGTCTATTCGCCTCTGAAGTTCATGAAACTGTTGCCTTACCTCCGGAAATACGACGTGGTTCACACGCACAATACAGCTCCGCAACTATTTGCTGCCGTAGGCAGCTTGTTATGTTCGGTAGTGCTTTACACCACCGAACATAACACTTCCAATCGCCGTCGCGGTTGGAAGTGGTATGCAGCCATAGACCGCTGGATGTATGGCTGTTACAGTAAAGTAGTCTGTATTTCACAAAAAGCCGAAGACAATCTCCGTAGTTTCATCGGAAAATCTAAAGCCGAAATCCTCACGATAAACAATGGTGTTGATGTTGAGAAATATGCCTCCGCATCAGCTTCACTCGATCTTGAGGATATAGCTCCAGGCTGTCGAAAATTGATCATGGTAGCCGGATTTAGATGGGAAAAAGACCAGGACACAATCATCAAGGCGTTGCTCCTGTTGCCCGATGATTTCCATCTTTTCCTTGTGGGCGATGGCGTTCGTCGCTCTGAGTGTGAAGAGCTTGCCCAGCAGCAGGGTGTGGCCGGCAGAGTCCATTTTATGGGCTTGCGGTCAGACGTCGCTGAGCTACTCCATGCTGCCGACTATGTGCTGATGTCATCCCACTTCGAGGGCCTGTCGTTGTCGTCGGTCGAGGGCATGAGTGTCGGCAAACCGTTCCTTGCCTCCGACGTCGACGGCCTGCGTGAGGTGGTCGAGGGCGCTGGAGTGCTGTTCCCTCATGGTGACGCCGAGGCATTGGCTGCCGAAATCGGCCGCCTGGCCGATAATCCCGAAGACTATGCCGCCGTGGCCGATCGTTGCCGCCGACGCGCCGACCAATTCGATATTTCTGCCATGGCTGACGGCTACTCGAAAGTCTACCAATTACTTAATGAATAAGCCTGTGAAGATTATCCGCACGTCGACAGTTCCCGGATCGCTGAACACCTTCTGCAACGGACTTCTCCGGGAGCTGCGTGAAGAAGAGGGCTATGAGGTGGTGGCCGTCAGCTCACCTGGCGGGCAACTCGACGAAGTCGGCAGCCGCGAAGGAGTCAAGACCGTCGCCGTTCCGATGGAGCGCCACATATCTCCGCTCAAGGACCTCAAGAGCCTCTGGCGTCTGATCCGTGTATTCCGTCGCGAGAAGCCTGTGATGGTCCACTCGATCACACCAAAAGCCGGCCTGCTGTCGATGGTCGCTGCCTGGATCTGTCGCGTTCCGGTCAGACTCCACACCTTCACCGGCCTTGTCTTCCCGACAGCCACCGGCCTGAAACAGAAGATACTTATATTCACCGACCGTCTCACCTGCGCCTGTGCCACCCACATAGTCCCGGAAGGAGAGGGCGTCAAAAACGACCTCATTACCTATCGCATCACCCGCAAGCCGCTGCGGGTTCTTGGCCACGGCAATGTGCGGGGCATCGACCTCGACAGCTTCCGCTCCGGCCGTTCTGATGTTCAGGCCGAAGCTGCGAAGATTCGCAAGCCTGGCGTCTTCACCTTCGTTTTCGTCGGCCGTCTTGTCGGCGACAAAGGCATCAACGAACTCGTCGGAGCATTCACCGCGCTTCACGCCACTCATCCGGCCACACGCCTTCTTCTGGTTGGCCGTCAGGAACCTGCGCTCGACCCCCTGCGCCCCGACACCATTGCGGCCATCGAACAATGCCCGGCCATCGAGGCCGTCGGTCAGCAATCCGACGTCCGTCCCTGGTTTGCGGCCGCCGACGCCCTTGTCTTCCCCAGCTACCGCGAAGGCTTCCCCAACGTCGTCATCGAAGCCGGCGCCATGGGCCTGCCGTCCATCGTCACCAATATCAACGGCTCGCGCGAAATCATCCTCCACGGCCGCAACGGCCTTGTCATCCCACCCCGATCAGCCGACGCACTCTGTCAGGCCATGTCCGACATGATCGACCGCCCTGACAAGACGCTGGCCATGGCCTCCGCCGCCCGCCCGCTTATCGCCACCCGCTTCGACCAGACCTTCGTCCGTCGCTGTCTCAAAGACTACTACAAAGAAATAATCCGATGACTCAACTTGGAAGTGAACAGAATCCATTTGATAATGTTGATGCCGCGTTTGAATATATCATAGCTTTGGAGCAATATCGACTGGCTGTCGATATAGGAATGCAACGATATAAAGAGGCATCACTTATGGTTGATATGAGAATGCACCCAGTGCTCTCATGGTGCCAGCCTGACACTGCGTTTCAAGCGATCGATTGTCCGGCTGATGCATTTATTGTGACCAAGCAAGCCAGCGGTATGTTTCAGTTCAAACCCAATTTGGCGAATCGCAAATTTCTGTATCGAGGTCAGACACAACATTATCCGATTTGTGTCCCGGGTTTGTTTCGCGATCCAAATCAGACTTATTTTTTGTCAGAGATGATCCTGATGCATGAAATGTGGCGATTGATTGACTCCCATCCGCTTGTACAGTTGTTAGGTCAACATGGCGTCAATCTGAATGGGCATACGTTTAAAATGTTTACTAATTATGGTGGAATTAGCCAGCATTATTTTTGCCGGACTCGTTTTCTTGATCTCACTTCAAATGTAGATGCCGCAAAGTTTTTTGCGACTTGTGATTATAACAAAGATTCTGATAGCTACACGCCCCATACTGAAAACGGCATTGGGGTGATTTATTTCTATGAACTAGTTATGCCTTTGGCATTTCAGAAGATGCCTCCGGGAAATATAGAACCCTACTATCATCTTTCAACAATTGGCAAGCAGATTTTTCCCCGAAGTGGAGCGCAACATGGTTATCTGTTTGATATGAGCAAAGGGATTGATTTTGAAAAAATTGGCTATACAAGTGCTGTGTATTTCCGACATGATCCTACTGTTTCAAAACGTATTTTTGCAGAATCCAAGGCTGGGTTAAAATATATGCCACCCTCCATACTTGATAGGTATTGGCGCGAAAAAATGGCTAGCTCCAAGACCGATCGGATAGTGTCTGAAGCCGCCGTTACAACAAATCTGCTCTATAATCCGCATGAAACAAAATCGTCAATTATTCGCAAACTCAGGCAGCGCGGTTTTTCAATCAGCAAAGGAGCACCAAGTTTTACCTCAGATCATTTGGCGGAATATTTTCAGGATATAAAAAACGGATGGTGGGAAGACGAATTTTGCAAAGATATTTATTTCTGGGGTAAAGACGGCGAGCCTATGCAAAAGGCGTTCAATTCTTTGCCAACGGTCGATGCCTATCGCCATGCTTTCTATCAATAATCCTCCACAACAATATTAAAAATTAGAAACATTATTTTGATGACTGAAATAAAAAAATGCGATGTCATTGTGACATATTGTTGGAATCGCGTTGGTTATAACATCCTGCGCAGTCTTTCTGACAAAGGTCTCAAGGTGTGGGCTGCCGATACTTCGCGGCACAACATATGCAGCATGTCGCGATTCTGCGCAGGAAGCTTTGTGTATCCCGATCCATTTACCGAAGAAGAGGCGTTTATAACTGTTTTGTTGCAGAAAATCAATGAGCTGCGTCCGCGAGTCCTTATGCCTACGCATGACGAAGGCATTATAATCGCACGCAATCGGCATCGCTTTCCAAAGGATCTGATAATCCCCATTGAATCAGAAGAAAAACTAAATCGCCTGTCCAATAAACGTATTGCGACGGAACTTGCAGAACAAGCCGGTGTGCCCGTTCCGGTTACTTACCCGACGGTCGGTGACGTTATGAATTTTCCTGTTGTATTCAAAACCGTAATCGGCAATTCTGCAAAAGGAGTGTATTTTCCTAAAAACCATCATGAACTCACAGCATTGCAAAACAAATACAATGGATCTGAAGTTCTGATAGAGGAATGGCTGAAAGGTAATGATATCTGCGTCGACTGCCTCCGCTGGAACGACTTTTTCCAGGCAACGGTTTACCGTGCACTCGTTACAAAGACCGATGGCGGCGGGACAACGACACAGCGTGAGATAATATCCATGCCCGAACTTGAGGAATATGCCCATAAATTTCTTGACTCAGCTGACTACAATGGAGTCTGCGGACTGGATTTCCGCTATGACAAGGAAAGCGGTCGTTTGGGATTCATCGAAATGAATGCGCGCTTCACAGGAGGCCTGGCCACTCCAATCGCCGCAGGATTCGACATACCATACATGCTTTACACATTGTCTACCGGCGGTAAATGCACTAAACCCGACATCAGGATTGGAACTTCCACAAAATGGATTCTTGGAGATGTCATAACGTTGGTAGGGCGCGTATTGTCATTCAAATTCAAAAAAGAAGAACTGCGAAAAGTCACAAAATTCACAGGATTTGACGCCTTCGATGATTTTCGCAAAGATGACAAAAAAGCCATCATCGGAGAAATGGCATACTATTTATCAAAACTGATTAAAAACGGAAAACTGAATCCCTGAAATGGCTGTCAAATACGTGTTCGACCGACTTATGGCATTAATCGGGCTGTTGCTCCTATGGCCGATTCTGCTTGCTGTGGCAATTCTCATAAAAGTGAAAATGCCTGGAGGCCCTGTGATCTTCACACAAAAACGTGTAGGTCGCAATGGCTGTCTTTTTACCATGTATAAATTCAGATCCATGACCGTTGGGCATGGTGGCTCTTCAGTCTCTGTCGCTGGAGAGAGTCGCATTACCCCTGTCGGCGCAAAACTGCGGCATTACAAACTTGACGAACTCCCTGAACTGTGGAATGTTCTTATCGGCGATATGAGCTTTGTCGGCCCGCGCCCAGATGTTCCCGGATATGCCGACCAATTACAAGGAGATGACCGTAACGTACTTAAACTTCGCCCAGGCATAACAGGCCCGGCTTCGCTAAAATATCGTAATGAGGAAGATCTATTGGCGAAACAGCCGGATCCACAGAAATTTAATGACGAAGTGATATTCCCCGACAAAGTACGACTCAATCTATATTATCTTCATAACTATTCTTTTGTCAAAGATATTCAAATGGTTTTTTGCACTATTCTAGGACATAGAATGAAGTATGCAGGCGAAATAATTTGACTGAACATGTGCTGTGCCACATTGTTTTGCTTATATGAGTAGCAAGAAAATGTAATTTATCAAAGGAAACCTTTGACCAAAATATGGTTGTGAACTAAGACCGAATGTCAAGGGGTGCTAAAAATACTCATAACCTATCTTGGAGTTTTATGTGTTGGTACTACCGCAATCCAAGATTATCCTGAAACTGATGACCGGAGGCGATGACGACGTCGTCATCGCGCGTGCCTCCGACCTCGTCGACCAAAACTTCTCCCTCCTGTAACACCCGCTAAGATTCAGGCTTAGGTAATTTGTTGACATGTCTTCATGTCAGAGGTTAACATGTTGTTATGCTGCATAAAAGTGACGCTCTGATTGCAAGTTTTAATGCAAATTATAATCATCCTGATTGACAAATAATATGTAGTTGAAAAAACCATTACATTATTCCCATCATGAAAATATTTCAGAATGTTGCCAGGAAGACGGCTGTCTTTGCTATGGCAGGATTGGCTTGCAGCTTGACGGCCGGAGCGGAAACTCGTATTGAATGGCGGTTGGTCCGCAGCATTGACGACATTGTCAATAGTTCGCTGACTCAGATCAGCAAGGACTCTCACGTTGTGTTGGTCTCTGCCAATGGCCCATATGCTCTTTCGCGCAATAACTACTCTGATCGAGGCGTGGCCGCTGTTGAAGTGGAGTTGAACGAAGATAAATCGCAGGTCATAAACCCATCAGAGGAAGCAATATTTATTGTGCGCCTTGATGAAAACCGTAACAATCTCATATCTGTTGACCTGATGGCTTTGGATGGCGGCCATCTGGTCAATAAAAGCAACCTCGCTATCAGCACGAGTGTCCCGATGGAGGGAGACGGTTGGTTGTTCTCAACCTCCTCTTCTTTGCCGGAAGGGGTATACTATATTGAGCAACGCCCGCTGGTTCAATATCGCTATGTCTGTCTGAAGGATGGCGGAACGCGGTTTAATTCCGACGAACTGATTGCCGGCGAGGCTGAAATGCGGGTTTATCTAAAACAAGAAGTGACGGTAGACCCTATAGATCCAGATCCAATTGAGCCGGATCCAGTGAAACCTGATGCTCCGACATTTACACTCGGAGACGGTGTCGAGGCCGATGAAAACGGTTGGGTTGACCTTTCTTCCGTTGATAAGGAAGTGGTGGTCACTCTTGAAGCTCCAGCCGGCTGCTCAGTGTGGTATTGTCTGGCTTATGACGGAAACGGAGAAGAACCGGATTTTGTCAAGTACACGGAGCCGATACATGTTGAATACGCTGGAGAATTGGCGTTCTACAGCGAAAGTTCCGAAGGAGTCAAAAGCGAACCGGTCTCTTTGTTGTTTAATGGTTACACTGTCACCACCGGAATCGATACAGTCAATGTTGAAGCCAACGAATCGGAATGTCGTTATGACATTTACGGACGTCAGGTCCGTCCCGGCTACAAAGGAATCGTCATTACGCCCAATCGAAAAATGATCTCTCTCTAAGATCTCAAAAGTAGACATCGTGAGTCTGATATCAGCAAAAGCATTGCTCTTAAGCTGATATCAGACTCACGCTCATTTTATATAGAGATACACAACTGGCCTTCTTGCCTTCGCATAATTGCTGGAAACATCATTGAAAATCAGCTCTAAATGATTTTTATCTGAAAAAACTTACGAAAAAATTTGCATGTTTCCATAAAAGTGCCTACCTTTGCATCGCAATTCGGCAAGGGCGCTTAGCTCAGCTGGTTCAGAGCGTCTGCCTTACAAGCAGAGGGTCGG
>CAMWSS010000001.1 GCA_947177035.1 uncultured Porphyromonadaceae bacterium | reverse complement strand
CTTGCTATCAACCGTAGACGGCTCATTGTGTCTTTGCAAGACCTGAGTAGTTACGCCTGTTGTCGCGCCGTTAAGGTTTGATTGGACCACGCTGGCAGAAGAGCATGCCTGTGTTTGGCGAGGAAAAGGCGTTCATTGCAGCCATCGCTCCCTGTGACGGGGTGGAGATGATGGGTCTGAAAATCAAGTCGGCGAGTCGGTCGATAGCTTTCCAGCCGAGGCGTATCAGCCCTGTGTCGACCACTCCGGGTGTGGCGGCATTGACGCGTATTTCTTCTGGAGCGAGTTGCATGGCCATCTCTTTGGTCAGGTCGCAGAGCATCCGCTTTGTGCGTCCGTAGGCCATGAAGCGCGTCAGCGGGTTGGACGCAGCAGCTGCGCGTTCGGGGGCATGATCCGTTTTTCCGGCACATTTGCGTGCCACGGAACTGGTGAATACGATGACGCCTCCGCGGGAAATCTGTGGAATGAGCAGTTCTGTGAACAGGCGTGTCGCTGCATAGTTGACCTGAAAGGTGCGTTCCAGTCCGTCGGCCGTCATGACAGTTTCGCGCACCGGCATTATTCCGGCATTGTTGATGATGCCGAATATTTCCGTGCCCGCCAGTTGGCTGGCAGCCTTGCGGACGGATTCGAAGCTCGACAGGTCGACACGCAGGCGGGTCAGACCGGGAGTGTCGGGCAGCTTGTCCGTGTTTCGGCAGGCTCCGATCACGTGGTAGCCCATACCGAGCAGATTGTTGACAATGGCGCCGCCGATTCCTCCGGAAGCACCGGTCACGATTACGGTTTTCATGTTGCTGTTTATTTGGGGTATCTGTTGATGATCCGGCGCAGGCGGTCGGGTAATATTCCGACTGCCACGATGGCGATCCGGTTGATAATTCCGTTGATGTATTGCTTGCGGTGGCGCATTGTGGCACGCAGTGCTCCGCGCACGAACCGGCGGGGTGTCTGCAGGGCGCCGACTCTCACTCCGAGTTTCTGGAGATTGCGCGGGAGGCCGAAAAGATCGGTGGCGATTCCGCCGGGGCATGCCACAGTGACGCTCACGCCGCAGTCTTTGACTTCGAGTCTCAAAGCGCGGGAAAAAGCTCTGATATAGGCTTTTGTGGCGGAATACATTGTAATTCCCGGCATTGGCATCCAGCAACTCATCGAACTCATGTTGAGCACCATGCCCGAGCCGCGTTCTGCCATCAGCGGGACAATGGCGCGACATAGTTTTGTGACCGCGCGCATGTGCAGGTCAATGTAGAGATCGAGGCGCTGCGGCGTCATCGAACAGACCCGTCGGAAGTCGAAAATTCCGGCGTTGTTTATCAGAAGATCCGGCACTATGTCAAGCGAAGCGAGCCAGTCGGTGATCTTTTTGTCGGCTTCATGATCGGTCAGATCGAGTTGCAGCGAATTCATCGGGTCGTTGCATGGCTGTCGGTCGACCATCAGCACTTGCCAGCCCATTTCGTTGAGCTGGCGGCAGAATTCCGCGCCTATGCCTGAAGCAGCTCCGGTTACCAGTGCGACGTTGTGTGCCATCAGACGTTGCGTGCGGCTTTGCGCTTGAGTTTTTCCAGTTCGTCGATGAGTGAGCCGGGCAAATCGCCGGCGCAGTGATGGCAGGCCATTTCGCGTGAATACATGCGGGCTATGCAGTAGTTCACATGGTCACATCCGGCAGAGGTTTCGCCCTGGCGCATGCGGTTGACGAAATCGGGCTGTCGCAGCAGGGCGCGTCCCATCTGGATGAATTCAAACCCTTCGGCCAGCACGCGGTCTATGCCTTCGCGGGTGGAGCATCCGCCGACGTAGACCAGCGGCAGTTTGAGCTCTTTGCGGAATTTGACGGCATCGTCAAGGAAATAGGTTTCCCGGTAGGGTACGGTGGGGATCATCATGCTGCCAAACATCTTGACACCATATTTGAGCCACCACGGCGACATATAGTGCGTCATGGACCGGATCGGCATCGGACCGCGCATCACATACATCGGAGCTTTGCTGACGAATCCGCCGCTCAGCACCAGCGCGTCGGCACCGAGGCTTTCAAGTTCTTTGGCTATCGTGATCGCTTCGGGCACTTCGATGCCTCCGCGGAATCCGTCGCGCATGTTGGTCTTGACGAGCACGCCGATCTCGCCATTGGCCGCCTTCATGACCTGCTCCATGCACATACGCATGAAGCGCATACGGTTGTCGAGCGAGCCGCCGTAACAGTCGCGGCGGCGGTTGGTGTATGGCGACAGGAACTGGCTGATCAGATAACCGTGGCCCGCGTGTATCTCCACGCAGTCAAAACCGGCGTCTTTGGCCATGCGCACAGCTTCGCCAAACGAGCGGGCCATTGCCTCGATCTCGTCGACACGCATTTTTCTGACCAGGGTGGGGGAGTAGAGATTGAATCCTCCGCTGGCCGATATGGGAGTTTCGCCGGCCGTGCTCTTGTGGCTCATGTTGCCGCAGTGGCCCAGCTGCACCGAAGCCTTGGCTCCTTCGCGGTGGATGTCGTCGGTGATGTCACGCAGTTCGCCGATGATTTCGGGACGCATCCATAGCTGCGACTTGAACGACAGACCGTTGCGCGTCACCGACGCATAGGCCAAAGTGGTCATGCCGACGCCGCCGCGCGCCACGCTGACGTGATAGTCGCGAAGCATCTGCGTGGGGCGGTTGCCATTGGCCATGCCCTCAAACGCGGCCGACCTGATTGTTCTGTTTCTCAGGGTCACAGGGCCGATTTTGGCCGGTGAAAACAATATATCTTTCTCTGTTTCCATAATGGCTACAAATTTAGAGAAAAAATGTAACAAAAGCAAAACGTAGTTTTACTGCGCGACAATAAGTTGAACAGAGAGGCCGATTTTGCCAATCGACCTCTCTGTTCGGTGAAATTCCACATTATATTATTATTCAGCAGACTGTATGCATCGCACGATGTAGCCTTGATACATGGCCTCCTCCATATGCATGAAATCTATGAAGCAGGTACGTTCAGCTCCGGTATTGTTCGGAGCCACGGTGACGGTTATACCGTCATATTTGATGCCATATTGCTGTTCAAGCGCTCCTGTTGCGAAGTATTTGACCTCAACCCAGTCGTGCTTGAAACTATAATCTTTGTTTGGGTTTGCAAATATTTCCTGCTCTGTATTAAGCTGAAATTCAACGCTGTCTAACATAACACTCAATGGCAGGGCAAATCCGCAGCGGTCGTATGTTATCGATCCGCCCTCTTTGGTCAGTGTTATATCACCCGGAACCAATGGACTGGAAAGAACACCGACCGACTCATCCACAACTTGTGAGCACACCAGAGTGTCTGTGCCGGCTTCGTTTTCAAAAAACAATCGGGCATATCGTTGATACGGAAAATTCAGAAATTCCGCGCTGTCGCAACGTTCAATGGCAGTAATCCTCAGTTGCTTGTCGGCATAGTCCATACGCATCCAGCCGAAGTCGGAACTGAACGGCGAAGTGCCCTCAAAATCGGCCACTACCGCTTTGCCTTGATATTCGACTTGTGTGAGCCGCCAATTGTCAGTAGCAAAAAAGATAGTGTCGCTTTTTGATATTCCGAAGCGTCCGTCGTAACAGACACGGGCGAAGTTGGTCGACAGTACCGGATCGGAGAGTCCAGGTTGATTGGGAAGAGGTTCGTGTTCACTTTCAGAGCAGCTGCAAAAGGCAGCAGCGAGAAGCGCGGCAATGCCGGTTGCGAAATGAGTTACTTTCATGGTGCTAAAAATGTTTGATTAATTTTGTTGCAAAATTAATCTTTTTCTACTAATAATTGGTAACCTTGATAAAAAAGTCCATTTATGCCAATGAAATCACGAAAAATAATTCTTCCGAAGTTTAACAAAACGGCCTTTTTTGGGTCAAGCCGTAATTCCGTGCACTGGAATTACGGCTTGACCCGTTATAATCGCAAAATGGCGGGGTGTTGAGCGCGTTTTTTTGTGTGGTAGTTAAGACATTGCCGGATTTTTTGTAATTTTGGGGTCTATGAAATCGAATTATAAGCTTGGCGCCATCTCAGATAGAATAGTCGGGGATATAAAGAGTATTCTTGACAGCGCTCGCAGCCGAACAGCGGCGGCTCTCAACGCATCGATGCTTGATGCCTATTGGAAGATTGGTGAGCGAATTGTCGTTGAGGAGCAAGGCGGCAATATGCGTGCCGAATATGGCACATCTACTTTGAAAGAATTATCGCGTCAATTGACATTGAAGTTAGGAAAAGGTTTCAGCCCTCGCAATCTTCAAAACTACAGGCAGTTCTATCTTCTTTTTCCTGATTGGGCAATTTGGAACGCGCGCGTTCCAAATCTTACCATACTCCCATCCGAGCAGGAACTTCGCACTGAAATTGAAACTCAGAAGCAGTTGTTCTATCTGCAACATAAGGATGAGTCAGTATAGATAGAGTTTGCAATTCAGATGCGGCACCGCGGTTATTCAGTTTTTTTGTGTGGTAGTTAAGACATTGCCGGATTTTTTGTAATTTTGGGGTCTAATAAAGGATTGATTATGATTGATCACGGTACACCGGAACGGAATTTGCCCCAGCCTGACTCGCAGGCCGAGGAGCAGATGATCGAGGAGGCGTTTCAGGACGTGCTCCGCGGCTATCTGCAGTCAAACCACCGTAAGAAGGTAGAGATAATCGAGCGTGCGTATCGTTTTGCCAAGGAAGCACACAAGGGAATCCGCCGTCGCAGCGGTGAGCCTTACATATTGCATCCGATCGCTGTGGCCCGCATAGCCAGCCAGGAAATCGGTCTGGGGTCGACGAGCATATGCGCGGCGCTTCTTCATGACGTGGTGGAAGATACGGATTATACGGTTGATGACATACGCCAGAATTTCGGGGCGAAAATCGCTCAGCTCGTTGACGGTCTGACAAAGATTTCGGGCGGCATTTTCGGAGACAAGGCGTCGGCACAGGCTGAAAATTTCCGCAAGCTGTTGCTGACCATGAGTGAAGATATCCGTGTGGTGTTGCTTAAAATGGCCGACCGTCTGCACAATATGCGCACTCTCGGTTCGATGGCGCCGGCAAAGCAGTATAAGATCGCCGGAGAGACTCTTTATATCTATGCGCCGTTGGCTCACAGGCTGGGATTGTTCGGCATCAAGACCGAGCTTGAGGATCTGAGTTTCAAGTATGAGCATCCGGCTGCCTATGAGGATATTTCGTCGAAGATTCAGAGCACGGAGGCCGGGCGGCATATGATTTATCGTGATTTCGCGATGCCGATCGAGAATCAGCTGCATGCGCTGGGCATCAGTTTTGAGGCCAAATACCGGCTGAAGTCGGTTTATTCGATCTGGCGGAAGATGCAGACGAAAAACATTCCGTTTGAGGAGGTGTATGATCTTTATGCCATGCGCATAATTTTCGACTGTGATGATCCGGCGTGTGAAAAGCATATATGCTGGCAGATTTATTCGGCCATCACTGATATTTATAAACTTCATCCTGACCGCACGCGCGACTGGATCTCGGTGCCGAAAGCCAATGGTTATCAGGCTTTGCATCTGACGGTTATGGGCAATGACGGAAACTGGGTGGAGATACAGATTCGTTCGCGCCGCATGGACGACATTGCCGAGCGCGGATTTGCGGCCCATTGGAAGTATAAGGTGGGTGAAGGCGATGAGGAGAGCGAGCTGACGGTGTGGCTGCGTACTATCAAGGATATTCTCGACAATCCCGAGCCAAGTGCGATTGATTTTCTCGACACTTTGAAGCTCAATCTGTTTGCTTCGGAAATCGTGGTGTTCACTCCCAAGGGCGAGTTGCTGACTCTGCCTTCAGGCGCCACGGTGCTTGACGTCGCGTTTGCCATTCACAATGAGGTGGGGTTGCGGTGCATAGCCGGAAAGGTCAACCATAAGCTCGTGCCGCTGAACCACAGGCTCAGTTCTGGCGACCAGGTGGAGGTGCTGACGTCGCAGCATCCGAATCCTCGGCCGGAGTGGGAGAGTTTTCTGGTCACGGCCAAGGCTCGCACCCGTCTGCGCCAGGCTTTGAGGCGCGACCGCCAGCCTCAGATCGAGCAGGGGCGCAAGCGCTTCTGCGAGGCGTTGCGCGAATATTCTCTGCCTGATTCAAATGAGCTGATCACCAAGGTGATGGGGTATTACAGGCTGAATTCACGCGATGAGATCTATCTGGCCATATCACGCGGACAGGTCGACATTGACGAGGCTCTGGCCCATATATCCCGCCGGAGTTCGACGTCGTTGTTGAAGAAGATTCTGCGTCTTGGGCTGCCGTCTTTCGGATCGAAAGAGGATGCTGATGAGATGGTCCAGGAGTCGTCCACTCCCGTCATAAACCGCAAGGAGACGTATCGTCTGCGCACGTCGGGTCCCGACGGAGCCGATTCAAACTACAGTCTGGCGCAATGCTGCAATCCGATTCCAGGCGACGACGTGATGGGCTTTATTGAAGATGACGGCACGGTGACGGTCCATTCGCTGACGTGTCCGCGTGCGGCGGTGCTCAAGGCTACATATGGCTCACGCATACTTTCAACGGCCTGGGAGGAGGTGCCGGAGTCGCGTTTTGTGGCGACGGTGCAGATGGAGGGAATAGACCGTCATGGCATTCTTCAGGAGCTTATATCGATGATTTCCAGTCAGCTCGGCATTGACATTCGCCAGCTTTCGATCGAAGCCACCGACCGTGTGTTTACCGGTCGTCTTGTTGTGAGAGTTAGCAATGCCTCGGTTGTTGACGAATTGTGTTCTAAAGTAAAAAGTCTAACCGGAGTGAAATCCGCAACCCGCATATGAAAACCAGTCCATTGAAATCTGCGGCTGCGCTGCGGCTGATCATTTTTGCTATCGGCACTCTGCTGATAGTCTATTTCATGCCGCGCACGTCGCAGTCGACCTACATTTATGAGCAGGACCGTCCGTGGAATTATTCGCTGCTGACGGCGCCGTTCGACATTCCTGTCTATAAAGATTCGCTCAGTGTGCGCCATGCGCGCGATTCCGTTGACCGTGCGTTTGTGCCTGTGTTCAAGCGCAAGGCCGGAGTTGACAGTCGTGTGGCCGAGGATCTGTCGGCTGCTCTTGCCGAGCTCGGCGATATTACTCCCGACCGTCGCAAACGCATAGTGTCAAAGGTGCGCGAGGTGTTTGCCTCCGGAGTTGTCGACGAGTCGGTCTATAATGACATTGTCACGGGCCGTCTGCCTAATGTCCGCTTCGCGACCGGCGACAATCTGTCGGCGCCCGCGTCGACGTCCAGGCTGCGTTCGCCGATGCGGGCCTATGAGTGGATAAAGGAGCAGTTGCCCGATGCCGAAAGCCACCGGGCCATCGAGTCCTCCCGGCTGGCGTCGATGCTGGAACCTAACATGGTTGAAGACAGTGAGACTTCGGAGCGCATTCTTCGTCAGGAGTATCAGAAGGTGTCGGTGCCTGTCGGCGTGCTCCAGCAGGGAGAGCGCATAATCGACCGGGGCGACATTGTGTCGCCGAGGCTCTACACCGTGTTGCGCACTTTCGAGCAGATGCAGGCCGAGCGCGGTGCCGATGCGGCGGGAAGCCGGGCCTGGACCTGGATGGCCAAGTTTCTCTATGTGATACTGCTTTTTAGCTGTATGGCAGGATTTCTCCACTTTTTCCGTCCGCGCATCGAGGCCGACGTCAAGGCTGTCTGCTTCCTTGTTGGAATAGTGACGATTTTCGCTCTGCTTGCCGACGCGCTCGGCGGCGCGTTCACTTCCGGTCTCTACATTGTGCCGTTTACCATGGTGCCGATCATGGTTCTGGTGTTTTTCGATGGCCGCACCGCCATGTTCACCCTGCTTGTGACCGTGCTTGCCTGCGCTGTCTCCGCATCCTATCCTCTTGAGTTCATTTTCATGCAGTTCGTTGCGGGTGTCACGGCCATCAACTCGCTCAAGGAGCTTTCGCGCCGTTCGCAGCTGCTGCGTTCGGCCGTGTTGGTGTTTGTGGCTTATTCGCTGGCCTATGTGGCTGTCAATCTGATGACGACTGGTTCATTTAACTCCTTGACCGGCCGCATTTTCGGTTTCTGTGCCATAAATGCCGTGTTTGTTTCGTTTGCCTATGTGCTGATTTTTGTGGTGGAACGCCTGTTTGGCTTCACGTCGCTGGTGGCACTGGTGGAACTCAGCGACATCAACAATCCGGTGCTGCGCGAGTTGAGCAAGGAGTGTCCGGGCACTTTCCAGCATTCGATGGCCGTGAGCAATCTGGCCAGCGAGGCCGCCTTGAAACTCGGGGCCAACGTGCAGCTGGTGCGTGCCGGAGCGCTCTATCACGACATAGGCAAGATCTCCAATCCGGCCTTCTTCACTGAAAACCAGCATGGTGTTAATCCGCATGACGCTCTTGATCCGGAGCAGAGCGCGCGCATCATCGTCGGTCATGTGACAGACGGGCTGAAGCGGGCCGACAAGGCGCGCCTGCCTCAGGTGATCAGCAACTTCATCGCCGAGCATCATGGGCGCGGCACAGCCCGGTTCTTCTATCTGACCGCGTGCCGGCAGCATCCCGATGAATACGTTGATCCCGCGCCATATACGTATCCCGGCCCGAATCCGCGTTCGGTCGAAACGTCTATCCTGATGATGGCCGATGCCGTCGAAGCCGCTTCGCGGTCGCTGAAAGACTATTCGGCTGAGTCTATCGACGCGCTGGTTGACAAGATCATCGACACTCAGGTGGCCGAGGGGCTGCACAATGAGTCGCCTCTGGCTTTCCGCGATGTCAAACTCATCAAAGAGACGTTTGCCAGCCGCCTGCGCACCATATATCATTCAAGAATAGCATATCCAGATACAAAATGACCGATCCTTCTGTCGATACGTCTTATTGGCGTCTGTGGCTGCGCCTTGGCGCCGGCCGGCTGATGGCGCTGATGACCGGCCCGGAGAGCGTGGAGCGTTCGGTGCGCTTCCATTCCGTGGAACTGCCTGCGGCGAAATCTCCGCTGATTGCTCTTGAAGAGGCCATATACTCCACTCCGATGCTTCCGTCGGATTTCGCATCGGTGACTGTTATTGCCGACACGCCTGATTTTGCGCTGATTCCTGCCGGGCTCAGTGCTCCGTCATTGGAGAGTGCAGTCCGCGTCATGGTGCCCGACGCCGCCGGCGAGATAATCGCCACCGCACCGTTCGGCATGCCGGCCGATGTGGCGCTTGGCATGGTCTGTCCGGTTGATCAGGTCAATTTCCTGCGTCGCACTTTTGCCAATCCCGTATTCACCCATCCGCTCAGGGCTGTTGCTGAATATCTGAGCCATGTCAACGCGTCGGGCAATCCGCGCCGCGCATGGGCTGTGCTCACCGCCGACACTCTGCTGATGGTCTGTTTCGGAGAGTCGGGCATCTGTTTTGCCAACCGCTGGACCACGGAAGGTTCGGCGTCAAATGCCGCCTATTATATTCTGGCGGCGCTTCCTGCCGATTGTCCGCTGATGATCGGTGGTCCGGCCGAGCTGCGCAATGCTGTGGCTGAAATTCTGCGGCCATATGTCGACCCGGTCATGCCGCTCACTCTCTCTGAAAATCTTCTTTATCTGCTCGGCGCCGCTCCCGACGCCCCGCTTGACATGTTAATGCAAACACAACTTTCATGAGAATAATACGAGGAAAATTCGGACGTCGCCGGTTTGACGTGCCGACCAACATATCTGCGCGTCCAACCACTGATTTTGCCCGCGAAAATCTGTTTAACGTGCTTGAAAACCTGATTGATTTCGACGGAATCGCGGCGATAGATCTCTTTGCCGGCACGGGCGCCATATCGCTGGAGATCGTGAGCCGGGGTGCGGCGTCGGTCATTGCCGTGGAGAAGGCTCCGACGCAATACCGCTTTATTGACAAAGTGCGCCAGCAACTCAATTGTCAGGAGCTTACAGTGGTGCGTGGCGATGCTCTCAAGTTCATCGAATCGTCTGGCCCGGTGGCGGATCTTGTTTTCGCCGATCCGCCATATGACATGGAGGGCTTTGATACTGTTCCCGCCAGAATACTGGCGTCGCCTCGTGTCGGAGCCGACACTCTGGTGGTGGTGGAGCATTCAAAGGCGCATGACTTCTCGTCATTGCCCGGGTTTCTTGAGCATCGGGTTTATGGTTCGGTCAATTTTTCGCTGTTCAGGGGTGGGATTTGACAAGGAGGTGAAAAGGCGGTTACAAGAGTGTTACAGCGAAAACTGATCGCAAACAATCGTTGTTTAGCAGTCAAATAAACGATAAAACCGATTAAAACTCTGAAACGATATGATCAACAACGCCACCATACAGCGCCTCTACACCACCTATGCCACCGCACCCCAGCTCTTTGAAGACCGCGGCCTGTCACGTCTGATGGACTATGCCTTCGACACCGCCGCGATCGACTTTGACGGTGACCGCCTGGTGTTCAACACCATCGACGCCGAATCGCCCCTCCACAGCGTTGAGATCGAGCGTATCCACGGCGCCGAGGAGATTGACGGATGGCTGGCGGTGGTTCTGCCGGAGGCAATCATATTCATCAGCCGCAAGGATCTGACCACCACCCGCATACACATCAAATAACACACAGTCATTATCACAATTTCATCTGCTTCCCGTCAGATAATAAACCAGTCACATTTCACATCGCCAGCCCGACGCCGATCCCCCGGCGCCGGGCTGCAAAGATTATATTTGAGAAAAATTATTTTTCAGAAATATAATCTTTGCCGGAGTCGCCATATGTCAGGTTTATGACGTCCTGCGGATAGAGGATCCGGCAGCCAGTCGGCTCGTCTTTGGGCTTGTTTTTCAGGAAAAGCACCGGATATACCGTTTTCCCGGCTGCCAACGGGAGCATGGAAATTTTTTCGTTCAGGCGCCTCAGCAGTTCACCGGCCACTTCCGGATTGGTCCATTTGCATTCTCCGACAAGAAGGGCCTTGCGGTCGGTTGATTCAGTAATGACGTCAAATTCCATTTCAATATATTTTTTTCCGTCAGGCTGTCTTTGCTGAGTGGGTATGCTTCCCCACCATCGTGATGCCTCTTTCCAGAGGTGGCCGAACAGTGAGTTTCCGCTGACAGCTTCGCGACATAAGTGTTCCCACCATTTGGCGACATATCCGGTGAAATTCGACGCTATATAGTTGTCAATGAAATTGATGCGGTTGCGGCCTATATTCGACAAGTTGGGAATGACAAACGAATAGTAGAAATCCATCAACGGGTCGTTGATCTGATACAGGCTTTTTTTTGCCTTTTTGCTGTCTTCGCCAAACGGAATTTCGCGGCGCAGATAGTGCATTTTGATCAGACGGTCTATCGGTGCGGATAGCGCCGTCGCGTCGCGGCCCACGCGTGAGGCGATCTCCGACAGGCGGCTGGCGCCGCCTGCCACTATCGACATCAGTGACTCGGCCTGTACCACCGAATTCATATCGTCAAAAAACAGGTTTTTCGGCTCATCGTAAAGCACACCGGTCTGGTTGAACATAGTTTCTATGATGGCCTCATGGAGATCATGATATTCCTCGCGCAACTCCCAATAACGCGGCACTCCGCCCCACACGCTGTATTCCTCTACCGTGGCCGTGGCGTCAAGATCAAGCGCTTTTTGCAGAAACGGGATCGGAATCGGCTGCACGTTTATTATGGCATTTGCGCGACCATAAAGAGGTTCACTGCTGGAAAGCACCATGTTCTGCATCATGCGCTGCGAGCTTCCGCAGATAATCAGGTCAAAGTTCAGGCTTTTGGTGTCGATGAGCCGCTGGAGTGACGATGGCAGCGACGGTGTCTGCCTGACCATATAGGGAAATTCGTCAAGACAGATGGCGAAGCGCTTGGTGGTTAGACGGTTGATCATCAGAAGCAGATCCTCCCACGACGAGAAGTCGATGTTGGCCAGCTCAGGGAACTTTGTCGCCGCCTGGTTGCGAAACAGATTCAGCTGCACCCGATCCATAAAATCTCCAGCCATATAGTAGATGTCGTCTGCTGTGAGCACTCGCTTTATCAAGGTCGATTTGCCCAGACGTCTCCGACCATAGACCACAACGAACGAGGGGCCACTGTCTCTGTTCAATGCATTGCGCAGTCTTTTGATTTCTTCTTGTCTGTCAAGGAATTCCATATAATTAAAAATTATATAATCAAAAAATTATTTTTTGCAAATATAATAAACTTATCGTAATCTGCCAAATCATCGCCGACAGAGGCCCCTGACGGGGTCTTGGCGCGGTGGGTGTGTAAAATCTACCGTCGAGGCCATTCCCAGCCCATTAACTTTGCGTCACTTATGAAAGTAGACAGCAAATTCTTTGAGCAGCGCTGGGTCCGGGCGATCCAGGCTGAGTTTGGAGCACAGGGAGTGCTCGCAGTGATCAGGTTGCTTTGCGGTATTTATGATTCGGCGGAGGGCTACTGGCGCGACTGGTCGGCTATGGACGAGGCGGTGCTGGCCGGCGAGGCGGGTATGCCGGTGGATGATGTCTGCCGTCTGATCGAGCGCCTTGAGGAGTATCACATCATCAACAGCGACAAACTCCGGCGTGACCACGTCATCACTTCACGCGCCATTCAGCTTGAATATATACGGCAGGCCGGAGTGGCCCGCGCCCGACGCCTCGACTGGAAATCACACTCCATGATTCCGCTGGAGGAGCTGCTGGAGCTTGGCATAGCGCCCGCCATCGTCGAAGAGTTTGACGAGGAATATGGCGTTACGCTCCCTATCAACCGCCGCGCTCCCTATCTCTATCCCGGCTTCCGGCAGATCCGCCTGCGTCACCGTGATCCCAGGCTGCACCTCTATCGCGTTGTGAGAGTTCCGACATAAAGACGCGTTGACCGACTGAATTGACGACCGCGGCCTGTCTGAAGAAGAATGGTGGAGTATGAAACTCAACGAGGAGCGGCTTCACAGCTGCTCCTCGTCAAATAATAAACCAATCATTATCACATTTCACATAAGATAAACGCCGGAGAGTGCAAAAAGGTTCGGAGCGTTTTGAAAATCTACCGTGAAGAGGGTGGGGGAGACGGTATTTTCGCAGATGTTATGAAAATGAATCGAAAAACTTATGAAATCGTGTGTCGGTTGCCGCATGACGGTGTCGACACGGTGACAAATCTGCGGGAAGAGGCCGGCGAGCTTGTGCCTGTAGGCGAGCCGGCAACCGTGTGTGAAGATGTTGCCGGAGCCTGGCCGCTTGGCAATGGAGTGTATCTTTGTGTCGATCTGTCGCGCCGGGTGCTGACGGTGTGTGGAGCTGGCGTCAGTGCTTGTCGTTGCGGCACTCTGAAGTCTGAGCTGACCGGAGTTGTGGCCGGAGGAGAGGGACGCTGGTGGCTGCTGACTGCCGATGGTCCGCAATTGCTTGTGAGTGGAGATGATGGCGGAAGTTACTTTCTGTCAGGCCCGTTGCCTGATTTCGGCGCGGTGAGATTGTGGGGCGAGGGCGGGTCTCAGTTTGCCGAAACGGTGAGACTGTCGCCGCTTTCAGGAGGATACGTGCGCGGTTCCGGCGCTCTGACTGAAGTAGACTCGCTGAGCGTGGGGGCCGATTTGCGCGAGGCATACCGGCGCATGAAGATGCGGGCGGCTCTGGCCGGCCAGCGTTTGCAGCCTTCGATTATGGCGTGGCAGCTGGTCGACGATGCCGGCCAGGTGATTTTTCGCAGTGTGCCGCAGTGGGTGGGTGCAGGCTTCCAGCTGGCCGATCCGATTGAAACCGGGGTAGGGGCCGGCTCTGATGGAAAGTTCAGTGAAGTCGACACCTTTATTATAAAAGCTGACGGATGGCGTCCGGCAGTGGAGGTCGACGCGGATGCTCTGAGTGAATACTGGAAAGACCACACTGCGAGACTGGAACTGATCGCGGCCCCGGCAATGGAATTTATCGACAGAGACAACGGAGCGTCCGGGCGCCTTGATGCCACTGCTTCGGGCCATGCGTCGTTGCGGCTGTTCATGCCAGGCGCCTCCAGCGGCATGACCACCGACACTACCGGACTGATGGAGCTGACTGTTTCGGCGTTGGCGCGATTTTATGACGAGGCGTCGGTGGTGGCGACGCTGGCACGGCCGTTTGCTTCTGCCGGCCGTCACACTCTCGGATTTGGCGGAGCGACAGCGAGGAAACTGACGGTCGACAACGTTCCTGCGGGGCTGCAGTTGCCTCACCGCTTCATGGCCGCGACGGTATTTGAGTCGGGATCGGCCACCTTCATGGCCGATCTGACCGTGTTGCCGGCTGTCGGGCCACAGGCCGTCGACATTGCTGCCGGAGTCGGAATCGCCGCACAGGCGTCGGTTCATCAGGTGGCGCTGACGCTTTCCGACGGGAGTGTGCGTGTCGGCAGCCGGCTCTGTGCTGCCATGCCGGAAACTCTTCCGCCGCTGATTGTGTTTCCTGAGCCTGATGCCGTTGCGGCGACTCTGACGGCCGGCACTGAAACTATGGCGCTGCCGCTGACCGTTTCGCCATGCGGACGCTACTCCTATTGGATATCGGCCGCGTTGCGTCCCGTGGCCTGGACTCCGGCCGCAACAGTGGGACGCCCTGTCAGTGTGGCGTCATCGTCGCGGCGCCTGGGCGGAACCTTGCTCTGCGCGCGCTCCGGATCTCCGCTCACGCCGCTGAGCGCCCATCGGGTCTGTTCCGGCATTATCCGGCGGATCACTCCGGCAGTCGGTTCATCCGGCGGATGGAACTATGGCCGGCAGCATCTGACGCTGTGGGGCACGGAGGGGATCTATGCTCTGTCGGTCGACCGGTCGTTGCTCACGGTCGGATGCTCGTTGCTCCACCGCTCGGGAGTGGCTCGCGCAGACGCTGTTGCCGTGACGCCCGACAGCTGTCGGGCGGCGTTGTCGTCAGGTCGCCTGCTGGCCATTGCCGGAGCCAGAGCGAGTTGTGTCGACGTGCCGATTGTTCCGGTGGCGGCGGGATGGTGTGCGGCGCGGCGTGAACTGTGGCTTGCGGCGGCCGACGGGTCGGTGGCTGTGCTGACTGCTTCCGGCGGATTCTATCGTCGTGAGCCGCTGAAGATAACAGGCTTCTGCTGCAATGATGACGGACTGTTGCATGCTTTGACCGCCGACGGCCGTCTGGTCGACTGTTCGGCCGAAAAGCCTGCTGTGGACACCACGGTGGCATGGAGCGCCACGGTCCGACACACGGTCTGGCCCATGGCGATGGCCGAGTGGCACCTTGATGCCGCCTCGGCCGACATCACTCTGGCCCTCGATGCCGGCAACGGCGGCGCGTCGACTCTGCTGTCGGCCCTGTCGGTGGCCGGTCAGATCAACGCTCCGCTGGTCGCCCGCGTCTATTCGCCGCGCCGCCACTTCCTGACCGCACGCATTGCCGGCATTCTCACCGCTCCGGCCCGCCTGCGCCGCCTCGCTCTTTCACCGCAGCTCAGACTTTAATCTGATCAAAACTGATTGTCTCGAAATAAATTAGTAACTTTGCGCATACAGCATCTCTCATGCACTTTGCAATATATGATGGAACAGGTAATACACAATTCCGAAAACAAGGTTCTGACGGACATCCGCTCTCTTATTGAGCAGACCCGTCAACAAGTGGCCGCGACAGTCAATGCCGGCATGACAATGATGTATTGGCACATCGGCGAGCGCATCAATCGTGAGGTGCTTGGTGGCAGACGTGCGGAATATGGAAAGCAGGTTGTTGCCGATATCTCGCAACAACTGACGGAGGAATATGGCGGCAGCCAGTTCTCGCTAAGGAATCTGCGCAGAATGATGCAATTTTCGGAAGCATTTCCAGATATTCAAATTGTGACATCATTGATGTCACAATTGTCATGGACTCATTTTCTGCAAGTTATCTCGATTGAGGATGATTTGAAGCGTCAGTTCTATCTGACGATGGCTGCCGATCAGCGATGGTCTGTACGCACCCTCAAAGCCAAGATTGACGGGATGCTTTATGAGCGGACGGCCATCGCAAAGCAGCCAGACGAAGTGATTCTTCATGATCTCGAACGGCTCCGCAATGATCGCGAGATGTCGGCCGACCTTGCGTTTCATGATCCGTATTTCATTGATTTTCTCGGTCTTGAAGGTGACTATTCCGAGAAAGATCTTGAGTCGGCAATCGTTGGCGAGCTACAGAAATTCATAACCGAAATGGGCAATGACTTCGCGTTCATGGCCCGACAAAAACGCATCTCCGTAGACAATGAGGATTACTATATCGACCTGCTCTTTTTCAATCGTCGCTTGCGTTGCATGGTGGCCATAGACCTGAAATTAACCGATTTCAAGGCTGCATACAAGGGTCAGATGGAGCTATATCTGCGCTGGCTCGAAAAATATGAGATGCTCGAAGGAGAGAATAAGCCGATAGGTCTGATTCTCTGCACCGGCAAGAACGAAGAACATGTCGAACTGATGCATCTTCATGAAAGCAATATCCGGGTGGCGGAGTATCTGACGAAACTTCCCGACAGAAAACTGCTGGAACAGAAACTCCAACAGGCCGTTGAGATTGCCAGAGAGAAACTTTTGCGTTTATAGAAAAATTGGCTATATTTGTGCCTATCAAAACACTCTCTAATTTTTCTTCTCCCATGCCCAAAAAGACAAAATCGGCAGCCGCACCGAAATCTCGGCTAAAACTAATCAAGAACGACCCCTGGCTCGCGCCCTACACCGCCGCCATCGAAGGGCGACACAATGACGCCATAGTAAAGGAGGCCGATCTGACCTCTGATGCCGGCTCGCTCGCCGAGTTTGCCAACGCCCACCAGTATTTCGGCCTTCACCGGCTCCACGACGGATCATGGGTCTTCAGGGAATATGCCCCCAACGCCGGAAGCATCACCCTGATAGGCGATTTCTCCAACTGGAAGCCAGAACGCGAATATGCCCTGACGCCGATCGGCGGCGGAGTGTGGGAAGGTCGGTTTCCGGCCGGCGCGATCTGCCACGGACAACATTACAAAATGCTCGTGAGCTGGAAAGGCGGCCAGGGCGAACGCATACCCGCCTATGCCACCAGAGTGGTCCAGGCCGAAAACTCGCCGATCTTCTCGGCCCAGGTGTGGGCGCCCGAAAAGCCCTACAAATGGCGCAAAAAGACCTTCAGACCGCGGGTAGACCCGCTGCTGATCTATGAATGCCACATCGGCATGGCACAGGAAAAGGAGGGCATCGGCACCTACGAGGAATTCCGGCTTAACGTGCTCCCGCGGATTCAGGCCGACGGATATAACTGCATTCAGATCATGGCCATACAGGAACACCCGTATTACGGATCGTTCGGCTACCACGTAAGCTCCTTCTTTGCCGCATCATCAAAATTCGGAACACCAGAAGATCTCAAGGCCCTTATCGACGACGCCCACAGCCGCAGAATCGCCGTGATCATGGACATTGTCCACAGCCATGCCGTGAAAAACGAAGTCGAAGGACTCGGCCGGCTTGACGGATCGCCCGATCTCTACTTCCACTCCGGCCCCAGGCGCGAACACCCGGCATGGGACTCGCTCTGCTTTGACTATGGCAAAAACCAAGTGCTCCACTTCCTGCTGAGCAACTGCAAGTTCTGGCTCGAAGAATACCACTTCGACGGATTCCGCTTCGATGGCGTCACCTCGATGCTCTATTACAGCCACGGACTCGGACAGAACTTCGGATCGTATGACGACTACTACAACGGCTCTCAAGACGTCGACGCGATCACATATCTCACGCTGGCCAACAAACTGATCCACGAAATCAAGCCGCGCGCCATCACCATTGCCGAAGAAATGAGCGGAATGCCTGGACTGGCAGTGCCGTTCAAACACGGAGGCATCGGATTCGACTACCGCATGGCAATGGGAATACCCGACTACTGGATCAAGACCATGAAGGAGAAAAAAGACGAAGACTGGAAGCCGACATCGATATTCTGGGAACTGACCAACCGCCGGGCCGACGAAAAAACGATCAGCTATGTGGAGAGCCACGACCAGGCCCTTGTCGGCGACAAGACCGTGATATTCCGGCTCATCGACGCCGCCATGTACTGGCACATGAGCCGCGAGGACCAGGACCCTGTGGTGGCACGTGGCATGGCCCTGCACAAAATGATACGCCTGGTGACACTGGCCACCATCAATGGCGGCTACCTCAACTTCATGGGCAACGAATGGGGACACCCCGAATGGATCGACTTCCCGCGCGAAGGCAATGGCTGGAGCTATAAATATGCCCGGCGCCAGTGGGACCTGGTGCGCGCCGACTATCTCAAATACCAGTTCCTCCAGGCCTTCGACAATGCCATCATCAAAACCGTCAGCTCAGTCAACGGATTCCAGAAACAGCCAGTGGTAAAACTCTGGGACAAGGACGACGACCAGGTGCTCGCATTCATGCGCGGCGACCTGACATTCGTCTTCAACTTCAGCCCCACCGAAGCCTACACCGACTATGGCATCCTTGCCCCGCAGGGAGAATACAAAGGAGTCTGCAACTCCGACGATCCGCTCTTTGGCGGATACGGCAACATCTCCGACTCGGTCAGCCACCTCACCCAACCCGACCCCCTCTATGCGGAAGCCGGACTCGGCTGGCTAAAACTCTACCTGCCGCCGCGCACCGCAATGATTCTGATCCGGAAGCAAGACTGACCCCGCCAGACAATTCCCGGCAAACCCATCCCGACAGAGGAAAATCATCAGATTCTCCTCTGTTGTTTTTTAGTATAAAAAACACCGTCTTCTAATGTAAAATTCACATTTTTTCACTATCTTTGCCCTTGGATTATTGCTTTTCGTTGCACTATGCAATCGCATACATACCTTTCTCCGACGAGATTCTTGCCGACACTCCGCTGTCAGTGAGGATGATAGCTATTGCCAAAAAAATCATCGCTTGGATTTTCAAGACACCACACCGCTTGACTATTTCTGCCTGACAGCCGAACAGACCCCGGGCACCAATGCACGAAACTACCGATATCTGGCCGGCGCCTGGAAACGCTTCCGGCCAGAAGCATCATGGACCGACATAACCCCCGACACAGTCGCATGCTTTGACCGGTTCATGACCGACGACATGGCCCTCTCCCCGACAACCCGCGCACGATACCTGCAAGTGCTCAGAGCGCTGTGTCGCCGCGCCGTCAGGGCCGGCATCGCCCCCGCCCCCCTGGCCACGGCCTTTGCCGCTGTGTCGTCAAAACGCCCCGTCGCACGGCCGACACGCCCTCATGACTCCGTCCCGGCCGCTCCGCATCCGGCCCCGGTCAGATGGTATGCCTTCCGCCTGATGCGCCACACCGCGGCCGACAACTTCTTTGCCGCCACAGCCCCGCTCAGACTCACAACCTATTACCCCACAGCCGAAATCTCACGGCGCATCGGCGGCGCCCTCCGCAAAACCGAGCGCCCCGTGCTCCCCTCAATTATATTCATACACACCGCGGCCGACAACTTTGACGCCATACGCCAGGCTGCCCGCCAGCTCGGACACTTCATCGGACACCCGGCCCCGACTCCCATCCCCGACGACCAGATGCGCATCTTCGCCCTCGTCATCGGCAGCCTGTCGCCAGGCATGACAGTGGCCGAAGCAACAGACGAAGAATGGGAAATCGGACGCCACGTCACCATAACCGACGGACCATTCGCCGGATACTCCGGACTGGTGGCCGACGCCCCCGACGCCCCCGGCTCCATGATCCTGATCCGCCTGCTCCACCACCGGCTCAAAGTCACCGCCCACATACCAACACAATTCCTAACCACATCATGAAAAAAATAGCAGTCGCCGGAACCGGCTATGTAGGACTCAGCATCGCCACCCTGCTGGCCCGCCACAACCACGTCACAGCCGTCGACGTAATCCCGGAAAAAGTCGACCTCATCAACCGCCGCATATCCCCCATCCAGGACGAATACATCGAACGCTACCTGGCCCAGGAACCCCTCGACCTCACCGCCACACTCGATGGAGCCGCCGCATATGCCGACGCCGACTTTGTGGTCATCGCCGCCCCGACCAACTATGACTCCACCCGCAACTACTTCGACACATCACACGTCGAAGAAGTCATCGACCTCGTCCTGAGCGTCAACCCCGACGCCGTCATGGTCATCAAATCAACCATCCCCGTGGGCTACTGCCGGTCACTCTATGCCGCATACGCCTCGCGCGGACTCCGCCGCCTCAACCTCCTCTTCTCCCCCGAATTCCTCCGCGAAAGCAAAGCGCTCTACGACAACCTCTACCCCTCGCGCATCATCGTCGGAATCCCCAAAATAATCGACTCCCCCGACTTTGCCGACGAAAACGCCGCCATTGCCGCCATCGCCGACATCCCCGCCCTCACCCGCGCCGCCCGGGAATTTGCCGGACTCCTCAGCCAGGGAGCCATCAAACAAGACGTCCCGACCCTCTTCATGGGACTCAAAGAAGCCGAAGCGGTCAAACTCTTCGCCAACACATACCTGGCCCTGCGCGTCAGCTACTTCAACGAACTCGACACCTATGCCGAAGTCAAAGGCCTCGACTCCGCCGCCATCATACGCGGCGTCGGCCTCGACCCCCGCATCGGCGACCACTACAACAACCCGTCGTTCGGCTATGGCGGATACTGCCTCCCCAAAGACACCAAACAACTGCTCGCCAACTATGCCGACGTCCCCCAGGACATGATGAGCGCCATCGTCCAGAGCAACCGCACCCGCAAAGACTTCATAGCCGACCAGGTGCTCAAAATGGCCGGATACTATGACTATGCCCGCCGCCCCGACTTCAACCCCCAGGCCGAACAGCCTGACTGCACCATCGGAGTCTACCGCCTCACCATGAAATCCAACTCCGACAACTTCCGCCAGTCATCCATCCAGGGCGTCATGAAACGCATCAAAGCCAAAGGCGCCACCGTCATCATCTACGAACCCACCCTTCCCGACGGATCAACCTTCTTCGGCAGCCGCGTCGTCAACGACCTCGACCGCTTCAAAGCCCTCTCCCACGCCATCATCGCCAACCGCTACGACTCCGTCCTCGACGACGTCCGCCCCCGCGTCTACACCCGCGACCTCTTCCAGCGCGACTAATCCCCCTTTTTCAAAAAAATTAGGCAATAGTGGCAAATAATTCGATCAAACATAATTTCTTGTGGGCCTTTAGCGAGAGAGTAAGTTCCAAAATTGTCTTATTCATATTGCAATTATTTCTCGCCAGGTTATTGGCCCCGGCGGATTATGGCCTTTTAGCGATATTATTGATATTTGTGAATATTGCTACAATTTTTGTAAATAGTGGTTTACCCTCTTCACTTATCCAGCGTAAGGATATAGAACCCGATGATTTTTCATCAGTATTTAATTTGACATTTACCTTTTCGCTGATATTCTATTGTATAATATATTTCAGCGCACCTTTTATATCTACTTTTTTTGATGATGATAGAATCTCATTGATGTTGAGGGTTATTTCTCTGACGTTAATGACCGGTGCCTATAATTCTGTGCAAAGAGCTATATTAAGTCGAGAATTACGGTTTAAAGAATTGTTTAAAGCAAATCTTAGTGGAGCTATTGCATCTGCAATTATAAGCATAATTATCGCATTTGCAGGATTTGGTGTGTGGGCTATTATTTTTCAGTATATTGCAAATCAGGTAGTTAGCTCGATTGTTGTATTGTACTATATAAGGTGGATTCCCAAATTAAGATTTAATCTCGTCAGAGTTAAATCTTTGTGGGCATTTGGATGGAAGTATATGCTGACGTCGATAATATCAATGATTTCAAATGATATTTACACAGCTGTTATTGGAAAGGTATTCACAAAGACTCAGCTTGGAGAATATGACACCGGTAATAAAATTCCGCAAACAATCTCCGATACCTTTTCGTCATCGATGTCTTCTGTTCTGTTTCCTTCTTTTTCTAAAATTCAAGAAGATAAGGAGCAGATGAAGCAATATGTCCGAAAAATCAATACTCTTTCATCGTTCATTATGTTTCCGCTTATGTTTGGCTTAGTTGCAATAGCGACTCCTCTGATAACGATTGTATTGACTGACAAATGGGCTGGAGCGATTCCATATTTTCAATTGGCGTGCATAATGTATGCTTTTTATCCGTTACATATAGCCAATATTCAAGCCATTAGTGCACGAGGTTATGTTCATATAACATTAAGGAACGAGATTTTAAAAAAGATGGTAGAATTACTGTCATTGGCGGTTCTGTGTCAGTTTGGTCTTTATTGGGTTGCATTTGGACGTGTTGCATCATCGATTGTGGCCCTTGCAATAAATATGTATCCGAATAGTAGATTACTTGATTATACTATCCGACAGCAGATAAAAGATATTCTTCCGACGCTGATTATTGCCATTATTGCATCTTCAGTTGCCTATGCCGTGTTATTAATACCTGAGCTAAATTCTTGTTATATTGCTGTAAGTTTGCAAATTATAACTTGTGTGGTGGCATATGGGCTATTATCAATGCTGCTTAATAAAAAAATGGTAATTCAATTAGTCAATCAAATTAGAATAAGAAGAGTATGAAGCGCATTATTATTGTTGCGGCGGCAACTGCTTTTGATTTTGAGAAAAAACAGTTTACAATAGGAGGAGTTCAGACGTATATTCAAGATCTGCTGAATCTTGAACTAAGATATCAATGCCGAACGTCTTTAGTTGTCATTTCGCCGAAGGCTGTTGACTCTTCGGATTGCATCTGGAATGGGCATAAGATAGAAGTGATTTGTCAACTATCAAGCAACCTGAAAAAAGCGAATCAGAAAGGTTTTGAATTAGCATATAACAAATATAATTCAGATCAGACTGTATTTATTATTTCTACCGATCAGATGGATATAAAATCCAGACAGAAGAACGTAATATCAATTCAGCATGGCATTGCTTTTGATGGTGAAGGTCTTGGATTAGGATTTCCCTGGAATTTGTCTGATTGGACAAAACGGCTATATATGCATATCAGGGCTTGTGTAAATGTTAGTAGATATAGGCATACCCCAAATTTTGTATGTGTAGATTACAATTTTTTTAATTGGGTAAGAACTTTAGGGCAGATAACGGGTAGGACAAATACATCGATTGTATTGAACCATACATCAAAATTGCCGGATGAAGGTGAAATTATAACAAAATTAAATACCAAACGACACCGTTTGAAGATAATATTTGCTCGGAGATTTTATGAATATAGAGGTGCGCTTGTTTTTGCAAATGTGGTTGAAAAATTACTTTCAGAAGGTTATGCGATAGATGTGACATTTGCTGGAACTGGACCTCTGGCTGATACGTTGATGCATAAATTTCAAGGGTGCCAACAGATCAGTTTTATTAATTATAATCCCGAAGACAGTGTCGACATTCATTATGGTTATGACATAGCTGTAGTGCCAACTCTGAGGTCTGAAGGTTCATCTCTGTCTTTGGCTGAGGCGATGGCCGCAGGTTGTTTGCCTGTCGTTTCTCATGTAGGTGGAATGACAAATATGCTGATAGATGGCTATAACGGATTGTTTGCCTATCCATCGGAAGAAGGATTTTACAAGGTCCTCAAAAAAGCATTGGATATGAGTCCAGAAAGACGCCGTGAAATTGCGATGAATGCGTATAAAGTAGCAAAAAATGCATTATCTCTTGAAAAATGGGAATCGGCATGGGCTGAAGTTCTGGAGATAGATGATAATACAAGTGCCAATGACTTCTGAGAAAAAAGACAACATTCTGCGGGTGATCTCGACTATAAATGTCGTGATATTGCTTGTTGGATATGGCTTTGTCACGTGTTTGTTCTCTGATTCAATGTCCTCCGGGCAAGAGAGTCATATCGTCACAGTGCCGTTTAGAGCATTGCAGTTGGGGCTTTCTTTGACTGTAATATTTTTGTGTCTTAACAAAAAACAACCTGCAACTACTTCTGTTCGATGGATCTGGGTATTTTGGGGCTTGCTATTGATGAGGTTTATTTTTGATGTTTATATCAAAATGTCAATTAATATCCCAGCTTCGCGTCTGACGCAAATCTGGATGTATATGGTAGCATTGACGTTGATACCAATGTATGCTGTTCAGAAGTCATATAGATATATTGATTATAAGCAACTTTTAAACTGGTCTTTTTATCTTGTCGGAATCACGGTTTTGTGGTTGTTTATTACTAATGAAGATTTTCAGACACGGACTACTGTCAGATTAGAAGCCAACGCGGCATTGGGCAGTCTCGGTGCTGGATATTTGGGGTTAACGTCTATCATAATATCTTATTTTTTTTACAAACAGTCTGAGAGACCAATCCTAAAAATTGCAGCCTGGGTCATCATTGGTGTCAGTGTGTTGATATGGCTAAGGGCTGGCTCAAGGGGGCCTATACTTGCGTTTATAACTATAGTGACATTTTTTCTTGTCGCTCAACGTCGTAATATTAGTGTCGGTGTTATAGTCGCTTTGTTGATCCTGTTTTTGGGATATGTAAGCCTTGATTATATTATTAACTGGTTAGCTGATATCTCTCCAATATTGAAAGAGCGACTGTTTGAGCGAGAAACAAGTCAGATAAGCGATAGAGCTGCATCTTATCAATTTGCCATAGATTCTTTTTGGAAAAATCCGTTGATCGGTCATGATTTTGCAGTTCAGCGAAGAGGCTTGCCATATGGATATTCTCATAATATCGTTCTTGAAGTATTGATGCAGTTGGGATTGATTGGTTTCGTGATTTTATTGTTCATCTGTCTGAAAGGGTTTATTGTGTCTTTTAGGTTGATAAACGCGAAAAATCCTGATGCATGGTTAAGTATCATCTGGCTAGAAAAGATATTATTGTTATGCGTATCCGGGACTTATTATTTTCAGCCTGAATTTTGGATATTAATGGTATTGTTGTTTATGAAATATCGACGAAACACAGTAAAGCACAATGCCATGATTTACAAAAATAGCACCATAAAACGATGATTCAAACAAAAGTTATGTTGGTCTTCGGCACACGACCAGAGGCCATAAAGATGGCTCCGTTGGTCAAGGAGTTTCAAAAGAATACTACAGATTTCAAGACTCTGGTATGCGTTACAGGTCAGCACCGACAGATGCTTGATCAAGTATTGGAGGTGTTTGAGATCATACCTGACTTTGATCTAAATATTATGAAGGAAGGTCAGGATTTGTATGATGTGACCTCTAAAGTCATCACCGGCATGAAAGCTGTGTTATCTGAAGCAAAACCGGATATTGTATTAGTTCATGGCGACACTACCACTTCTATGGCTGCGGCAGTAGCTGCATTCTATCAGCAGATTCCTGTCGGTCATGTTGAAGCTGGTCTTCGTACACATAACATATATTCTCCATGGCCTGAAGAAATGAACCGACAAATAACTGGACGCATTGCGCAGTATCATTTTGCTCCAACTCAGTTGAGTAGATCTAATTTGCTACATGAGGGAATAAAAGAATCCAGGATTGAGGTAACCGGCAATACAGTCATTGATGCTTTGAACTGGGTGATAAATCAAATGTGTCATTCAGAAAAGTTGCGGTTGCAACAAGAAAATGTGCTATTAAAAGCCGGTTATGATGTATCACGTCTTGCAGATGGCCGAAGAGTGGTATTAATAACAGGACATCGCCGGGAAAATTTTGGTGAAGGGTTCAAGTCAATATGTAACGCGATAAAGAGTTTGGTAAAGATGTTCCCAGAGGTTGACTTTGTTTATCCAATGCATTTGAATCCTAATGTCCGCAATCCTATTCATGAAGTATTTGGTGCTGATTTAAAGTGTTTATCGAATGTATTCTTCATTGAACCGCTTGAATATTTGTCTTTCGTATATCTGATGGAAAAATCATATCTGATATTGACTGATAGTGGCGGTATTCAGGAGGAAGCGCCGGGAATAGGAAAACCGGTGTTGGTTATGCGTGATACTACAGAACGACCGGAAGCTGTAGCCGCAGGAACTGTAAAATTGGTTGGAACGGACTATGAGCTGATAGTAAGCGAAACGAGTACTTTACTTACGGATCAGATTGCTTACAGACAGATGTCTAACGCCCGGAATCCTTATGGAGATGGTTTGGCCTGTAGAAGAATTGCAAATTATATATTGCGAAGGTTTAAGGTCAAAGAATGAGTAAATACTGCCTTATCTATAATTTTGCACAGCAATATCGGGCACCGATATTCAGGCTCATAGACCGGACTTTTGATTGCGACTGGTTCTTTGGTCGCAACACGACTGACATTAAAGGCATGGACGTTTCTGTGCTTAAATCTGTGACTATTGTGGAAAACCGTGTTGTGATCAAGCGGCCCATCTATCGACAGACTGGTGTTGCCGTAAAGGCTCTGTCGGCTGAATATGATGCCGTTTTCATGCTTGGCGATCTGTTTAATCTGTCGGTATGGAATATATTGATCCGCAATAAACTCTTTAAACATAAGAAGATATATTTATGGAGTCATGGCTGGTATGGTGACGAGGGTTTTGCTAAGCGCATATTGAAAAAGATATTTTTCGGTCTGGCCGATAAGGTGTTTCTTTATGGCAATTATGCAAAAAAAGTGGCGATAGGGCAGGGATTCGATGAATCAAAATTGGTTGTAATCCATAATTCTCTTGATTATGAACAGCAAGTAAAATTGCGCGAAAAACTTTCATCATCAGACATATACACTGCGCATTTCAAAAATAGTAATCCTGTTTTGCTTTTCATTGGTCGGCTTACTTCTGTCAAGCGTCTTGATCAGCTTGTGGATGCAGTGGAAATATTGAAAGAGCGAGGCGAGATTTATAATGTTGTGTTTATTGGTGACGGAGAACAACGGCTCAATCTTGAACGTCAGGTTTCAGAGAAAGGACTTGATGATCAGTTCTGGTTTTATGGCAAGTGTTACGATGATACTGAAAATGCGGAATTGATATACAATGCAGATCTTTGTGTAGCTCCCGGAAATGTGGGACTGACGGCAATGCATACCATGGTGTTTGGTTGTCCAGTGCTGACGCATGATGATTTCACACAGCAAATGCCGGAATTTGAAGCGATTCAGGCTGGAAAGACAGGCGCGTTTTTCAAACGTGGAGATGTATTGTCCCTGGCTAATTCAATTGAATGGTGGTTTGATGCACATAAAGACAAACGAGAACAAGTGCGCATGGACTGCTATAAGGAAATAGCAGAAAGTTGGACTCCTGGATTCCAGATAGGCATTCTAAAAAAGAATATGAAATGAAGACGCTGGTGCAGTTGAATGCCACGGCCAACTGGGGGTCGACAGGAAAGATTGCCGAAGGAATTGGCCGGCAGGCAATGACTCGGGGATGGAAAAGCTATATTGCTTATGGCCGCATGATGAATCCGAGCGCTTCGCAGTTGATACGTGTAGGCACATATGCCGGCAATGTCATGCACTATATCCGTGACCGTGTGCTGGATGGCGAGGGACTCGGAAGCAGAAGGTCCACTCAGAAGCTGATTGCCCGTCTTCGTGAAATTGACCCGGATGTGGTGCATCTTCACAATATCCATGACCATTGGCTAAACTATCCGTTGCTGTTTGATTATCTGGCTTCATCGTCAGCAAAGGTAGTCTGGACCTTTCATGACTGTTGGGCCTTTACTGGCCATTGCTATCATTTTGAACATATCGGATGCGACAGATGGAGCAAGGAAGGCTGTCATGACTGTCCGCAGAAGGGCGCAATAGATCGTTCTGGCCGCAATTTTGAAATCAAACGCCAGATGGTTGATCGTTTAGGTCGACGTCTGACGATTGTGCCGACTTCTGATTGGATCAACAATAAATCCCGAAAATCGGTGATTTTTAAATCCAGTATTCACTCGGTTATTAAAAATGGCATAGATCTGAGCGTTTTTAAGCGCTCGGCCAGCAAATCAAAGCTTGTTTTGGGGGTTTCTAATGTTTGGCCTGATTATAAGGGACTGCAAGATTTTGTCGCATTGCGCCAGATTCTGCCTTCCGATTACAGAATTCTGCTTATTGGTCTGACCGACAAACAGATTGCGGCTTTGCCAGAGGGAATTGACGGCAAACCTCGCACGCAGAGTATTGAAGAGCTGGTCGGATACTATTCTTCTGCCCTCGCTTTTGTCAATCCGACTCATTGTGACACATTTCCGACTGTCAACCTTGAAGCATTGGCGTGTGGCACTCCGGTAGTGACATATCGCACTGGCGGATCGCCGGAAGCTGTCGATGAGAATACCGGAATCGTTGTTGAGCAAAATGATATTGAAGGGCTGCGTGACGCCATAATCAGGATAGGCTCATCGCCCGGCTGTTACACTTCCGAACAATGCCGTGCGCGGGCTGAGAAACACTTTGACCGCGACAAACAATTCGGACTATATATCGATCTATATGAATCGTTGTTTGAGAAATAATATAAATAGTAGTATGTCAGTATTTAAGGATAAGGTGTTGCTGATAACCGGGGGGACCGGATCGTTCGGCAACGCCGTCTTGCGTCGCTTTCTGGATAGTGACGTGAAGGAGATTCGCGTGTTCTCGCGCGATGAAAAGAAGCAGGACGACATGCGCCACCGTTTGCAGAACCCTAAGGTAAAGTTCTTCATCGGCGACGTCCGATCCAAGGCTTCGGTCGACGTGGCTATGCGCGGCGTTGACTATGTGTTTTCGGCCGCGGCTCTAAAGCAGGTCCCCAGCTGTGAGTTTTTTCCGATGGAAGCCACGAAGACAAACGTTATCGGCACCGACAATGTGTTGCGCAGCGCGATCGAGCATGGTGTGAAAAAAGTGGTGGTGCTCTCGACCGATAAGGCCGCATATCCCATCAATGCCATGGGCATCAGCAAGGCCATGATGGAGAAAGTGGCCATTGCCCGCGGACGCGAGCTGGGCGACGATGCTCCGACCACGATCTGCTGCACGCGCTATGGCAACGTGATGGCCAGCCGCGGATCTGTCATTCCCCTCTGGGTCGAGCAGATGATGCAGGGCAAGCCCATCACCATCACCGATCCGGCCATGACGCGCTTCATGATGACGCTCGACGACGCTGTCGATCTGGTGGTCTATGCTTTTGTCAATGGACACAACGGCGACCTGTTCGTACAGAAAGCGCCGGCGGCCACTCTTGAAACTCTGGCCGAGGCCCTGAAGCGGCTCTATGCCCGCCGTGACCCCCGGTTCGCACAGGCCGAAATCAAGGTCATCGGCACCCGCCACGGCGAGAAGCTTTACGAAACGCTGGTCACGCGCGAAGAGATGGCCAAGGCCATCGACCTGGGAAAATACTACCGCATCCCGTGCGACAACCGCGACCTGAATTATGACAAATTCTTCACCGACGGATCGCAGACGCTTTCCGCTCTCGACGACTATCACAGCCACAACACCGAGCGGCTGTCGGTGGAGGGGATGATGGAGCAATTGCTGCGCCTGCGTTTCGTGCAGGCCGACCTCGGCATGTCCGGCTCGGTCAAACCAATAGCCATCCGATCTGAATAACACATAGACGCAAAAATGAAAATTCTGGTGACAGGCGCAAAGGGATTCGTCGGACGCAACCTCTGCGCGCAACTCAACAACATAAAATCCGGCAAAGCCCGCAATTATCCCGTTTCGGTCAGCCGGGTCATGGAATTCGACATCGACTCCACCCCCGAAGAACTCGACCGCTACTGTGGCGAGGCTGATTTCGTGTTCAACCTTGCCGGAGTCAACCGCCCGCAGGACCCGAAGGAATTCATGGAAGGCAATTTCGGTTTCGCCTCCGCGCTGCTTGACTCGCTCAGGCGCCACGGCAACCGATGCCCGGTCATGATATCATCGTCCACCCAGGCCGCGCTCGACAATCCTTACGGACAGAGCAAACTCGCCGGCGAGCAACTGATGCGCGACTATGCCGCCGAGACCGGCGCGCGCGTGCTAATCTACCGCTTTCCCAATCTCTTCGGCAAATGGTGTCGCCCGAACTACAATTCGGCGGTGGCCACCTTCTGCAACAACATCGCCGCCGATCTGCCCGTCACCGTCAACAATCCTGCCACCGAACTCACGCTGCTCTACATCGACGATCTTGTCGACGAAATGATCGCGGCGCTGACCGGCGGCGAACATCACTCGGCCGACGGACTTTTCTGCGAAGTGCCGGTGACACACCGGGCCACTCTCGGACAGATCGTCGGACTGCTTGAGGGCTTCCACAGCATGCACCGCAATCTGGGTGTGCCCGACCTCACGCCCGGTGGATTTGAAAAGAAACTCTACTCCACATATCTCAGCTATCTGCCCGAATCGCGGATGATATATGATCTGAAAATGAACTGCGACGACCGCGGCTCTTTCACCGAAATCCTGCGCACGGCATCATCAGGACAGATATCCGTCAACGTTTCCCGCCCCGGAATCACCAAAGGGCAGCACTGGCACCACACCAAAAATGAAAAATTCGTCGTCGTCAAGGGCCACGGCCAGATAAATCTCCGCAAAATCGGATCCGACGAAGTCCTCACATTTGAAGTGAGCGGAGACAGGCTCCAGGTCGTGGAGATGATCCCCGGCTACACCCACAACATTATAAACCTCTCCGACACGGAAGACCTCGTCACCGTCATGTGGGCCAACGAACCGTTCGACCCCGAACACCCCGACACTTTCTTCGACCCAGTCTAAAATCTGCACCATGACTCACTTTGCAAACGACGGACGCCTGAAACTGCTGATCATCGTCGGAACCCGCCCCGAGATTATCCGCCTGGCCGCCGTCATTAAAAAATGTCGCCGTTACTTCGACTGCCTGCTGGCCCACACAGGCCAGAATTATGACTATAACCTCAACGGAATCTTCTTCCGCGATCTCGGCCTGGACGACCCTGACATATATCTCGACACCCCCGGCGACAATCTCGGCCGGACAATGGGCAACATCATCGCCTCGACCTATGAACTGATGGTGGAGTCGTGCCCCGACGCTGTGCTGGTGCTGGGCGATACAAACTCATGCCTGTCAGTCATCGGAGCCAAGCGCCTCCACATCCCGATCTTCCACATGGAAGCCGGCAACCGCTGCTTTGACGAATGTCTGCCCGAAGAGACCAACCGACGTATCGTCGACATCATCTCCGACGTCAACATCTGCTACAGCGAACATGCGCGCCGCTATCTCGCCGCCACCGGCTGCGCCCCGCAGCGCACCTACGTCTGCGGCTCGCCGATGGCCGAAGTCCTCGACGCCAATCTCGACCAGATCCGCGCCAGCGACGTGCTCACGCGCCTCGGACTCACGCCCGGAAAATACATACTCCTCTCGGCCCATCGCGAAGAAAACATCGACTCCGAAGCTAACTTCATCAGCCTCTTCACAGCCATCAACGCCATGGCCGAGAAATACGACATGCCGGTGCTCTACAGCTGCCACCCCCGCTCGCGCAAGCGTCTCGAGGCCACCGGATTCCGGCTCGATCCGCGCGTGATTCAGCATGAGCCGCTCGGCTTCCACGACTTCAACCATCTGCAAATGAACGCATTTGCCGTGGTCAGTGACTCTGGCACGCTGCCCGAGGAATCGAGCTTCTACACCTCCATCGGCGCCCCGTTTCCCGCCGTCTGCATCCGCACCTCCACCGAACGCCCCGAAGCGCTCGACAAAGGCGACTTCATCCTGGCCGGCATCGACTCGGCGTCGCTGCTCCAGGCCGTCGACATGGCCGTGGCCCTCACTGCCGACGGCAACCACGGTCTGCCGGTGCCCGACTACACAGATCTTAACGTATCCACCAAAATCGTCAAACTGATACAGAGCTATACCTCTGTGGTCAACCGCATGGTGTGGCGGAAAAGCGCGCCATCGCATAAATGAACATCCTCTACCTCACGATCAGTGAGATCAACGACACTGACAGCCGCGGCATATACAACGACCTGCTGCGTGAACTGGCGCGGCGCGGCCACAATCTCTACATAGCCACTGCGGCACAAAGGCGCACCGGAGAACGCACGCGCCTCATCGACGGCGGACCAAACTGCAGCATCCTGAAAGTGCGGATCCTCAACGTCACCAAATGCAACATCTTTGAAAAAGGTGTCGCCATGCTCACTCTGGCCCGGAAGTACTCCGCGGCAATCAGCCATGCATGGCCTGACGTCAAGTTCGACCTCATTCTCTACGCCACCCCCCCCATCACGCTTAATGACGTGATTGTCAGTGAGAAGAAACGCACCGGCGCGCGCACATACCTGATGCTGAAGGATATATTCCCTCAAAACGCCGTCGACCTGGGCTACTTTTCTGCCAGCTCCGTCTTCTACCGCATGTTCCGACGGAAAGAAAAGCGCCTCTATCGCATATCTGACCGCATCGGGTGCATGTCGCCCGCCAACGTCTCCTACCTCCTGGCCCACAATCCCGACCTTTCCCCGGCCAAAGTCGAACTCTGTCCCAACGCCGTCGAACTGACTCCACGCCGTGAAATCACCGCCGCTGAGCGAGCCTCCCTGCTCGCCTCCATCGGAGTTCCCGCCGACAAAGTCCTCTCCATCTATGGCGGAAACCTCGGCCGGCCGCAAGGCGTCGACTTCCTCCTCCAGACCATCGAATCCAACGAACGCCGCGCCGACTCATTCTTCCTGATCGTCGGCAGCGGCACCGAATATCCGCGCCTGAACCGATGGTTTCAGACCCGGCGGCCGAAGAATGCGGCGCTCCTGCAATCACTGCCCAAGGCCGACTTTGACCGCCTGCTGGCATGCGCCGACATCGGCCTGATATTCCTCGATCCGCGATTCACCATTCCCAACTACCCGTCGCGGCTGCTCGGATGCCTTGAGTGTGCGCTGCCGGTCATCGCCGCCACCGACCCGGTCTGCGACATGGGCGACATTGCCGAAGCCAACGGATTCGGAATGAAATGCCTCAGCGGAGACATCGAAGAATTCGACCGCAAGATCGGACAACTCATCGCATCGCCCGAACTGCGCCGCTCCATGGGCGACAACGGACGCCGCTTCCTTGAACAGAACTACACGGTCGACCGTGTGGCCGACATCATACTTGAAACTAAAAACAACACAAATATAACGTTATAAATCCCTACAGCTATGAAACAAGAACGGATTTTACTCTGTCTGGCCCACATGAGCGGACGCGAACAGGATTTTGTCAACGAGGCATTTGCCACCAACTGGGTGGTGCCTCTCGGCCCCAACGTCAACGGATTTGAATCCGACCTCGAAGCCTTTGTCGGACAAGACAAGAAAGTTGTGGCCCTCAGTTCCGGAACCGCGGCCGTACACCTTGCCCTGCTTGCCTGCGGAGTGGGACCCGGCGACGAAGTGATGGTGCAGACCTTCACTTTCTGCGCTTCATCACACCCCATCACCTATCTGGGCGCGACCCCGGTGTTTGTCGACTCCGAACCCGACACCTGGAACATGGACCCCGACCTGCTCGACCAGGCCATCGCCGACCGCATTGAAAAAACCGGACGCAAGCCCAAAGCCATCGTCCCCGTCTATCTTTACGGAATGCCGGCCAACATTGAGCGCATAATGGAAGTGGCCGGGAAATACGACATCCCCGTGGTCGAAGACGCAGCCGAAGGTTTCGGCTCGCTCTATGACGGTCAGGTCTGCGGCACCTTCGGCCGCTTCGGCGTCCTGAGTTTCAACGGCAACAAAATGATCACCACCTCCGGTGGCGGCGCACTGATCGTGCCCGACGATGAATGGAAACGCAAAATCATGTTCTATGCCACTCAGGCCCGCGAGTCATATCCGTACTATCAGCATGAAGAGATCGGCTACAACTATCGCATGAGCAACATCTGCGCCGGAATCGGCCGCGGACAGATGACCATCCTCGACGAACACATCGCCCACCACCGCCACGTGCAGGCGCTCTATGCCGAACTGCTTGCCGACGTCAAAGGCATAACCCTCCACGGCAACCCGTCGCCGCGCTATGACTCGAACTTCTGGCTCTGCACCGCCACCATCGACCCCGACCTGAAGGTGCGCGGACAGGAACGCGCCTATGCCCAGGTGATCACCGGAGCAGTCGGCGGCGCCGCCGGTGTGACCCACGCCGCCTCGAGCGCCCACACCGACTGCGAGCCCAACGCCAACGTCGAGGCCATGCGCATGGCTCTTGACGAGGCCGGCATCGAATCCCGTCCGCTCTGGAAGCCGATGCACAAGCAGCCGGTCTACAAAGACTGCCCCGCCTATGTCAACGGCGTCAGCGAGAGCCTCTTCAAAGTGGGCATCTGCCTGCCCGCCGGCCCCTGGGTCACCGACGACCATGTGCGCTACATCGTCGAAAAGATCCGCGAAAACCTGCTCTGATCCACTTCCAAAGACACCATACACCCGCCGTGGAGCGCCGCAACAGCTCCGCGGCGGAGTTTTTTGTGCCCCGTAATCGTTCAAAATTTGAAATATACGGCAAAAAAGCGTAATTTCGCGTTATATATAGAAAACTCATATCGAAAATTATGCAAAGATTCGTATTGACACTCGACCTCAAGGACTCTCCCGACGCCATCGCGCGCTATGAAGAGGCCCACCGCGCTGTCTGGCCCGAGATACTCGAGGGAATCCGCTCGGTCGGCATCGCCGCAATGGACATATATCGACTCGGCACCCGCATGGTGATGATCCTCGAACTCCCCGACGGAGTGGACCGCGACGCAGCCATGGCGCGTCTGGCCACCCTGCCGCGTCAGGCCGAATGGGAAGAATTTGTCGGACAGTTCCAGCAGTGTGAGCCAGGCTCCACCTCGGCGGGAAAGTGGCGTGAAATGACCCGCATCTTTTCGCTATGAGCGGATCTCAGCGCAAAAAAGTCTTTGTTTCAGGCTGCTATGATATGCTGCATAGCGGCCACGTCGCCTTTTTCAAAGAAGCGTCGGCATATGGCGACCTATATGTGGGCATCGGTTCCGACGCCACTGTTCAGGAGCTGAAACACCGGCAGACTGTCTACTCAGAAACCGAGCGGCTCTACATGGTCAAGGCCATACGCTATGTGACAGACGCCTTTATAAACACCGGATCGGGAATGCTCGACTTTGTCGAGACGGTAGACCGCGTGAAACCTGACGTATTCGTGGTCAACTCCGACGGCGGCTCCGAAGCCAAACGCCGCTTCTGTGCCGAACGGGGCATACGCTATGTGGAACTCACCCGCCAGCCCGAAGCAGGACTCACGGCCCGATCCACCACGGCATTGCGGTCGGGGGTCAGAAGCAGGCTGCCTTACCGGATAGACATTGCCGGCACGTGGATCGATCAGCCCTATGTGAGCCGCTATGGTGCCGGCTGGGCCATCACCGCCTCCATCGAGCCGACATGTGAATTCATGGAGCGTGGCGGCATGGCAACGTCGACCCGCAACTCCGCTCGCAAAATCTGGCCATACGAACTTCCGAACTATAACGAAGAGATGCTGGCCAGGCTTCTGTTCTGTTTTGAAAACGGCCCTGAACACGGTGAAGACCACGTGAGCGGTGCCCAGGATGCCATCGGTCTGTGCGTGAGCGGCTTGTCGCGCCATTACTACAACGGCCGCTTCTGGCCCGACCGCATCGAACGCTGCATCGACGAGCCGACTCTGCGGTGGCTTGAAAGCCATCTGTGTCTGGTCGAGACCTTTCCGCGCCCCGAAGGCTGCTCAGTGGTCGAGGGCGCCGACATCACGCCAGAAAAGGTGGCTTCGCTGACCGCTGCCGCCGACCGCTGCTGGGATGCCATTCTGGCGCGTGACCTCCAGGGATTTGCCGAAGCCTTTTCCGCCTCATTCCGCGCCCAGCTGGAAATGTTTCCGGCCATGATGGCCCCCGGAATCGAACAACACATAGACCGGTGGAAGCATCGGTCGCTGGCCCACAAACTGACGGGTGCCGGCGGCGGAGGCTATCTGCTTCTCGTCATCGACGGACCGGTGCCGGAGGGTGCCGTTGCGATCACCATACGCCGCCCGGAGTGATCCGGCGGGTCAGCCGCGCAGTTCCGACACGATGAGCAGCAGCTCCTCGCGCACCGGCTCCGGCAACTCCAGGCCGCGCAATTGCAGCGAGCGTGCCCAGGCGGCCACCTCGTCCTCGCGCATGCTCAGCATCACCTGGCGGAATTCGTCGGCCTCCTCGTCGGTGTATTCCTCGGGTCTCTTTCCCTGAAATCTATCGAGTTCTTCGTCATCGAAGTACTCGATTTTTTTACTCACCGCGGCCAGCAGCGACTCGCGCTCGCAGATCTGATGCTGGCCGCAGCACTCCTCTTCGGTTTCATCGGCCTCCGCCTGTCTGACCTCCTCTTCCGGAAGTGGCGCCGCCTCCGGCTCCGGCTCCTGGACAGGCTTGTGGGTCAGCCATAAAGTGAAACCTACGGCAACGAGGGCGCCGAGTATTATGCAGAATACTGTAATCATGATTCAGTCGATATAATTTATGGTGAATCCGGCCGCCTCCATGTCGGCCCAGAATCTCGGATAGCTCTTGCTCACGCACTCCGCGCCGCGTATGCGCAACCCGGGGTGGAATATGGCCGCCGGGGCGAATGACATTGCCATGCGGTGGTCGCCATAAGTCTCGATCGGCGCGGGGCACTCATCAGTGTCGCGCGCCATGCCCTGCCACTCAAGCATTCCCGGCTTATGGACCATTACCTGATAGCCGAGTTTGTGTAACTCAGACTGCAAAGCCGCCAGCCGGTCAGTCTCCTTTATGGTCAGTGACTCCAGACCGGTGAAAAGAAACCGTATGCCCGCCAGACAGCAGGTCACGGCCATGGTCTGCGCCAGATCCGGCGTGTTGCTCAGATCGGCCACGATCTGCGGCTCGGCATATATGGTCGGAGTCGGCATCACCGAGTCTTCGTCAGTGCGCCGCATGGTCAGTCCGGTCGCCCTCATCAGGGTCTCCACCCTGCGGTCGCCCTGCAGCGACCTGTCATAGAGCGGCTTCAGCGTTATGCTTCCGGCCGACAGCACCGCTATCTCAAACCAATATGACGCCGCGCTCCAGTCGCCTTCGGCCTCATAGTCAAACGGGCGGTATCGGCCTGGCGCCACCCTCACGCAGTCGCTTCCGCTCTCCACCTCGGCGCCTGCCATGCGCATCAGCCCGGCCGTCATCTCCACATACGGGCGCGATATCGCCCGGCCTTTCAGCGTCAGCGTGATTCCGCGTTCCATCACCGGAGCCACCATCATCAGGGCTGAGATGAACTGCGAGCTGACTGTAGCGTCGATTTCGATCTCGCCGCCGGTCAGCCGCCGGCCCTCGATGCGCAGCGGCGGAAAGCCCTCGGCGCCGGCATACTCCACCGAGGCGCCACACTGGCGCAACGCCTCGACCAGAGGCCCGATCGGCCGCTGGCGCATGCGTTCATTGCCGTCAAGGGTGACGCGCTTGCCCGGAGTGGCGGCATAATACGCTGTCAGAAAGCGCATGGCCGTTCCGGCCGGCCCGACGTCGACCCTTGTGCCGTCAGCGGCCGCAATGCCCTCCAGAATGGCCCGGGTGTCATCACAGTCGCTCAGTCCGGCCGAGCGCGGATCCACTTCCGGAGTCATTGCCCGGATAATCACCAGCCGGTTGCTCTCGCTCTTGCTCGGCGGCAGATTTATTTCAGCTTTTACCGGATTTTCCGGTGGCCAGATCATAACATCCATAGCCACAAAGTTACGTTTTTTTAAGCATTAAAAAAGCTTTCTGGCCGGTTTATGTGTTATATATTGAGAAGAAAATGTTAATTTTGCAATCACAATGAACCTGACACCGCTTGTCCGTCCATACTTCAATCACGTGTATGCTTCGCTGGATCACGCCCGCTCAAACCCGGAGGATGTCCAGCGGAAACTGTTGCGCCGTCTGCTCCGGTCTGCCCGCCACACAGAGGTGGGGCGCCGCTGGGATTTTGCGTCGATCGACTCTTATGCCGTGTATGCCGACAGGGTGCCATGCCGCCCCTATGAGCAGATCAGGCCGGAGGTGATGCGAATGCTTGGCGGCGAGTCTGACGTGCTCTGGCCCGGCGTCTGCCGGCGCTATGCGCAGAGCAGCGGCACTTCCGACGGACGCAGCAAATACGTCCCCGTGACCGACGAGTCGCTTCGCAACTGCCACTATCGCGGTTCGGCCATGACCGTGGCGTCATATCTCAGGCTTCATCCAGAGTCACGTATGTTTTCCGGCAAGGGCATGATCCTCGGGGGCAGTTTCGCCACTGCTCTCACCGGGTTGCCGCCAAAAGTGAGGGTGGGAGATCTCTCGGCCCATCTTATCCGCTCGATCGGTCCGTTGGTGGAGTTCTGCCGCGTGCCATCGCGTGCCACGGCTCTGATGGAAGACTGGAGTCTCAAGCTGCCGCGGCTCGTCAGCGAGGCGTCGGCGTGCAACGTCACCAACCTTTCCGGCGTGCCCTCATGGTTTCTGACGGTTCTTCGCGGAGTGCTTGCGCGCACCGGAGCCTCCGAGATCCATGAAGTGTGGCCGGGACTCGAGGTGTTTTTCCACGGCGGCATCTCTTTCGAGCCATATCGTGAGCAATATGACAGCATAATCGATCCGTCGAGGATGAGCTATCATGAGACATACAATGCCTCCGAAGGGTTCTTTGCCGTGCGTGACAGCGCCGACACCAAGGCCATGCTTCTGCTCACTGACTGCGGCGTGTTTTTTGAATTCACGCCAGCCGACAACCCCGACGCCAGGCCGGTGCCATGCTGGGAAATCTCGCCCGGCAACGTCTATGCGCTCACAATCACGTCGGCCAACGGTCTGTGGCGCTATCCGCTGGGCGACACTGTCAGGATCGAGTCCGTGCAGCCGCTGCGCGTCACCGTGGCCGGACGCACAAAATCATTCATCAACGCTTTCGGCGAGGAGCTGATGGTGCATAATGCCGATGCGGCCCTGACGCGCACATGCCGTGAACTCGGATGCGCAGTGGTTGACTACACGGCGGCTCCGGTCTATACCTCCTGCCGCACCAAGGGACACCACCAGTGGGCCGTGGAATTCTCCCGCCCGCCGCGCTCAATGGACGAATTCGCCGCCACGCTCGACCGCCATCTCTGTGACGAAAATTCCGACTATGCCGCAAAACGCGAAGGCGGAATATTCCTTGCTCCGCTTGAGCTCGTGGCCGTTCCCGACGGCACTTTCAACCGGTGGCTTGCATCGACAGGAAAACTTGGAGGACAGCGCAAGATTCCGCGTCTGAGCAACGACCGACGCGTCATCGACGCTTTGTTGTCGTTATACTGATTTTGCTATTTTTCAGATAGTTCGGATTTTGTTTGGCAAATTCGCAGGAACTTTGTAAATTTGTCAAATAAAATTCACTAGTAGCATACAATCATTATCTTCACATTAATTATATCATGAAAATCAGTATTTTAGCTTTGACGCTCGGAGTCGCTGCCTTATGCTCTCCGTATGCTGAAGCAAGCGCTTTCGTGAATCTTACACCGACCCCCAAGCAGATGACGGTTGGAGATGGCGAACTCGTCTTGCCGTCTTCGTTTCAGGTTGCTTCCTCGGGGCTGGATGATGAAATGAAGGCTGAAATAACCAAGTTTGCCACTTCTTTGAAAAAGGGAACCGGCATTGTTGTGACCGAAGGGGCTGACGGCCTTTTTTCCGTCACCAAAGACGAGTCAGTGCCTGAAGAAGGCTATCGGCTCAGTGTCAAGGCCGGTGGTGTCAGCATTGCCGCCTCGTCGGCCGCCGGCCTTTACTATGCCTTCCAGACGATAAAGAAAGTGCTTCCGGCCAACGTGATGGCTGAAATGGACGGCGTCGGACCATATGCGCTGCCGGTGATGGAGATAAATGATGAGCCGCGCTATGTGCATCGCGGCTATGAGCTTGACTGTGCCCGCCACTTCTTTGATGTGGACCAGGTGAAGCGCATGCTCGACGTGATGAGCTATTATAAGATGAACCGTTTCCACTGGCATCTGACCGACGACCAGGGCTGGCGAATCGAGATTCCGAAGTATCCCAAGCTGATCGAAGTGGCCGCCACCGCTCCGAATGCCTACTGGTGGGACTTTGATAATCACTATGAATATTATCTGAACCGCCCTTATGGCCCGCAGTATTTCACTGTCAGTGAGCTGAAAGAGGTGGTGGCCTATGCAAAGGAGCGCCACATCGAGGTGATTCCTGAGGTGGATATGCCCGGACACATGGAGGCCGCCATCGCTGCTTATCCGCAGATGAGCACCAATCCTCAGGGTGAGTACAAGGTGCGTTATTGGCCGGGTGTGTCGACCAATATTCTCGACATCTCGAATCCGGCCGTCATGCAGTTCTGCCGCGATGTCATGGACGAGCTGGTCGAGATATTCCCTTATGAGTATATACACATCGGCGGTGACGAATGCCCCAAGAGCGCATGGGCCTCGTCGGCATCCATACAGGCCATGAAAAGCGAGCTGGGCATCTCGACAGACAATGCTCTGCAAAGCTGGTTCTCGAAGCAGATCGCAGACTATGTGAAGCCCAAGGGCAAAAAGCTGATCTGCTGGAACGAGGTGCTCACTTCGGAAGGCGCCGACCCGAAGATGGTGCAGGAGGCCGACATCATGATCTATGACTGGCTTGGCGGAACGGCCGCCGACGGCCCGTCATATAAGGCCGCCAAGCTGGGCCTGCGCAGCGTCTGGTGTTCGACCTATCATTATTATATAGACTACAGCCAGTGGAGCGGATCGTCTGAACCGAAGTCGATGAGCGGCCCGATAACTCTCGAGACGGTTTATAACACGCAGCCTTCGACCACCACCGATCCGGCGCTGCTGCCGCTCTACTATGGCGTGCAGTGTAATCTCTGGACGGAATATATAGCCGAGCCGGCCCATGTGGAGTATAATTCGCTGCCGCGCATGATCGCCGTGGCTGAGACCGGATGGTCGCCGCAGAGCAAAAAGAATTTCACTGATTTCAAGAAGCGTTTCAATGCCGACACCCGGTTGCTCGACCTGCGCGGATTCACTTATGGCAAGCATTATGTCGACAATGCCGGCGTGGAACCCGACGTGGTTTATCCGGAAGAGGGTGCATACTACCGCCTGATAACACGCGCCAGCCATGACACCAACCGCAAGGACCGCTGCATCGAGCTGGTGCGCGACGGTTCGCCGCTGGTATCGGAGAAGAGCGCCACTGTGGGTCAGCTGTGGACAAACACCCAGGTTGCCGAAGGCAATGCCGCCTATGACTGGCAATACTGGACTTTCGAGCCGGATCCTGCCGGATCGGGCAAGTTCGCCATGGTGTGTCGCGCCGTGCCTGGCGGCTCTGTCAACCCGGCCATGATCGGATCGTCGGTCAGCGCCCACTGGAAATACGACAATTCAGTCAAGAACTATAACTTTGTCCTTGGCCAGCACTTCGGCAAGGAGGAAAGCAGCTATTATTACTCCATACGTTCCGACAAGGGCGATTCGTGGTGGCTCAACTGCGCGCAGGCCGCACAGAACCAGACTGTCAACAACTGGAATGATCCGGCCGACGGCAACGGCGGCATCTGGCTCTTCTCAGGCGAGGACACTGCCGACGAGATCTATCCCGAGTTCGACTTCTTTGAAAAGGGCAGCCAGTATGTGATCTATAACACAGACGCTGATTTCGGTCAGGCGCATATCGGTGACAATGGTGCCGGCGACAAGCTTGCATGGTGTGCCGACGGAGGCTATGAAGCCTGGGTGATAGAGGAATCAGTGACCGACAAGGCTCACAATATCCAGTATGTGACCCTGCGCAACAACGCCACCGGACGTTACATTGCCGGAGTGGCGGCCGAGGCCGTGTCATCTACTCCCGGCATCAGCTTCTTCAGCGGTGACGCCGGCTATCCGGTGCTGATGAGCGACTCCAGACCCGCCGAACCCAACGTGCGCATTGTCCGCTGGGAGGGCCATGACGATTTCGCATTGAGCATCAACGGCCGCAACTTCTATCCTCTGTCGGCCGGGTCGATGGTCAATCCGGGCACTGTCAGCGCCGGTTCGACCACGGCAGGAAACGCCGTGCGCAACCAGAGCGCCACGTGGAGCATACATAAGGCCGAAGTTCTGACGCTGGAGTGCGTCGACACCGACGGAAACCATATCCTCACCGCCGAGATCTCGCATCCCGTCGGCAGCGACTGGATTCCTAGCGCCGACATCACCGACATATTCCCCGCTCCCGCCAATTTCGTCTATAAAAGCCACACCGCCACCTCAACCGGCTATCGCGTTGTCTATGAGCGCACGGCCTGGACTCTGACCTATGAATGCCGTCTGGCCGGCGGCACTCTCATTGACCGTGTGCACACGGCCGCGCCGGTGGGCAAGGCCACGGCGGTCAAGGCTCCCGAGGTGCCTTATTTCAAATTCGAGAAGATGGCCGACGGATCTCCCGCCTCAGTAACCCCGACGGCCGACGTGACCGTCACCGCCGTCTACTCGACCGACGCCCATATCGGAGTGCGCGATCTGGCCGATCCGGTCAGCAAGCTGGAAGACGGCCACTCCTATGTGCTCTATGATGCCGACCCGCGCGGCGGAGGCCGTAACGTGTACCGCTATGCCACATCGTCCAACGCCGTGATGGGTTCCTCATCGTGTCGCAACACCGGTTCAAACTATATCTGGATTGCCGAGGCATCCGGCTCAAACTTCAAATTCAAGAATGCAGCCTCCGGTCTCTACGTGCCTGCTGTGTTCACTTCCGGCGGATCAAACCTGATCTATCTCAGCGAGCAGGGCGAGCCGTTTGTCTGCACCTACGACGCGTCGGCCGAAAACTGGCGCATCAAGAACTCGAGCAATGATCTCTACTGGGACGGCAACACCGACGGATCGCTGTCGGGCTGGGGCCCTGACCGTGGCCAGCCGGTCGAGATTTTTGAATTCACTGCCGCTCCGCTCTATGAAGTGACTGTGACCGAGGTCGACGAAAAGGGCGCTGTGCTGCTGGAGCGTTCGGTGGAGATCGCCGCCGGAAGCGAATTCCTGTTTGCCGCGTCACTGCGTCCCGGCCGCGAGATCCTTGATATTGACGGCAACGAAGGACTTGACTGCGTCACCGCCCACAAGACCATCACCGTGAAGTATGGAGCCGACACCGGCATCAATGAAATTTCCGCTCCCGACTCCGCCGTCGGTCCCGCCACCGGAATCTATGACCTCAACGGCCGCCGCCTGCGCGCCATCTCGCGCCCCGGCGTCTATATTGTCAACGGCCGCAAAGTTCTGGTCTGCAACTGATTCATCTTGTTGCAGCCGAGCTTTGCATCTTGCATATCTTTTTTATTATGAAGTTTTTGCGTATCTTTGCGTCATTGATACTAAATTAACTAAAATCTAACCTTGATATGTCATTTCCCATACTAACACCTGAAGAAGCCGCGTCACACATCAAACACGGCGACACCGTGGGCCTTTCGGGGTTCACCGCTCCTGGTGTGCCCAAAGACACGTTTGACGCCGTGGCCGCCCATGCCGTCAGCGAACATGAGGCCGGACGCCCATACAAAATCAGCCTTTTCACAGGCGCGTCGACCAACCGTCACGTTGACGGCGCCCTGTCGAACGCCAATGCCGTTGAACGCCGCGCGCCCTATCAGAACACTCCCGACATGCGCACGCGCATCAATGCGCACGATACCCATTATTTCGACCAGCATCTTTCTGAAATGGCGCAGAAACTGCGCTATGGCTTCCTGGGCGACATCGACGTGGCCGTGATCGAGGCCGCCGACGTGCAGCCCGACGGACGTCTGGTGCTCGGCACCGGTGCCGGCATCGTCACCACGGTCGCCAAGATGGCCAAGAAGATCATCATCGAACACAACTCGGCTATCAATCCCAAAATCGAGGGTCTCCACGACCTGTATCTGCCGGCCGATCCTCCCTATCGTCGCGAAATTCCCATTTACTCGCCCAAAGACCGCATCGGATCTCCATATCTCTATGTCGACCCGAGCAAGGTGATCGGCGTGGTCAACACTCACCAGACCGACGGCGTGAAGCCTTTCACCGCCCTGGACGATACCACAAAGAAGATCGGCCACAACGTCTGTGAGTTCCTGATCGGCGAACTGCGTGCCGGCCGTCTGCCAAAGGAATTCCTGCCGATCCAGAGCGGCGTGGGCAACGTGGCCAATGCCGTGCTCTATGGCCTGGCCGACGCCACCGAGATCCCGCCCTTCGCAATGTATACCGAAGTGGTGCAGGACGCCGTGCTCGACCTCATGGAGCGTGACCGCTGCATCTTTGCCAGCACCTGCTCGCTGACAATGAGCGACGAGACCCAGGCCCGCTTCTTTGCCCACGACGCTGAATTCTGCCGCCGTGTGGTGATCCGTCCCAGCGAGCTGAGCAACAACCCCGAAGTGATCCGCCGACTCGGTGTCATCGCCATGAACACCGCTCTCGAGGCCGACATATTCGGTGCGATCAACTCCACTCACGTGCTCGGCACCAAGATGATGAACGGCATCGGCGGTTCGGGTGACTTTACCCGCAACGGATATCTGTCCATCTTCTCATGCCCGTCAGTGTCGAAAGGCGGAGCCATCTCCAATATCGTGCCGATGGTTGCCCATGCCGACCACAGCGAACACTCTGTCGACGTGCTCGTCACCGACCAGGGCGTTGCCGATCTGCGCGGCAAAGACCCCGTGCAGCGCGCCGAGCTGATCATCAACAATTGCGCTCATCCCGACTATCGTCCGCTGCTGCGCGAATATCTCAAACTCGGCCGTGGCGGACAGACCCCCCACGTGCTCGAAAAAGCGTTTGCCTTCCACGTCGCCTTCAACGAAACCGGCGACATGCGCAACGCCCGACTCTGAAAATTACCGAAAAGTGAGTATTGCCGCCCTCGGCAATACTCACTAACTTTGCACCGGATAATTAATTATAAGGTGTTTGTTAAAAAAATAAGCGCGTCATTTCAATGTAGAGAATGACGCGCTGTTTTTATTATATATATGTGTGTGCTGTCGGCTGTGTGAATATGTTTGCGGGAAAAAATACGGAGTTACTGCAGGTGGCTGTCATGTAACTCCGTATCCTCCTAACTATTTATTCACACATATTTTAGAACAATATGTCTTTTTATTTTGCGATGGCGATGGCCACACGGTTCTTGACGTTGTCGGTGTAAGGCTGTTCGGTGTCGCCCTTGGCCACGGTGCTGATGCGCTCTGACTGCACGCCGGCCTTGACGAGAGCGGCGGCAACCGCTTCGGCGCGGCGCTGCGAGAGGGTCATGTTGAACGCCGAGTTGCCGGTGGCTTTGTCGGCATAGCCGGTCACTACCACTTTCACGTCGGAGTGCTCTTTCATGTATCCGGCCAGCTGCTCGATCTTGGATTGTTCGAGATCGCTGATGACAGACGAGTTGATGGAGAAGAAGATGTCGTAGGCAACGGTTTCGGCAACGGTCTGCCGGGCAGCTGTCTGGTCTTTCTTCTCTTCCTCGCGGGCAGGAGCGGGTTCAACCGGTTCAACCGGCTGGGGACGGGGAGCCGGAACGATTTCCATTTCGGCCTCTTCGACAATCTGCACTTTGGCCGGACGGGTCGAGCCGAATTTGAACGACACGCCGACAAGGCCGTTGAGCTGCCAGTCAAAGACGGTGCCCTTCTTCGAGTTGAAATCGTCGGGGAGCATGTTGCCGTTCACTTCCAGGTTGATGGCAAACAGGCGGCTGAGGTTGAAGCTCAGTCCCAGGCCTGCGCGGCCGGCCCACATGATTTTGTGGCCTTCCCAGAGGTTGAGGAATTTATAGCCCTGAGCGTTGAGATCGACGGCCTCGTCATTGTTGAAGCCTCCGTTCACGCCCACACCCAGAAACAGATATGAGTCGATCAGGCGTCCGGGTTTGTAGCCGCAGAACAGGTTGGTCAGCGAGAGCATTGCGTCGACATTGCCCTGGAGATAGTTGAACTTATAGTCCATGCGGGGCTCGACCCAGCTGCCGCGGCCCTGCCATCCGCTCAGGCCGAAGCGCAGTCCGAACAGCGGGTTGAAGCGGTAGCCGCCATAGAGTGCGGCGGCGGGCGATATCATGTCGGAAGTGCTTTCGGATTCTCCGAATGTGTAGCCGACTCCGCCCTGGGCCTGAAGGAACCAGTGGGGGTTGAACACCTCCGTCGGTTCAGTAGTGACGGAAGTGACAGCAGCCGCCTCCTGTGCCGAAACCCCGAACGAGGTGGCTCCTATGAGCACCGACAGCGCTGCAAACGTGAGTTTTTTCGGTAATTTCATTTGTGTAGCTTGTGTTGGTTTTGATTTTAAAAAGAGAGAGGCGGACCTACCAAAGGCGCGCCTTTCTCGAGCTAATATGTAGTATTTAGGATAGGATTATCGCTTCCGAGCGTGGCTGGAAACCGGATTAACCTTAATGGTTACATAAGCGGTGGTTTTGAAGCTTCCGAAGAAATAGTCACCGGTAACGTCAACACCGATCACGAGGTCTTTCACGAGAGCAACCTTTTCGGTATTGAAGGTCAGCAGACCATCTTCGTCAACCGAAATATTGAACTGGTCGAACAGTGACGGAGCTGCATCTCGGGACTCTTTATTGATGCTATACTTCAGGTTGGTGAAGCCATAGTAATTCCACTTATCAGTGAATTCACTGTTGAAGGGACCGAATTCGCCGTTCATTTCAACTCCGTCTTTAGCATAGGAGTCAAGAACCACAACATACTTTGTCAGATCGACTTCCTGTTCAACGAATTCCTGCATCAGGCTTGCGGAGGTGTAGCTTACGTTCTTGATCGGCTTGACAATGTCAATCAGGGTCTGGCCTACAGTGTAATAGTTGTTGGCTTTCTTGCCGTTGAGGTAAACGATCCAGTCGAGAACGATGTCGTCGCCGCTGTTGACCAGAATATTGCCGGCCATGCCTTTGTTGATCACAACATTGACAGTGTCGTTGTATTTGGCCATGTTCTGAGCGTCAGCATATTTGAGATTCCAACGGTGGTTGTTGTCTTTCTGCTGATACCAGATGGTTGCAGCGCTTTCTTTCTTGCCGTCAACGTCAACAAGCCAGTTGTAGCATCCGCCGGGCTGGGTGATGGGATTAACCTGGATGTCCCAGACTGGCTGTGCAGCTTCGTACAGATGCTTGATGTAGGGCTTTTCACGACCGGTCAGAACATTGCCGTTATAGAAGAGTTCGGAGATATTCTTCTTGGCTGCAATTTCATAAGCGGTAGGAGCAAGCTTCATCCACTGTTTGAAATTCTCAAGATCATTCCAGGGCTCTGTCTTGAACCAGATGTGAGTATCATAGACACCGAGTACAGGCAGCGGTTTGGGCCATTCGACTTTGCCTGAGAGCACGATGGAAACAGGCGGGAAGCCAGGTACAGTCGGCTCGAGGTTGATCACAAGCTTGATGCCCTTGCCAGCCAGGCTGTCTACAGAGTAGAAGTCTTCCTCGACTGCGATCTCTTTCAGGATGTAGTCATCATTGTTGGTCAGGTTGACAGCAGCGGTTACAGGGAGGTCTTCCTGAGCAGCAGTGGCGGAACCAAGGTCGACATATGTCTTTGTGCCAGCGGGTTCAGGTACAGTGTAGCGGTGGATGAACTCGTCGCGGCTGATCTTGAAGTCTTCGTTGCCAAGCTGTTGCCAGATTGCTTTGTGCAGTTTGGTGATAAAGCCTTCTTCAACCACAGTCTCTCCGTCCTTGGTGTCGTCCCAGAGGCAGAAGTCTTCAGTGCCGACAGGAGTGTAGAGATTCCAGAAGAAGTGAGTGTAGTCTGTTTCGTTGAAGTAAACAACAACAGGCTCGGTTGTGAGAACATACTGTACGTTGAAGTATTTCTGCTCTACCACGTCATTGCCGTGCTTCATGTTCACGCGGACAGTGACAACCTTGCCGATGCGGCTTGCGCTATTCACGTCATCGGGGTTGGCTGCGGTGAGCTTACCGTCTTCGGTAACCACTGCATAGCCCTTGGTGGCTTCGGTTTCAACGAATTCATAGGTGAAGGAGAAGCCATAGTCGGCCCAGTTGTCGAGATACTTCTTGTTGTCAGTAGCTTGCTTCTGAGAGTATGCGGTGACATACTTGGTCAGATCGGCGTCAACCTGATTGTAAGCAACAGTCAGATAAACGGGAGCCTCTTCGGCAAGAGCTTCGGTCTTGGTCAGGAAGAAGTAGTTGGGGTCGTTGTCGACATGGCTCCAGGGCTCGGCTTCGGTGGGATAAGCCATGGAAGCGTTGTCATACTTATAAACGGCTGCGATGCCGGGGGTGAAGGTAGCTTCGGCCACGCGGGTGTATTCAGAGTAAACCACTGCGTCTTCAGCTGCTTCGGTCACGGTGTTGCCTTCGCTGTCGGTCCAGGTGTAGTAGTTTTTCTCGGCGATGGGCACACGCAGTGAAACAGTGTAGATCTTGCCTTCGCCCGCGCTGTTGAGGTCGCTGGTGAAGTTGTCGGCCTTGGTGGCGTAAACTTTCAGCACGCCGTTCTGTTCTTTCTCTACCTTGGCTACTTTAACCACGGCGGGATCGTTGCCGGCACGCGAAGAAGCGATCATCTGAACGAAGTTGACGTCGTCAGCCTTGATGTCGGTGAGTTCAACGCCTGAGGGGTTGAGACGATAGAAAGCATAGGTTTCTTCGTTGGTGACGATCTTGGCGGCTGCGCCGTCAGGAGCAGCGGTATATTCACCGTTGGCACCGGCTACCATGGGCACGAACGATGCCGACAGGAAGTCGATGGTGGGTATGCCGCCGACGTAAGCGGAGGGGATCAGGGTCACGCTGGTCAGACGCTTGGCGTTGATGGCGTTGAGGGTCGACAGGGCGCCGTTGATCTTGACGATGTCGCGCTGAGCCTGCTGCAGGTCAGCCTGGAGAGCCGCGATGGCCTGGCCCTGCTGTTCAACGGTGCCTTCCAGGGCTGTGATGCGGCTGCCGTGGTCGCCGAGGGTTTCGTTGATGGTGGCCAGAGTCTCGTTGATGGTGTCGATCTTGCCCTGAAGGTCGGCCACTGCATTGTCGAGGTTGGTCTGTACGCCGTCGATGCTCTGCTGGAGCTGCTCTTTGACGGTGTCGATTTTCTGGTTGAGGGTTTCGACAGCGGAAGTGAGCTGCGAGCTGAGCTGTCCGATCTTGTTTTCGAGTTCAGCTTTGTTGGCAGCGACAACGCCTTGAAGATCTTCGATGGCGGCTGCGTTTTTCAGAATGTCGAGTTTGGCCTGGGCCAGTTCGGCGGCCACTTCGCCATATTTGACATAGAGATCAGCGAGCTGGGTGTCGATGCCGTCAAGCTTGTCCTGAAGACCTGCCAGAAGTTCGGAATAGGTCTCCATGAACAGGTTCAGGGCAGCCAGCTGAAGGTCTACCTGCTGCTGATATGCGTTGAATGCGCTGACGTGCGTTTCGAGGGCGGTATTGACAGCTTCGATCTTCTTTTCAAGTTCGGCTTTCAGCGCCGGGATTGTCTCGCTTGTGATCTTGGTGATAGCCTCGGCGTTGGCGGCGATTGCAGTGACATTGTCCTCGATCTTGGTGGCGTGTCTGGCAATTTCAGCCTCGTTTGCGGCTACTCTGCCTTCGAGTTTGCCAAGATCTGTCTTCAGGGTGTTGATGTCGGAGCTGATGCCGTTGATCTTGCCGTTGATGGTGGTGATATCGGAAGTGTTCTTGTTGATCAGTGCAAGATAGTCTTCGAGTATCTCTTTGATCTCGGCTTCGCTGGCGTTGAATTTCTTTTCGAGAGCGTCGATGTCGGCGGTCAGAGATTTCACGGCGGCGTCGAGCGACTCCTTGGTGGCGGCCTTGCCTACTGCTTCGGCAAGTTCTTCGTATTTCTGACCGTATTTGGCATCGAGGTCGGCCATCTGTTTGGTGATGTCGGCGCGCAGAGCCTCAACCATGGTTTTGGCTTCTTCGATGGCGTCGGCTTTGGCCTGTGCGGCGGCAGCTTTAGCAGCTTCGGCCTCGGCGTTGGCGAGCTGTGCCTTGGCGTCGGCTTCGGCAGCGGCCTTTTCAGCGGCGTCGGCAGTCTGCTGTGCTTTGTCGGCAGCGGCCTGCGCGGCGTCAGCGGCGGCTTTTGCAGCTGCGGTGGCAGTTGCTGCGGCCTCTTTCTGTTCAGCAAGAGCGGTCTCGAGAGCCTTGATCTGATTTGTCAGGGCCTGTTCCTGCTGAGCAAGTTTGTCGCTGATCTCGCTCTGGAGTTGGTCGTCCTTGGTGGTGAGCGACTTGATGTCGTCATCGTAGTCCTTACAGCTTGTGATGACTGCAGGCACCATGGAAACCATCAGAGAGAACAGCGTTGCTTTGAGAAACGTTTTCTTCATAATTGATTGTTTATTAATATATTAATTAAGTGGTTTTTTGCTTAAAGGCCTTCTTGTCCGCGTGTCGATACAGCAATCTGCCTACAAATTCGCGTTGCAAAGGTAAACAAAAATTCACATTTTACCCCCCCGATAGTTAAATGATGTTAAATGTTTCTATGCGCGTTTTTTCTTGATTTTCCGGTGTGTGCCGTCATCGGTCACCTCCCCCCGAAGGGGGGAAGCAGTAAAAAAAAGCCCCCTGTCTCCATTTGTGGGCTGGAGCAGGGGGATGGGATTGACGTTTTATTGGCGGATCAGATCGGGATGGTGGCGGAAACGGAGCTTAGTTGCGCTCCTGCCACCGGGGGCAGCAGTTTGGCCACGGTGACAGAGCCGCCTCCGACAGCGGGAAACTCTTGTCGGATGGCAGAGGCTATTCGGGCGGCCACGTGTTCGATCAGGTCAGACGGTTGCGCCATTTCGCGTCTGATCGCGTCGATCACTTCGGCATAGTTGACGGTCGAGTCGAGATTGTCGGAACCGTCGTATCCGCAGATCTCCATTTCAACCGACACTTCAAAGTCGTTGCCGCAGGCGCGTTCCTGCGGCATCACGCCATGGAATGCGTGGAGTCGCAGGCGGTCTATTCTGACGCGGGCGTTCATATGCGGTCGAGCACGGTGCCGACCAGGTCGTGCATTCCGTTTTTGTAGGAGGGATTGGCCGTGTTGCGGAAGCGGTTGGCGATGATTGAGCAGACGGTCATGCAGCGGTGGCCCAGGAGTTTGCCAAGTCCCTGGAGCGGAGCCGATTCCATTTCATAGTTGGTGATCCGTCGCCCTTGGTGTTCAAATTGCTCGATGCGTTGGTTGAGGTCGGGATTGGCCAGGTCGAGGCGCACTTTGCGTCCTTGGGGGCCATAGAATCCGACGGCCGATATGGTGTTGCCGCGCACCATGTCGGTGCCGCCGATGCGTTCCACCAGCGAGGCGTCGGCGTCGACCACGTATGGTCTGGCCCACAGCGGGTTCCATCCGGTGTGGGCACACAGGGCCTCTTCAAAACCGAGATCGGCCACGCTGTCGCGTCCGGCATAGTAGTTGAGGACTCCGTCGAAGCCGATGGCTTTTTCGGCGATGACGGGTGTGCCGAGCGAGAGTTCCGGCTGGAGGGCTCCGCTCGTGCCGATGCGCACCATGGTGAGGCTGCGGTGTTGCGGGCGCACTTCGCGGGTGTGGAAGTCGACGTTGGCCAGAGCGTCGAGTTCGGTGGCCACGATGTCGATGTTGTCGGGTCCGATTCCGTGGCTGAGACACATGATCGGTTTTCCCTGATATGTGCCTCCGATGGTGTGGAATTCGCGGGATGAGACTTCAAAAGTCTTTGTGTCGAAAAATGAAGCCACCATATCGACCCGTCCAGGGTCACCGACCAGGATTATGCGGTCGGTTATCATGTCGGGAGTCAGGTGCAGGTGAAACACCGATCCGTCGGGGTTGATGATAAGTTCTGAAGGAGGAATCATAGGTAATTCGGTTTGGTTATGTTTTTTCAGATAAGCGCTCTGTAGCGTCCGCCCGGCAGGGCGAGGATCAGATTGCGGAATTCCATGTCGATGAGCAGGCTCATTAGCTTGCCGGCGGGCATTCCGGTGGCGGCCGTTATCTGGCTAACGGATGCGTCTTCGTTGTCGCCCAGAAATTTAACGATCGTCTCTTCGTCAATGTTCATCGGGATGGGCAGAGATGCCGGTGTGGCGTCGAGTGCGGGCGATGAGGCGGGCCAGTTCATTGCCTGGCAGATGTCGTCGGCCGAGCGCACGAGCGATGCCGCGCATGCCGCGATCAGTCGGTTGCATCCGGCCGATACGGGGTCGGATATGCGTCCTGGCAGGGCGAAGACGTCGCGTCCATAGTCGGCGGCGAGTCCGGCAGTGATCAGGGCGCCCCCTTTTTCGGCCGATTCCACCACGAGCAGTGCGTGGCTCATTCCGGCGACGATGCGGTTCCGTGCCACGAAGTTGCCTTTGTGGACCGGTTCGTCAGAGCGGTATTCGCTGAGGAGCATTCCGCCGTTTCTGACAATTTCGACGGCGGTTGACCTGTGTTCGGCCGGATATATGGTGTGGAGACCGTGGGCCAGCACCGCCACCGTCGGCAGGCCGTGGCGCAGGGCGGCGCGGTGGGCGGCGATGTCGATACCATAGGCGAGTCCGCTCACGATGATCAGTCCGGGCATGGCGGCGGCCAGGTCTTCGATGAGCCTGTCGGTGAAGCTGATGCCATAGGGGGTTGCGTGGCGTGTGCCCACCACGGCGAGAACGCGCGGGGCAGCGAGGTCGGCCGAGCCGAGTCCATAGAGCATCAGCGGCGCGTCGTCGCAGAGTCTGAGCATCGGCGGGTAGCCGGGGTCGGAGTGGTAGATCGCCGAGATCGAGTTGCGTTTGACAAAGTCGAGTTCGGCGCGGGCCTTTGCGAGCGCTTCGGCCCGGTGTGACGCAGAGTATATTCGCGAGCGAGATGATGTGATATAGCGCAGGCGGCTTTCTTCCGCTTGAAAGAAAGCTTGTTCGGAACCGAGTTTCCGGATCAGATCCTCGGCCAGCAGGCGGTTCATGCCGCGTATGGATGCAAACGCCATTCTGTAGGCCGTCTGTTCGTCGTCGAGCATCATCTGCGTTGCGTGAGGGAGGGGAGGGTCAGGATGTCAGATAGCGGCTGAACGCGGCGGCGAATTCGTCGCCGCGTGTTGGGCGTCCGTTGAGCATGTTGACCACGGTGACAGTGGCGTCGGCCACTGTCTGTCCGCGCTCGTTGACAATCCACTGGCGGAATATGAACCGGGGGCCGCGTCGGGAGAGCGAGAGCATCGAGTCCATCGATTCGCCGAGACCGAGCGGGGTTATGTAGCGCACGGATATTTCCGAGACCACGGGAGCCATGCCGAGTTCTCTCATGCGGCGAAACGAGAGTCCCGCCATGGTGCAGAACTCATGGCGGGTGTGCTCGAAGTAATGGAGATATATGGCGTTGTTCACGATGCCTTCGGAGTCGACTTCATAGTCGCGCACTTTCATCGGCAGGGTGAATACGTATGCGTCGTCAGATGGCATTGCAGTGTCAGATGGCGAGTTTTATGGCCGAACCGTCGGGCAGTGACACAATGTAGATTCCTTTGGCGAGAGATCCGGTCGCGATTGATGTGAATCCTTCGGAAACCGGAGCAGTGAGCATGCCGGAGCCGTTGACGCTGACGATGCGGGCGTTGCCGGCCACGGGGCTGACAATGCAGATTTCGCTGCCGTCGGCCGATGTCCATGCTCGGGCGTCGTCGGGGTTGATTTCAGGGGCTTCGCAGCCGACAGTGCCGTTGAGCACCAGCTGCATGCCTTTGGTGGCGTCGATTTTGCCGAGTCCGGCCTGGTTGTTGGGCACGTGGCCGCAGTAGCGGTCGCGGTTGGCGCTCTGGCGGATGCATTCGCGGATGTCGTCGGGGGTCAGATTCGGGTTTGCCTGTAGCCACAGGGCCACGATTCCGGCCACGGCGGGCGATGCCATGGATGTGCCGGCGTTGAGTCCGTAATAGTATTTTTTGCCGTTGCTGTCAGTGACCAGGTCGATGCTGTTGTTGGGGCTGAATTCGGTCGATGCATGCTGGCTCACGGCCGAGACCACGATCTGGCCGCCGGCCAGGACGTCGGGTTTGGTGCGTCCGTCGGCAGTGGGGCCCTTGCTCGAGAAGTCGGATATGGCGCCGATGGTGAAGTTGTCGATCTGATATGGACGGTCGGGATCGAAGTAGGGGTAGAAGGTGTGGCAGGTGTTGAACGATCCGACTGAGATTATGGAGTTTGCGGTGCCTCCGAGTTCGCCGACCGAGCAGTTCTGATCTCCGTTTGTCCAGCCGGGTCTGCCGCCTGACGTGAAGTCTTCGGCGCCGACGTTCCACATGTGGACTGTGGAGCCAGGTTCGCCTTCAACCGTTACGCAAGCCATTTTGTTGCCGGCAATGGAGTTGGTATGGGCTTCGATGAAAATGTTTGTGCGTCCGTCGGCTGTCAGCGAGGGATAGTAGAAATAGGTTATGTCCGCTCCGGTTTCGTCATAGTCGAAGAAGACATAGCCTTTTTTTGTGTCGGCGGTTATCGGGTCGCTTTCTGCGACCATGCGTCCGGTCAGGTGGTTGACCACTCCGAGTTTCACGCTGACTTCCGCGTCGGCTTCGCCCCAGATGTCGATGCCGATGACTTCAGAGGAGCTTTTGGCCAGCATGGTTTTCAGGGTGGTGTCGTCGTCGGTGAATTCTTTGCTGACGTGGAGGTTGGCCGTTCCTTCGTTTCCGGCGGCGCCGACAATGATGCGTCCCGGGCCGGTGAGAGCGTCGATTGTGCGGTCGATGGTCGAGGTGCCGTCATGCGGGCCTTGATGTGAGCCGAGGCTCATGTTGATGACGCATGGTTTGTTGACTTCGTCGGCATAGTCGAAAATGTATGATATTGCGTCTGCGACGCCGACGGAGTTGCTTGTCGAGAAGCTGACGAACACGATGTCGGTTTCCGGCGCCATGCCGTAATATTTGTTGAGTCCGGTGTTTGATCCGGCGGCAATGCCGGTGACGTGGGTGGCGTGAAACGTGACCTTGCTGTCGACGATGGCTCCGGTTATTTCTTCGGGAGTGGAGTATTCGGCGCCGTAGCCGAAGGCGTCGGGGGCGCGTCCGATGGCGTCCTGCACCCACACGCGGCGTATTCTTGATGTCTGGCCGTCGTTTTCGCGGAATGCTATGTGGCTGAATTCCAGTCCGGTGTCAATTACGCCGAGCACCACTCCCTTGCCGGTGTAGGGCATTTCAAAGTTTTCTCCCGTGTGGAGATCGTTGACTTTGCACTGTGACCGCACATTGTTGTTGAGCAGATTGACGTTCGCACCCACTTCGAGGAAATCGACCTGGGGCAGGGCGGCGATGCGTTCAAGCTGGCCGACGGGAATCGACACAGTGACCATGCCATCTACAGCGGCACGTCCCACTGTTCCGCCGGCGGCTATTACGGAGTCGAGCGCCGCGGGGGAGTTGTAGGTCAGAAACGCGCGCACCATCGTCTGTGTGGACCCGTTGCCGGCGGCGGGCGATCTCAGTTCATTCTGCCGGGCGCTGATCAGGGCCTGTGCGGCAGGCGATATGTTTTGTTGCGCGCTTAGGGTCGCCGTGACTGACGCGGCGACCGCAAGCGATAGGATTAAGGCTTTGTTCATGATTCGGTGGTTGTTTATTCAGGAGTGCCGTCGAAGTTTAGGATCAGGTGTTCGTGGGATCCGGCCTGTGAAGGCGTGGCTCCCATATAGCTGGTGTAGGTGTTGACCACGTCAAGCATCAGGTGATAGGTGCCGTCGGCGTCGCGGCTGATTGTCAGGAGTCCGTTGTCGGCGATGTTTTTATACATGAACGACGGGTCTGATTCGTCGATGGAGCTGATCTGCATGGCTCCGAAGCGCAGTTCGACGCCCAGTCCTTCGGCCAGGTTGATCACGGCGGGAGCGTTGTCGATGTCTTCGAGCAGAGTGTTGACCACGGTGATCTTGCTTTCGCTGTCGCCGTTGATATACTGGTTGGGGGCATAGGTGAATGCGAATTCGGTACTTGCGCCCATCGAGTTGTAGGGTTTGGCCGTGATTTTGAATTTTTCTATGTCGGCATGGCCTGAAAGTTTGCCGTCGGGATTATAGAAAAATGCTTCGTTGCCATAGACCGGGGCGGGTGTCAGTCCGTCGATGTTGTCAACGTCGGCCGGCAGTCCTTCATAGTCGATGGCGATGACGGTTTCGTCGTCGAACGTGGCGTTGAGCTGTATGGTCACGCGGCGGGTCTTGCGGTCAAGTGCCGTTGTCAGGGATCCTTCGGTGACTTTTTCGGAGCTAGAGTCGACCGCACCGTCGGCATAGCGGATGACTGACAGCGTGTAGCTTCCGGTTTCGGATGCCAGGTCGACCGCACCGGAGGCATAGAGTTTTGACGGGCTGATGGTGAGGATGACGCCGTATTCGCTTGCGGCGGGTGCGTCGTCGGGGGAGTCTGCGCTGCCGGTTGCGAATGCGAAGGTGGTGGGCTGGCCTGTTTCGGCCGGGTTTACGCGCCACATGGCGTGAAGTGTCGGAAAGAGCCTGGGGGTGTCTTCACCTTTTTCGGTTATGGCGAAGTCACGCGCGATGCGGCGGGTGCCGAATGTCACCGATTCGACTGTTTCGACGGGATAGGCCGCGGTAGTGCCGTCGGAGAGGCTGACGATCATCACTTCTTCGTCTTCTGCCATTGCGCAGAATGAGCAGAGAACGGCAAGGGCCGATATTATATGTTTTTTCATATTTTTCAGTTTTATCGGGTTGTTTTGAAAGATTTGCCTGCGGCCTGGATGATGTAGACTCCGCCGGGGAGGTCGCTCAGGTCGATCACTCCGTCGGGGCCTGCCTGGGCCTGCACGGTTGCTCCGGAGGTGCTGAACACCGCGACGTCTGTTCCTTCGGGCAGGTTGGCCACGCGCACGCGGTTGTTGCCGAGTCTTTCGAGGCGCGGCTGGGTTTCGGCCGAGTCAGGGCTGATTGTCGAGGCCATGATTGTGCCGGGGTTGTAGGTGTATTCCACCGGACCGGTCCATTCGCCGTCGATCGTGAAATAGGCGTCGTCGATCAGTGAGAATTTGAAAGTCCATGTTCCGTCGGCGTTTTTGGTGACACCGAGAGTGCCTTCCATTGCCGGCGCCAGGTGGTCCATCACCAGGTAGCGTCCTTCGATGAAGTGCATGTAGCGAGTGCCGGTGAGGTCGTTTTTAGCGAAGTAGCCCGGCAGCATTCCGAACGGGGCAAAGTATCCTTCCCATTTGTCCATGAGTACGGTGTATGTGCCTTCGACCAGATATGGCTTGTCGGATGACTGGAGGATCTCGAATCGGATTATGTCGCCGCCGTTGTCGACCAGAGGCTGGTCTTTTCCGCTGGGCGAGCCGATGTCGAGCACGAGCCGGTGGCACACTTTTGGATCGCCGCCCAGACCGTTGTATTGCAGGCGGGCCACGGGAATCTGTTCGAGGTCACAGACCACGTCGTGTTCCAGGGTGGAGATTGATGCGGGTCCGGAGCTTGCGCTTGATTGGTCGACAACCGGAATCTCGCCGTGGAAGGTGCCTTTTACCGTGTGGCCATAGGAGGTCAGGCAGTCCACGGTGATGTCGTAGACGCCGTTGTCGTCGCGGGCGATCTCGATTGTGCCGTCGGTGACATAGGAGTATCCGAAGTCACTGTCGGCATACATGTCGGGGCAGTGTTTCTGCACGTATGTTCCGAACGGGAATGTGTTGCCGAGATAGTCCATTTCCATTCCGGGATACCAGGTTTTGCGACGGAAGTTGCGTCCTGGGTTGTAGGTTCCGGGCATTACGTATGCATTGCCGGATTCGGAGAACAGGACGTCGAAGAGCATGATGGCGATGCGGGTTGTGTTGGGCTGCTTGATTGCGCCGTTGTCGGCATAAAGTTCTCCGTCGGCGAGGTTGAGGTAGAATTCGCCGGTGTTGCTTCCGAAGAGGTTGCCGTCATATACAGCCACGGCGTTGGTGAATGTGCAGTCAATGTTCTGACGGAGCTGGGGCCATACGTATGGAGTCTCTTCCGTGTTGTCGAATCCGAGCTGGCCGACGTATTCCATGGTGACTTTTTTCCCGTCGATCGAGGCGGAGGCGCTGATTGTGTATGTGCCGGATTCGGTCACGGTCACTTCCACTGCGCCGTCAAGCGGATATGACGCCGTTGCGTTGCCGAATTCGTTGTAGTACATGAGATATGACACTTCTGAGTCGGCATAGTATGTGAAGGCTTTGGTGTCGTTGCTTCTGTTGTAGGTTCCGGCCGGAATGCGTATCGGTTTTGTGTCGGCTAATGTGCCATATAGGTCGATGGCCATGATGTAGCCGGATCCGTTCATGGTCACGATGCCGGTGGAGGTGTTGTAGACGGTGGATTCGTTGCTTGACACGGCCAGATAGTAATTGGCGACGCTGGATGTGACTTTTTCATAGAAAGCGGTAACGCTTTTGGTCATGTCGATGTCGGCGGCCGATGCCTGTCCGGCGCAGACCACTGCTGCAGCTGTGAGCGCTATGTTTTTGAGAGTAGAGATTATTTTCATGTCTGGAGATTGGTTAGAGGGTTATTTTTTGATTTTGACAGCAGTGTGTCCGGCTGGCGACACGATGTAGGTTCCCGAAGGGAGGTTTCCGAGTTCGATGATGATGGTGCCGTGTGTGGCGGTTGTGGCGGTGAGCGCGCGGGTGCCGGAGGAGGTGTAGACGTCGGCCGATGTGATGTCCTGGCCGGTGATGGTCACTGTGGTTCCCGAGTAGCTGAATGTGTATTCCGCAGTGGTGCCGACGGTTTCGACCGACACGTTCCGCAGACCTTTTGTGAAGTTGTAGCCGGCCACGTCAGCACGCTCGTAGACGGTTTCTGCCACATCGGTTCTAACTGCCATCTGAGTGCCGGGAAACGTGACTTCCGGGTTATCGGGAAAGTCGAAATGTTCCTGCGTTCCAGACGTGAGTGTGACTGTCAGTCTGGTCACTTCCACTCCGTCGTCGGCACTGGCGTCTACCGTTCCGCCTAATGCCGTTATTGCAGTGCATAGTAACGTGCAGATCTTTTTCATGTTGAACGTAAAATTAATTGGTTAAGTACACTTATTCGCAAAGGTAGACGTTTTATCCGTAAAAATCAAGTTTATTTGTATAAATCTTGCAGAACTGCCGCCACACAAAAGGCGGCAGTTCTGCATGCGTGTGTGTGAGTGAGTGTGGATTATTTGATTGTGTACTCGATAGAGAATGATCGAGAGGTGCTTTTTTTGAGTACAAACGGTTCCGAGCGACGGCACACTTCGATGGACATGTAGCTCGGAGCTCCGCCGCGATCGCTGTTGCTTGCTGTCAGATCGGCAGTGAATCCTTTTGCTACAGGACCGACCACGATGGAGTATTGTCCGTCGGGCGATTTGCGCTGCATTAACTGGTTTTCGTCGTCTTCCGTGGCGTAGTAGATTTTGTATGTTTCGTCGGGAATGCCTGTGACGGTATATCTGACATAGTAACATGTCGTTTCGTCATAGGTATATTCGTTGTATTCGTTGCATGACGAAAGAAGTGCTGTGAGCATGAGGGAGCTTGCCGCAGCGGTGAGCAATTTTTTCATCGGTTGTTGTTTGGGTTGATTATGTTGTTTATGACAAGTGAGGCGAGGGTCATTCCCCAGATGGCGGTTATGTGGACGAGCGATCCGTTGGATTCGGCGTCAGCCATGAGGTTTTGTCGGACTTCGGGCGACCATACGGCCTTGAATTTCCGGGCCGGATATAGTCCGCTGCGTTTGAAGCGCTGGCGGAGTGCGGCAGCGAGCGGGCAGCCTTTGACTTGCCAGAATTCGCTCACGCGCATTTGCAGGGGGTCGAGTTTGCGAGCGGCGCCCATTGAGCTGAACAGGGTGGTTGGGCGCGGCGCGGCTGTGGCCATGCGTATGAGCAGCGCTTTGTCGGCCAGGGAGTCGATGGCGTCGATGACATAGTCATATTGGCCGAGCTGGAAGCTTTCGGCTGTTTCTTCGCAGTAGCGTTGGCAGCGTGCGCAGATGTCGGCCCCGGGGTTGATTTCCAGCAGGCGGCGGCGCATGGCGTCGACTTTCGGCTCTCCGATGGTGGCTGCGGTTGCCGGCATCTGGCGGTTGATGTTTGACGGCACGACCACGTCGGGGTCGACGATGGTGATGTGGCCGATTCCAGTCCGCACGAGTGCTTCGGCACACCATGATCCGACTCCGCCCACGCCGAAGAGGATCACCCGGGTGTTGCGCAGCAGGTCGAGGCCATGGCTGCCGATCAGGTATTCTGTGCGTGAGAATGGGTTGTCAGTCATTCGGTTTTAATGAAAGCAACGGAGCGGGCCGGTGGCGGCACACTCCGTTGAGGGTCTTTGATGTCAGTGAGATTGTGTGTTGACGATCAGGCGTTCTTTACTTTCTCGACCACTGCTTTGAAAGCGGCGGGGTTGTTGAGCGCGAGATCGGCAAGCACTTTGCGGTTGATTTCGATGCCGGCTTTGTGGATGAGGCCCATGAGCTTTGAGTAGCTGAGGTCTTCCATGCGAGCGGCAGCGTTGATGCGCTGAATCCAGAGAGCGCGGAAGTTGCGCTTTTTGTTTTTGCGGTCACGATAGGCGTAGGTCAGACCTTTTTCCCATGTGTTTTTGGCAACGGTCCACACGTTTTTGCGTGCGCCGAAGTAACCGCGGGTAAGTTTCAGAATTTTTTTGCGACGTTCGCGTGAGGCGACGTGGTTGACTGATCTTGGCATGATTTAAATGCGTTGGATGTGAACGTTAGCGGCCTTTTGTTGTCAGACGCTTTTGTTTTGTGAGGGCTAAACGTTCGGTTAGTAACTGGATATTATAATCTCGAAAAGTTGTTTCTTCTGTGTCAAAAGAAAATTACTTGAGGGCCAGCAGTTTCATTACCTGACGTTCGTCGGATGCTGCGACCAGTCCGCTGTGGGTGAGGTTGCGTTTCTGCTTGGTTGTCTTTTTGGTCAAGATGTGGCTCTTGAACGCATGTTTTCTCTTGATTTTTCCTGATCCGGTAAGGGCGAACCTCTTTTTGGCACCGGAGTTAGTCTTAACCTTGGGCATTTTTTTATTACTTTAATGAAATTATAATTGGTTCATTTCTTTTTGGGAGAGAGCATGATGATCATGCGTTTGCCTTCGAGCACGGGCATCTGTTCGACTTTGCCGAATTCTTCGAGGTCGTTGGCGAATCGGAGCAGGAGCACTTCGCCCTGTTCCTTGAAGAGGATCGAGCGTCCTTTGAAGAAGACGTAGGCTTTCACTTTTGCTCCTTCCTGCAGGAATCCGATTGCGTGCTTGAGCTTGAAGTTGTAGTCGTGGTCATCGGTCTGAGGTCCGAAGCGGATCTCTTTGACCACCACTTTGACGGCCTTAGCCTTCTGTTCCTTCTGGTGCTTTTTTTGCTGATAGAGGAACTTCTGGTAGTCCAGGATCTTGCACACCGGCGGCTCAGCGCTGGGCGAGATTTCCACGAGGTCGAGCTCCAGCTCGTCGGCCATCTGCAGTGCCTGCTGAATGGAGTATATGCCTTGTTCCACGTTGTCGCCTACCAGGCGCACCTCGCGTGCTCGTATGCGATCGTTGATTGCATGTAGCTCCTTTGACGCCGGCCCTTGCTGGCGACGGGTCTGTGGAGAGTTGGATGATGCCGGACGTGGCGCGGCGGGACGTGGGCGATAGAAGGGTTTTTTGGCCATTCAGTGGTGGTTATTGATTGATTATTTCGTTGACTTCGCGAGTCAAATCGGCTGCAAAGGTAGCAATTTTTACTGAACCTTTATCACCTTCGCCCTGTTTTCTTACTGAAACTTCGCCATTTTGTGCTTCTTTTTCACCGACAATGAGCATATAGGGCACCCGCTTGAGTTCGTTGTCGCGGATTTTGCGGCCGATTTTTTCGTTGCGGTCGTCGACCGACGCGCGTATGTCGGCGGCGGCGAGTTCTTTGGCCACGTTGTAGGCGTAGTCGTTGAATTTTTCGGAAATTGGCAGGATGGTGACCTGTTCAGGTGCGAGCCAGAGGGGGAATTTGCCGGCGGTGTGCTCGAGGAGCACTGCGACGAAGCGTTCCATTGATCCGAACGGCGCGCGATGGATCATTACCGGGCGGTGTTTGGCGTTGTCGGAGCCGGTGTATTCGAGGCGGAAGCGTTCGGGCAGGTTGTAGTCCACCTGTATGGTGCCGAGTTGCCAGCGGCGTCCCAGTGCGTCTTTGACCATGAAGTCGAGTTTCGGGCCATAGAACGCGGCTTCGCCGAGTTCGGTGCGGGCGTTGATGCCTTTTTCGGCGCAGGCGTCGATGATGGCTTGTTCGGCCAGGTGCCAGTTTTCGTCGGAGCCGATGTATTTTTCTTTGTTTTCGGGGTCGCGCAGCGAGATCTGTGCTTCGTAGTTTGTGAAGTTGAGGGTCTTGAAGATATAGAGGATGATGTCCATTACCTTCAGGAATTCGTCTTTGATCTGGTCGGGTGCGCAGTAGATGTGGGCGTCGTCCTGAGTGAATCCGCGCACTCGTGTGAGTCCGTGGAGTTCGCCGCTCTGTTCATAGCGGTAGACTGTGCCGAATTCGGCCAGGCGCAGGGGCAGGTCGCGGTAGCTGCGGGGCAGGGCGCGGAATATTTCGCAGTGGTGGGGGCAGTTCATCGGTTTGAGCAGGTATTCTTCGCCTTCTTCCGGAGTGTGGATTGGCTGGAAGGAGTCTTTTCCGTATTTTGCATAGTGTCCGGAAGTGACATAGAGCTGCTTGTTGCCGATATGCGGGGTGATTACCTGCTGGTAACCGTATTGTTTCTGGATTTTGCGGAGGAACTGTTCGAGTCTGTCGCGGAGGGCGGCGCCTTTCGGGAGCCACAGAGGGAGTCCGGCTCCGACGTTGCTTGAGAAGGCGAAGAGTTCCATTTCTTTGCCGAGCTTGCGGTGGTCGCGTTTTTTGGCTTCTTCGAGAAGTTGCAGGTATTCGTCGAGCATCTTTTTCTTGGGGAATGTGATGCCATAGACGCGGACAAGCTGCTGGTTCTTTTCGTCGCCGCGCCAGTATGCTCCGGCAAGGCTCATGATTTTCGCTGCTTTGATCGGTGCTGTTGACGGGATGTGGGGACCACGGCAGAGGTCGGTGAAGGCTCCCTGGGTGTAGGTGGTGATGTGGCCGTCTTCCAGTTCTGAGATCAGTTCGCATTTATATGTTTCGCCGCGGTCGCCGAAGGCTTTGAGTGCGTCGGCTTTGGCGATTTCGGCGCGCACGATAGGCTCTTTCTTCTGCGCCAGTTCGAGCATTTTTTTCTCGATGGCGGGGAAGTCGGCCGAGGTGATTTCGTGGCCGTTGGGGTCGATGTCATAGTAGAATCCGTTTTCCAGCGCCGGGCCGATGCCGAATTTGACGCCAGGAAACAGTTCCTGAAGTGCTTCGGCCAGAAGGTGGGCCGAGCTGTGCCAGAATGCGTGTTTGCCCTCGGCGTCTTCCCATTTGAAGAGTTTGAGGGAGGCGTCGGATTCAATCGGGCGGGTCAGATCCCATTCGGTTCCGTTGACGCTGGCCGCGAGTACGTCTTGCGCCAGACGCGGGCTGATTGATTCTGCTATCTGGAGTGGGGTGATGCCGGCTTCGAATTGCTTCACGCCGCCATCGGGGAAGGTTATGTTAATCATTTTTGATATATATATATCCTTAAAGGTTGTTTAAGAACAGCGTCGCTGGCTTGGTTCTTTGGGTTGTTTTGCCGGTTGATATTTTAGGAGGGAGTTTAAAATCGCATCTGTCGGGATGTAATGGTGTTATTAAACAACCTCTTAAAAATCGGCTGCAAAGATAATCATTTTTTTCGTGATTTCCAAATTCGGAAAGTTTGCGTCAGGTGTTGCGTGCGGTTGTGTCTATCGGCATGTTTTTCAGGCAGAAATCCGCAATGAGTGTGGCCAGGCAGAACGGGAGTGTGAGGGCCGGGAGGCCGGTGGGCCGGAGCAGGAGCTGGATCAGGACTGTCAGGGCGATGGCGGCCACGACGGCGGCGGGGCGGCGGCGGGCCAGGGCCACTGCGGTGAGCGCCGGCGAGAAGCCCCAGAGGCCGACGGCCAGTTCGCTGAACGGGCATCCGCAGGCTGCGGCAAAGCCCATGCCGAGTGCCGATCCGGTTGCGGCCCAGAGGGCGGCGCGTCTGTCGGAGAGCCATAGTCCGGCCATGATCAGCAGTCCAGCCGGCCATGAGTCGAGCAGAAATACTTGCGACAGGCCTTTTGACCAGCCCTGTAGGATGGCGGTCGGGGTGGCTGACGGAGTTTCGGCGATGGCTTCGGCGGCGTATGGTGCGACTCCGGCAATCGGCGCCACGGCGAGCATCAGCCATGTGGCCAGGATGAACGGGAGGGTGAGTGACGGGAGGCCCAGGCGTGACAGCGGCCAGTCGAGCATGCGTTTGAGCGGAAGGGTGAGCAGCGCGGCTCCGAGCATCAGCAGCTGGGTTGCCGTTGCCGGGCTGAGGAGGGTGAAGGCGGCGCAGCCGACGAGCAGTGCGTTGAAGCCCGAGAGGCCCTGTCGGTCGCGGCCGATTGCTGTGGCCACCACAAGGGCTTCGATGGCACCGAGCGCCACCAGTGTTCTTCCGCCCACTGCTATTGCCGTGAGAAACAGCACGCCGGCGCCCCACGAACGGCGGAGCATCACTTGCCCCGCACCCGTGAGGCACAGACGGCTGAAATCAGCTATTTTTGCTATGGCTGCTATGGTTTTGGCGGGTGGGGTTTATTTGCGCCGGTTGCGGACGGAGCGTGTGGCCGACGAGCGTGCCGGTTTGGCTTCCTTGGCTTTTGGCTCTTTTTTCACTTTTGAGGCGCGTGTTTTTGCCCGGCTTGATGAGCGGCTTGATGATTTGGCGCGGGCTGGGCGTTCGGCCGCTGGCGCCACGACGTTGAGTGTGTCGGCCGCCGCCGCGATGGAGTCGGCGCGCTGTCGCGCTGCGGCGATCTCTTCGCGAGTGGGCACCCAGAGGTTGTCGGCATAGTGGTCGAGCCGGTTCTGTATGCTGTCCTGCGCGCGCTTCAGGTCATCGGGGTCGGAATACAGCTGGGCCATTGTGCGGTTGCGCAGGTTGCGTGTTTTGTAGATGTCGCCTTTGTAGAGTCCGAGGGTGAAGAAGTCGTCGTAGGTGTAGCGCGGCAGGTTGTTGTCGTCGTCGGTAAATACGTATTGTGCCTTCAGATAGGGGCGGAGGTCGTCCATTCTGATCCATCCGATGGGGGTCTTTTCAGACGCACCGAAAGCGTTGAGGCGATGGAGCACCGGGCAGATGGCTTCGACTGTGGTGCGCATGGAATTTGTGCGGTTGTCGAAACGCCAGCGTTCGATGATATAATATGTGAGCACCTGCGATGCGGGCACGTCATATTCGTCGATCTCCACCACGGGGTTCTTTTCGGAGAAGTTTTTGGCCGGAGTGAAGTTGATCTCGAAGCGACGCAGTGTTTCGTCGACTTTGGCGCGATACTGGTCGGTGAATATTTCTCGTCCGTCAAGATATTCATAGACCGGAATCTGGTTTGCCGCATATAGACGCATGATGATGCGAAACAGGTTTTCATTGCCGTCGATGATCTCTTCGGGAAAGTATAGCGGGGCGTTCTTGTCTTCCTTTTCGAGGTCGAGTTCGCGGTATATGACACGCATCCAGCGGGTGTCGGCGTCAGATGCTTCCGATGACGCGCCAAGGTGCTGCTGCATGCGGGCCGAGACGCCGGGCGCGGCGCTTTGTTGCGTTTCGGTGCGTCCGGGGCGGGTGCGTGAGCCGCGGCTGACACCGCTGCTCTGCGACTCCTGGGCCTGGGCCGTTGTGGCGGCGCAGATGGCTGTCAGTGCGATTAGGATATGTTTGGCTATGCGTTTCATGTCGTTACTTTATGATGACTTCGAGGGGTGAGATGGTGCGGGTTATGCCGTCGGGTCCGCTGGCTTTGACCGAGCTGATGTAGAATCGCTTGCCTGGTTGCAGGCGCCGGAACTGTTCTCGCTGGCGGGCCGAGAAGTTCGGGCCGTCGGAGTTTTCCGGAATGGCGTTGCCCGATGAATCGTAGAACACGGTCTGGAACGACACCACGTTGAAGTGGATGTTGAGCAGGTCGTCGTCGATTGCGGCTCCGATGCCGGGAGCGCTCTGCAGCACCGACTTGCTGATCGGCTTGTCGCCGCGGAAGCGGTCGGGGTTGCCTTGTGCGTCGGTGAAGCTGATGTAGGGGGTCGGATCGGGAAGTTTGCGGGTGCGGAATGTGGTCGTTGCCATTGTCTGCGGGCGTCCGTCGACGTTGGCTGTTACGGTGATGACGGCTTCGGCTCCCACTTTCGACGGGCGTGCGAGCCATCCGTTGCCGCTCCGGGTCAGGGTTCCGTTTGTCATCGACGCGCTCACGTCGGAGTTATGCACGCCCGGCACCGAGATCGATATCGGGTTGTCGATGCCTGCATAGAGCACGTTCATCATTGTGGCGCTGACGGTTGCCGTCGGTTCAAACACCGTGTAGCTGGAGGTGAATTCGTGGTTTGTCACTGATCCGTCGCCGTGGCGCACCTGAAGGTAGCCCGAATAGTCGAACGAGCCTGTTGACGATGTGTTGAACTGGTAGAGGTCTGATCCTTCGGGAAGCTGTTTGCCTCCGATGAAGATGGCAGGGCGCTGTGTGGTGTCGACTGCGGCGAGGACGATGTTGGCCGAATATTGTCCGCCGCGCATTACCGAGCGGGAGCGCGGGATGACGAAGGCGTTGAGTTCGTTCACTCGGACGTCGCCGGCGTCGATGGCCGCATAGAGCGTCGAGAGTGCTTCACCTTCGGCATAGCGCACGTCGTTTTCAAGTTTTGACAGCAGGGTGACCGCGGCCACCACCGGTTTGGACTCGAAGTTGGCTTCTTCCCATGATTGCTGGCGTTTGTTGCCGTTGGCGTCGAGATTTTCGGTCGACAGGGCCGATTCGATGTTGGCGCGTTTGGCCGAATCGGGCATCATGGTGATTATGAACGTGCGGTATGCGTCGATGTTGTGGCGCAGCCGTTCGCCCTGGCGTGATGTCGGGTTGAGCATTACCACCGACGAAGCCTCGAGGTCGTCGCGGTTGCGTATTTCGGCCGGGTTGCCGTCTTTGCCGTCGGCCTTGCGCACGATCGCCGTTTTCAGCGAGTCGATTTCGCGGTATAGTCCGGCGGTGAATTCGCGCACGTCGTCGGCCCGTCGCAGCCATTGTTCGCCTTTTTCGGGATTCTGTCCGGCGAATGATGCGATGCGGTTGTAGATGGCATCGTTGCGTGAGGCCACGTTGGTGTTGGAGCGTTGCAGGCCCTCTTCCACTTGCGTGAACCCGTCGAGCACGTCGGCGCTGACATTCAGCGCAAGCATGGCCGTCAAGACGATATACATCAGGTTTATCATCTTCTGGCGTGGTGAAAGTCGGGTGCTGTTGGCCATTGACGTGCTGGATTATTCAGATTTCGGTGAGACTGGAGCCGCGCCTCCGCCCATCATGTTGAGGGTCATGGCGTGGATCATTTTTTCATATACGGAGTTGAGCTGCTGCATGTAGCGGGCCATCTTTTCGGTTTCTTCGCAGTAGAGCGACGATGTTTCGGCCGATTTTTCATACATGTCGCGTATGTCTTTGATGCCCCGGTTGACGCGGTCGATCGAGTCGAGCTGCGAGCTGACGCTTTTGAGCTGGATCTCATAGATGGTGTTGAGTCCGGCGATGTTGCGGTTAAGGGTGGCCATTTCCTGGACATAGCCGGTCGACGAGCGGTTGATGTCGGCTGAATTTTCGGTGATGGCCCGATAGCTGTCGAGCAGCACGCGGCTCACTTCGTTGAGGGCTTCGGTGCTTCTGCGCAGCTGGTCCATCTGTTCGGCCAGGGCCGACACCTGAGCGGCATAGTGGTCGCTCACTTCGGCGGCCGATGCTCCGGGGGCGAGCGGCGCGATCCGGTCAGATGGCGATGACGCGCCAGCAACCGTTGCTTCCGTGTCGGCTGAGTTTCCGATGACAATGGTGCCGCCAGCTCCGGCAGGCGATGCCGTCATGGCGTTGCGCGCGGCTTCTTTTTCTTCCGGCGTTGCGTCGGGATTCAGTGCCGGAAACACTTCTTCCCAGTGATATTCCTTGGCCGGCCTGTCGAAGGCCGTGAGGATGAACATGAGCACTTCGGTGCCCATGCCGATGCAGAGCAGGGTGTTGCCGCCGGGAAGGTGCAGGATTTTGAACAGCGCGCCCCAGATGACGATGGCCGCGCCGATCGAGTATGCGAAGTTGAAGAAGCGCTGTCCGCCTTCGCCTGACAGGAAACGCTCGATGGCGTTTTTGTATCTTTTGATCTTAGTCATTGTGCAATGAATAGATATGTTTAAACAGCCTCTTATTTACCTGATTTCTGACCGCGGGCAAAGCCGATGCGGGTGCGCACGCATCGGAATCCGATGTATGACCGCTGTTCGTTCTGATATTCCCACATGCGGATGTCGGAGCGGATGTCGGCCGCCACGTCTTTCCATGAGCCGCCGCGCACGATCTTGCGTTTCATCTTGTATGGGTCTTCGCGTGCCGCGTCATAGCGGTATTGCGGGTTGAGATCGGAGGTGAGCCTGTCGATTGATTCGGTGTAGGCCGTCGAAGTCCATTCGCTGACGTTGCCGGCCATGTCATAAAGTCCGAAATCGTTGGGGGAGTAGGTGCCGACTTTGGCTGTGATCAGGTGGGCGTCGCGCACATAGTTGCCTTCTGCCGGCTTGAAGTTGGCATAGAAGCAGCCTTTGTCTTCGGTCAGAGGCAGGTCGCCTTCCCAGGGGTATGCGTTGTCGTTTTCGCCTGCGCGTGCCGCATATTCCCATTCTGCTTCGGTGGGCAGACGGAATGGCTCGATGTAGACTCCTTCCTTGCCGAGCGAGCGGCGCAGGAAGTCGGTGCGCCAGTTGGCGAAGGCTGTGGCCTGCTCCCAGCTCACTCCCACGACGGGATAGTCGTTGTAGCCTCCGTGTGAGAAGTAGAGGCGCACGTATGGTTCGTTGTAGGCGTTGTCGAAGTCGTTGATCCAGGCAGTCGTGTCGGGGTAGACGTTGACGATGTAGGTGTTGAGGAAATCATAGTCGCCGGTGAGTTCGCGCTGCACGGTTTCTCTCACGATCAGCCCTTCGTCGTTGATGTAGGCGGTGTCTTTCGAGATGGTGGGGCGCTGGGTCGGCACAGGCCGGTCGGTGTTGTATTCCCGGCGTGTCGGGTCTATGCGGTTGCGCCGTCGGGCGGCTTCGGTGTGATTGTAGACCTCATAGCGGTAGTTCAGCTGGGTGTGGTCGAGTTCGCGCGCTCCGGTGATCGGGTTGGTGCGATACACGCTTTCGATGGCCCGCAGTTCGTCTTCCGACGGGTTGCGCCACGGAATAGCCTTGTTCCAGTTGATAAACGGTCCGATCGGGTTGCCTTCGCGGTCTTCCTCGATGCGGAATTCTTCGTTGCCGCCATATGCCGGGTCAGCCAGGCGTTCGCGGATTATCGAGTCGCGCACCCAGAAGACAAATTGCTTGTATTTGCTGTTGGTGATTTCCGTTTCGTCCATCCAGAATGACTCGACCGACACGCCGCGGGGGTTGGCCGCGATGCCGCGCAATGAGTCGGCCTTGGCAGGGCCGACCTTCATTGAGCCACGGTCGATTTGCACCATCCCGTAAGGGGTCGGTTCAGTCCATGCCGAGCCGCCCACTCCGGTGACCTCGCCGCCGGCTCCGGATGATGCCGAGCCGGCACACGACGCCAGCAGCAGCGGCATGACGGCTGCAGACAGGAGGATAAACAATGGGGTGAATCGTTTCATATGTGCAGAGTTGGTATTTATTGACTGGTTTGTGTTGCTTTTACATCAGGCGGATGCTTTTGTGGCGGTTGCGGTTTTTTTCGCTGAAGTCGAGTTTGAGGGAGTAGCCGGCCCAGATTTCGTGACTGCCTGACGAGGCGCGCATGATGGCGGATGTGGCATAGTCATAGCTGTAGGCGATGGTGAATCCCTTGTAATCGGCCTGAAGCATCACCGACACGGCGTCCTGCGTGCGATATCCGATGCCGGCCGTGAGGAATTTTTTCCATCGCAGGCGTGCTGTTATGTCGGCCTGCACGCGGTTGAAATCGGAACGCAGAAGCAGCGAAGGTAACACTTCAAATAACGTGTTTTTTATCGGAATATTGCTTTCAGCGGTAAAATATAGGGTGCGTGAGAATTTGAATTCGTAATATTGCTCGCCTGGAGATCCGGTTGATCCGGTCGATGACTCGCTTTTCATTTTCACGGCCGGAGCGTTGATGTGGGTGCACGACAGGCCGGCCGAAAATCGCGGATGGGTGTACTGGAGTCCGACGCTGATGTCGAGCGCGTCGCCGGCCACGTCCGACGTCGGGATTGATTCGTCGGTGCTTTCGTGGAAGTCGTCGTCGTCGGGGATGAATACTTCCGATCCTTTGAATTTCTGGTTGATGTAGCCCACCTGCACTGCGGCCGTGATGAAGCCCCGTTTCGGCTTTTTCTTGCTCAGCGGCTGCGTCAGGGCCACCTGGGCGCCGAGATTCAAGGTGGAGTAGAGGCCGATGCTCTCCTGAAACATGGTCAGTCCGGCTCCGAACCGGCGGTTGAAGATCTTGAACGGCGAGTCGGCCGTGATGATGAAGTCGCTGGGAGCGCCGTCGATCCCGACCCACTGCATGCGCGATCCGAAACGCAGACGCATGTAGTCCGTGCCGCCGGCAGCAGCCGGGTTGAAAAATGTCGGCGCCTGGAAATACTGGGTGAGCACAGGCTCGGTCTGGGCCGATGCGGCCAGCGATCCGGCGATCAGAATCATTAATATGTGAAACAGGCGGCGCATCCGGTCACTCAAAATAGAATGTGAGCACTACCATTCCGGCCGTGGCCTTCTTGATGGAGCGGGTGTAGTTCATCATTCCCGGATCGTCGGCCAGGTCGGGGCGCTTGTGGCGCATCACGTCGGTGAGTCCGAAGCAGAATTTCAGTTCGGGAATGAATTTGAAAAATGGCAGATAGAAGTCGCAGCCGAACCCGACTGTGGCAAACACGTCGAAGACCTTTGTCTGGAAATATTCCGACCGCCGTTTCGATACGTCGAATGTCGGCATGGCCCCGACCGTGACGTAAGGGCGCGAGTTGCGGTAGCGCAGGCCCGAGAATTTCAGGTCCACGGGAATCACGATCAATGTCGACTTGATGTTCTGGCTCAGCAGGGGCCTGTCGTCGTCCGGTGCTGAAGTGTCGGTTATCTTCATCACCTTATTGCCGAAATAGAGTCCTGGCGAAAAGCGCAGATTGAAATGGGTGGAAAAGCGCAGGTCGATCAGCCCGTTTACGCAAAATCCGGGCGACAGGGCCGGCTGGTCGGCAAACCACGTCTGGCCCTCGGGCGTCGTGAATCCGCTGTGGCTCATACGCAGACTCTGCGTGTGGAGGCCGACGCTGAAGCCCAGATGCCATGCCTTCAGGTCGGCATACGGACGGTTGAGCAGCTTGTCGTTAAGCTGCTTTGCATTGCCGCACAGGGCAGTCAGCAAGATAATCAATATGGCGGCACTGCGTCTGATCACGCATTATTAACGCACGGTTACTCCGGTTTATTGTCCTGACCGGTATTGTGTTGTCGTGTTACCGCCGTCAGCGTAAAACCAACGGCCGGTGCGTGGCGTTATATCGGTATGAAACGCCTCACGTTGGATATTTTGCGATGGGTGGTGCTGGTGTTGTCGCTGCTGCTCATCGTGTTTATTTCGGTCGATACGTTCGAGCGACGGCCTTTTTTGCAGAATCACGCCTATATGACGTTTCAGTTCTGGGTGTGCGTGGTGTTCATGGCCGATTTTTTCGTTGAGCTGGCGCTGGCCGGGCGCGGCATGCGGCGCGGTTATCTGAAGCGGCGGTGGCTGTTTCTGGTGCTGTCGGTTCCGTGGCTCAATGTGGTGCAGTGGATGCAGTGGCAGCCGGGCGAGTCGGCGCTCTACTGGCTGCGTTTCATCCCTCTGGCGCGGGCCACGATGGCCATGGCGATCGTGACGGGCTATGTGTCGCGCAACCGCGTGTCGTCGATGTTTGCCAGCTATGTGGTTGTCATGGTGGCGTTTGTCTATTTCGGATCGCTGATTTTCTTTAATGCGGAACTCGGGGTGAATCCGATGGTCAGGAATTATTGGAACGCAATCTGGTGGGCCTGCATGGACGCCACCACCATCGGGTGTCAGATCCAGCCGGTGACTCCGACAGGCAAAGTGGTTGGCACGGTGCTGGCGCTGATGGGCGTGATGGTGTTTCCGCTGATCACGGTTGTCATGACCACGAAGGTCCAGCGCTACTATGCCTCGGCCAAGCAGAAATCCGCCACAAAATGACCGCGTCGTAGGTGTGCCACTGCTGTGCACAAACGGCCCGGGAAGGGACTCGCCGGGCCGCTTGGGATGCTGTGGATTATTTTTCAGTTATTCGATACATCATCGTATGTCTCTATGACGTTCTGCAATTCAGCCTCGGAAGGGAGCAACTTTGCCGCTTTCTCAGAAATGAATTCTTTAAGCTGATATTCGGCAACCCCAAGCGGCTGATTCATTCCTCGGAATGACCATTCAACAACTGTATCATCTTTAGACTTGCATATAAGCAATCCTATTGTCGGATTATCATCAGATTGCTTCATCAGTTCATCAACGGCCGAAACATAGAAGTTCAGTTTTCCGGCAAAGTCTGGGATAAACGGAACTACTTTTAACTCACAAACGATATACGATTTAAGCCTTGTATGATAAAAAATCATATCGGGTATGAATGTCTGGCCTCCAGGCATCTTCAACTCCATCTGACGACCGACATACGCGAACCCTTGTCCTAACTCAAGAAGAAATCTGGTGATGTTGGCCGCAAGTTCATCTTCCAATTGTTTCTCTGTCGTAATTTTCTTGTCGATGAATCTGAAATCATAAGGACTTTTCAATATGGCCTTTGCGAGACCGCTATACGGAGCCGGCAACTTCTCATCGAAATTGGTAAGGGCATTACCACGTTTCCCGTAAAGATTATCATCTATTTCGGCATTAAGTTCAGGGCGGCTCCAGTCATTTCTTATGGTTTCATCGATATAGAATAGCGCCTCTTCAACAGTATTGCTGCGAGTAAATATGTCGATGTGATGTCCCCACGGAACCATGCCAAAATCAGTAGGCATATCAAATTCGTCAACGAGTCGTTGACGAATTACATAGCTCTGATTATAAAACTCATACCAGCGTCTGGCATACTTGATGTTGGTGACGGAAAAACCTGTCTGACCCGGGAATGCTGTCTTGAGGTCGAGACTTAGGCAATCGAAGAACGCGCTTCCCCATTTGGCAGCCTCATGAAGTTTAGAAATATCCCGTCCCATAGACCAGTAATATTCCAGCATAGATGTGTTGACCTTAATAGCAGCCTTGATCTGCGACCTGCGGAAACGTTCTTTCAATGTAGTCAAAAGCTGAGCATATTCCTTGCCAGCAATAATGGTATCGCGTTTCACAAATGCTGGTTTCTCGTCTTTCTTTGTCATAATGATGATAATAAGTCTGACACAAATTTACGATATTTTATTACACCATCCAACTCCGTGCGAAAAGCCGTCGGGCTTGAGTGGCACCGCTACGCGGCATCCGGGTGGTGCGCGGCGCCTGTGTAGGAGCGGTCACCACATATGGGCGCGCTACTTATATCGACGCGGCATTTTCGGGACGCAAAAACGGCCCGGGAGGGGACTCGCCGGGCCGTTTGGGAGGGTAGGGGATGCTGTGGTTTATTTTACGAGGGTTTTGGTCGCAGTGCCGGCGACGCGGACAATGTAGAGGCCGGTCGCGGTGTCGATGACTGTGGTTGCAGAGCCTTTGACGCGGTCAATGACCTTGCCGTCGGTGCCGAACACTTCGATCAGTTTGCCCTCGGCGCCGCTGACGATGATCTTGCCGATGGAGCCGGTAATCGAGATGTCGCTCGCCTGGCCCGGTCCGCTGATCGACGCGAGGCTGCCGACGATGGCTTCGTTGGAAGCGGCGGATTCGCCGCGGTCATAGACGGCGGTGACCAGATAGCGGTGGGCGTCTTCGTCGGTTTCGCTGAAAGCATTGTCGGCGGTTGGCGATGCGGTCAGTCTGACGCCGTCGCGATAGACGTTGTAGCCGATCAGCTGCAGGTCTGCGGCAGGGTTGGCGCGCTCAAAGGTGATGTCGTCGACAAAGAGCGCGAACTGGCGGTTGGAGATGCAGCGTATGGCGAAATGGGTGGTTCCGGCCGGCACTTCGAAGCGGTATTCTGTCCATTTAGCCGGAACTTTTTCAACGGTCTGCACTTTTGTGAAGCTGTTGACGTCGGTGTCGGAGCTGGAGTAGAGGAATTCAAACCGTTCGTTGTAGTTGTCGCCTACAGATTTGGCATAGAAGCTGACGGTCTGGGCGTTGCCCGACAGACGCGGCGAGATCATCCAGTCGTCGTTGGCGCTTTTCGGGGCACACAGGCAGACGAAGGCCTGGTGGCCGCTGCGGGGCTGCCAGGCGCTGACGACGATGCCCAGTTCCGCCGGGTTGAACACGATGAAGCTGAGTTCATTGCCGGCGGCGATGTTGTCGTGGGGGAATCCGGCCAGGCCGTTGGATCCTTCGCCGTCGCCGTCATACATTGTCCAGTCGCCGACATAGTCGTTGCCGAGCATCGAGCTGAGGAAGCCGGTAGAGAAGGGCACGTAGTGTTCTGCGTCGTCGGTCACGGTGACGTTGCCGCCGTCAAGTTCCGGAGCTGACCATCCGAGGGTGATGCAGTCGCCCTTGCGGGTGGCTTTGAGGTCTGACACCACGGGATAGTCACGGTGAAGCACCATGGTGGTTTTCTTTTCGGAGACGTTGTCGTCCATGTTTTCGTCATCATAGTCGATAACGGCATGGATCACGGTGCTTTCGGGGTCGATGTTCCGGGCTTCGTATTCAAACACAAACGACGTTTTTTTGCTGGCCGCCAGCGCAGGCATCTGCCGGGTGGCTGTTTTCTCGCCGTTCACATAGAGGTCGATGGCGTATGGGCGCGAGGTCTGTTCGCCTGAATTCTCGACCACCACGATGATTTCGCTCGAATACTCGGGGTCCATCTTGGTGGGCACGGTGATGGAGTTTGCCGAAAGATTGTCCTGATAGGAGTCGCAGATGCGCAGATTGTCGATATACAGGACGTATTTGCGTATGATGTATGACAGGCGCACCTGTATGTCCTTGCCGATATACTCTTTGAGCGTGCAGGAGTATTTTTCCCAGTGCTGTGTGTCGCCGCCACGGTTCATCGGAGTGACGCCGATCTGCTTGTATCCGGTGCCGTCGTTGATCTCCACAACGATCTCTTCATTTTCAGAGGTCGGGATGCTCCAGTACCAGAAGGAGATTGCCGGGTTGTCGCCCGAGATGTGTATCTTGCCGGTAAACACGCTTCCGCGCTTGTCGATCGCGCCGCTGTAGAACAGGCACCGTCCGTCGCCGTCCTGGTCATACTGGTCCCAGATCTGCCATGACGCGCTTTCGTTTTCATTGTCTTCGCCGAGAATGCCGCTGAGCGTGGTGCCGCCGAAGGTTTCGACATAGGGCATGGCATACGGATCGCCGACTGCGACGATCGGGGCCTCGCAGACGCCGGTGGTGTTGTCGCCTTTTGACGAGGATGCGAACACGCCGTATTTGATAAATGCCTGAGAGCCTGACTGGATGCTGACGGTTTCGGTGTAAGAGTCGCCTTTTATGTTTTGTGAGGCGGGAATCCATTTCAAGGTCGAACCGTCATAGCGGGCCACGGTGTAAGTGATGAAATCAGGGTTGATCGGGCATCCGTCGACGTCGGTTTCAGGCGCTTTCCATGTGATTTTGATTGTGCGGTTGTCGGCCTGCACCGTGGCCACGGCGTCGATCGGTGCCGCCGGAATGTTGATGCCGGCATATGCCTTGGCCTCGGCGGTTTTGCCCGCTCCGGCGCTGTTGTAGGCGCAGGCGCTGTAGATGTGCAGGCCCTCGGTCACGTTTTTGTCGGAGTATGAGAAATCGGCTCCTGCCGCGGGGGTGTTCCAGGTCGTCAGAAGGGTGCCGTCGCGATAGAGTTCCATCCGGGTGATGGTTCCGACTGATTCTCCGTTCAGGAGACGGGCGGGGGCGGTGACTGAGATTGCCACGTTTTTCTCGCCGTTTATGTCGGCCAGAGCCGACAGCTGCGGTGCGTCGGGAGCGTCAAGAGCCGCATCGGGAACCACCGACATGCCATAGGCATAGAGTCCGTATGAGTCAGGGTCGCTGCATCCGTGTATGCCGACATAGTATTTGCCGGTTTGCTCCACGCGGAACACGGCGCTGTATGCATCGCGTTCCGTGGAAATCGTCGTCGGTTCGATCAGGGTCTGGATGCAGGCGTCGGCTGAGGGTGCGGTGGCCAGGCAGGCGTCGAAGATCTCCTTGTTGCCATACTGGGGGTAACGCACTCCCATGTCGGCCGTGAACTTATACAGACGGCCGCCTTCCAGCCTTACAGGAGCAGAGAAAATGTAGTCGTTGCCTTTGGTGATTGATGTGGGATAGAGCCACAGACGCGGTTCTCCGCCCATATCCATCATCCATATGCGTCCGTCTTTGTTGGCGTCGATAATGGTTATGTATTCAAGGTCGGCCTGTGAGGCGAATGCTACTTCATATGGCGGATTCTTAGCTCCCAGCAGATATTCCGCGCTTGACACCGCGCTGCCGGTGGCGTCCTGGTGGTGCGGGGTGACGGTGTAGCGATAGGTGATCAGATCGGTGGTTTCCGCCACAATGTCTTCGCAGCTTGTCTGCTTGATCCGGTCGGCGATGACCTTGCCGTCGGGCATGCGCGTCACGGTGTAGGTGACGTTCGCTTTGTCGAACAGTCCGCCATACACACCTTCGGTCGATGCCGGCCAGGAGATGGCGAAGCGGTCATTGCTGTATGCGATGTCGACTTTGCTGACTGCCACCGGACAGTCATAACCGACGTATTTCTCGAGATATGCTTCGGGGCTGGTTCCTTTGCTGTCTGAAACGGTGACGATGAAGATATAAGAGCCGGAGGCATCGACCGCTATCGGAACGTTGACTTTGGCTCCGCATGTGGCTGTGCCCGATGCGAGAACGGTTCCGCTGCAGGTCACGCTGTATGTGATCTTTCCGCTGGCTGTCGTGCCGTTGGTGTAGGCTGAAGGAGCGGTGAATGTCAGCGTGCCCTTGCGGGTGGCGTTGTCGAACGTGGCGCTCAGGCCTGAAACCGCAGCCAGGGTAGTGCCAGCGGCGTCTGACGCCGGGATATACATGCCGCCGACCTGTTCGCCGTCAAGCATGTCGTACACTTTTTCGGCTTTGGCCGTCTGCAGGTCGATGCTGTAGAGAGCGCCGTCGTTGTCGTTGCAGGTCACGAAGTAGAACTTGTTGGTGGCCTGGTCGATCGCTCCCGATGTCTGGTATTTTGATGTGAGTCCGGTGTTGCCGACTTTGGTCTGCGCGCCTGAACCCTTGTCGACCTGATAGAGTACGCCGGATCTGTCGATGGCATAAAGATTGCCGTAACGGTCGACGCTCATGGCGTTCCATCCGTTGTTGTCGAGCCTGGCGATGACGGTGCGGACATTGTCGGCCTTCAGCGGGTCGATCGTTCCGAACACATAGCCCGTGCCGCCGTCGCCGCGGAAGCATCCGTAGAGTTTGCCAGAGATGTGGTCATAGGCAAGGTCGCGGGCAATATTTTCGGCGGAACCGCTTGTGGTCGAGACTGTGGCCCAGGTGTCGGTGTCGATGATATAGTGGTTGACGAAGGTCATGCCAAATCTGACGGCGTAGGATGTCGAGAAGTATTTGCCATCGCCGATGTATGCGCCGCCGCCTGTCGGGTCTATTTCTGAGTTTCTTTTCAGGCAGGAACTGTTGTAGGCTGAAACGGAGTATTCATACATGCCCGGTTCCATCGCGCTGTTGGCGATCCAGGAATCTTTGCTGAGAACGCCGGTGCGTATCACTGTCTTGTCGGCTGTACGGCTCGAAGAAGCCTTGATGACAGGCCTTGCCTGGGAGGCGCTCCGGAGCGTCAGCGTGTTGACGGCATCGCGTTTGAGCGACGTTTCGCTGCTTTGGGCCGACAGACCTGTGACTGACGTCACGAGCAATGCCGACACCAGGATTGCGTACTTGAAAAAGGTTTTTTTCATACGATGATGTCAGAGCCATTAAGGTTAACGGCACACCTGTCCGGACATGGCTCTGTTTTGCCCGGAATGCAGGTGCGGATCTGAGGGTCAGGAATTTTTGCGCTTTGGCTCAGGACATGGACCGGTTGAAGGCCACCATCGACAGCGCCGTCTGCGCCGCCTCGATGCCCTTGTGGCCGGCCGGGCCGCCGCAGCGGTCGAGTGCCTGCTGCTCGTCGAGCACGGTGAGCACGCCGAATATCACCGGAATAGGCGAGTCGACGTTCAGTTCGGTGACGCCGAACGTGACGCTCTGACACACGTAATCGAAGTGTGGCGTGTCGCCCTTGATGACGCATCCGTGAACGATCACAGCGTCGAAGCGGTCGGAGTTGATGGCGGTCTGGGCCGCAAATGTCAGTTCAACGGCACCCGGAACCACAAACAGCTCAGCCTCGGCCCCGGCGGCTTCCAGGGTCTTTATGGCGCCGTCGGCCAGCAGAGTCGAGATGTGTGAATTCCATTCCGTGCGTATCACTGCCACCCGGACCGGATCCTGGAACTCGACGGGAACAGGAGTGTACTGATTGTTCATATAATGTATTTGACTGTGAATGTGATCTGTTGCTTGCCTGACGCTTTATGCGTCGTCACGGCAAAGTTACGCATTTTTTTCGCCAAACTCGTCAACTCTGGAAAAAAAGGTGTAAATTTGCCCTTAATTAGAATATATTATGGCATATCATCTGCTTTGGTTGCTTCTGAGGATCATATCCTGCATTCCGTTCCGTGTGCTCTACCTCATATCGGACGGACTGTATTTTCTGTTGTATTATCTGATCCGGTATCGCCGCGCCATTGTCCGGCGCAATCTGACAGGATGCTTTCCAGAGAAATCATTGTCGGAGATCAGAAAAATAGAACGCGGCTTCTATCATTTTTTTGCCGACAACATTGTCGAGACCTGCAAGATGGCCGGTATGTCGCCTGAGCAGATGAGCCGGCGGATGAAGTTCACCAACATCGAAGAGGTCAATGCCAGGCTCCGCCAGGGACGCTCGGTGGCCCTTTATCTCGGACACTATGGCAACTGGGAATGGATCTCGTCCATGCCGCTCCACCTCGAGAAGGGCGTGACGGCGGCCCAGATCTATCACAAACTGCGGAATCAGAGCATGGACCGGCTTATGCTGCGGCTGCGCCAGCGCATGGGTGCGGTCTGCGTGGAGATGCGGTCAACGGCGCGTTTCGCCACAAAACAGGTGGCCGACGGCAAGGTGAGCATCATCGGATTCATTGCCGACCAGTCGCCGCGCAAGCGCGAAGTCCGGTATTTCCTGCCGTTTTTCCACTACCGCACACCGGTGCTCACAGGCACTGAAAAAATCACCCGCCATTATGGATTTGACGCATGGTTTGTCGACATCAGGCGCGTCAGGCGCGGATATTACGAGGCCAGCTTCGTGCGCATGGCTCCGGATCCGGCCGCGCTTCCTGATCTCGAACTGACCGCTATCTATTATCGCATGCTGCAGCAGACAATCGGGCGGCAGCCTGAGCTGTATCTGTGGACACACAATCGATTCAAGCATGCAGAACCAATCAACTAACATGGAAATTGACTTTATTGTGACGTGGGTCGATATGGATGACCCGCAATGGAAGAAGGAATTCGCACTTTATTCCGATAAGAAGATAAATGAAAAGAACGGCGTTTCAGATGCGCGTTTCCGCGATGGCGGATTTCTGAAATACTGGTTCCGCGGGGTCGAGAAATTCGCTCCATGGGTGCGCCGGATCCATTTCGTCACCAGCGGACAGAAGCCTGACTGGCTCGATGTCTCCAATCCCAGAATCCACCTGGTGGAGCATCGTGACTACATTCCGCAACAGTTCCTGCCGACATATAACTCGGTGGTTATCGAGCGATACATGCACCGCATTCCAGGGCTGTCGGAACACTTTGTCTATTTCAACGACGATTTCTATATCACCAACGCCATCACGCCGGAGCGGTTTTTCAGAAACGGACTGCCGTGCGACATTGCTGCATTTCTCTATAATCCGTCGTGGTCGCAATGGTATCGCCGAATAAAAAACAATCTGAAGATCATAAACCGCCACTTCGACAAAAAGGAGGTGATGGCCCGCGATCACGACAAGTGGTTTGACCCAAGCTATGGCATGCGCGCCCGCTGGAACTATCTGCTGAAACCATACGGAAAATTCATCACCCTGCGCACTCCCCACAACGCCCAGCCTTATCTGAAGTCGACATTCGAGGAGGTGTGGGCCGTGGCCGAAAAGGAGCTGACCGAGACTTCGGCCAACCGCTTCCGCTGCGTGACCGACTACACGCCGGAACTGTTTCGCACATGGCAGATCTGTCGCGGCAACTTCATGCCTTACAACACCTATGCCGACACGAAAATGTTTCCGCTCATGATCAAGCCGAAGCAGGCGATACGCGCCATAATGGAGCAGAGCTATTCTCTGATCTGCCTCAACGACAACGTCCACATACGCAACTATGACCAGGTGATGGAGCAGATACGCCGTGCCTTCGAATTCATTCTTCCCGACAAATCCTCCTTTGAGCTATGAACAAGGTAGCAGCCGAGATAATTGCCGGAGTGATTCCCCACAAGATGACCCGAAACCGCTGGCGCGGAATCCTGCGCTATGGTCTGACCAATGCCGCCAGACTGATGTGGAGTCTGAAGCACGACACTTCGCAGCCGCGTTATTATCTGGCGGTGTGTGCCATCGCTAAAAATGAAGGACCATATTTCAAGGAATGGATCGAATGGCATCGCAGCCAGGGGGTGGAGAAGTTCTATATCTATGACAATGAAAGCACCGACTGCACCCGCCAGGTGCTCCAGCCATATATAGACTCGGGTCTGGTGGAATACACCTGGTTTCCGGGACAGCGGCGCCAGCTTGCCGCCTATGATGACTGCTTTGAGCGCCATCGCCTTGAAACGCGCTGGCTCGCTGTGATCGACCTCGACGAGTTCATCGTGCCGGTCAAGGACAGGTCGGTCGTTGAATTCCTGCGGCGCATGGAGCGCTTTTCGGTTGTCGAGATCAACTGGCTGGTCTATGGCAGCGGAGGCGCGAAGACCAGGGAGCCTGGAGGCGTGATGGAGCGCTTCCGCCGGCACTCTCAGCCCGGCCACCGGCTCAACACCCACGTCAAGAGCATCGTCGACCCGAGGCGCGTGTTCACCATGACCGGCTGCCATGAGGCGGCGCGTCTGTCGGGGCGGGCGGCCGACTCACACGGAGTGCCGCTGACAAAAGGGTTTCGCGACCGCGTGCCCCAGCAAGACGTTATCCGCATAAACCATTATGCCGTGAAATCTTACGAAGAGTTTCTTGCAAAGCGTGCGCGCGGACGCGCCAGAGTGGCCACACTCCGCGACATGAACTATTTTGAAAGCTATGATCTGAACGACATCGCCGAGTGAGCGCTATTTCTCGAACGTTGATTTTTCGGGAAAGCGTTCGTCGAGATACTCTTTCATGCGGACTCTGTCGGAGTCGGAGCAATATTCCGAGTCGTTCATGCAGAAAAAGATAGGGTTCATCTTTCGGAGACGTTCGTAATGATGGCTTTTGTGGATCTGCACAAGCATGGATTCATGTTGGTCGACATAGCGCAATTGTCCGCGCTTTTCGGCGAGAGCGGCATATGAAAACACAATGCGCTGGATGTCGGAATCACTGCGGGTGTGGTTGCCGGCGTTTGCTATGAATTCTGCTTTCATCACGTCTTCGGCCATGCGCCGGCAGTCGTTTTTCAGATATGCGTCAATATTATGATGCGGCATTCCGGTGTAGTAGACCCCATATTTGTCACATACGGTCTGAGAGGCGACACCGAGAGTGATACTGTAGTTCTTGAGCGGTTTTCTCATTATCTTCTCCCGCCATAGCCACCGTAGCCTTCTGAACGGTTTTTTTGTTAGCCTGATAATGGGAAATCCGTCTGCGGTAAAGAAGTCGGACTTTGTTACCGGCCGGTTTATGAGCATATCGTCATTGGCGTATAGAAAATGGTCGGACAGATCCGGTATGCGGTATAGAAACTTCTCGATCAGCGATGAGTTGAAGCAAGGCAGTGAAGTCGGGGGGATGATCTCCGTGTGGTCAACAATACGGATTTTGGGGTTAGCTGTGTCGATCCACTTTGGGGTCTGGTTGTCGGTGACGATAAAAACTTTGCGTATCCATGGCGCATACATCAGCACAGAGCGCAAGCTGTATTTAAGTTCGTCGTTGTCTGTGTAGCGTCCCTTGCAGTTTGTTGGAGAGTTGTCGAAATTTCCTGTAAAGGTGCCTCGTTTTGCCTGCCATGCAGGATCGTTGCCGTCTACCCAGAGATAGACCAGATCGATCTCTGGCGTTGTCTGATTATTTTTCATCGTTCAGAATCTGTTTTATTGCCGGAAATTCTTCAGCTATGGCCCGTATGGCGGCGGTGTTGCGGTCTTCGCCGGATTTGAAGTTAGTGGTTTTCAGCGAAAGTTCGCGCGGTTTGCCGAGTCCGCGGGGCTTGTTGTGGCCGAAAGGCACGGGCATGACCGGCGTGCCGTTGGCCACTGCGGCGGCCCAGAACCAGATGTCGTCGGTGGTGGGCGCGATCCTTGTGAATAGTTCCACGTCGAGCATGTCTGCCTTCAGGCAATGTGGCGGATAGAGCACTCCGCCCACTCCGGTCTGTATGTTGAGGAAGCCGCGGTGGGCTTTCTGCGTCAGGAAGTGATACCAGCGGTATTTGCTCCATTTCCGATATGGCAGTCCGGGGCTGATGCGCTTGGCGCGGTGGGCCAGCACGGTGTCCGGATATAGTCTGTGCGTCCGCAGGATGTCGCGCAGCATGTGGCGGTGATAGGCCACGTCGTCGTCGATGGTCACGATCACGGCCTCCGGGAAGTCGGCCAGGGCCGGGATCAGTTTACGGTATGACCGGATGTCTCTGTCGTAATTCCGGATCTCGAAAACCGGATTGTTGCGGGCCATGTCGGTCAGTTCGTGCGGTATGCCGTTGTCGCCGAATTGCGAGAACGTGAGATACAGCACCACCTTGTCGGGTTTCACCGAGCCTTCGAGAACTGACTTTATGGCGCGTCCGGCAAATCCGATGGCTGCCGGAAACGATGTCAGTGACACGATAACCTGTGGATGATTCATATCGGAGTTATAATGGGGCGGTCATGAGCGTTTTTCCTCCTCTGATAGTTTTTGTCTGATGAGAGGGAAATGCCGGAAAATACGGTCCAGAGCCTGGCGGTTGCGGTCGTCGCCGGGGCGGAGGTTTGTGGTCTTGAGCGAGAGTTCGCGCGGTTTTCCGACTTCGGTCAGGGCGCTTTTGCCGTTTGGCAGCGGGACGACGTATGTGCCGTTGGCCACTGCGGCGGCCCAGAACCAGATGTCGTCGGTCGTCGGCGCCAGTTCCAGGAAAAGCGTCGGGTCGAGCATGGTTGCGTCGAGCGAGTGTGGCGGATAGAGCACTCCGCCGGCGCCTGTCTGCATGGCATGGTGAGAGAAGTGATGGCGCCTGAAGATGAAGTCATGCCATTTATATTTGCGCCATTTGCTGTAAGGCTCGTCGGGTCTGAGGCGGCGCACTCGGTGCGCGATGATTGCCTCGGGCAGTTTTTTGTGCAGTTTCACCAGATCGCGCAGCATGTGGCGGTGATATCTGATGTCATCGTCGATGGTGACGATCACGTCGTCGGGAAATTCCTTGAGTGCCGGAATCAGTTTTCCGTATGAGCGGATGTCGGTGCCCATGTCGCGTAGCTCTACCCTCGGATTCTCCTCGGCCAGAGCGAGCAGCTCCTGCGGGAAGCCGCAGGAGTCGAAATCGGAAAATGCCAGATACAGCACCACCCGGTCGGGCAGCAAGGATCCGTCAAGAATTGACCTGATTGCCTGTGTGGCATAGTTGATCGCTTTGGGAAACGACGTCAGGGAAACGATTAGCTGCGGCTTGTTCATGAGCACAAAGGTAAGCAATCGGTCACAATTCCCCAAATCAAACTGTTTTGTCGAGGGTGGCGAGCAGGTCGGTCATGCCGGCAGTGGCCGGTTTGGCGATGATGCTTACTCCGGCGGGAACCGCGGCCGGGCGGGGGTCTATGTAGACTGTCGGAGTGCCCGGGCGGGCATAGTTGATGAGGCTGGCGGCGGGGTAGACCTGGAGCGATGTGCCGACGATCACGAGCATGTCGGCCTGGTGGACAAGTTCGGCTGCCGGTTCGAGATTCGGGACGGCCTCGCCGAAAAACACTATGTGAGGTCGCACCAGATGGCCGCAAACGGGGGTGACGGGGTCGGTGTCGGTGATGCCGAGCGCCGGAAGGTCGAATGTGAGGTCCGGGCGGTTAACGGCGCGTGCCTTTGTGAGTTCGCCGTGGAGGTGGAGCACTCGGTCGGCGGGCATTCCGCCGCGTTCATGCAGGTTGTCGACGTTCTGGGTCACGACTCTCACGTCATGGCCGCGTTCGAGCAGCCGGGCTATTGCGCGGTGGGCGGCGTTGGGTTCGGCTTTGAGCATGTCGCGCCGGCGCTGGTTGTAGAATTCGTGGACCAGTGCGGGGTTGCGTATCAGTGCGGTGTCGGTGCAGACGTCTTCGATGCGGTAGTGCTCCCAGAGGCCGTCGCTGTCGCGGAAGGTGGATATTCCGGATTCGGCCGATATTCCGGCGCCGGTGAGAAAGAGGATTTTCATGGTTGGCAGGGTGGGGATGGCGGAAATTGAAAGCCCCGGCAGGCGGAGTGCGTGCCGGGGGCTTTCGGTGATTCTCTGTTTTGGGTTGAGGGGTGTTGGATCAGTCGATTTCCTCGTCAGCCTCATAGCCGCCCATTTCGCGGATGGCGTTTTTGAGCATTGTGTACTGCTGGAAGAGGTGGTTGACGGGCACTTCGTCGACTGTGTAGTCGTGCATCGGGCTCTTGAGGAAGAAGCTCAGGAAGCGCTGGATGCCGTGACGGCCTGCGCGTGCGGCCAGGTCGCTCAGCAGCACCAGGTCAAGGCAGAGCGGAGCGGCAAGTATCGAGTCGCGGCAGAGGAAGTTGATCTTGATCTGCATGGGGTAGCCCATCCAGCCGAAGATGTCGATGTTGTCCCAGCCTTCTTTGTTGTCGTTGCGCGGGGGATAGTAGTTGATGCGCACCTTGTGGTAGTAGTTGGAGTAGAGGTCGGGCTGTTCTTCCGGCACGAGGATCGACTCGAGGGTTGAGAGCTTGCTGACTTCTTTGGTGCGGAAGTTGGCGGGTTCGTCGAGCACGAGGCCGTCGCGGTTGCCGAGGATGTTGGTCGAGAACCATCCGCTGAGACCGAGCATACGGGTGCCGATTATCGGGGCGAAGCCTGATTTTACAAGAGTCTGGCCGGTCTTGAAGTCTTTGCCGGCGATGGGCATGCCGGTCTTTTCGGCGAGTTCCCACATGGCGGGGATGTCGACGGTGGTGTTGGGCGCGCCCATGATGAAGGGGCAGCCTTCGGCCAGTGCGGCATAGGCATAGCACATCGAGGGTGCGATGTTTTCCTTGTCGTCGGCCTTCATTGCGGCTTCAAGGTCGGCAAGCTTGTAGTGCACCTTTTCGTTCACGGGCACGTATACTTCGGTCGATGCGGCCCAGAGGACAACGCAGCGGTTCACTCCGGTGTTGGCCTTGAACGAGCGGATGTCTTCGCGCAGCTGTTCGACCATGTCCCAGCGGTCTTTGACAACCTTGACGTTGTCGCCGTCGAGGCGCTTGGCATAGTTGCGGTCGAAAGCGGCGGTCATGGGCTTGATGGCTTCCAGTTCGTCCTTGACCGGGTTGATGTCTTTTTCTTTGAGCACTTCGGCGTTGATGGCCGATTCGTAAGCGTTGGCGGGATATACGTCCCATGCTCCGAACACGATGTCGTCGAGCGATGCCATCGACACCACGTCTTTATACATCAGATATTTTTTGTCGTTGCCTTTGCCGACGCGGATTTTGTCGTATTGTGTCATGGAGCCGACCGGTTTGGCCAGGCCTTTGCGGGCCATGAGTACGCCGGTCATGAAAGTTGTGGTGACGGCGCCGAGGCCTACCACCAGCACGCCGAGTTTGCCTTCAGCGGGCTTTGTTGCTGATTTGCTCATAAAAAATAGTTGGTTATTGTTTTATTTTCTCTTCGATAAAGTGGAGTCGGGCGCAGGTGTGTGCGCCTGAAATCCAGGGCAAAGGTAATAAGAGTTGTTGATTTGACACAATGTTTTGGCATAAATGTAAACAGGCCAAACGCTAAAGTTTGTTAGCGTTTGGCCTGAATGGTTAAAACAATGTAAAATATATTGCTTTTTTGCGAGTTGTGTTAAAATCTGTAGATTGTTATTTTGCTGTGTTGGTCAGTTTTTCCTCGTCAAGGCGTGTCAGCGCATATGTGTAGGCGCCGATTGAAATGGCTTTTGAGGCTCCGATTTTCGACACTGCGATTCCGGTGCGTTTCATCGGGTCATAGACCACGGTGGCGTCGCTGCCATAGACTTTCAGTTCGCGAGAGTCGCCGAGCACGAATGTGGAGAATTCGCCTTCGTCGTCGAGGTCAAACACGCGCATCTGCACTCTCGGCAGCTGTTCGCCTCCGATGGTGCGGATCTGTTCGCGCATGGTGCGGAGCAGGGCGGGCTTGATGTATTTCATCGCGCCGGTGAGTCCGCCGCCCACCACCACGACTGCGTCGAGCAGTGTCACTGCGGTGGCGAACACGTCGCCGGCCACTTCTCCGAATGACTCGAAGGCCAGGCGTGCGGCTTCGGCGTTGCCTGGTTTCAGGCCTTCGGCAATCTGGAAAATGTCGTAGGGGGTCAGTCCGTGGTCGGGCTGGCTTGCCAGGCGTCCGTATTCGCGGACAATGGCGCGGATGGCTGCGCCGTCTTCGGCTATTATCGACGGATCGTGGGCGTTGCGCAGGCAGAACGCTTCGACGCAGGAGTTATTGCCGGTGTTGAGGTTGCCGTTGATGACTTCGCCGATGCCGAGGCCGGTGCCGAAGGTGAAGCCGACCAGATTCTTGTATTGTTTGTGGCCGCCCAGATCGGCTATGCGCTTGTTGATTGCGGGGAGTATTCCGCCGGTGGCTTCGCCGAACGCGAAGAGGTCGCCGTCGTTGTTGATGAACACCGGCAGGTTGAATTTCTGCGACAGGTATGGGCCGAGTGCCACTCCGTCGCGGAATGACGGGAAGTTGGGCAGGTAGCCGCCGATGATTCCGGCAGGATAGTCGGCCGGGCCGGGAAATGCGAAGCTGATGGCCACAGGCTTTTCGTCGAGCGAGTCGATCAGTCGGGTGAATCCTTCCACTATGGTGGCGAGGCAGAGGTCGAGGTCGTGGGAGTTGGACGGCAGTGTTATGGTCTGGCCAACATAGTCGCAGGCACGCATGGCGCCGAACACAAGGTTTGTGCCTCCGGCGTCGAGAGTGGCGACGATTCGGTTGTCAAAGCTGTACATGGTATAGGTTTGTTTTTTAGAGTTTTTGCAAATTTAGCGATTTTTTGTGTAGTTCGCATCATTTTTATTGCCCGAGGGCGATGATGGCTCTGGTGGCGGCCACCGGATCGGGGGCCGAGAGGATGGCGCCGCTCACTGCCACTCCGTTGACTCCGGCTTCGAGCAGCGGGGCAATGTCGGCGGGACCGACGCTGCCGATGGCCACGACGGGCTGTTCGGCTCCGGCGGCGCGTGCCTCCGCCATTATGGCGCGGTAGCCTTCGAGTCCTATCACCGGCGACAGGTTGCGCTTGGTTTCAGTGTGGCGCAGCGGTCCAAGTCCGAAATAGTCGATGTCGAGCGGCGCCAGCGCCAGGATGTCGGCGGCGGTGTTGGCCGTGCATCCGATAATCGCGTGCGGTCCGAGGTATTCGCGCGCGGCGGCCGGGTCCATGTCGTTTTTGCCGAGGTGGACGCCGTGGACGCGGGTTTTCATCACCACATCGACGCGGTCGTCGATGACCAGTATGGTGCCGGATTCGGTGCAGATCGGGATGAGCTGCCGGGCCATGGATTCGACTTCTTCGTCGGAAGCATCCTTCATGCGCAGCTGCACCCAGCGGCAGCCGCCTTCGATCACCATGGCCACTTGCTGTGGAATCGTGAAGCGATCGGAATGATGTGTGATATATTGCAGCATAGCGGTTTATCCTCCGTAGAAAGCTTTGAACACGAGAATCGCGTCGCCGTCGCGCAGCATTGTGGCCGGCCACTGTGTCGGGGTCACGACGGTGCCGTTGACGGCCACTGCGGTGCCGGCCGGATTGATTCCGTTGTCGGCCATCAGTCTGTCCAGGGTGGTCATGGGTTGCACCATGACGGTTTTGTCGTTGATTGTGACGGTCATTGTTGTGGTTTTGCAAAAAAGACCTTAATGACTTTTGGGGTCTTTAAGGTCTTTTTCTGTTTATAGGGAGTGGAGTTTTCTATCAGGCTTTTTTGGCGCGTTTGCCGTCGGCGAGGTAGGCCACGGGAGCAGCCACGAAGATGGTGCTCAGGGTGCCGATGACAACGCCGCTGATCATTGCGAATGTGAACGCGCGGATGGCTTCGCCGCCGAGGATGAAGATGCAGAGCAGCACGAGCAGGGTCGAGGCCGAGGTCATGACTGTGCGGCCGAGGGTGCTGTTGATCGAGCGGTTGATCAGGTCAAAGAAGCTCTGCTTGGGATAGAGGCTCACGTTTTCGCGCACGCGGTCGAACACGACCACGGTGTCGTTGATCTGATAGCCGATGACGGTGAGGATCGCGGCGATGAACGTCTGGTCGATTTCCATCGAGAAGGGCACCAGTCCGTAGAAGAACGAGTAGAAGCCGATGATTGTGAATGCTGTGAAGGCCACGGCCGCGAGGGCGCCGAGCGAGAAGGCCACGTTGCGGAAACGCACAAGGATGTAGAGGAACATGGCGAGCAGGGCGAGGCTGACGGCGATGTAGGCGTCGCGCTTCATGTCGTCGGCAACCGAGGGGCCGACTTTCTGCGATGAGATCAGACCGAAGTTGACGTCGGCGGTCGAGAACTGTTCGGGGGTGATGTCGCCGAGTTCTGACTGGAGGGCCTGGAACAGAAGGTTCTGCACTTCGGCTTCAACGTTGGGGTCGGTGTCGTTGATCTTGTAGTTGGTCGACACGCGCACCTGGTTGGCGTTTTCGATTGTGATCACCGAGGTCGATGCGCCGGGGAAGGCGGGAGCGACTGTCTCGGCGAGTTTGTGGGCGTCGACGGGATGGTCGAATTTGACAACATAGTTGCGGCCGCCGGAGAAGTCGATGCCCTGGCTGAGGCCGCGGCCGAGCAGGGAGGCGATTACGGCGACGATGACGACTCCGACAACGGTGAAGGAGGCTTTGCGTGCTCCGAGGAAGTTGTAGCTGGTGCCGCTGAACATGTTTTTGCTCAGTGCGGTTGTGAATGTCAGCTTTTCAAAGGCCGGTTTCTTGGCGCCGAGGATGAAGACGATGCGGGTCAGATAGACGGCGGTGAAGAACGAGCAGCAGATGCCGATGATGAGGGTGGTGGCGAAGCCCTTGATGGGGCCGGTGCCGAACAGCAGCAGGATTATGCCTGTGATGATCGAGGTGAGGTTGGAGTCAAAGATGGCCGAGAAGGCGTTGGCATAACCGTCGGCAATGGCGTTGCGGGCGTTTTTGCCGGCTTTGAGTTCTTCTTTGGCGCGCTCGAAGATAAGCACGTTGGCGTCGACCGCCATGCCGAGTGCGAGCACGATACCGGCGATACCCGACAGGGTGAGCACGGCCTGGAACGAGGCGAGGATGCCGAAGGTGAAGAAGATGTTGAGGATCAGGCCGAGGTTGGCTACCAGGCCGGGGATCACGCCATAGATGGCGATCATGAAGATCATCAGGAGCACCAGGGCGATCACGAACGAGAGGAAGCCGTCGTGGATGGCCTGCTGGCCGAGCGACGGGCCGACAACCATGTCGGAGATGATGCTCACGCGGGCGGTCATTTTACCTGATTTCAGCACGTTGGCAAGGTCCTGTGCTTCCTGCAGGGTGAAGTCGCCGGTGATTTCGCTCTGTCCGCCTTCGATGACGGTGTTGATGGTGGGATAGGAGTATACCAGGTCGTCGAGCACGATAGCCACCGGTTTGCCCACGTTGGCGCGGGTCACTGCGGCCCATGCGCGTGCGCCGTCGGAGTTCATGTTCATGTGGACGGTGTTGCCGCGCATGTTGTCGAAGTCGCTGGTTGCGCCGGTGATGTTGTCGCCGTTCATGCGGGGCTTCTGTGCGCCGGTTTCGGTGTCGATGTCGGTGCGGAGGGCCACAAGGGTGAATATGTCTTTTGCGCCGCCTGTCTGCTCGGGTTTCATGGCTTTGTTGCTCCATGCGAGCTTGAGGTTGCGGGGCAGGTTGACGTTTACTTTGGGATCGGCCAGCAGTTTGCTGATGGCGTCTTTGTCTTTAGCCGACGCATAGCCGACGACGGGGCTTTGGCTGTATTGCGAGGGCGAAAGCATTGCGAACAGTGCGCCTTCGGCAGCTTCGTTGGCTTTCTGGAGCGCGGGAGCGATTTCGCCGAGGGTGTACATTTCATAGAATTCGAGGTTGGCCGAGCGCTGGAGCAGGTCGCGCACGCGTTCATGTTCCTTCACGCCGGGAAGCTCGAGCAGGATCTGTCCCTGTTTGCCCTGGAGCACCTGGATGTTGGGCGACACGACTCCGAATGCGTCGATACGGTTGCGGAGCACGTTGGTGGCCGAGGTGTTGACGCGGTCCTGGGCTTCTTCCTTGAGTTTTGAAGCCACGGCGTTGCGGTTGGTGCCGTTGGAGGTGATCACGTCGGGGAACACCACGGAGTAGTCCACGTTGGGGTTGCCGGAGATGTTGCTATACTGCTGGAGGAATGTCTCCACATAGTCGGTTTCGGGTGCGGCTGCGGCGATGGAGTCGGTTGCCATCACGGCGCGGCGCAGCGTGGCGTTGGACTCTGTTCCGGCCATCGAGGCGAGCATGTCGCCCATGTTGACCTGGAGGGTTACGTTCATGCCGCCCTTGAGGTCGAGGCCGAGGCCCACGCCCCAGCGCTGTACTTCGCTGTAGGTATAGCCCATGTAGACGGGTTCCTGGGCAACGGAGTCCATATAGTGCTTATATGCCGACTTGTACTCGTCGGTTGTGTCGTCTTGGCCGGCCACAAGCTCGGCATACTCCTTACCCTGGTCCTCTATCTGCGAGCCTTTCCAGGTGAACGACAGATAGAACACGCAGATCAGGACGAGGAAGATGGCGATGACACCTGCCACAATACTTCCAAGGGAACCTTTACTGTTCATGTGTTGATTGGTAAATGATAAGTTTATGGTTGATAAATTATTTCAAAAACGGAGGCGCACAGAGGCTATAATATGCCAAAATGCGCGCAAATATACGAATTTTTTCCGATACTCTATCAATCGCGTCGCAATAAATCTGCAACATCGGCATGGCCGGCTGGCGGCGCCGGGGCTGATTGGCTTGATTGTCAGCGTATTTTTGCTGAAAAACTTAAATCTGGCCAAAAATGCGTAACTTTGAGGCCATGATAACATCTGATTTGAAATTCATGCGCCGGGCCATGCAGCTGGCGAGGCTGGCAGGCGAGGGCGCCCATCCGAATCCGATGGTCGGAGCGGTGATTGTCGATGACGATAGCGGTCTGATTGTCGGCGAGGGGTGGCACCGCCGTTGCGGCGAGGCGCATGCCGAGGTCAATGCCGTCTGTCAGGCTGATGCCGCGGGCGCTGACCTGAGGCGATGCACCATCTATGTGACTCTGGAGCCGTGTGCCCACTGGGGGAAGACTCCGCCGTGTGCCCGGCTGCTTGCCGACCGCGGTCTGCGTCGGGTGGTGGTCGGCTGCGTCGACCCGTTTGCCAAGGTGGCGGGCCGCGGGCTGCAGATCCTGCGCGACGCGGGTGTTGAAGTGGAGCTTGCTCCTGACGATGTTGCCGCCGGATGTCGCGAAATCAATCCGGCGTTTTTCACCGCCCACACGTCAGGGCGCCCGTATGTGATTCTGAAATGGGCGCAGTCGGCCGACGGATTCATTGACCGCCGCCGCACTCCCGGCGAGGCCGCCGCGCGTCTGTCCACTCCGGCCACCATGCGCCTTGTGCATCAGCTCAGGGCGCAGGTCGACGCAATCGCTGTCGGTTCAGGCACCGAGCTTATGGACAGGCCGCGGCTCGATTGCCGTCTGTGGCCGGGCGGAAGGGCGCCGCGCCGAGTGACGTTCACGCGCGGACTTCCGCTGTCGGATCAGCTTGCCGACCTTTACCGTCAGGGCGTTACGTCGCTGCTGGTTGAGGGGGGCGCCACCTTGGCCGGCTCGTTTCTGGCCGAGGGGCTGTGGGATCTGGTCAGGGTGGAGACCGCGCCCGAGCCGCTTGGCGACGGGGTTGCCGCTCCGGCGTTTCCGTGCCGCATGGCGCCGTCGTCCAGTGTGAGAATTGGTAAAAACGAGTTAAAAACCTATAAAAACACCTATAAATAAAGGAAATTTGGCATTATTGGTCGAACAATTGACTTAAATTATAGGAATTCTTGTTACCTTTGCGACTTGTTAACGAGTTATTATAACTTCGGCATATGAATCGAAAACTTTTTTCAGCTATTCTGGTAATACTTATGGCTTCGTCAGTCCTGGCGGGCTGCAACAGTGATTCTGGTGATGACGTGGAGTCCACCGATCTGTCTGCCTCAACCATGGTGACGGGCTTCTCGCTTGCGTCAAACCGCAAGATCCTGGCCAACCTTGATTCGGTGTTTTTCACCATTGATCTGGCCGGCCGTCGGATCTATAATGCCGACTCGCTGCCTTATGGCACTGACGTGAGCCGCATGATCGTTAACGTGACGGTGCCGAACTCTGCTTCTCTGGAAATGCAGATGGTTAGTCGTTTCACCGGCAACGACACCACGGTCAATCTCACCCAGAATCCAAAGGATTCGATCAATTTTGCCAGCGGCACGACCTATCTGGTCGTCAAGGCTCCCGACAATGAGTCGGTCGGCACGTATGCCGTGAATGTCAATGTGCACCGCGTCCTTCCCGACTCCATGCGCTGGGCCCGCACCGCCGCCGGCACTCTGCCGGGCACGATTCCGGCCCCGACGGCGCAGCGCACCGTGCGTTTCGGTTCCGAACTGCTCTGCATGACGTCGACAGTGCGCCGCACCGTGCTGTGCCGCACGGCGACTCCGTTTGATTCCGACAGCTGGCAGCAGGAAGACGTGGCGCTTCCGGCGGGTGCCGACGTCAACTCGTTTACGGCCACAACCGACGGACTTTATATTATCTGTGCCGACGGATCGCTGCACTATGCCGCCGACAGCCGGCTGCAATGGACCGAGGTGGAGCCGGCCGGTTCCGGCTGGAGCCATCTTTATGGCGGATTCACCGACAGGGTGGTGGGTGTGCGCGGATCGCAGTGGGCCACTTATCCTGAATCGGCTTCGGGCGACATCGCCGCTCTCGGCGCTGACTTCCCCGTGGCGCAGACCAGCCAGCTTGTCAGCTTCAGCTCCGACTGGAACGTGGAGCCTCAGGCCATAATGGCCGGCGGTGTCACTGCCGGCGGAGAATTCACCGGTGCCACCTGGGCGTTCGACGGCCAGAGCTGGTTTCGTCTGAATTCCAACGGCGGGCTGCGTGAGCTTCCGGCCGGTCCGGCGCCATTGCTGTTTCCTTACTTCACGTTCACGACTTCGACATCGAACTGGGCCGTGACACGGCGCGCCACATGGATCGCCGTCACTTATGCCCAGGAAGGTTCCGAGCCCGGCAGGGCCAAGGTCTACACCTCGCAGGACAACGGCATCAACTGGAATCCCGCTCCCTCGAATCTGCAACTGCCTGCGGCGATGTCGGCGCGCTATGACGCGCAAGCGTTTGTCTGCCCCCACACCAACAGCACTTCGGCTCTGCGTGCCATCAAGCCGATCACCGAGTGGGACACGGACTATGTCTATGTGTTCGGCGGCAGCTATTTCGATGCTTACAGCGGCTCTACACGCCTCTATAACCAGTTGTGGCGCGGAGTGATCGAGCGTCTGACGTTCAAGCCTTTGCAGTAATCCACAACAGAGAGATACAGCGCCAAGCGATGAAATCCATGCTCAGAATCCTGACGGTGATACTTGCGGTTGTTTCCGCAGGCGTGGCCGCTCATGCTCAGGAGGAAGAGTATAAGTTCGACATCGGCGCCGGCGTCGGCATGAGCGGATATCTTGGCGACGTCAATCATTCCAATCTTTTCCGCCGGCCTGGGTTTGTCGGGCAGTTGTCGTTCCGCTATCTGATCGACACCCGCTGGGCCATACGCGGCCTGTTCACGACATCGACCATAAAAGGCAATACGGCCGACACAAAGATGGTGTTGCCCGACGGCATGCACTACAGTTTCTCCTCGCAGCTCTATGATCTCGGTGCGCGGGCCGAATTCAACTTCTTCGGTTACGGCATCGGCGAAACCTACAAACGGTTGCGGCGCTGGAGTCCGTATCTGTCGCTCGGACTGGGCGCCACGGTGGCTTCGCCCGGCGGAGGCGGCGTTTTTGCCTGCATGAGCGTCCCGATGGCCTTCGGCGTGAAGTTCAAAGTGATGCCGCGCCTGAATCTTGCCGCCGAATTCTGCATGACATATCTTGTGGGAGACCGTGCCGACGGCCGGAATCTCACAGACCTATACCAGATAAAAAGCACTTTTCTGAAAAACAACGACTGGAATTCCAATCTGATGATTTCCATTTCGTATGAATTCGGAAAACGGTGCGTAACCTGCCACTACGTTGACTGACCACTGCTTATGAACCTACAAGAGTTTGACATAGATCCACGCAAAGTGCCGGCCCACGTGGCCGTGATCATGGACGGAAACGGACGCTGGGCCAAGGCCCGCGGCCTTGATCGCTCCGAAGGCCACATAGAGGGCGTCAACACTGTGCGTAAAATCACCGAGATCGCCTCGGAGGCCGGTGTGAAATATCTCACACTCTATACTTTCTCGACCGAGAACTGGAACCGTCCGCAAGCAGAGGTGGATGCCCTGATGACTCTGGTCGGGGTGGCGATTACCCGCGAGACTCCTGATCTGATCAAAAACAACGTGCGCCTGACGATCATGGGCGACATCGAGCGTATGCCTCAGGTAACCATAGACATGCTGCGCCAGTGCATGGCCGATACCGCCCACTGCACCGGCCTGGTGCTGAATCTGGCCATCAGTTATTCGTCGCGGTGGGAAATCACTGAAGCCGCCAGGCGCATAGCCGCCGAAGTGGCTGCCGGCAAGCTTGATCCGGCCGATATCACCGATCGCACTGTGGCTGATCACATGGCTTCGCCGTCGATTCCCGACCCGGATCTGCTCATACGCACCGGCGGCGACTATCGGGTTTCGAACTATCTGCTGTGGCAGATCGCTTACAGTGAACTTTATTTCACCGACCTTTTCTGGCCGGACTTTTCCAAGTCGGACTTTCTTGAAGCCATCCGTGCATATCAGCAGCGCCAGCGCCGCTTCGGCCGCACCGGCGATCAAGTGAAATCGACACAACAATCCGAATCCTGACCTCCTCACACCTTATTATATAATAATACAGACTCAGATGCAATTCTTCAGCCGACTGACTGCTTTCATCACTGCTTCTCTCATTATAATGGCCTCCGCTTCGGCCCAGACGCCATCACAAGCCCAGGACACGATTGTGGCTCCTCCGGTGATTTTCAATGCCACTCCGCGCACTTATGTGATCGCCGGGATTGAAGTGACCGGTGCGCCTAACTATAATGAAGACGTGGTTAAATCCTATGCCGGACTTCGTGTCGGCGAGCGCATTGATGTTCCTGGTTCGGATCTGACCAACGCTGCGAAACGCCTGTTGAACCAGGGGCTTTTCTCGCAGGTGCAGGTCAAGATCCAGAAGGTCTATGACGGCAAAGTGTGGCTTGAATATGCACTGCGCCAGCAGCCGCGCATTGCCGAGGTGAGATATTCGGGCGTGCGCAAAAACGAGCGCGAGGATCTGCAGGAGCGTCTGCATCTGATGCCGGGCAATCAGCTCACTCCCGAGGTCGTCAACAGGATCAAGGCCATTTCGGCGCAGTATTTCGACGGCAAAGGTTTCAAGAACGCCGATATCAATGTGCGTCAGGAGGAGTCGCTGTCGGAGCCTAACGCAATGATTGTGACCATCGACGTCGACAAGCACTCGAAGATCAAGGTGCACAAGATATATATCGACGGCAATGAAGTGGTGTCGGACAGGACTTTGAAACGCACCATGAAGAAAACCAACGAGAAGAGCGATCTGCTCAAAATTTTCTCGCAGAAAAAGTTTGTTGAACAGGATTATCGCGATGACCTTTCGCGCATTCTCCAGAAATACAACGAGCTGGGTTATCGAGATGCCGTGATTCTTTCTGATTCCGTTGTGCCTTATGATGAAAAATCGGTCGACGTATATATCAATCTTGACGAAGGCAACAAGTATTATATCTCGGGCATCGGATGGGTCGGCAATACGGTCTATGCCACCGAGCTGCTTGACGCCCTGATCGAGTTGAAGTCGGGCGATGTCTACAATCAGAAGACTCTCGACAAGCGTCTGTTTAACGATGAAGACGCCGTGAGCAATCTCTATTACAACAACGGATATCTTTTCACCCGCATCACTCCCACTGAGCGCAACATCAGCAATGACTCCGTGTTTATCGAGATGCGTGTGATCGAAGGACCGCAGGCATATATCAACGCGGTCAATATCAACGGCAACGACCGCGTCTATGAAAAAGTTGTGCGCCGCGAGCTGCGCGTGAAGCCGGGCGATCTTTTCAGCAAGGACCGCCTGATGCGTTCGGCGCGCGAACTCCAGCAGATGGGTCATTTCGATCCAGAGGCCATCACGCCTGACGTGCAGCCCAATCAGGAGAACGGCACAGTCGACATCAACTGGAATCTGGAGTCGAAATCCAACGACCAGGTGGAATTCTCGCTCGGCTGGGGACAGACAGGACTCATCGGCAAGATCGGTCTGAAATTCTCTAACTTCTCGATCAAGAATCTGCTCTATCCTTCGACCTACAAGGGTATAATTCCGCAGGGTGAGGGCCAGACGTTCTCGATCTCGGCCCAGACCAACGCCCGCTATTATCAGGCTTATTCTATCAGCTTCCTCGATCCGTGGTTCGGCGGCAAGCGCCCGAACCAGTTCTCGGTCACCGCTTACTATAGCCGCCAGACCGGCATCAACTCGTCGTTCTATAACAAGAGCTACTATAATGCCCTGAATTCTTACGGATATGGCTATGGTTACGGATATGGCTACAATTCAGACTATTATAATTCGACATACGAGAATGCCTATGACCCCAACAAATGGCTTCAGATGGCGGGCGTGACAGTTGGATTCGGCAAGCGTCTGAACTGGCCTGACGACTATTTCACCTTCAATGCCGACCTGACCTACAACTGGTATGCGCTGAAAAACTGGGATTATCTGTATTACATGAACAACGGCGTGTCGAATTCTCTGGTGCTCGGTCTGACTCTGGGCCGTTCAGACATCGACAACCCGATCTATACCCGCTCCGGCTCCACATTCTCGCTTAATTTCCAGCTCACGCCTCCGGCCTCTCTGTTCATGCCCGGACGCAACTGGAAGCAGCTGAGCGAGACCACTTCTAACGCTTCGCTTAACGAACGCAACACCAAGGAACGCTATAAGTGGATCGAATACTGGAAACTCCGCTTCCGCTCACGCACCTACACTCCGCTCACCAATCCTGACGGCAAGTACACTCTGGTGCTGATGACCCGCGCCGATTTCGGTCTGCTCGGTTCTTACAACAAATATCTGAAGTCGCCTTTTGAAACCTTCTATGTCGGCGGCGACGGAATGAGCGGATCTTACACCTATGCCACCGAGACCATTGCCTTGCGCGGCTATGAAAACGGCGCCCTGACTCCGTGGGGCAAGGAGGGCTATGCCTATACCCGCTTCGGTGTCGAGCTTCACTTCCCGTTCCTGCTCCAGCCAACCACTACCATCTATGGCCTGGCCTTTGCCGAAGGCGGCAACGCCTGGACTTCGGTCGGAGACTTCGCCCCCTTCAAGATGAAGCGCAGCGCCGGCGCCGGTATCAGGGTGTTCCTGCCGATGGTCGGCATGCTCGGCATCGACTGGGCCTATGGTTTTGACCGTGACTACAACGGACGTCGCGGCGGCTCTCACTTCCATTTCATCCTCGGTCAGGAGTTCTGACCTGAACCAATTCCGCCTCTCGGGTGTTTTTATATAAATAACTAACATTGCTTTGTGACTATGAAACGTCTGCTTTTCGCCCTGGCTCTCGCCACAATATGCGCACTGGGTTCATTTGCCCAGAAGTTCGCGCTCATCGACATGGAATATATCCTCAAGAACTACCCTCAATATGAGATGGCCAACGAGCAGCTCAACCAGCTTTCGCTCCGCTGGCAGAAAGAGGTCGAGGCCAAGACGGCCGAGGCCGAGACTCTCTATAAAAATTATCAGGCCGATATGGTCTTTTTGACCGACGAGCAGAAAAAATCGCGTGAAAACGCTGTGCTCCAGGCTGAAAAAGAGACCACTGAGCTTAAATACAAATATTTCGGCCCTGAAGGCGAACTCTATAAAAAGCGTCAGACCCTGATGCAGCCCATTCAGGACGAGATCTACAACGCCATCAAGAAGATTTCAGAGGAGCGCGGCTATCAGTGCGTCTTTGACCGCGCTTCGTCGGCCAATATCATCTATGCCTCGCCCCGCATCGACATTTCAAACGAAGTGCTTGAAAAATTGGGATATTCAAAATAATTCCCTAACTTTGGCCTTGTCTAAAGCAAATTAATTTCAAAACCAAATCATAGAAAAACTTATGTTCAGAAAAATTTTCATCGCACTTGCCGTTCTGCTTCCCGCAATGGCTTTTGCCCAGAAATTCGGCACTGTCGATATGGAAGCCATCTTCGAACAGATGCCGGAAAAGGCGTCGGCCGAAGAGCAGTTTGCCAACGTTTCCAAAACCTATGAAGCCGAACTCGCCAATCTCAACGAGCAATATGAGAAAGAGGTCAAAGCATATCAGGAACTTGATGAAAACAGCCCCCTGAAAGCATCGCGCCAGCAGGCCATCCAGGATGTACAGGCCCGCATCGAGCGTTTCTATCAGACCGCCCAGCAGGACATGGAGCGTCAGCGTCAGCTGCTGATGCAGCCCATCCAGGAGAAAATCCTCAACGCCATCAAGCTGGTCGGCGCTGAAAAGGGCTTCACATTCATCTTCCCCTCAGGCATTGCTTTCTATCAGGGTGCCGATGCGGTAGACTGCACCGCAATGGTCAAGGAAGCTCTCAAACTTCCTGCCGCTCCCGCGAAGTAATCTCTCGGCAGACGATTTACGATAGCCTCCCTTCGGGGGGCTATTGTTGTTTCATTCAAAATATTTGCCTAACTTTGTGCCATCTTTTAACTTAACAGCGCAGACCATAACCATGTTAAAAAAAATCATCATCACACTGGCTCTGATTATTCCCGCTTTTGGCTTTGCCCAGAAAATCGGCACTGTCGATGTGGACGCGATCTTCAAGGCTATGCCTGAACTGGCTGTCGCCGAACAGCAGTTCAATGAATTCTCCAATGCTTACAAGGCAGAACTGTCGCGCCTCAACGAGCAGATGGACAAAGAATATGCCGAATTCCAGGCTCTGGCCGACAGCAACCCGATCAAGGCATCGCGCCAGCGCTCGCTGGAAGACCTGCAGATGAAGATACAGCAATTTTATGAAACTGCCAACCGCGATATGGAAAATGAGCGCCAGCGCCTGATGCAGCCGATCCACGACCGCATCGACGCCGCCATCAAGAGCGTGGGAACCCGCAACGGATTCTCTGTCATCCTGCCTCAGGCATCCGTGTCTTTTGTCGGACCGGACGTGGCCGACTGCACCTCGCTTGTCAAGGCCGAGCTGAAAATCGCGGACTGAAAACGAAATCAATTTCATTGAGTGACTGCCGGGCAGAGTTTTCTGTCGGGCAGTCGCTTTTTTTGTCGCAACGCGGCCCGGCTTCAGACGCTTTATGAGCCGTTGAGACCGCCGATTTCACGAAAATATGTTGTATAACATATTTTAGATGTCATTTTGTTCGATTTTAGCTGCATTTTATTGCAAATATTTTGTGAATTAACGAAAAGTTATTATATTTGCAATGTGTTTTTCATAGTATTAAATTAAGATTAAGGTTAGCACCCTGCTCCATAGCGATTATGTGGCAGGTTTTTTTATCGCTAATTGTGGCTGGGCAATCTGTTTGCCCGCGTGTGGTTGTAATTTTGCCAAGAGTTATTAGCAAAATTATCACATCTATGAGTAAATTAACCATGACTGCTTTCAGGAATGCCAGTCTGCGGAGCGCTTTGCGCCGCGAATATGAAGCCGCACGTCGCGCTGGCCGCGATGCGACCGATGCCGAACTTCTGCGCCGTGCCATCCACTCGCCCGTCAGCCAGGGCTATTTTATCGGAGTGGATCATGCCATCGACATGATTCGCCTTCACCGTGGCGGCCGGATGCCCGGACATATGTCGGCCATGCGCCGGCAGATGTGGGACGAAATAGCTGCCAAAGTGGAAGACCGGCGTGTCTCGACCGGCTGCAACACCACCGAAGCCATTGCCCACGTGCTCAGTTCGGCAACGGCCTCGCGCTTTTTTGTCAGTGATACTTGCGCCCGCAGCATCACCCTCGCTCAGAGAAAGGAGATGCGCGGATGATGACCACGACCACCTTCCATTTCGACGGGCAGCGGCTTTCGCGGCGCCTTATGGCTGAATCGGCCCTGCGTGTGGCCGCCGGCGGAGATCCGGCTGATCTGCTCGGCTCGGCCGAAGCCGACGCGCTTGCCTGTATGGCCGGCGCCGCGCTTGCCCGCGTGGCTGTCGACCTGCTGCCTTACTCCGCCGGCTTCGATGCCGAGGCTCTGACCATCGACATTCTGCTCAGTCCCGGGGCCGACAGCTTGCTGGCATTCCGCCTGACCGAAAGCGCGATTGCCGCCATGCTTGCGGGCAGTGACTCTGAAGCCGCTGACCTGACCGGCGCCGCCAAGAGAGTGTTGCGCGGACGGGCCGGACAGCTCCGCATCACGCCATACTGAGACCCCGTTCCCCGATTGGTGTTTTTTAACAATGCCGGGCATTGTTTGTGCCCGAAGAATTGCGTAACTTTGCATCAACGAAATTAAAACACAAAACCCAAACACCATTATTTGATTATGGCAAAGAAAATCACCCCCGCCGCAGCCGCCGCCGATCCGAAGGCAGCCAAGCTCGAAGCCCTGAAGCAAGCCATGGGCAAGATTGAAAAAAGCTACGGCCGCGGTGCCATCATGAAGATGGGCGACGAAGTAGTCGAAGACGTTGACGTGGTTCCCACCGGATCCATCGCACTGAATATGGCCCTTGGCGTCGGAGGCTATCCGCGCGGCCGCGTAATCGAGATATTCGGTCCGGAATCCTCCGGTAAAACCACCCTGGCCATCCATGCCATAGCCGAAGCCCAGAAGGCTGGCGGCATCGCGGCGATCATCGACGCCGAGCATGCGTTTGACCGCTTCTATGCCGAGAAGCTCGGTGTTGACGTCAACAGTCTCTACATTTCTCAGCCCGACAACGGCGAGCAGGCCCTGGAGATTGCCGAACAGCTGATCCGCTCGTCGGCCATCGACGTGCTTGTCATCGACTCTGTTGCGGCCCTGACGCCCAAAAGCGAGATCGAAGGCGATATGGGCGACCGCAACGTCGGCCTGCAGGCCCGCCTGATGAGCCAGGCCATGCGCAAGCTCACCGGCGCCATCGCCCGCACCAAGACCTGCTGCATATTCATCAACCAGCTGCGTTCAAAGATAGGCCAGATGTTTGGTCCGGCCGAAACCACCACCGGCGGAAACGCCCTGAAATTCTATGCCTCGGTGCGCCTTGACATCCGTCCTTCCACCTCCATCAAGAACGGCGACGAAGTGCAGGGCCGTCTCACTGTGGTGAAAGTTGTGAAAAACAAAGTTGCGCCTCCGTTCAAAAAAGCCGAGTTCGACATCATGTTCGGCGAAGGCATCTCGCGCACCAGCGAGCTGCTGGACATGGCCTGTGACTATGACATCATACAGAAGTCTGGCTCCTGGTTCAGCTATGACGGTTCAAAACTCGCCCAGGGCCGCGACGCCGCCCGGAAGGTGATTGCCGACAATCCCGAGCTGGCCGACGAACTTGAACAGCGTATAATGGACGCCATCAAGGACAATCCTGACAAGAAGCGTGCGAGCCGCACTCCGAAATTCAAGCGCGGCGGCGACGCCCAGAAGCCGGCTGAAGCCGGCGGCGAATCAGTGGCCGATGACCCGGAAACCGACGCCCCTGACGGACTTGACGACGAATTTTCGATCGAAGAAGACGCCTGAACAGCGCTTTCATGAAACAGAACTTTACCACCATCCCCCGGATTGCGGCCATCGCCACGCTCCGGGGGATGCTCTTTTTCTCACGGAAAAACCCGCGCAATGCGACCGTGAAGTCAAAAAAACAGAGCCATGCACAGGATTTGAGGATTTTTTAGTACCTTTGCACGTTAATTGAATATCTGTCATCTATTATGAATATATCGCTTAATTGGCTGCGCCGATACGTTGACATCGATCAGGCTCCGGCCGAAATCACCGCCGCGCTCACTTCGATAGGTCTGGAGTGCGACGCAGTGGAAGAAGTGGAGTCCATACGCGGCGGCCTGCGCGGCATTGTCATCGGCAAGGTGCTGACATGCGCCGAGCACCCCGACAGTGACCACCTCCACATCACCACAGTAGACCTCGGACAGCCCGACGGACCCGTGCAGATCGTGTGCGGCGCCCCGAATGTGGCTGCCGGACAGACCGTTGTCGTTGCCACTGTGGGCACCACCCTTTATGACGGAGACAAAGAATTCAAAATCAAGAAAAGCAAGATACGCGGCGTAGAGTCCTTCGGCATGATCTGTGCCGAAGACGAGATCGGAGTCGGCCATAGCCATGACGGCATCATCGTCATCACCGACAGCGAGCCGGCGCCCGGCACTCCGGCGGCCGAATATTTCGGCCTGACGTCGGACTATGTGATGGAGGTTGAGCTGACCCCCAACCGCATCGACGCCGCCAGCCATTACGGAGTGGCACGCGACTGGGCCGCATGGGCCAGCCAGCGCGGCATCGACGCCAGACTGCGGCGCCCGTCCGACGCCGGTTTCGCCACAGACCGCGCCGACGGCGGAATTCCGGTCACAGTGGCCGATCCGGCCGACTGCCCGCGCTATGCCGGAGTGACCATCCGCGGCGTCAAAGTGGCTGAAAGCCCCGAGTGGCTCAAAAACCTGCTCACAGCCATCGGCCAGCGTCCGATCAACAACGTTGTCGACGTGACCAACTTCATGCTCCACTCCTTCTGCCAGCCGCTTCACTGCTTCGATCTGGCCAGAGTCAAGGGCGACCGCATCGAAGTGAGGACACTGCCTGCCGGCACAAAGTTCACCACCCTCGACGGAGTGGAACGCACCCTGCACGAACGCGACCTGATGATCTGCAACGCCGAAGAGCCGATGTGCATGGCCGGAGTGTTCGGCGGACTCGACTCGGGTGTCACCGAAACCGCCACCGACATATTCCTGGAGAGCGCCTGCTTCAACCCCACCACCATACGCAAGGCGGCCCGCCGTCACGGACTCAACACCGACGCATCGTTCCGCTATGAGCGCGGTGTCGACCCCAACGGATGCCTCTACGTGCTCCGTCTGGCCGCTATGATGATCAAGGAACTGGCCGGAGGCGAGATCTGCGGACCGGTTGTTGACCTCTATCCCGAACCTGCCGCTCCGTTTGCCGTCGAACTGTCGTTCAAGCAGATCGACGACCTGATCGGCAAGCACATACCCGAAGACACCGTGCGCTCGATCCTCGCTTCGCTCGAAATCGAGATCGCCTCTGAAGCCGACGGCACAATGCAGCTGCGCGTGCCGACATATCGCGTCGACGTGCAGCGCCCGTGCGACGTCATCGAAGAGATTCTCCGCATCTATGGCTACAACAATGTCGAGCTGTCGGGCCGCGTCAACGCCTCGCTTTCGACCCGCACCGAAACCGACGTCGACAACGCGCTGATCCACACCGTGGTCGGACAGCTTGTCGGCCAGGGCTTCTTTGAAATCCTGAACAACTCCCTCACTTCGGCAACATATTACGAGCCTCTGTCCACCTGGCCCGCCGACCGCTGCGTGCGTCTGCTCAATCCGCTCAGCGGAGAGCTTGGCGCGATGAGACAGACCCTTCTGTTCGGCGGCCTCGAGTCGATTGCCCACAACATCAACCGTCGGGCTGAAAACCTGATGATGGTGGAAACAGGCAACGTCTACACCTTCAACCCGGAAGCCGAGAGCACACCCGAACGTCCGCTGCTGCCGTTTGCCGAAAGCCGCCGCATGGCTCTGTGGATGACCGGTCTGGTGCGTCAGGCATCGTGGCTCGCGCCGGCCGAGAAAGTGACCGTGTTCCACCTCAAGGCCACGGTCGAGGCCGTGCTGACCCGTCTCGGCATATCGCCCGCTCTATACACGATGGTTCCCGCCGACGAAATGTCTGACATCTTTGCCGCCGCACTGGCCGTGACCTCCCGCTCGGGCAAACGCCTTGCCACTCTCGGCATGCTCGCTCCCGAGCTGCTGCGCCGCGCCGACATCGACGTGCCTGTGGCCTTTGCCGAACTTGACCTTGACGCGGTCTGCTCTCTGGCCCGCAAGCAGAAAGTATCGTTTGCGGCAGTGCCCAAGACCCAGCCCGTGCGTCGCGACCTGGCCCTGCTCATCGACAAGGGCGTCTCCTTTGCCGACGTGGAGGCCGCAGTGCGCCAGGCCGGCGGAAAACTGCTTCGCGGGGTGGAACTCTTCGACGTCTACGAAGGCAAAAACCTGCCCGAAGGCAAAAAATCATATGCCGTCGCCATCACCTTGCAAGATCCTGAAAAAACGCTTCAGGACAAGCAGATCGACGCCGTGATGAACAAGATCGTCGGCAACCTCCGTCAGAAAATCGGGGCCGAACTCCGTTAATCATCAGTAAATCATAAAACACAAATCATACAATCACTCCAATGGGAAGAGCATTTGAATACCGCAAAGCCCGCAAGCTCAAACGCTGGGGCAATATGAGCCGAACCTTCACCCGCATAGGCAAGGAAATCACAATCGCAGCCAAAGCCGGCGGCCCGGACCCGTCTACCAACCCGCGTCTGCGCTCGCTCATCCAGAACGCCAAGGCGGCCAATATGCCCAAAGACACTGTCGACCGCGCCATTAAAAAAGCCACCGACAAGGACTCAAGCGACTACAAGGAAATCATCTACGAAGGATACGGACCCTTCGGAATCGCCATCGTGGTGGAGACCGCGACCGACAACAACACCCGCACCGTGGCCAACGTGCGCTCCTACTTCACCAAACATGGCGGATCGCTCGGCACATCAGGCTCGCTGTCGTTCCTGTTCGACCACAAATGCGTATTCAAGATCAAGGCCAAAGACGGCGTGAGCCTCGAAGACCTCGAGCTGGAACTGATTGACTGCGGAGTCGAAGAACTCGAAGCCGGCGACGAAGGCGAAGTGGTGCTCTATGGCGCATTCGAGAACAACTCCGAAATCCAGCACTATCTCGAAAACAACGGTTTTGAAATCATCTCCACCGAATTCGAGCGCATCGCCAACGACCTCAAGGACGTCACCCCCGAACAGCGCGCAACGATTGAAAAGCTCCTCGACAAGTTTGAAGAGGACGAAGACGTGCAGAACGTGTTCCACAACATGCGCGAAGACGATTCCGACGCAGAAGAATAAACCCCGACCCGCTGGCCGGATCTGAAAACCATAAGGGCGCGGCCGCAAAGTCGCGCCCTTTTTAGTCAAAAACCTCTTCCCCTCCTCCTCACGCCCGCACAAAATGTATTACGACACCGTCAGCTCCTGGCTGATGCCGCTCGGAGCCTCGCCTTCGGCCACAAAGGGCCTGGCAATCACAATCCTGCTGATCCTGTCGGCCGTTGCCGCTGTCCTGGCCTACTATATGACCCACTGGCTGCTGATGAAATTCGTGCGCCAGATCGTGGCCCGGTCGGCCACGACGTGGGACGACGATATGCTCAACGACTCGGTGCTCCGCGCCGTCTGTCGGGTGGCGCCCCCGCTGGTGCTCGCCGCCGTGTTGCCCGACATCAACACCCACGCCCCGTGGATCCACTGGCTCATCAAGGCCAACCAGGTCTACATCTCGGTGACTGTCATCGCCATTGTCTGCGCTCTGCTGCGCGGCGTCGCCACCCACATGCGCGGCATGGAACGCTTTGCCACCTATCCGGTCGAGGGCGTATATCAGGCCGTCAAGCTCATAGTAATCATTCTCGGCTCCATTTCATGCCTGGCCATAATCATCAGCAAAGATCCGTTTGCAATCATTGCCGGACTCGGTGCATCGGCCGCCGTGCTGTCACTCGTGTTCAAAGACCCGCTGATGGGATTCGTGGCCGGTATCCAGCTGTCGGCCAACCGCATGATCAGCGAAGGCGACTGGATCGTGGCGCCGAAATTCAATGCCGACGGCGACGTCATCTCCATCGGATTGACCACAATAAAGGTGCAGAACTGGGACAAGACCGTCACAACCATACCCACCTATGCCCTGATCACCGAATCATTCCAGAACTGGGAGCGTATGCGCGAATTCGGAGCCAGGCGCATCAAGCGTCCGTTTTATGTCGACGTCAACACAGTGAGGTTTCTGTCTGCCGACGAATTGTCGCAACTCGCGGCCCAGGGACTGACCGATGCGGCGGCCGACAGCCGGCAGGTCAACCTGCGGCTGTTTCGCGACTACCTCGAACGATACCTGGCCGAACGCTCCGACATCAGCGCCGCGCCCGGCACCACCACCATGGTGCGCCAGCTTGATCCGACTCCGGCCGGACTTCCGCTCGAAGTCTATTGCTTCACCGCCACCACCGCCTGGGTGGACTATGAGCATATCCAGGCCGACATATTCGACCATATCTACGCTGCTGTCAACAGTTTCCATCTCCGCATCTTCCAGGCTCCTTCCGGATCCGACCTCTCGCGCCTCTGAACAGACCTCCGATCTCGATTCGCCCGCATGTTAACGTATTTTAACTTGCGGGCGCTTGTTTTTCATAAAATTTAAACCGTACTTTGCAAAAACATATATCACACATACGGTTAACACATAATGGAATCATGAAGAACAAACTTACATTCATTCTTGTGATGCTCATGAGCATCACAAACGCATTGGCTCAAACCAAGATTGATATTTTAACAGGAGAAACTGTTGATAAAACAACTCCGGCTGTTCCGCAACAGACTGTGGAGACATTTGACGATGGAGTGCGCGTAACATATACCTTTGATTACGTCCGCCTTGATTCCATATTCGTTGACAATAGCGACAGGTTTATATTCTCATTCGACGGTTTCGGTCTGTGTGATATACCTGGCTATCCATGTCTGCCATCAAGAATCAACACTCTTGAAGTGCCTGACATAAATAACGCGAGCATACACATTGAGGAGTTTGAATACTCGGAATATCATATGGAAATCGCGCCTGCCAGAGAAGCGGATATTGAATCGGCTGAAGTATTGACGCCATCAGCACTTCAGCCAATATCTGTTGGTTCTGGATTCTACCCACAGCAGCCAGCATCGATATGTCACACAGAGAATTATCGCGGAAAGGATTTGTGCTTTATAAAAGTATCACCTGTCCTTTATGACCACGATAGTCATACAGTCAGAATCGCCAACAAGATTGTTTATCGACTGTCGTTTGGCGATGTCGCTTCTTCTGCGCGATTAAGTAAAATATCTGCGTCGGAGGATTCTGACTTGCCGATAGTTGATGACCATGTATATTCCAACATTGTGTTAAATGCAACGACATCTGAGAGTGAAGATTGTGAAATTAAGAATGGTTTGTTGATTGTTACTACTACAGATTTTGAAGAATCTGTTCGCAAATTTGCGAAGTGGAAGAATGCTCTTGGCATCAAATCTTACATATTAATGAAGGATAAGTGGAGTGGACATCAGGAGGTAAAGGACAGCATAAATGCTTATTATCGTAGGCAGCCAGATATTCAGTATCTGTTGCTGGTTGGTGATGCCCAAAATCTGCCTTCGATGTTAACGCAAAATAGTAAAGGTCAGGACTATTATACGGACTATTATTATGTAGTAAATTCATATGATTTTGAAAAATTACCTATATTGCACAAAGGTAGAATACCTGCAAGGAACAATGATGAAGCTTCAATCGCTTTCAACAAAATCATTAATTATGAACAATGCGTGTATTACTACCCATCTTTTTTTAAGCAAAGTTTGCATTGCGCTGTGTTTGACCCAGAAAAAAATATCAACCAGTCTGTAGAAGCTCGACGCTTTATTCATACATCTGAAGAAATTCTGGAGTCTGTTCGTGCTGCAGGCATAGCTCCTCGAAGAGCATATTATGCAAAAACAGACAAAAGGCCTCTTTTCTACTCAACAGATGAGAAATATGGGCAAGGTGATCCTCTTCCTTCTGAGTTAACGGACTATTCTTATTTCTGGATTAGTCATAATACATCGGGTAATGGTGCAGAGCAAATTAAACAGGCTCTTGAAGAAAATGTGTGTTATGTATTATATCGTGGACATGGAGTCTATGATAAATGGTTACAGCCAGAATATACAATGGAGTATATTGATAAAGAAACTTTTTCTGCAGATGGTATTTTTCCAGTGATTTTTAGCCTATGTTGCCAAACTGGTAATTTATATACGCCACATTGTTTTGCATCCAAATCTCTATTATCGAAAAATGGAGGTGGCTCATGCGTCTTTGCCGCAACAGAAGATTTATATTCAGGGTATAACGATGTAGTTTCGCTGGCTGTATTTGACGCGTTCCTGCCAAACGCTGTAAAAACATCGTATATGTCACCTCGGAATGAATCCCAGGCATATAAACCTGTATATCGAATGGGACAAATTTTGGACCAGGCATTATATAGAATGACTGAAAAATTATATCAAGGTTATGAGTATGATCACACAATCGAGCAATATCACCGACTTCATTGTTTCGGAGATCCGACAATGTGGATTCGATTTCAGGAACCAACTCCATTTGAAAATGCTGACATCGATATTGATTATGAAACAAAGAGATGTAGGGTGTCAACAGGAGAAGGCCCTGCATATATATCATTCTATGATTCAAACACGAATACCGTTAAATGTGTTTATGGAGAAAGTGCTGAATTTACATTTTCTAATTTGCATTCTGCCGGTTCATTAGAATCTCCGTATTATACGGAAACAATAACTATCTCTGCACCAAATAGAATCCCATATATACATGATAAATGGCATTACGATTCAGATCAGGTCTCTGCCAAGATCTTGACATATAGATTTACCGACGTCCTGGAGGTTACATATCGGTGCAATGAAACATCTTTTGCGATTCTTACGTTGACTAATGCAATGACTGGATTACAATATTTCAGTAAACCGGTTATTGGAGGATATATAGAGATTGATACCTCTTCAATCACACCTGGAACACCATGTATTCTCACCTTGACTGTTAATGGAGTCAAGGTAGATTCAAAAAAAATAAGGAGGATGTGGTAAAAACGTGCAATATCATTTACTAAGAAATAACGTTATCATGAAGATCAAGAAATTATTAGCGGGCCTATTGACGGTTGTGGCGGCAAATGTCTGTCATGCCTATGACATAGAGGTGGATGGAATACGCTACAATATCATAGATGGCAAACATCTGGCGGTGACATATCGCGGCGAATTTACACCAAAAACAATTGCTTATATAACCGACAACGACTATGCCGGTGACATCATTGTTCCCGATTCTGTTGATGTTGGTTCCGGAGTTCTGATGGCTGTGAAAGAAGTTGACAACCATGCTTTTATGGATTGTTCAGAATTGCATTATGTGAAATTGCCGCCGACTATCGAGAAAATAGGATATCTGACTTTCTGTCGGAGCAGCATAGAGATACTTGATATATCAGACACTAAGGTCGTCCGGACAGGTAGAGGAATGTGTGCATATTGTTCAAATCTGAGTCAGGTTTTCCTTCCGGAGCAACTTCAAATAATTAGCACAAGTACTTTTGTGGGCACTAATATAGAGGAGATGACTCTGCATGACAATATAACGCACATAGAAAGCGAATGCTTCCAATGGTCCAATATCAGGATTCTGACATTGGGTAAAGGAATTTACAGCATTGGAGGATCGGTGTTCACGGGTTCAAAAATTGAGCAGATCAACAACATGGAATTGGTTCAGCATTATGCTTATAAAGCTTTGTCGGATGCTTTCTCGCTCAGGAATATCGTTATCGGTGCCAATGTATGTATGATTGACTACTCGTTTTCCGATATGCCGAATCTGGAATCGGTCATCTGCTTGAAGACAAATCCAGAAGAACTTCCTTTTACAGCCTCCGACTATTTCATGGCGTCTAATCCTGATTGTGTTTTGTGGGTTCCTGACGAGAGTCTGGCGGCTTATCGTGAATCAGCAAAATGGACGTGTTTTTTCCATGACATCAGGCCGCTGAGCCAGGTTAAGCTTGAGGAAGCTACAGCCGCTGACTCCACTGCCATGACGCTCTATGATCTCAACGGTCGCCGTGTGTCGGATCCGCGTCCTGGTCAGATCTGCATCACGTCCGACGGCCGCAAAGTCCGCTTCTGAAATTATATGCTCATATTTATCTGAAAAAATAACGTTATCATGAAGATCAAGAAATTATTAGCGGGCCTATTGACGGTTGTGGCGGCAAATGTGAGCCATGCCTATGACATAGAAGTGGATGGAATATGCTACAATATTGTGGACGGTGATCATCTGGCGGTGACATATCGCGGCGAATATGTCGCAAACGTGGGTATAGCTGATAACGACTATGCCGGTGACATCACAATTCCAGATTCGGTTGACATTGGCTCAGGCGTAATCCTGCCGGTGAAAGAAGTCGGCAAATATGCTTTTATGAATTGTTCAGAACTGCATTACGTGAAGTTGCCGCCTACAATCGAAAAATTAGGATTCTTGACTTTCTGCCGCAGCGGCATCGAAACTCTGGATCTGTCGGAAACGAAGATAATAGACACTAACAATGGTATGTGTGGCGACTGCGTCAATCTTCGTCAGGTCTATTTCCCCGAACAGCTTCACGTATTAGGCACAGAATCTTTTGCTGACTCAGGTATTGAGGAGATGACTCTGCCTGACAACACAGATATAGGAGATGAGTGTTTCCAAGGATCAAAGATCAGAATTCTGACTTTGGGCAAGAATATATCCACTATCGGTTCTTGGGCATTCCGAGACTCAAGAATAGAACAGATAAACAACATGGAATCGGTTAAATTCTTTGGCTATCAAAGTGTTGCTCGCGTGGCAGTCAAAAATATTGTCATCGGTGCAGAAGTCTTGCTTATTTCTAATTCGTTTCAATATTTGTTCAACCTGGAGTCAGTAATATGCCTGAATGAGAATCCCCAGGTGCTCGGAAAAGCTACCGACACATTCGATGGCTCCAACGCTGACTGCATTCTGTGGGTGCCCGACGAATATCTGGAAGCATATGCCAGCTCTGAGTCAGTGACATGTTTTTTCCACGACATCAGGCCGCTGAGCCAGGTTAAGTTGGAGGAAGCTACAGCCGCCGACTCCACTGCCATCACGCTCTATGATCTTAACGGCCGCCGTGTGTCGGATCCGCGTCCTGGTCAGATCTGCATCACGTCCGACGGCCGCAAAGTCCGCTTCTGACCGACAGGGGCGGGCCGGTGCCGGATCAGTACATCGGAGAAAACGGAGCTGACTGCCGCAGGCGGTCGTTGGCACAGCCCACCCAGTCGGTTGATTTTGAGGTGTCGAGCTTGAGCACCGGCGCACCGGGCTGCAGTTGCAGTTTGCCAAGGTCCACATAAAACATGCCCGGATTGGTGGCGATGTCGAAATAGTAACGCAGGTCACGGTTGTTGGCAAACGATCTCCATTGTGTCGACGACACATTGGGTTCGGTCTCGACTTCATATTGATAGGGCACCGACACGTTCATCAGCAGACTGCGGCATATGCTCAGTCCGAGGTCTGCATTGCCGGTCTTCTCCACGTGCCGTAGGAAATAGGCGGCCCGCACAAAGCGGTCGGGGCTCTTGACCGTGCCTGGCAGCATGTCGGCACCTCCTACTTTGGTCCAGTATTCGTTGATGGCGAGCATTTTGGGATACACCGGGTCATTTGTGAGCACCGGCAGCGAGTCGGCCTCGAATATGTTTATGGTTCCGTGGTCAAATTCCACCACTGCGGTGTGGCCGGCGGCGTCGGTGATGGCCCAGTGGAGGGTCGGGGCGGTGCCGCTGTCGAACGTGGCGCCGCTGATCGAGAAGTCATGTTGCCGGATCACGTCGACGGCCTCCTGCGTGGTGGCGTTCTGATCCAGCAGCCACGCCACAAAGACCGACAGCGACATCGGCGAGCGACCTTTGGTGTCGGCATTGTCATAGACCGTTCCTTTGCAGAACAGACTGTTGACCACCAGTCCCTTCTCATTCATGCCCTCCGTCACTCCTCCGTCATAGCCGACGGCATATACGGCGCCATAGCGGCTGGTCCATCGTATGGCGTCAGGTTCTGGCGAACTGACTTTGTCCATGCCGCGTGGATAGACATAGAGATTTGTCGGAATCGGAGTCTTCCAGTCGAGCGACCGCCCCACTATGTGGAGGCTGTCGGGCCCTGAATATGCGATCATTGAGCAGGCTTCGGCGTCTGTGGCCGAGGCGAGTCCGGCGGCCGCTGCCATGATGGCGCCGGCCAGAAAAGAGTTGACGTTCATGAGGCTTCTGAGTTTGTTATGCGGGTTAGTTCATACATTGAATCAACGCCGCCGAAGCCCGTAAGGTTCACAGAGAGGAGGGCGCTGTCAGGCATTTGCGCGCGGCAAACACCTCAGGCGAGAACAGCCCGGTCAGTTCATCGGGCCGGCATGGTGCCGGTTCTGGAATCAGTCCGGCCATATGGGCGCAGATGCCGATGATGTCACGCGGGCCGTGAGTTTCGCGCAACCGCTCCATGGAGAGGCTGCTGTCGCGCTTGCTCAGACGCTGTCCGGCTTCATTGCAGATCAGCGGCACGTGCATGAACTCCGGCGCATCGAAACCGAGCAGCCCGTAAAGATAGATCTGCTGCGCGGCCGACAGCAACAGGTCGCATCCGCGCACCACTTCTGTAACCCCCATCAGCGCGTCGTCGGCCACCACTGCCAGCTGATAGGCCCAGGCGCCGTCGGCGCGGCGCACCACAAAGTCGCCGCAGTGACTCGTCAGGTTGACGCACTGCGGGCCATAGACGCCGTCGACAAACCGGATCTCGCGGTCGGGCACCCACAGACGCACGGAGTGCGGACCGGCCGGCTCCGGGCCATGATGCGGCATGGAGGCCGGGCGGCAGCGTCCGCCATAGATGACGCGGCCGTCGGACTGATGCGGGGCCTGCGTGGCCATGATGTCGGCGCGGGTGCACACGCATCCATAGGTAAGCCCCGTGGCGCGCAGTCGCTCGAGCATCGACTCATATATCGGGCCGCGGAGACTCTGGCAATATGGGCCACTGTCGCCAATGCCATCCACCCCGCCTTCGTCCCAGTCCAGCCCCAGCCAGTGCAGGTCGTCTTCGATCAGCCTGGCATACTCCATTCTTGAGCGCTGCGGGTCCAGATCCTCAATGCGCAGAATCCAGCGCTTGCCGCCTCGACGGGCCGACAGCCATGAGATCAGAGCTGCGAAAACGTTGCCCAGGTGCATTCTGCCGGTGGGCGACGGCGCAAACCGTCCCGCCCCGCGCTGAAAAAAGGAATCGGACGGCAGGCCGCCCGATTCCATGGTTTTTTCACTGGATAACATCGGCGATTACATTATGCCGCGTTCGCGGAGCTTGCACTGCCAGGCCCAGGCCGAACGCATGGTGTCGGCCAGAGGAGTGTCGGCAACCCAGCCGAGCACCTGATTGGCATGCGAGGGGTTGCCCCACACTTTTTCGATGTCGCCGGGGCGACGGCCGACGATCTTGTAAGGCACTTTCACTCCTGTGGCTTCCTCAAACGTGTTGATCAGCTCAAGCACGCTGACGCCGTTGCCTGTGCCGAGATTGAAAATCTCGATCTTGTCTGATTCCGGATTCTCGAGCATGCGGTCCATGGCTTTGACATGGGCCTTGGCCAGGTCGACCACGTTGATGAAGTCGCGGATGCAGGAACCGTCGGGGGTGGGGTAGTCATTGCCAAACACGCTCAGCTCCTTGCGGATGCCGATGGCGGTCTGGGTGATGTAGGGGATCAGGTTCTGAGGCACGCCGTTGGGCAGTTCGCCGATTTCGGCCGAAGGATGCGCGCCGACCGGGTTGAAATAGCGCAGGATCACGGATTTGAACGGAGCGCCGGCGTTGATCACGTCGGTGATGATCTCTTCCGAAATCTGCTTCGTGTTGCCATAGGGCGAAGTGGCCTTCTTGATGGGAGCCTGTTCGGTGACAGGGTTCTCGTCGGGCTCGCCATAGACGGTGCATGATGACGAGAACACGATGCCCTTCACGTCATGCTGCGCCATGCAGTCGAGCAGGTTCATCAGAGTGTTGAGGTTGTTGCGGTAGTAGAGCACAGGCTTCTCCATCGACTCGCCCACGGCCTTCGAGGCGGCGAAGTTGATGATGCCTTTGATGCCGGGGTATTCCTTGAAGAGTTTCTGCAGCGCATCCATGTCGGTGCAGTCAGCCTCGACAAAAGCGGGACGGATGCCCGAGATGCGCTCGATGCCGTCGAGCACCTCTTTGTTTGAGTTCGACAGATTGTCAATGATCACGACCGAATATCCGGCGGCCTGCAGCTCGACGGTTGTGTGCGAGCCGATATAGCCGGTTCCTCCGGTCACCAGAATAGTGCCTTTGTTCATGATTATAAATATATGAGTTGATAAAATTTCATAGATGACACGCAAAGATACTGCTTTTTTCCGGAATCTGTCAGTATAATTGCCATAATTATTATAAAAACCTGTAAAATTTTGGACGGAAAAGTTGTAACTTTGCAGGCATATGATTGAAGTATCGGATGTGAGAAAGCGTTATGGCGACATCGAAGTGCTCCGCGGAGTCAATCTCAGGGTGGAGCGTGGCGAGATCGTCTCCATTGTCGGGCCGAGCGGCGCCGGCAAGTCCACCCTGTTGCAGATCATCGGATCGCTCGAGCGTCCCGAATCGGGCAGAGTGGTCATTGACGGGCAAGACGTGTTTGCTCTGTCGGACAGCCGCCTGGCAGCCTTCCGCAACCAGCGCATCGGATTTGTGTTTCAGGCCCACAGGCTGCTGCCTGAATTCACCATGACCGAAAACGTGGCTCTTCCGGCCATGATCGGCGGCGCGTCACACTCCGACGCCATGGCCCGCGCGCGCACCTTGATCGACAGGCTCGGGCTTGGACACCGTGCCGGCCACAGACCCTCCGAACTGAGCGGCGGCGAATGCCAGCGGGCTGCGGTGGCGCGCGCGCTGATCAACAACCCTTCGGTGATTCTGGCCGACGAACCGTCGGGCGCGCTCGACTCCAGAAACCGTGCCGAGCTGCACAGCCTGCTTTTTGATCTGAGGCGTGATTTCGGCCATACGTTCCTGATTGTGACCCACGACGAAGGACTGGCCGACGGATCCGACCGGATAATCCGCATGGCCGACGGTCTCACGCAATAATCAGACCGGCATTCACGTTATCCGATAGTATGAAAAAGGCTCTCCATATTATTACTGCAATATGTCTGCTGGCTGTTCTGACGTGGCTCGCGCCTGAAGCGCGGGCATTTGCCCCCGAAACCTATACGCAGGAATCGGTGCTCGCCTCGGGACGATGGGTGCAGATCTCGGTCGGCTCGACAGGCCCACACCGTATTCCGGCCCGTAAACTGGCTGAATGGGGATTCCGCAATCCGCAGGCCGTGAGGATTTTCGGCTATGGAGCTGCCATAATTCCGGATTATCTGTCGGCCGAAACGTATATCGACGACCTTCCGCCCGTGCCTGCTCTCTATGGCCCCGACGGCATCGTTTTCTATGCTGTCGGCCCTGTCACAACTGCCATCAGCGGCACCGGCGATCTGGTCCATCAGGTCAACCCTTACACCACCACGGGCTATTACTATCTCACGGAAATCGACGAAGCGATGCCCGACGCCCACATCATCGCCCAGGGCGGCGACCCGGCCGACGATGCGGCCGCGTCGACCGAAGCCAAGTCGCTTCTGCTGCATGAAGAAGACCTGACATCTCCGTCCAACATGGGCCGTCTGCTCGTCGGCGAAGACTTTGTCTATGTCCGCAGCCAGAACTTCACGTTCGATCTGGCCGACCGTGTGGAATCGACGCCCGTCAGACTCGTCTGCTCGTTCATGGCCGGAGCGCCATCGTCGAGCACTATTGTCTTGAGCGCCAATGACGCAGAACTGCCATACTCCATCGCTGACCGGATTCCGGCAGCCTCAGGCACGGAAGTTTACGGCGCTCTGACCAACACTGTCAAGACTTTTGTTCCTGAAGGACAGCGCCTCACGGTTAACGTCACCCACCAGCCTGCCGGGGTCGTGAACCGCGCGAATCTCGACTATCTTGAAGTGAACTACACCCGCACACTCCGGGCGCCTGCGGCATCCGGGCTGCTCTGGTTCAGCACCGACAATGCCGAGACCCGGATTGAAAACGGCGCCGGACTCATCGTCTGGGACGTGACAGACCAGCTCTCGGTCCGCTCCATGAGCCAGAGCGCCGGCGGAGCATGGCGCAACCGATATTCTGGCCGGCGTCTCTATGTGGCCTTCAACCCGTCGGCCTCCCTGCCGCAACCCGAATCGCGCGGCGTCGTGGCCAACCAGAACCTTCACGCCACTCCGACCCCCGACATGGTCATAATCACGCCGTCGGCCTATGCCGAAGCCGCCGAAAGGCTCGCGCGGTTCCATCGCGAAAACACGGTGGAGCCGCTGACTGTCGAGGTGCTGAGGCTCGACAAGGTGCTTCATGAATTCGGCTCCGGATCATTCGACCCGGGCGCGCTGCGCCGCTGCCTCAAAATGCTCTATGACCGCGGACCGCTGCGTTTCGCCCTGATGATGGGAAAAGGCACGTTCGACAACCGCTGCGTCACCTCGGTCGGCAAGGCCATGCGCGCGCCGATGCCCATCTGGGTCAGTGAAGCGAGTCTGACCGAAAGTTCCGCCTATTCCACCGACGACTATCTGGCGTATCTTGACGACAATTCAGGTATGCGCCCGTCGCAGGACAAGCTGAGCATCGCCCTCGGGCGCATCCCTTGCACCACCCCCGCCGAAGCGGCTCTTGCGGTCGATAAGATCGAGCAGTATCATTCGCGCCTGCCACGCTCCGACTGGCGGAACAAAGTGCTGATCCTTGCCGACGACGGCAACCGCGGAATCCACATGACGCAATCGGAGAGCCTCTTTAAAAATGCCGTGAAGGCCAGCGGCGACAAGTCGTTGCTGTTCGACAAAGTATACATCGACGCATATGACTGGCAGAACGGATCATATCCGATCGCCCGCTCGGAATTCTACCGCAGGCTTAACGACGGCACAATGCTCTGGGTCTACGTGGGCCACGGATCACCAACTGCCCTGTGTGGCGACAATATGGTCACATATCTCGATATGTCGACTCAGTTCTTCCTCCGCCACTGGCCTTTCTGCTATGCGGCCACCTGCTCATTCCTGAAATGGGACACCGACATCACCTCGGCTGCCGAAATGCTCTATTTCACCTCCGAAGGAGGCATTATCGGCGCAGTATCGGCGCTGCGTCCCGTCTACATATCTTATAACGGCGACTTCACCGCCGCTTTCGGGACCGAACTTGCCACCCGCAACCCCGACGGCCTTTTCCCCACGATGGGCGAAGTCTATCAGCGGGCAAAAAACAGGCTGTCTGACGACAACCGCCTGCGGTTCGTCTATATGGGCGACCCGGCGCTGCGCACCGTTCTCCCGTCGGCGTCTGTCAGACTCGACAGCGTCAACGGTGTCGCCGTGACTCCCGACGCGCAGGTGACGCTGCCCGCGCGCGGACGCCTGACCCTGTCGGGAACGGTGCTCACCCCCGCGGGCCAGATCGACACAGGATTCAACGGCAGGATCAGCGCCACGCTCTTCGACGCTGACCGCTCGGTCGTGTCGATGGGTCATGGCGAAGACGGCGAACAGGTGCCCTTCGACGTGCACGGCGACATGCTGCTGATGGCCGGAGGCAGTGTCTGCAACGGCGAATTCTCCTTCAGCGTGCAGATGCCGTCGGATGTGGCCGACAATTTCAGGCCGGCCACGCTCAACCTCTATGCCTGGTCGGAACAGACCGATGCATCGGGAGTGTGTCGCGATCTGTATGTCTATGGATATGACGCCGAGACTCCGGCCGACGACACCGCTCCGGTGATACACTCCATGGTGCTCAATCATGAAAGTTTCAGCGACGGAGGCCGCGTCAACACCTCCCCGATGCTGCTGGCCTCGATAAGCGATGACTGCGGCATAAACCTGTCTGGCGCCGGTGTCGGACACCAGATAACCTTGACCGTCGACGGTGCCACGCAACATTCCGACGTGTCGGGCTACTTCACGCCCGATGCCGAGCCGGTGGCCGGCGCCATGTCGGGCACGATCGCCTATCCTATTCCTGAAATGGCCCCCGGCCGCCACTCCATGAAGCTCCGCGTGTGGGATATCTCCGGCAATTATGCCGAACGCACCATCGAATGCGTGGCCGAAGCCGGAATAGCGCCAAAGATATTCGACGTATACACCGACACGAACCCCGCATCTGTGTCTGCGTCGTTCTATGTCACCCACAACAGACCCGACGAGCGCCTGACGGTGGAAGTGACAGTCTACAACCTGCTCGGACAGCCGGTGTGGAGCGCGTCGTCCACCGGGCGCAGCGACATGCACACCTCGGCGCCTTTGCGCTGGGATCTCACCGACAATGCCGGACGCAGAGTCAACCGCGGCATCTATCTCTACAGAGCCACCATAACCGAGGCCGACGGCAGCAGGCACTCCACCGCCTCACGAAAAATAGCAGTGACATCAGAACCATGAACATAGAGCAACGGAAAGCAGTGACAATCTACTGCGCGTCATCGCCCGACGCGCCGGCCCGCTTCATCGAAGCGGCCGAAGAACTGGGCCGTCTGTGTGCCGGCGCGGGCTTTGCCACCGTGACTGGCGCCGGATCCAACGGTCTGATGGGCGCAGTGGTGAAAGGGACTCTCGAAGCCGGCGGACACGCCGTCGGGGTCATTCCGCAGTTCATGGTGGACCGCGGGTGGGCCAACCCTGACATGAGCGAAATCCATGTGACCGATGGAATGCACACCCGCAAGCGGATGCTTGCCGACCTGGGTTGCGGGGCGATAGCCCTGCCCGGCGGAATCGGCACTATGGACGAACTGATGGACCTGCTGACGGCCAGGCAGCTCGGCCTCTGCCGCAAGCCGGTGGTGATCCTTGACATTGACGGATTCTGGGACGGGCTGCTCCGGCAGTTTGACCATGCCGACTCGATCGGGATGATGCGCCATAGCGGAATGGACGAAAACCTGTGGCAAGTGGCCGGAACGCCGGCCGAAGCCATCAACATGATCATTGACAATTCGGAATGTCACTGCTGACGGCCACATCATCCATTGCTGCCGACGGTGTCGAAGTGCTCATGTCGGGCCTGATGCCGTCGCCGCGTCAGATTCTGCCGGGCTATGACTCCGGTGTGCTTGTCATGGCAATCGGGGCCTTCCTGCTTGCGGCTATGGGGCTGGGTGGCGCCGGAAGAATCTGGTCGATATTTTTCCACGATCTCACTCACGGTGGCCCGCGCTCGTCGATGGCGGCGACCGCCGAACCGACCACCGGCGAGCGCTGGTCGGTCATTGCCATGCTAATCCAGACGTTTGTGTGCGAGGGGCTGCTGATATTCTCCGCCGTACACTACACGAGCAGTGTGCCGCTCGCTCCGCAATCCTATTTCCGGTGTGCCGCCATCTGCGTGGCATGTTGCGCCGCGCTCTACTTTGTGCAGTGGCTCGGATACCGCATCGTGGCCTTTGCCTTTGCCCCGCATCAGTCGTCCGACACCAAGGCATGGCTCAGGGCCTTTTCCGCCACTCAGTCAATGCTCGGACTCGGACTGCTCTTTCCCGCCATGGGCGCCCTGTTCTATCCGGCTGCGGCGACAGCGCTGATCTGCTGCGGTGCCGCCTTGTATGCCGGCGCAAGGATCCTCTTTATCATCAAGGGCTTTAGGATTTTTTATACTAATCTATTTTCTCTATTCTACTTTTTTTTGTACCTTTGCACCTTGGAAATTCTACCGTTGTGTGCCATGGCATACGCTGTAGCTGAATTTTCACACTATGTTATAACATGAACATCCAGCCTTGTGGCTGGCCTAAATCGACGAAAAAAACCTGACACAGTAGTGGATATTAGAAAGATTTTGGTTTCACAGCCGAAGCCCGCTTCAGACAAGTCTCCCTATTTTGATATCGCCGCCAAATACGGCGTAGAACTTCACTTTTTGCCGCTCATCAGAGTGGAAGGCTTGTCGGCCAAGGAATTCCGTCAGCAGAAAATATCGCTGCCCGACTTCAGTGCTGTGATTTTCACTTCCCGCGGCGCCGTTGACCACTTTTTCCGTCTTTGCGAAGAGATGCGCTATCAAGTGCCCGACACATTCAAGTATTTTTGCTCGTCGGAGTCAATCGCGCTCTATCTGCAAAAATACACCCTCTACCGCAAACGCAAAATCTTCCACGGCCCGACAGGCAAGTTTGAGGATCTCATACCGATCCTGCAGAAACACCACAAAGAGAATTATATCTTTGCCGTCAGCGATGTCAGCAAAGACAATCTTGCCGGACTGGAAAAGAGCAAGCTGCGCTACACGCGTGCCATCATGTACCGCACAGTGGCCAACGAGATCTCTAAAGAAGAGATCGATGGCGACGACATGATCATCTTCTTCAGCCCGGAAGGCATCAAGGCTCTGCTCAAAAACTTCCCTGACTTCGTTCAGGGCGACAAGCGCATAGGATGCTTCGGCGCAGTAACCGCCCAGGCCATCCGTGACGCCGGGCTGCGTCTCGACATGGAGGCGCCCACTGTCAAGGCTCCGTCCATCACGGCCGCTCTCGACCAATATCTCGAGGAGGTCAACGGCCTGCCGAATGCCGAATGAGTCGGCTGGGACTGCATAAAGCGGAAAAACTCTGCTCCGCCACATCTATCGACGCCCTTTTCGCTTCGCGCGGCAAGGGCGCGTTGGCATTTCCGTTGCGCATGGTGTGGCGCAGCAATCCGCGGCGCGTGAGCGGCGACGCAGTGCAGTTTCTTATCTCTGTACCCAAAAAACGCCTGCGCCATGCCGTTGACCGCGTCAAGATGCGTCGGCGCATCCGCGAGGCATATCGGCTCAACAGGCAGCTGATCGGGCCGCTGGCCGACGGCGTGCGCATTGACGTGGCGTTCATATATGTCGCTCCCGATCTGCGGCCGTATCGCAGCGTTGAATCGGCCATGCGACGTCTCCTTCCAAGGTTATGCGACACCTCTTCATTATCCCCGTCCGACTCTATCAGCTGATCATCTCCCCGATGCTGCCGCCTTCATGCCGCTTCACGCCGACTTGCTCGCAATATGCCATTGAAGCGCTTGAAAAGCACGGAGTTGTCAAAGGCGGATGGCTGACGCTGAAGCGCATAGCCCGCTGTCATCCATGGGGCGGCAGCGGTTATGATCCGGTGCCATGATTCCGAAGGTTTCCGACATACACACCCACAATCCTCTGGCTGTCGACGCCGTCATCAATCTTGCTCCCGGCATGCCAATGCGCCCTGGTGCGCTCTATTCCGCCGGCGTTCATCCGTGGTGGGCGGTGGCTGATTTCGGCTGGGTGGAGAGAATGGCTGCCGATCCCCGGGTGGTGATGATCGGCGAATGCGGCATAGACCGGCTTCGCGGAGCGCATTCACCTGAAGAGCAGCTCGATATGCTGCGCAGACATGCCGAGCTGGCCGAGCGGGTCCATAAGCCGCTGCTGCTGCACGTGGTGCGCGGTTATGGCGAGATCATCTCTCTCCACCGTCAGATGAACCCCTCGGTGCCATGGATCATACATGGATTCCGGGGCAAGCCACAGCTGGCCAAACAGCTCACTGACATGGGAATACACATTTCGCTCGGCGCCCGGTTCAACCCCGGTGTGCCGGCCGCTGTGCCCCCGTCGATGCTGCATCGCGAGACGGACTGACGCCGTCCTGGCGATGCTGCCGGAAAAGCCTGCTGCGTTTACAAACGCAAACCATCAAAGCGCTGAGGCTCAGAGCGCCGGAGGGTGTTGATAACTTTTTCGGAAAAAATTATTTAATTTCGTAAATTATATGCGGAAATTTTCGTAATTTTGAGGGCTAAAATGCGAAATTCCACATATGTCGGACCCTCTGGTTTATCACATACCGGCCCTTTTGCCACAGGTACTCGACGTGCTTCAGGTGCGTCCTGATGGCGTATATGCCGACGCCACATTCGGCGGCGGCGGCCATTCGCGTGCGATTGTCGGCGCTCTCGGTCCGGAAGGCCGTCTGTATAGTTTTGACCAGGACGAAGAGGCTGTGGCCAACGCCTGGGACGACGACCGCCTGACCGTGATTCATGGAAACTTCCGCTTCATCGCGCAGTATCTGCGGTTTTATGGCGTGGACGGCGCGGATGGCATCCTTGCGGATCTGGGTGTGTCGTTCCATCACTTCGACGACCCCGGACGCGGGTTCTCGTTCCGTTTCAGCGGGCCGCTGGATATGCGCATGAACCGTCGCGCCGGCATTTCTGCCGCGCAGCTCCTGGCTGAATCCGACGAAGCGAGGCTGACCGAAATATTCCGGCTCTACGGCGAATTGCGCCAGGCGTCACGCATGGCCCGTGCCATAGTCAAAGCGCGGTCGGAGGCTCCGGTCGACACGGTGGAGCGTCTGCTCGAAATCGTGCGTCCGCTCATCAATCCCAAAAACGAAAAAAAAGAACTCGCCCAGCTCTTCCAGGCGCTCCGCATCGTGGTCAACGACGAAATTGCCGCGCTGCGCAGTTTTCTCGTCCAGGCGCTCAAGGCGCTCAAGCCTGGCGGACGCCTGGCCGTGATCACATATCACTCGCTGGAAGACAGGCTGGTCAAAAACTTCATGCGCACCGGCAACGTCGAAGGGCGCGAGAACAAAGACTTCTACGGACGCAATCTATCGCCGCTGCGACTGCTCAACTCAAAGCCCATTGTGGCCGACGAGGCTGAAGTCGCGATGAACCCCCGGTCGCGCAGCGCCAAACTCCGCGCGGCGGAAAAACTCTGATCATTCTCTCCGCAGTCGACACACGAACTCCTTAACTTCTCTCTGATGGCTGAAAAAGATTCGATTTTCACACGAGCGCTTCACGGCAGGATTCTGACCGGAAAGATGTTTACCCGCTACTGGTTCCAGCTGGTGGTCATTCTGGCCATGCTGCTCGTCTACATCACAAACGTTTTTTCCGTCCGCAGCAAGATGGAACACATCGCGCGTCTCAAGGATCGGCTTGCCGTGGTGCAGACCGAGAGCATAAGGGTGCGCGGCGATTATATGAGCCGCATCCGCGAGAGCGAGATGCGCCACATGCTCGACTCGCTGCACATCCCGCTGGCGGTGCAGCAGCAGCCTCCGTTTCATGCCAAGCCAAAATCCAGATAACATAAGCCAGTTATGACAACATCTCGCCAAAACACCTCGCCGAAGCCAAGGAAGCGGAGCAAGCACGCCAGCATAATGCTCCGCTATCTGCTCATTACCTGCGCCATACTCCTGGTGGCAAGCTACATCGCGTTCTGTCTGTTCAAGAATACGGTGCTGCATGCCGACAAATGGAACGAGAAAGCCTCGCTTGAACTGTCGCGCACCGACAAAGTGCTCTATCCCGATCGCGGCGACATTCTTGCCGACGACGGAACAGTGCTCGCCACGACCATGCAATACTACACGGCCCGCATTGACTTCGGTTCCGAGGCATTCCGCTGGGAAGCCTATGTCAACGCGCTCGACTCGCTGGCCGAGTCGATGCAGGCGCACTTCCCGATCAAAGGCGGTGTGGCGGCATGGGGCGACTCTTTGCGCGCTCCGTTGCGCAGGGCCGCTCACGGCAAAAAATCGCGTTCGTGGCGACTGGTCAAAAACATCACCAATGCCGACTACCGGCAGATTCGCGACAGCTTCCCGTTCTTCCACTGGCTCGGAGCCGCCAAGTGCGGAATCATACGCGACAAGGTCAAGCGCCGGAAGAACCCCTATGGCGACATGGCCAAACTCAGCATCGGAGTGGTGAGCGAGCGGAGCGACGGCCAGATTCACGGAATGTCGGGGCTGGAATACGCGCTTGACTCGCTGCTGTTCGGAAAAACCGGCGTCAGCAAGGTCGTGAACTTCACGCGCGGCGTCGGCAACTGGACTGAGATTCCCGCCGTGAGAGGCTATGACGTGGTGTCGACAATCAATGTGCAGATGCAGGATATTCTTGAGAACGCTCTGCTTGACCGACTCAAGTTCTGTCGCGCCGAATGGGGCACGGCGGTGCTCATGGAGGTCGAGACCGGCGAAATCAAAGCAATCTCCAATTTCGAGGAGTATCCGCTCGGATCAGGCTCCGGCCGATATGTCGAGGCCCGCAACCGCGCCGTGCAGCGCTTCGAGCCCGGTTCGGTGGTGAAGCCGCTGAGCATGATGATCGCCGTCGATGACGGCATTGTGCGCGACACTGCCCAGGTGATCCCGATCGGCGCAAGCTATCGCGCCTTCGGACAGGGCAAGCCGATCACCGATTCGCATTTCAACTCGGCGCTGACGGTGACGGGAATCATCGAGCAGTCGTCAAACATCGGTATGGCCAAAATCATCACCGGCGCCTATAAAGACCCGAAAGCATGGGTCGAAAGGGTGAGACAGCTCGGATTTCTCGAACGCCTTAACACCGGCATCGGTGAAGAGACTGCGGCTTATTTTCCTGTTGTGCCGATAAATGCCGGCGGACTGGTGACTCTTTCGCGCCAGACATACGGATATGCCACCGAAATTCCGCCGATCCACACCCTGAGCATCTACAATGCCATTGCCAATGACGGCCGATACGTGCGTCCGCGCCTGATCAAAGGTCTGCGGCGCGACGGTCTCGATTCGATCGTGCCGGTTGACTATGTGCGTCCGCAGGCCTGCTCGCCACAGACGGCGGCCATCATGCGCGCCATGCTCGCCAAGGTTGTCAGCGGCTCGCGTGGCACTGCCAGATCGCTTCGCAATCCCTATGTCAGCATTGCCGGCAAGACCGGAACCTGCTATAGCATCGACTCGATAACCAAGAAGTATGACACAACGCGCAAGCGCCTGGCCTTTTGCGGATTCTTTCCTGTTGAAAAGCCGCGCTACAGTTGCGTTGTGCTGATCTATCATCCTCGTCAGGAAGCCTTCGGCGCAGCGTCGACTTCAGGCATGGTCCTGAAAAACGTGGCTCTGGGCCTTTACTCGCGAGGATTGCTCGACAACACCAGCGACTATCGCGCCGACTCGCCTGAAAACCCTGTGGCGCCGACATTGTTCACCACTTCCGACGGTCATCTGTCGTCGGTGTTTGAATCGCAGTTCGGCGTCAAGTCGGCAGTGTTCAAAACTCCGGTGAAGACGTCGTCCGGAAGCGTGCCCGACGTGCTCGGCATGGGGCTTCGTGAAGCAGTGGCCACGGTGGAGCACGCCCGCTATAACGTCAGGTTCACCGGCTCCGGACATGTCAGCTCTCAAGATCCCGCCCCCGGCACCACGCTGTCGCGCGGAGCAACCATTAAACTCTATCTCTCGGAATAACGTATATATCCATATGAAACGCCTCCTTGAACTCATACGCTCAACAGCGGTTATCCGCACCATTGGTCCGAAAAATCCGGAAATCACGGACATAACGTTTGATTCGCGCAGTGTCACTCCGGGTGCGCTGTTTGTGGCCATCTGCGGCACTTCGGTCGACGGACACACTTTCATTCCGTTGCTCGAACCGTCGGGCGTGGCCGCCATTGTCTGTCAGCGCCTGCCTGAAAAGCTGTCGCCGAGCATCACCTATGTGGTCGTGGCCGACTCGTCGGTGGCTCTCGGTGAAATCGCTTCGGAATGGTATGACCACCCGTCGCGCAAGTTGAAGCTGGTGGGTGTGACCGGCACAAACGGCAAGACCACCACCGCCACTCTCGTCTATGAGATGGCGCGTCTGCTGGGCCACAAGGCCGGACTGCTCTCCACCGTCAGGAACTATATCGACGACAAGCCGGTGCCGACCACCCAGACCACTCCCGACGCGGTCAGCATCAACCGCCTGCTTGCCGAGATGGTGGCAGAGGGCTGCACATATGCCGCCATGGAGGTCAGCTCGCATGCCGCCCATCAGCACCGCATCGCGGGACTGACTTTTGCCGGAGGCATTTTCTCGAACCTGACGCGTGACCATCTGGATTACCACAAGACGGTCGACGCATATCTCAAAGCCAAAAAGTCATTTTTTGACGGACTGCCGGCATCGGCATTCGCTCTGACCAACATAGACGACAAAGTCGGACTCGTGATGCTCCAGAACTGCCAGGCGCGCCATTGCACTTATTCGCTCCGCACCATGGCCGATTTCCGCGGCCAGATAATGGAAAGCCGCATCGACGGCACTCTGCTCAGCCTCAACGGCCACGAAGTGGAGACAATGTTTACCGGGCGGTTCAACGCATACAATCTGACCGCCGTCTACGGTGCCTGCCGTCTGCTCGGGTGGAGTGACGAGGAAGTGCTCCGCAACATCAGTCGTCTGGTTCCTGTGGCCGGACGTTTCCAGGCAGTGCGTTCGTCTCGCGGCGTCACCGCCATCGTGGACTATGCCCACACCCCCGATGCGGTGGTCAACGTGCTGACTGCGATCAGGGAAGTGAAACCCGCTCGCATCATCACCGTGGTTGGCGCCGGAGGCAACCGCGACTCCGGCAAGCGTCCGATCATGGCCGCAGAGGCCGCACGCCTGTCGGATCACGTGATCCTCACGTCAGACAATCCGCGTTTCGAGGATCCGCGTGCCATTCTGGCTGATATGGAAGCCGGGCTGGATTCGGCCGGCCTGCGTGAACGCGCCACCGTGATCGTCGACCGTCGCGAAGCCATAGCCGCTGCCGCCGCAATGGCTGAATCCGGCGATGTTATTCTCATTGCCGGAAAAGGCCATGAGGACTATCAGGAGATACAGGGAGTGAAACATCATTTCGACGACCGCGAGGTCATCACTGAAATATTTGCAGCCCAGGCCTGATGCTTTACTATCTGTTCACCCAGCTCGGATTGTGTGGCGAGACGTTCGCCCGTCTCACAGGATATGTGACCGTGCGTTCTGTGGCGGCCTTCATCGTGGCGTTGCTCTGCGCCACCCTGCTCGGCAAGCGCATAATCCGCCGTCTGCAGATCATGCAGATGGGCGAGATCGTGCGCAATCTCGGTCTGGCCGGCCAGACGAGCAAATCGGGCACCCCCACCATGGGCGGCATCATCATAATCCTTGCGATTGTGATTCCGTGTTTGCTCTTTGCCAATCTGGGCAATATATACATGATGCTCATGCTCGTGGCCACGGTGTGGCTGGGAGCGCTCGGATTTGCCGACGATTATCTGAAATTCAAGCATCACAACAAGGACGGCATGTCAGGCCGCTTCAAGATCATCGGCCAGGTGGGACTCGGTCTGATCGTCGGCCTGACCATGATGTTCAGCCCGTCGGTGGTGATCCGCGAACACGCTCTGACCGCCAGCGTTGAAGTGTCGGCCGGAATCGGCGATGACGCCGAGGTGGCCGAGGTGGCCCGAGTGATCAGCGAGGGACACGACGTGAAGAGCACTGTCACCACCATTCCGTTTGTCAAGGACAACAACTTTGACTATGCCATGCTCACGTCGTGGATGGGTGATTATGCCGAGACCGGAGGATGGATTCTATTCATCGTCGTGGTTATTCTGGTTGTGGCGGCAACCTCCAACGGCGCCAACCTGACCGACGGCATCGACGGTCTGGCCACCGGAGTGAGCGCCATTATCGGAGTGGCGCTGCTCATCATGGCTTATCTTGGTTCAAATATCATCTACTCCACCTATCTCAACATCATGTATATTCCCGGTTCGGAGGAGCTGGTGGTCTACATGGCGGCATTTATCGGCGCGCTGATCGGATTTCTGTGGTATAACGCATTTCCGGCCGAGGTCTTCATGGGAGATACCGGATCGCTCACTCTTGGCGGCATCATCGCTGTTTTTGCAATTCTGATCCACAAGGAACTGCTCATTCCGCTGCTGTGTGCCGTGTTTTTCGTGGAGGATCTTTCGGTGATGATCCAGACGGGCTATTTCAAATATACGAAACGTAAATACGGCGAGGGTCACCGAGTGTTCAAGATGGCTCCGCTTCACCATCATTTTCAGAAAATGGCCCAGCCTGGCGCCAAAGTACTCATCAATTCGCCTGCCCGCGAGATCCATGAAGCTAAGATCACAATCAGATTCTGGATCATTTCGATAATTCTGGCGGCATTAACCTTTGCAACTCTAAAAATACGATAATGAAAGCAGTACAGAAACGTCTTGTAGTGCTCGGCGGCGGAGAGTCCGGCGTCGGGGCCGCGATTCTCGGCAAGGTCCGGGGATATGACGTGTTTCTTTCCGATTCCGGCACTATTGCTCCGCGGTTTCGCTCGCAGCTTGAATCCGAAGGCATCGCATATGAACATGAAGGGCACACGCCCGAACTCATACTCAATGCCGACGAAGCGGTGAAAAGCCCGGGCATTCCGCCGACTGCGCCGATTGTCAGGCAGCTCATGGAAAAGGGCGTGCCGGTGATATCGGAAATCGAGCTGGCCGGACGCTACACCGACTCCAAAATGGTGTGCATCACAGGTTCCAACGGCAAGACGACAACCACAATGCTCATTTACCACATTCTCCGCTCGGCGGGCATTGACGCCGGTCTGGCCGGCAACGTCGGCAAATCGCTCGCCCTTCAGGTGGCACGTGATCCCCACCAGGTCTATGTGGTTGAACTCAGCTCGTTCCAGCTGGAAAATATGTATGACTTCAAGGCCAACGTTGCCGTGATGCTCAACATCACACCCGACCATCTCGACCGATATGAGTATCATATGCAGAACTATGTCAACGCCAAGTTCCGCATTATTCAGAACATGACCCATCAGGACGCTTTTGTGTTCTGGCAGGACGACCCCGTGATACGCCGGCAGCTTGAGCGTGTGGAGACAGAAGCACGCCTCATCCCGTTTGCAGAAACCGAGGAGGAAAACACAAAAGCCTATATCGACGCGGAAAACGAACTGGTGATCAATGCCGAAAACCAGCCGCTGGTGATGCCGCGTGCCGATCTGGCGCTCAACGGCCTGCATAATCTCTATAATGCCATGGCGGCCGGACTTTCGGCCACTCTGCTGCATGTGAAGAACGACGACATCCGTCGGGCGCTCTCCGATTTTGAAGGCGTGGAGCATCGTCTGGAATATGTCGACACCGTCGACTCCGTGCGCTGGATCAACGACTCCAAAGCCACCAACGTCAACTCTTGCTGGTATGCGCTCGAGAGCATGCCGGAATCCTGTTCAACGGTGCTGATTCTGGGAGGCAAGGACAAAGGAAACGATTATTCTGAGATTTTGCCGCTGGTGCAGCGCAAAGTCAAGACAATCGTGGCCATGGGCCTGCACAACGAGAAGATCGAGGAGTTTTTCGGTTCCCACGTCCCGGTTGTGTCCACCCACTCTCTGGCCGATGCGGTGGACGCCGCACGCAAGGCGGCCTCGGAGGGCGACACCGTGCTCCTCAGCCCCTGTTGCGCCAGTTTCGACCTGTTTAATTCCTATGAAGAGCGCGGAACCCTCTTTAAGCAAGCAGTCAAATCTCTGAAACAAGTCTGATCCGACAATGCCATACCGTAAAGCCGACGGCAGCATAGCCGCACCGAAACCGACACCCGCCGCCGACCGACAGGCCCAGCCGGTGAATCCGCCCGACACCCATATCTGGGGAGTCTATGGCGCTATAGTCTTTTTATCGATCGTGGAGCTTTATAGCGCATCATCGTTCGAGATTTCAAAGCACGGACTTTACGGGCCGCTGCTCCGTCATGTCGGATTTCTATTCATCGGCTTTCTGATGATTCTCGGCATCCAGCGCATCAACTACAAGCATTTCAAGCTGGTGTCGAAGGTGTTCTATTGGCTCAGTGCCGTCGCCATGGTCTATGTGATGTTTTTCGGCCAGTATGTCAATGGCGCGCGCCGTGCCATGTCGATCGGCTTCATGTCGCTGCAGCCGGCTGAATTCATCAAGATCACCACGGTTCTGCTGCTGGCCACCATTCTCAGCGAATCGCAGCTCAAGAAGTCGGCGGTGCTCCGCAACCGCGGCATCATCTACTCGGCCGGCATTGTGCTTCTGTCTGGCTGCCTGCTGTTCAGCCAGGGCCTGACCAACACCCTGCTGCTCATGGCCATCAGTGTGTCGATGCTGCTGATCGGAGCCATCGAATGGCGCAAGTTCCTCATTGTGCTGCTTGTTTATGGGGTGGCCGGAGCCGGCGCTGCCGCCGTGAAGTTCGCTCTTACAAAAGATCCTGGCCCTGAAGACAAGGCTCTGGTGCTCTATGATTCAAAGGGTAATAAATTTGAGATCAAAGATGCCGTTGCCGTCGGCACCGGTCAGAGCAGCCGTCTGGCTGACCAGACCTGGAAGGGGCGCATCAACAGCTGGCTGGGTGACTCGGTGCCGAAATATGAGCAGCCGCTGACCCAGCGCAATCTCCAGGAGATGCGTTCGTATATGGCGCAGGCCCACGGCGGTCTGTTCGGCGTGTTCCCCGGCAACTCGCGCGAGACGGCGCGTCTGCCGCTGGCTTTCTCCGACTATATCTATGCCATCATTGTCGAAGACCTCGGCCTGGTGGGCGGACTGCTGGTGATGCTGCTCTATCTGTGGCTGCTTGCGCGCGCCTACTGGATCGCGGCCAAGTGCAGTGAGCCGTTTGCCGCGTTTCTGGTGACCGGTATGGCTGTGATGATTACTTTCCAGGCGTTGTGCCACATGGCCATCGTGTCGGGCGCCGGTCCGGTATCGGGCCAGCCGTTGCCGTTGTTTTCCAAGGGCGGCACAAGTATTCTTGTAACCTCGATCGCATTTGGCGTGATGCTCAGCGTGAGCCGCTATGCCGTGCGCGAGAAAAACACTGATAAAAAATGAAATATCTGATAAGCGGAGGCGGCACCGGCGGACACATATTTCCCGCGCTTTCGATTGCCGGTGCACTGAAGCGCCGGGAGCCTGACTGTGAGATTCTCTATGTGGGCGCTCTCGGACGCATGGAGATGGAGCGGGTGCCGGCTGCGGGCTATCGCATTGTCGGCCTTCCGGTGGCCGGATTTGACCGCCGCCGGCTCTGGCGCAATTTCGGAGTGCTGCTCAAGCTCTGGAAGTCGATGCGGCTGGCCAGGCGCACATTGAAGGAGTTTCGTCCTGACGCCGTGATCGGCGTGGGCGGCTATGCTTCCGGACCTGTGCTCAAGGAAGCGCAGAAAATGGGGATTCCGACGCTTATCCAGGAGCAGAATTCATATGCCGGAGTGACAAACAAGCTGCTCGGCAAGAAGGCGCGCGCCATCTGCACCGCCTATGAGGGGATGGAGCGATTTTTCCCGGCCGACCGCATTGTGCTCACCGGTAATCCGGTGAGGGCGGCGTTGTTCGCGTGCGACCGAACCCGTCAGGAGGCCAAGGCCGAGCTTGGCTTTCCGGCAAACAAGCCGCTGGTGCTGGTGGTTGGCGGATCGCTGGGCGCCCGGACCATCAACGAAAGCATTGCCGGGGGGCTGCAGCAGCTGGCCGATGCCGGCCTGAGCGTGATGTGGCAGACCGGCCGGCTGTATGCCGACGAGTTTGTGCCCAAGGCTGCCGCCTATCCGCGCATTCATGCCATGCCGTTCATTTCGGACATGGCCATGGCCTATAAAGCGGCCGATCTGGTGGTGAGCCGCGCTGGTGCGGGCACCATCTCAGAGCTGCAACTGCTCGGCAAGGCCGCGATTCTTGTGCCGTCGCCCAATGTGGCGGAAGACCATCAGCGCAAGAATGCCGAAGCACTGGTGTGTCGCGGCGCCGCCGAAATGGTAGCCGACGTGGATGCGGCCGCCAAACTTGTGGGCGAGATCACGTCGCTGGCGACCGACTGGCGCCGGCTCGGCGAACTGTCGGACAACGTGCGCCAGATGGCGCTGCCCGATGCCGATGAGAAGATCGTTGACAGAATTCAAGAGATAATCCGTAATGATGAACACTGAAGAAAAGAAACATATATATTTTGTCGGTGCCGGAGGCATCGGCATGGCGGCGCTCGAACGTTATTTTCTGGCCCGCGGCTGCAAGGTCGCCGGCTATGACCGCACCCCTTCCGATCTCACTTTGCAACTTGCGGCCGAAGGCGTGGCCCTGGCCTATGACGAGGATCCGGCGCTGATTCCATCGGACTTCCGCGATCCGTCGTCCACTCTGGTGGTCTATACTCCGGCGGTGCCCGACACCCATGCCGGCCTGCGCTATTTTCGCGACAACGGTTTCGAGACGGTCAAGCGTGCCGAAGTGCTCGGGCGGGTGACGCGCGAGAAACAGGCACTCTGTTTTGCCGGCACACACGGCAAGACCACCACAAGTTCCATGGCCGCCCATCTGCTCAAGGATGCCGGGGTGGGCTGCAATGCCTTTCTGGGCGGAGTGCTGCGCAATTACGGCACAAACTATCTGCTTGACGAAAAGTCTGACTTTGCGGTGATCGAGGCCGACGAGTATGACCGCTCGTTTCATCATCTGACTCCGTCGGTGGCCGTGATCACCAGTTCCGATCCCGACCATCTCGACATATATGGCACAGAGGAGGCTTATCTGGAGAGTTTCGCCCGCTTCACAGAGCTGATACGCCCGGGCGGCACTCTGCTGATCCACACCGGTCTGAAAGTGGTTCCGCGAGTGGGCCGGGAGGTGAGCATTCTCACCTATGGCCTTGACAGCGGCGACTATCATGCCGCCAATATCGACGTGGCCAACGGACACATTACTTTCGACATGGTGACGCCCGGTTCCGTGATCCGCCACATCAGTCTCGGAGTGCCTGTGGAGATCAATATCGAGAATGCCATTGCCGCGTGTGCCGCAGTATGCATCGCCGCGGGCACGCGCGTCAGTCCCGACGACGTGCGCCGTGCCATGGCTTCGTTTCTCGGCGCCAAACGCCGCTTTGAGTTCTATCTCCGCGAACCCGGTCGCGCCATCATCGACGACTATGCCCATCATCCCGACGAGCTGAAGGCGTCGATCCGTTCGGTCAGGCGCCTTTATCCAGGGCGCAGGCTCACTGTGGTTTTTCAGCCCCATCTCTATTCCCGCACCCGCGATTTCGCTCCGCAATTCGCCGAAGCGCTGTCGGAGGCCGATGAAGTTGTGTTGCTTCCGATCTATCCGGCCAGGGAGCTGCCCATGCCCGGAGTCACGTCGGAGCTGATCCTGTCGCGGGTGACGTGTGCCGTCAGGCATCTTGCCGAGCGCTCCGCTCTGGCCGACATGCTTGCCGGAATCAAGCCTGAAATTCTTCTGACGGCCGGTGCCGGCGACATCAATCTTCTGTTACCTGAAATAACGGCCAGACTGTCATGATGAACAAACAGAGCATATTTTATGCTATAGCAACGATCCTGCTGGCCGTCTATCTCGGGGCGGCGGGTGTGTGGGCGTCGCGTCAGGCCCACGGCCAGAAGTGCGGAGGCCTTGAGGGCGGTTCGGTGCAGGTGGTCGTTGATTCCGACCGGCCTGACCCTGGCTTTGTGACTCCGGAGGAGATGACCAGGCGTTTAGGATCGCTGGCCCAGACCATGCACGGAAAGCGCATCGAAGACATCGACCTTGACTCGCTCGAGCGTGTTCTCAAAAGTTTCGATAATCTGGAAACCGCCCAAGTGAATCGCCTGGCCAACAGTCGGATCCGCGTTCAGGTATGGCCGCTGGAGCCGGTGGCGCGGGTGTGGAACAAAGACGGTTCACGCAGCCGCTACATAAACCGCGAGGGCAAGCAGATGGAGGCTGACGCCAGATTTACCATCGATGTCCCCCAGGTGAGCGGCAAGTTTTCTGCCGACTTCGGTCCCGAACGTCTCATTCCGCTCTTTGACTGGCTCAGCATACACCCCGAATGGAGCCGCCTGATCACGATGGTGACCGTGGCCGACAGCACGAACGTGATACTTGTGCCTGCCGTGCGCGGCCACGTGGTCAACTTCGGAGAGATCAAAGATATTGCCGGCAAATTCGACCGGCTCAAGACGTTTTATTCCGATGTTATGCCAGTGAAAGGGTGGGAGTATTACGACACTGTTTCAGTGAAATGGGATGGCCAGATTGTCGCTACCCGACGCAAAAACAAGCTCCCTGAGAGCAAGCTGGAGATCATCGACGAACTGGAGAACGAAGGCGACACCCAGGACACGATGGACACCGGCACCGAAGTCTGAATAACCCGGCAGAACTGAACCAAACCAACAAATATCTCTAAAATAGTCAAACGTCAGGACGATTGTCAGTCCAGCAACAGAATATATGAGCAGCAGAACTATCGTGGCCGTTGAAATCGGCAGCAGCAAGATCAAGGCGGCAGTCGGCGAAGTGGCCGACAACGGCACTTTGACCGTGTGTCATATCGAAGAAGAGCGCCAGTCGCCCAACTTCGTGCGTTACGGCATGGTGCAGAACATCAAGGAGGTGTCAAACTCCCTCAACCGCATCATCTTCAAACTCACCAACCGCATTTCGCCGGCCCGCATCTCGGCGGTCTATGCCGGAGTCGGCGGCCGCTCCATGATGGCGCTTAAGCACCATGTGGGCGCCACCCAGCCCGACGACACTGAAATCACGTCGGAGATCATCGGCGAGATTCTCGGCCGCGCTGAAAACATCATCGATCCGGAGCGCAAGGTGGTTGAGGTTCTGCCGGGAGAGTTCATGGTCGACAACATGAAAGTGGCCGATCCGGTCGGCACCATCGGAAACAGCATCTCCACCGAGGCTATGGTTGTGAGCTGTCGCCAGCAGATGCTCCGCAACCTGCAGCTGGCGGTCAACGATAAACTGAACATCAAGATCCACAATTTTGTGGTGCGCCACACTGCCATCGCCGGTATGGTGCTGACCGACGACGAGCGTCAGCTGGGTGTCATGCTTGTGGATTTCGGCGCCGAAACCACGGCGGTCTCCATCTATAAGGACGGGTTCCTGAAGCTCTTCGTGACGATTCCGCTCGGCTCGCGCCACATCACGCGCGACATCATGAGCCGCGGATATTCCGAGGAGCGCGCCGACGAGATCAAGCGAACGGTCGGCAACGCCATGCCCGAACCCGCCGAGAGCAACCGCCTGCGCCACGAAGGACTGATCGACGACTCGGAGATCAATAATCTGGTGGCCGCCCGTGCCGGCGAAATCGTGATCAACATTCTGGAGCGCGTCAAGGATGCCGGTCTGAGATCGGCCGAAGAGCTGTTGCGCGGCATTGTCGTGACCGGTCTCGGCGCTAATCTCAACGGTTTCACCACGCTGCTCGAGAACCAGTCGGGAGTCACGGTGCGCCGCGCCGCCATGCCCGCCACGGTGCGTCGCGGCAATTCGCGCATCCGCCTTTCGTCTGACGACATCGATGTTGTGGCGCTGCTGCATCATCTGGCCTCGCAGCCCACGCGCGAATGCGTGGTGGTGCCTCCGCCGGTTGTCGAAGAGCCTGAAGTGCCCGACACTGTGGCCCAGGACAATGACATCGACAGTTTTGACGACGATGATGTGGAGGCCGTCGGCGGCAAGCGACGCAGCTTCTTCTCAAGTTGGAAAGATAAGATCAAAAATATCATTGATCCGCAGGACATCGACACCTCTGACGAGAGTTTCGACGACTGATCACATTTCACACATACCCCTCCCTTTTTCACCGATCTAAATTCTGAAATATGAGCGACGAACAGATAGACAGCGAAACCGGTTTCATCATCAATAACGGCATCAACACCAACACCACGCCGATCATCAAGGTGGTGGGCGTTGGCGGCGGCGGCGGAAATGCCGTCGGATATATGTATAACCAGGGCGTAGAGAATGTGAAATTCGTGGTGGCCAATACTGACCGGCAGGCACTTGAGAATTCTCCGGTGCCCGAGCGTCTGCTACTCGGCCACACCGGACTCGGCGCGGGCAATGATCCAAAGGTGGCTTTCGAGGCCGCCCAGGAGAGCATCGAACAGATCAATCGCATTTTCGACGACACGACCAAGATGACTTTCATCACCGCCGGACTCGGCGGCGGCACCGGCACCGGTGCCGGTCCTGTGGTGGCCCGTGTGGCCAAGGAGCGCGGCGTGCTCACCATCGGCATCGTCACGATTCCTTTCTTTTTTGAAGGCATGAAGAAGATAACCAAGGCGTTCAAGGGCGCCATGGAGATGCGTAAATATGTCGACGCTCTGCTGCTGATCAACAACGAGCAGCTGCTGAAGATATATCCGGATCTCGACCTGGATTCATGTTTTGACAAGGCCGACGATGTTCTCGCCACGGCCGCACGGTCGATTTCCGAACTGATCACCACGCGCGACGCCCGTATCAACCTCGACTTCAATGACGTCGACACCACCCTGCGCGAGGGTGGCACCGCCATCATCTCCTGCGGATATGGCGAAGGCGAAAACCGCGTTGAGATGGCTATCCAGGATGCACTCAATTCTCCGCTGCTGAGCAACCGCGACATTCTCGGATCGCAGCGCCTGCTCTTTAATCTCTATTATTCGCGTTCGGCCGAACACCGTTTCCAGGCCAAGGAGATGACCGCGTTCACTGAGTTTGTGAACCACCTGCCCGGTGTGGACGTGATCTATGGCGTGGCCTATGACGAGTCGCTGGGCGACCGCGTGAAGGTGACCATCCTGGCCGCCGGATTTGAAATGAGCAATGCCATCGGCACTGACGTGATCACCGACGAAGCCTATCAGCCTGCGGCAGATCATCTTCCGTCAGAACCGCAGGCCGACGATCCCAACATCATCAAGGCAATGGCCGAGCAATACGGTTCGGACCGCGTGGCCGACATGGAGGCGCAGAAGGCGCGCAATCTCTATGCGGTGCTGTCGGTGAACCAGCTTGACGACGATCATATCATCGAGGCTCTTGAAAAATCGCCGGCCTATAAGCGCACCAAGGAGGACAAAGCCCGTATCTTCAGATCGGCTCCGCGCACCGCACCCGAGCAGACTGCGGCTCCGCAACGCGGCTCTTCCACCACCATCAACATCTCAGACTGATTTCCCCGACACCTATATATAATATAACGGGGCCGCGCGATATGCGCGGCCCCGCTGTTTTTGTTTTGAATCAGGGGGGAGAATTAGAGGGCGAGGGCGCCGTTGGTCTTGCGCACTGCCTCTGCGCTCTTGGCGAAGAGGGCCTTTTCGTCGTCGTTGAGGTCGAATTCAACAACCTTCTCGATGCCGTTCTTGCCGAGGATACAGGGCACGCCGATGCAGATGTCGCTCTGGCCGTATTCACCTTCGAGGTAGGCCGAGCAGGAGATCATGCGCTTGGTGTCGTGGAGCACTGCGTCAACCACCGATGCTGCGGCTGCGCCGGGAGCATACCATGCGCTGGTGCCGAGCAGGCCGGTGAGGGTTGCGCCGCCAACCATGGTGTCGGCAGCCACCTTGGCCAGAGTTTCGGCGGGCAGCAGGGTCGAAGCGGGGATGCCGCGGTGAGCAGCATAGCGGGTCAGAGGAATCATGGTTGTGTCGCCATGTCCGCCGATCACGATGCCTTCCACTTCAGCGGGATTTGCGCCGAGAGCGATGCTGAGGAAATACTGGAAGCGAGCGCTGTCCAGAGCGCCGCCCATGCCGATGATGCGGTTTTTGGGCAGGCCGGAAGTCTTGTGGATCAGATAGGTCATGGTGTCCATGGGGTTGGAAACGCAGACAATCACGGCGTTGGGGCTGTGGGCCAGAACCTGGTCGGTCACCGACTTCACGATGCCGGCGTTCACGCCGATCAGCTCTTCGCGGGTCATGCCGGGCTTGCGGGGAATACCGCTGGTGATCACAACGACGTCGCTGCCTTCGGTTGCGGCATAATCGTTGGTCACGCCTGTGGCACGGGTCTTCACGCCGAGAATGTTGGCGGTCTGCATGATGTCCATCACTTTGCCTTCCGAGAGGCCCTGCTTGATGTCGATGAGCACTACTTCATCGGCAATGCCGGTGGTTATGAGGACGTTGGCGCAAGTAGCACCGACGTTTCCGGCTCCTACAACTGTTACTTTTGACATATCTTGAAATTTAGTTTAGTTTCTGTCCAACAAAGATAGTAAACAGCAGTCGCATTTTGCCATGAATTAACACATATTAACTTAATGAAGTAGCTTTGCCGAAAGGCGGCGGCGCAGCGGTTCGTCGTAGAAGCGGAGCGAGAGCCAAGCCATGGCGATGATCAGGACGAAAAGGCCGATGCACACGGGCCATGCCTGGGCGAGGGTGACGCCGTTGGTCCACACCCAGGCATAGAACAGATACATGACCGGATAGTGGATAATGTAGACCGGATATGAGAGGCGGCCAAGGAATTCGCAGAGTCCGGTCGAGAGGCGGTCGGTGGTGAATCCGCAGGCGCCGATATAGACGATGGCGGGGAAGAGCAGGAAGGCGCAGGCAAGGTCATAGGCGGCATTTGGCAGAGCGGGCTGGCCGTCAGCCGCGCCGACATAGGGGCAGGCGAGGGCCGCGGCTATGAGCGCCGAGCAGATCCAGAAGGCGCCGCGGATGCGCCGCGCCCTGAATGTGCGGCAGAGCAGCAGTCCGGCCGAAAACGAGAAGCTGAGACGGAAGAAGCCGCCGAGGAAACCCAGTCCGCCGGCCGACCATCCGAAGCCGATGTGGAAGGCGCCGGAGCTGTTGCCCAGAGCCATGGCTGCAAGTCCGGCGGCCGACAGGCCGACAACCCAGCGGAGGGCGCGCACCGATAGGCGGTGGAGCCAGACGGCATAGAGAATGCTGCCTATATATTCAAAGAACAGCGACCATGAAGGACCGTTGAGCGGAAACATCTCGCCGTTGCCGCGCACGTCGGCGCCCATGCCTGGCAGCACCGGAATCAGCAGCAAGCCGAGCAGCAGGGCCACCAGGAGCCAATGAAGCGGAACGGGGGTGCCGTCCCACTGCACGCCGCCCTGGATCAGATAGGCCACGGCGCCGAGCGCCACGCTGAGTATAACCATCGGGTGGAGGCGGATCACGCGGCGCAGCATGAAGCGGGAGGCGGTCATGCCTTTGCGCCAGCGGTCGTCGTAGGCATAACCGAGAACGAAGCCGGAGAGCACGAAAAAGAAGTCGACGGCAAGATAACCATGGTTCAGCATCTGGTCGACGGGAGAGGTGGCGAATCCTTCGCCGAAATGGTAGAAGATCACGAGAATGGCCGCGACTCCGCGCAGGCCGTCGAGCAGGTCATATCGCGGCCTGCTCTGGAGGTTATGATTGTCCATAGGGCTGAGAAATAGATTTTGTTTGGCGTTGCAAAGTTACGCCTTAAGCGGTTGTTTTCTTTTGCCCTATGTCAAAAAAATCACCTGGCGCGGATGCGGCTGAGGGTGGATGAAGTGATGCCGAGGTAGGAGGCGATGTCGGTGAGGCGCGCGCGGCGGCACACTGAGGGAAACTGTGCGGCAAAGGCTTCGTAGCGTTCGCGGGCGGGCAGTGTGAGCTGTTCTTTGTGGCTGCGGTGGATGCGCCGGTATTCGTTCTGGTGGATCACGCGCATCCAGTTGGTCAGTTCGAGGTTGCCGCATGTGAGGCGGCGCAGGTCGTCGACGGTGATGGCGAAAGCTTCGACCGGCTCGACTGTCTCGACGTATTCCTGGCTGGCCAGTCCGTAATACAGTTCGTCCATGCTGAACACCAGGCCGCCTTCGGTGGAAAAAGATGTTGTGACCTCCTGCCCGTCGACGATCCAGTAGCTTCGGGTCATTCCACGGTTCAGGAAATAGGCTTTTCCGAGCGCGGCCCCTTCTCTGACCAGCAGGCGGCGCTTTCCGAAGCGGCATGCGGTCAGACAGGCGCGCAGCTGGGCCAGAGCGCTGTCGGACACAGGCCATGCCTGCCGCATTCCTGCGGCGACTTCGGCAAAGTCTTCGGCCGACACTGTTGTGGTCGGAAGGGCCGACGATGTCATCAGAGGCTCAGCAGCATCTGGAAAGGCCAGAGCACCAGTCCGAGGGTGAAGGCGATGATGAAGCACCATGCGGCGCGTTCGGAAGCCTGGCGTGCGCCTTCGATGTCGCCGCGCTCATATTTGCGGCTGACCTGCGACGAGAAGAGCACTCCGGCAATGCCCACCGGGATGCAGCAGCAGATGGTGACGAGCACGTTCCAGGGCAGATATGTCGGCGGCATCGGCTCATAGACCGGCTGCGGGCCGCGGCTGGCAGTGGGGGCGGCTCCCCATGAGGCAGTGGCGGCGGCTTGAGGCTGTTGCCAGAGAGTCTGTTGCCGGGGCTGTTCGGGTGCGGCGGCGGTTTCCGGGGCGGGGTCGTTGACGGGTGCGGCGGTTTCTTCGTCGGCCATGGCGGAAGGTTCTTCGGTCACTCCCAGCCGGCCGGCAAGTTCGGGCAACTGAGGCAGGAGCACCCATTCCGACAGGCCCTTGCGCCAGACCCTGAGCGTTGGCGAGGCCACGCCCAGGGCGGCGATTTCGTCGGGCGTGAACGGGCCGCGTGGCTGCCCGTTCACGATGATCCAGTATATTTTGTCGTTTGTGCCCATCAGAAGAATTTCACGTCGGGCTGTCCGATGATTTTGCCCAGCAGGTTGTTGGCCAGACCGCTTGCGCCGATGCGGAACAGGTCGTTTGTGAGCCACTGTTCGCCAAGCACTTCCTTGATGACGGTGTAGTATTTGACGGCGTCTTCGGCGGTGCGCACTCCTCCGGCGGCCTTGAAGCCGACCTTGCGGCCTGTCTTTTCATGATATTCTTTGATGCACTGGGCCATCACATATGCAGCTTCGAGCGAGGCGCCGGGGTAGCCCTTGCCGGTCGAGGTCTTCAGGAAGTCGGCGCCGGCATAGAGCGAGAGCACCGATGCCGCCTTGATGCGTTCGGCGGTCTGGAGCGCTCCGGTTTCGAGGATCACTTTCAGGCGTCCGTCGCGAGTTGCCTCCTTGAGTTCTGCGATCTCGTCGGTCACTGATTCATAGTCGCCGTCGAGGAAGTCTCCGAGATTGATCACGATGTCGATCTCGTCGGCGCCGGAGCTGACGGCAAGCGCTGTTTCAGCCACCTTCACTTCGGCGAATGTCTGGCTCGAAGGGAATCCGCCGCTCACGGCCGCGATCTCCACGGAGCTGACGTCGAGCACCGTGCGCACCACCTGGACCATGTTGGGGTATACGCAGATGGCAGCGACCGGGGGCAGGTCGGGATATTCGTTCTCAAACGCGTTGACGCGGTCGGTGAAGCGTGCCACCGATGCCGGTGAGTCGGTTGAGTTCAGGGTGGTGAGGTCGATGCTGTTGAAGATGAAGCGATAGACTTCGTCGTTCATGTTTTCGGCAGCGTGCTTTGCCAGCAGCTCGTCCACAGCGGCCTTGACGGCGGCGTCGTCGGCAGAGACCTTTGAATCGGCCACAGCCTGATGATATTTGTCGAGTTGTTCCATTGTCAGATATATTTTTTGCAAAGGTACAAAATAATCGTGAATTATTATTGATTATGGCTTTTGTCGGGCAGTCCGGTGACCTGTTCCACCGTGTCGCGCGACGCTTTGCGCAGAATGTAGCGCTCATAGTAGCTCAGCAGCAGGGTTGTGAGCGGCAGGGCGATTATCATTCCGAGCAATCCGAGCAGAGTGCCCCAGACTGAGAGCGACAGCAGGATTATGGCCGGATTCAGCCCCATTGCCTTGCCCATTATCTTTGGCGTGAGAAACAGGTCCTGGATTCCCTGCACCACGCAGTAGACGAGCATGGCCTCGCCGAATATCACCCAGAACGAGGCTCCGGAATCGACGGCATAGACCAGGCATAGCATTCCGGTGACGGGAATGGAGATAAGCTGGAGATAGGGGACCATGTTGAGCAGGCCGATGAATAGTCCGAGCACCACTGCCAGCGGCAGCCCCATTATCAGGAATCCGATGCTGAACAGCACTCCGACGCAGAAGGCCACCAGGGCCTGTCCGCGGAAATAATGGTTCATGCTCTCCTTGATGTCGCGGGCCACTGTGAACGCGCGGTGGCGGTATCTTGGCGGCACCATCGCCCTGATGCCGGCGCCGAGCCGGTCGTAGTCGATCATAATGAACACCATGTAGAGCAGCGAGAGCATCCAGTTGAAAACGCTCAGCAGGATGTCGAATCCGCCCTGCACCACCCGCATTGCCCCGGAGCCGATCGAGAGCCAGTCGGCCCCTGAGAGCATGGCCGCAATGTGGTTGAAGTCAATGTTTTCTTTGAGGAACGTGTTGAGCCACTCCGGGATGAAGTCGACCTGCCGGTCGGAGTTGACATACAGGCTGATCATCGCTCCCACCTGCTTCATCTCGCCGATTATCGAGGGCATGAACAGGGAGATGAGCAGCGAGACGACTGCCACTGCCGCAATCAGGGTGATCAGCACCGCCAGAGTGCGTCCGCGCAGACGGAATATCCGGCGCACATATTGCACGAACGGTTCGAGCATATAGGCGGCAAGAGCCGCCACTCCGAACGGAAGCAGCACCGAGCGGAGCACGTAGACCAGGGTCACGACGATCGCCACTGTCAGGAACGACAGCGACAGACGCACCACGCGGTCAAAGGTGAATGGCTGTCGGGGAGTTGAAGAGGTCATCATAATCTGAAAAAATAACAATAATGTGGCGGAAATTGTGCGAAAATGCGTAATTTTGCCACACGATTCATTTCGCACTGCAAAGAAACCAAAAAAACTTCAAATAACGATGCAAAATTCCACTAAAACTACACCTCGTGTGACTTATCTCAACGATAAGGCATGGGCAAGATGGACGGCGCTGATACTTGTGGCGCTGATGATGTTTTTCGCTTATATGTTTGTCGACGTGATCTCGCCGATACAGACATTGATCCAGACTCAGCTTGACTGGTCGTCGGAGGCTTATGGCTATTACGGCGGCTCGGAATATATTCTCAATATGTTCGGCTTCCTGATCCTGGCCGGCATAATTCTTGACAAGACCGGCGTCCGCTTCACCGGCACTCTCTCGGCTTCGGTGATGCTGCTCGGCGCCTGCATCAAACTCTATGCCGTCAGCTCCCTGTTCGCCGGATCGGGCCTGGACCACTGGCTCAGCTCGTGGTGGACTGCCATGCCCGGCAGCGCTAAGCTGGCATCGCTCGGTTTCATGATTTTCGGCTGTGGCTGCGAAATGGCCGGTATCACGGTCAGCAAAGCCATTGCCAAGTGGTTTGACGGCAAGGAGATGGCGCTGGCCATGGGCCTGGAAATGGCGATTGCCCGCGTGGGCGTGTTTGCTATTTTCAGCATCTCTCCGCGTCTGGCCAACTGGATCAGCGGCGACCCCACCGTGGTGATTCCTGTGGCCTTCTGCACGGTGTTGCTGCTTATCGGCCTGATCTGCTATATTGTCTTTGACTTTTTCGATGCCAGACTCGACCGCGAGATGGGCAAGGATTCAACCGATGCCGATCCGGAAGAGGAGTTCAAGTTCTCTGACGTGAAGACCATTCTGTCGAGCCGTCTGTTCTGGGTTGTGGCCATGCTCTGCGTGCTCTACTATTCGGCCATCTTCCCGTTCCAGAAATATGCGGCCAACATGCTTCAGTGCAATCTCGGCATCTCTGAAACTCAGGCAGCCGACATATTCCGCTGGTTCCCGATCGGCGCCGCCGCTCTGACTCCGTTCCTTGGCGCGTTTCTCGACCACAAGGGCAAGGGCGCGACCATGCTCATTCTCGGCGCGCTGCTGATGATCTGCTGTCATCTGGTGTTTGCTCTTGTGTTGCCTCAGATGCAATCTACATGGCTGGCTTTCTCGGCCATCATCATTCTCGGCGTGTCGTTCTCGCTGGTTCCGGCCGCGCTTTGGCCTTCGGTTCCGAAGATCATGGACAAGCGTTTCCTCGGATCGGCCTATTCGCTGATTTTCTGGGTTCAGAACATCGGCCTGGCTCTGTTTCCCATGCTCATCGGCGCAGTGCTCAAGAACTGCAATGAGGGAATCGACAATCCGCTTGACTATGACTACACGGTGCCGATGCTGCTGTTTGCCTCGCTCGGCGTCCTGGCTCTGATTTTCGGCATATATCTCAAATATCTCGACGGCAAGCACCACTATGGACTGGAACAGCCCAACATCAAGGCCGACGAGAGCAAGGAGGAGATGCCCGTTGAGATGTAAGAATGGATAAAACCGCTGAAATAGACGGCGTCAGAATCGCCTACACCGTCGAGGACGGAAGCGGAGCTCCGGTTGTGCTCATGCATGGCTGGGGCTGCCGCCGCTCCACTCTGGCTTCGGTCGAGAAGACGGTGAGGGAGCTGGGGCGCCCGCTGCTGAATGTGGACTTTCCCGGATTCGGCGACTCGCAGGAGCCGCCGGAGGTCTGGGGCGTGGAGCAATACACCGACGCCATGGAGCGGCTGCTCGACCTCGAAGGCATAGGCGGCGATGCTGTTTTGCTCGGCCATTCGTTTGGCGGCCGTGTCGGCATTCTGATGGCCTCACGCCGCCGTGTCGGCAAGCTGGTCCTTGTCGATGCCGCCGGAGTGAAGCCACGGCGGTCGGTCGGATACTGGCTCAAGGTCTATCGCTTCAAACTGATGAAGCGGCTGATGCGTCTGCTGCTTGGCCGGGCCAGAGCTGAGAAACGGATCGAATCGCTGCGGGCCAAGGCAGGCTCGAGCGACTATGCGTCCGCCTCGCCCCGCATGAGGGCTATTCTGAGCCGCGTGGTCAACGAAGATCTGACCGGAGTTATGCCCGCCATCAAGGCTCCGACGCTGCTGATATGGGGCGAAAACGACACTGCCACTCCGCTGGCCGACGCCAGAGTGATGGAGCGGCTGATTCCCGGTTCGGGGCTGGTGAGCTTTCCCGGTTGCGGTCACTATAGTTTTCTTGACAATCCGGTGCAGTTTGCGGCCGTGTTGCGCAGTTTCCTAAATTCATGACAAAATGAATCCTACGATTATCGAACTCTCCATCGCCGTGGTGTCGCTGGCGCTTCTGGCGTGGGCCATGGTGCTCCGTTTCAGCCGCGCGCTGATGATGCTTCAGCAGAATTCCTATCGCAATGACCGCTATATGCGCTACCTGAAGCAGTCGGGCGACACCACCTCGTTCACCACGCTCGGCTTCATGGCGTTTTTTTTGGTCGGGTGTGTCAGAGCCGTGCCTGACGTGGCCGGCCTGGCCGGCGGCGCGCTGATGTCGCTGATCACCATCGTTTCGCTTTCGCGAAAGAAGTATAAGAAGCCGCTGGTGTGGACTCGCCGCGTGTGGCGCATTTTTTCGGTGATGTGTGTGATCACCCTGCTGGTGACGGCGCTCTTTGTCGTGACCAATGCATGGCCCGGACGGATCATGTCGGCGCTGCTGGTGACGGCGCTGCTGCTGATGCAGGCCTGTGCCTGGCCGGAAGATCTGGCCATGGTGGCCAACTGGCTGCTGAAGCCGGTGGAGAAGCGGATCAACCGCGGCTATGTCGACGATGCCGCCCGCATACTGAAGTCGATGCCGCAGCTGAAAGTGGTCGGCATCACCGGCAGCTATGGCAAGACTTCGACAAAACATTATCTGACGCGCATCCTGTCGGAGCAATTCAGCGTCTGCATGACTCCCGGCAGCTTCAACACCACGATGGGAGTGGTGCGCACCGTGCGTGAGCATCTGAAACCATTTGACGAGGTGTTTGTTGTTGAGATGGGGGCCAAGCAGCCCGGCGACATCAAGGAGATCTGTGACCTTGTGCACCCGCAGGTCGGCGTGGTCACCGCCGTCGGCGAGCAGCATCTCGAATCGTTCAAGAGCATCGAGAACGTGCAGCGCACAAAGTTCGAGCTGATCGATGCCCTGCCGGCCACCGGTCTGGCGGTGATCAACGATGACTTTCCCTATGTGGCTTCGCGTGAGGTCACAAACGTGAGAGCCGACCGCTATGGCATCGAATTCCGTCAGGAACTGAGCTATTGGGTCAAGAACCTGCGCTATTCGCCGTCGGGCACCGAGTTCACTCTGTGTGGAGCCGATGGTTCGCGCATGGATCTGCGCACTCGCCTTGTGGGCGAATGCAATGTCAGCAACCTTGTCGGCGCGATCGCCGTGGCTCTGCATCTCGGAGTGCCGACAGAAAAAATACGTCATGCCGTGGAGCGCATCGAGCAGGTGGAACACCGCCTGAGCATCAAGCGCACGCCCGGCGGCCTGACCATCATCGACGATGCGTTCAATTCCAACCCCCACGGTTCGTCCATGGCTCTCGACGTGCTTTCGGCCATGACTCCCGGCAAGAGGATTGTCATCACTCCCGGCATGATCGAGCTGGGCGACAAGCAGTTTGAACTTAATGCCGAATTCGGTCGCAAGATCGCCGCATCGGCCGATGTGGCGATAATCGTCGGCGAATATAACCGTGAGGCAATACTCAGCGGCATCGGCGGCGACGACGCGGAGCGGCAAATCAGAGTGCTCACCGCCGACTCGTTCAACGAGGCGCAGCGCATGCTCGCTTCCATGGCTGAGTCTGGCGACACGGTGCTTTATGAAAACGATCTTCCCGACACTTTTAAATAATATTCCGGACTTTTTCAATGAAAACCAACATAGGAGTGTTTTTCGGCGGACGTTCCACCGAACACGAAATCTCAGTAATCTCGGCCTGTCAGGCCATGGCCGCCATTGATCGCGACCGCTATGACGTCACTCCGGTCTATATCACAAAACAGGGCCGCTTCTACACGTCGCCCGAACTGACCGAAGTTAAGAATTATCGCGACGTGCCGGCGCTGCTGAGCCGCTGCACTGAGGTGTATATGCGCCCTGTCTATGGCGACTACAATCTGTATCCGGTCAAGACTCCGTTTTTCGGATCGGCCAAGCCGGCGGCCACTCTCGACGTGGTTATTCCGGTGCTTCACGGATCGAACGGTGAAGACGGCATATTCGAGGGCGTGCTCGAAACGATCGGCATCCCTTATGCCGGATGCGACACCCTGGCGTCGGCCAACGGCATGGACAAAATCACGATGAAGATGATTCTTCGCTCGGAGGGAGTGCCTGTGGTGCCTTATCTGTGGTTCACCGACAAGCAATGGTTTAGCCGCCGTGACGACCTGATCGAGCGCATCGAGCAGGAGCTGGGCTATCCGGTCATTGTCAAGCCGGCCAATCTGGGCAGCTCGGTGGGAATCGGCCGTGCCGCCGACCGCAGTCAGCTGATCGAGCGCATTGAAGACGCCGAGCGTTATTCCACCCGCATAATCGTGGAACACATGGTCGAACAGCTTCAGGAGATCAATTGCTCGGTGCTCGGCGATGCCGACGACTATCGCATGTCGGTGCTTGAAGAGCCTATCAAGAGCGGCGAGATTCTGTCGTATGAAGACAAATATATGGGCGGATCAAAAGGCGCCAAGGGCATGCAGGCTTCCGAGAAGCGCATTCCGGCCGATCTGCCCGACGATGTGACAAAGCGCATACAGTTCCTGGCCGGAGAGACGTTCAGAGTGCTCGGCTGTCATGGCGTGAGCCGCGTGGACGTGATAGTCGATCGCGCCGACGGCCAGATCTATGTCAATGAGATCAACACCATTCCGGGTTCGCTGTCGTTCTATCTGTGGGAAGCCACCGGGCTGAAATTCGCCGATCTGATGGACACTCTGGTGAAGCTGGCGCTCAAGCGTAAGCGTGAGGCCGGACAGAAGACGGTTAGTTATGATCAGAACATCTTCGCCATGGGCGGAGGCGTCAAAGGCGTGAAAGGCGTCAAAAAGTAAAGCTTATATGGCTGGCGCGGGCGGGAAACTGATTGTCGGTCTGAGCGGCGGCGCCGATTCCGTGGCTCTGCTGTCGCTGCTGAGGAGCTTAGGCCGCGAGTGTGTGGCCGTGCACTGCCACTTCGGGCTGCGTGGAGCCGAAGCCGACCGCGATCTGGAATTCTCGCGCGACGTGGCCCGGCGCCTTGGCGCGGAGTTCGTGAGCGTCAGGTTCAACACCCGCGCCATGATGGCCGACCGCGGCATATCGGCAGAAATGGCGTGTCGCGATCTGCGCTATGCCTTCTTTGAGCGAGTGCGGCGCGAATATCATGCCGACTTCATCGCCGTGGCCCATCACAGCGACGACAATATCGAGACCTTCTTCCTGAATCTGCTGCGTGGCGCCGGCCTGCATGGCCTGCGCGGAATGTTGCCGAGATCAGGCCGGGTGATACGCCCGCTGCTCGGCTTTTCGCGCCGTCAGATTCTCCAGTATCTTCAGGAACAGGGGCTGGATTATATCACCGATTCAACCAATGCGGAGTCTGATTTTGCCCGCAACCGTCTGCGCAACGAGGTTCTGCCGGTGCTGTATCGCCACTTTCCCGACGCACCGGCGGCAATAGCCCGATCGATCGCCCACTTGCGCGGCTATGAAGCGCTGTTCGATCAGTTCAGGCCGCGCGATCTCTCGCTCGACGAAATCAGACGCAGCGCGGCGCCAGCCACGCTGATCCATGAGCAACTCGCGCCAGCGGGGTTCAATTCCGCGCAGACCGAAGCGATGCTCTCCGCATCGTCGGGAGCCGTGTTTCTGTCGCCGACCCACCGGGCCGAAATCGATTACGGACAGCTGACGGTGACGCCGGTCGACGATGATTCCGTCAGGCGTCCGCGCCTGCGCGGCTCGGTCAAGCCCATCGCTGAATTCGGCGCTCCGCAATCCGGAGTGCTCTATCTTGACTCGGCGGCCATGGAGGGATCGCCCCGCTGGGAGCTGCGGCCGTGGCGCAAAGGTGACCGCATGCGTCCCTTTGGAATGAAAGGGAGCAAGTTGCTGAGCGACCTGTTTGCATCGGCCAGACTCACCGCCGCGCAACGCCGGTCGCAGCATGTGCTCACCCGCAACGACGTAATAATCTGGGCCGTCGGACTGCGCGCTTCGGCGCACTTTCCTGTAACCGCCCGCTCAACCGAATATATCGAGATTCATGCAGAAACTTAACATTGACCTCACCGTGGAGGTGCTTTCGCCCGAAGAACTGACGCCCGAAGAAGCCTCGCTCGTCGAGCAGGCGCGCCTGTCGACCTTCCGCTCCTATTGCCCTTACAGCAACTTTCATGTCGGGGCCGCCATTGCCCTTGACAACGGCGTCACGGTCTGCGGCGCCAACCAGGAAAACGTGGCTTATCCGTCGGGCACGTGTGCCGAACGCTCGGCCGCGTTCTATGCCCACGCTCAATATCCCGATGCCCGTTTCCGTGCCATCGCCATCGCGGCACGCGGCACTGACGGCAACCCTGTGGAAACCCCGGTAGCACCCTGCGGCGCCTGCCGCCAGGCCCTGCTTGAATACGAAATGCTGGCCGGCGCTCCGGTCAAGGTGCTGCTTTGTGGCGCCGACCGCATCTACCGCCTCCCGTCGGTCAGCTCCATCCTCCCGCTCGCGTTTACTGAATTCTGATTCTCAGAGGGTAACCCGCGTGTTTTTTAGCCTCACCGGTCAGGCAAATCAGATTTGCCGGGCTGACAGCCAGTGATTTGCGCTGAATATTTGGTTTTGTTGCTAAAAAAGAGTAACTTTGCGTAATTTTTAGGAAGAATATATTTTCATATCACACAACAAACATCTACATGTTGAACCCAATCAAAAAAACCATCACTCTGCCCGATGGCCGCGAGATCACACTCGAAACAGGCAAACTCGCCAAGCAGGCTGATGGAGCCGTTGAACTCCGCATGGGCAACACCATGCTCTTGGCCACAGTGGTGTCGGCCAAGGAAGCCGGCGAGGGAGTCGATTTCATGCCCCTCACCGTGGAATATAAAGAGAAATTCTCCAGCAACGGTCGTTTCCCCGGCGGATTCCTCAAACGCGAGGGCCGCGCAAGCGACTATGAAATCCTGACAGCCCGTCTGGTCGACCGTGTGCTCCGTCCTCTCTTCCCCGATAATTACCATGCCGACACAATCGTGCAGGTAACAATGTATTCGGCCGACGGCGTGGATCTTCCCGACGCACTTGCCGGCCTGGCCGCATCGGCCGCCCTCACCGTCAGCGACATCCCCTTCCAAGGCCCGATCTCGGAAGTGCGTGTGGCCCGCATCAACGGTGAATTCGTCATCAACCCCACTGCCGAACAGCTCGCCAAGGCCGACCTTGAACTTATGGTCGGCGCCACCTATGACAACATCATGATGGTGGAAGGTGAAATGAAGGAAGTGAGCGAGCAGGTTCTGCTCGACGCCCTCAAAGCCGCTCATGAAGCCATCAAGGCACAGTGTGTGGCCCAGGAAGAGCTGGCCAAGGCTCTGGGTGTCGTGAAGCGTGAATACTGCCACGAAGTCAACGATGAGGATCTGCGCAATGACGTGCGCGAGAAGTGCTATGACAAGGCTTATGCCATCGCCCGTCAGGGATGTGCCGACAAGCACTGGCGCGCCGAGTCGTTTGACAAGATCTGCGAAGATTATATCGAATCTCTGCCCGAAGAGGAGCGTGAAGAGAAGGCTCCGCTGGTGAAACGCTATTATCACGACGTGGAGAAAGAGGCCATGCGCCGCTGCGTTCTCGACGAAGGTGTGCGTCTCGACGGCCGCAAAACCACCGAGATCCGTCCGATCTGGTGTGAAGTGGACTATCTGCCGGGTCCTCACGGATCAGCTGTGTTCACCCGCGGCGAGACCCAGTCGCTGGCCACAGTGACTCTGGGCACTAAGCTCGATGAGAAGATTGTGGACGAAGTGCTTGACCAGAGCCGCGAACGCTTCCTGCTGCACTATAACTTCCCCCCATTCTCGACCGGCGAAGCACGCGCTCCGCGCGGCACAAGCCGCCGCGAGATCGGCCACGGCAACCTTGCCCACCGAGCCCTGAAGAGCATGCTCCCCGATGATTTCCCCTATGTGACCCGCATTGTCAGCGATATTCTCGAGAGCAACGGTTCGTCGTCGATGGCCACCGTGTGTGCAGGCACTCTCGCTCTGCTTGACGCCGGCGTGCAGATGAAAAAGCCGGTTGCCGGCATCGCGATGGGTCTTATCTCCGACGGCAGCAAATGGGCCGTCCTGTCAGATATTCTCGGCGACGAGGATCATCTCGGCGACATGGACTTCAAGGTGACCGGAACGACCGAAGGCATCACCGCCACACAGATGGACATCAAGTGTGACGGCCTGAGCTATGAAATTCTTGAGAAAGCACTGATGCAGGCCCGCGACGGACGCCTTCACATTCTCAATATCATCAACGAGACTATTCCCGCACCGCGTGAGGACTATCGTCCGCACGTGCCCCGCATCGTCACCATGACCATTCCCAAGGAGCTGATCGGCGCTGTGATCGGCCCGGGCGGAAAGGTGATCCAGGGCATCCAGGAGGAGAGCGGAGCAACTGTTTCGATCGACGAAATCGACTCTGTCGGCTATATCGAAGTGGCCGCCGCCAACAAGGCGTCGATCGACAAAGCCCTGTCGATGATCAAGGCGATCACCGCTCAGCCCGAGGAGGGAGAGGTTTATACCGGCAAGGTGATGACCATTCAGGACTTCGGCGCGTTCGTGCAGTTCATGCCCAACCGCGACGGCCTGCTCCACATCTCTGAAATTTCATGGGACCGTCTGCCCGACATGGAGGCTTCCGGCATCAAGGAAGGCGACGAGGTTACTGTCAAACTCATCGAGATCGACAAGAAGACCGGCAAATACCGTCTGAGCATGCGTGCGCTGCAGCCCAAACCGGAAGGTTACGTTGAGCGCGAGCGCGCACCGCGCCGTCAGCGTGAAGACGGAGAGCGCGGACCCCGTCACGACCGTGGCGACCGTGGCGAACGCTCGCCCCGCCGTCCCCGCGAAGATCGCCGCTGACCATATGCGGTGAGCCGCAACTCAAAATAAAAAAACTGGGAGGCAGATACCATCATACTGGTGTCTGCCTCCTGTGTTTTCGGGGAACGGGGGTTTAGTTGTCATATTATAAAACGGTTATTGGGCGCTTATGTTTCAGTCGCTGAAATCTAAATGCCCCAGCCGCTTTAATCGTTCAGTTCTGTCAAAAAGCCATAATGCCGCGCGGCCCCCGGCCAGCAGACTTTGACCGCTCCGAGTCTATCGACCGACAGCCTCTCTATCGGCCCGAAATTCTTCAATTCAAATGACTGTATCATAACGCATCAATTATTATGTACACAAAAGGAATCAAATTATTTCAGATTCCAACAATTATAATGGCAATGCCATTTCAAACTGTTTGTTTGCCAGACGGATGTTCTTGCTTTGAAGAAATGCAGGCATAGTCGTGTTGTCGGAACTGATGTTCAAAACTTTGATAAAATTTGTTTTCAAATGCACAATCGCCTCTTGCAGCAATCTGGATGCGATGCCTTTCCGTCGGTATTCGTGTTGCACCGTGATCTGGCTTAGACCCCGTTCCCCAATATTTGTTAACGCTGGGGCGGTCAAGCGCCGTGCAG